>NZ_JADYVO010000015.1:0-159488 GCF_020193825.1 Bradyrhizobium sp. NBAIM18
CCGCCGCCCCCGCCGCCGCCTGCTGCTCCGAAGCAGCCTTCGCCGCCTCCGGCCGCCGCCCCGCAGCAGCAAGCCCCGACACCGCCGCCTCCGGCTGCGCGCCCCGCTGCCCCGCCGCCGCCTCCGCCCGCCGCACGCCCGGCTCCCACGCCGCCGCCCGCACCGCCTCCTGCGGCGGCGCCGCAGCAGCAGGCCCCCACCACGCCGCCGCCTGCGGCTCGCCCGACGCCGCCTCCGCCGCCGCCTCCCGTAGCGGCTCCGCCGGCCCGGCCGAGCCCCGCGCCTGCGCCGACGGCAACACCGCCTGCTCCGACAGCCGCGCCCCCGGCCCGCCCCGGTGCGCCTGCGCCAGCGGCCACGCCAGCTCCAACGGCGACCCCGGCACCGACGACGACGCCTGCGCCAACCGCAACGCCGGCTCCCGGCGCACCGCCGGCTGGTCGCCCCGGCGCACCTCCGCCCGGCGTACGTCCTGGCGCGCCGCCGCCCCCGGCGGGATCACCCGCACCCGGCGCCGCGCCCGCTCCAACAGCAACGCCCACGCCCGGCAGCACGCCGCCACCCCCGCCGCCCGGACGTCCGGGGTCGGCAACGCCCGCGCCCGGCGCAACTCCGGCCCCGACGGCAACGCCAGCCCCGGGACAACAGGGTGGAACGCCTCCTGCCGGTCCGCCCGCCGCCGGGACTCCGGCTGCGCCCCCGCAGGCTGGTGCACCCGCCCGGCCGCCGGCACCTCCCGCCGGCGCCGCGGCTCCGACCGTGGTGCCCGGCACGCCCGCCGCAGCGCCACCACCCGACCGGGCACAATACAGACCGCCGACGGTCGCGCCGGCCTTCCGCGCCGCGCCGACGGTCGCAGCGCCCCTGCCGCCGCCGCCGCGACCGCAGCAGCGTGACCTGACGCCGCTTGCGATCGGTGCCGGCGTGGTGGCGGGCGCCGTGATCGGCGCCACCATCGCCGATCTCCATAGCCAACGGCGCGAGGTCGTCGAAGGCGGCCGCACCGTCTACACCGAGCCGGACCGCATCATCATCCGCGATCCGGGCGGGCAGGCTTACGTCCGCGGCAACGATCTCTATCGCTTCCGCTATGGCGCCCGCGACATCCGCACCGACACCGTCGGCGGCGAAACCCGCACCGTCGTGATCCGTCCCGACGGCAGCGAGGTGATCACCGTGGTCGGGCCGGACGGCTCGCTCCTGCGTCGTATCCGCCGGGACCCGCGCGGACGCGAGATCGTCATCATCGACAACACCTACCGCGATCCGCGGGCGGTCGGCGGCTTCTACGTCGACGTGCCGCCGCCGGTGGTCAACATTCCCTACGATCGCTACATCGTCGACGCCCAGGAGGCGCCGCCGCAGGTGATCTACGAAACGATGCGGGCTCCGCCGGTGCAGCGGATCGACCGACGCTACTCGCTCGACGAGATCCGCTACAGCCCCAATGTTCGCATGCAGATGCCGAGCATCGACGTCAACACGATCAACTTCGAGACCGGCTCGTGGACCATTCCGCCGGATCAGGCGGCGCGGCTCCAAGTGATCGCCGACGGCATCAACCAGGCGCTCCAGGCCAACCCGCAGGAGGTGTTCCTGATCGAGGGCCACACCGATGCGGTCGGCAACGAGGTCGACAATCTGTCGCTGTCGGATCGCCGCGCGCAGGCCGCAGCCGAATTGCTGACGCAGCAATTCAGTGTGCCCGCGGAGAACCTGACGTCGCAGGGCTATGGCGAGCAGTATCTGAAGGAGCAGACGCAAGGCGCGAGCCTGATCAACCGGCGCGTCACCGTCCGCCGCATCACGCCGTTGCTCAACGGCGGCCAGGCCGATGCGGCGCCTCCGCCGCGCCAGTAAGACCTTCGCAAGAAAAAAATGGCCGGGAGCGATCCCGGCCATTCTTCTTGTCACGCCGTCATCGCTTCCGAAGGCAGACATGCCTCGCAAACGGCGGCAACATGCCGGTGATCAGTGCCGCAACAGCCGCCGAGAATGCGCATCCCGGGGAATGCGCGCCTGAGCAAACGATAGCGGCGGCCGAGATCTGCGGGATCACCACTGTCTAGCGCCTCCGATTCGTCGAGCTCGGCGTGGCTCTTGACCGATGCATTAGCTCTGATGCCGTGGATGCGCTGGACCCACGCCTCGCCTGCGGCGAGTGCACTCTCGAAGTGAGTTGGGTGCGCGCAATTGATCAGGAAGTATTCGCAGGCACGTTCAGTTGCGTCGTCGACCGCCTCGATCGCCTCGCGCAGCGACTCTCCCCGGACGAGGCGGCCATCGGTTTCGACCGTGAAAGAGATGGCGACCGGAATGTCCTGCCTCTTGGCCGCACGGACCACGCCCACGGCTTCGTTGATGCTGGTCAGCGTGAATGCAGTCACCACGTCGGCGCCCGCCTCGGCGAAGGCCGAGATCTGGCCTGAGTGGTAGGCTTCCGCCTCCGCCGCGTCCATGTTGCCGGCCTTGTAGCCATCGCCTCGCGGACCGATCGCGCCATTGATGACGCAAGGCGTGGCGGGGGACTCCCAAGCGCCGCGCAATTCGTCGAGGAAGCGGATGGCGCGCATGTTAATGGCCTTGAGCCTGGCCGCATCATAGCCGAGCTTGGCGCCCCAATCAGGGTTGGCGCGCCAGGTCGGACTGTCGAGGACAAAGCCGAGCCCATGCTGCCGCGCGATACGCAGGTAGGCTTGGTAGTACTGCCTCAAATGCGCGCGGCCATCCGCGCTGTCGAGCAGCACGAATGCCGCAAAGTGGGGCAGCTCCAGCCCGTGCTGAAATATGAGGGTTGTTTCCATGCCGCCATCGGTCAGGAAAATGCCGCCGCCGCGCTGCGGCAGACCATGTCTGTATCTGGCCATTGATCGCTCCATCATTTGGACGGGCCGCTCTCTTCACTCGGTCGCGCTACGCCCGTGTTCGGTCGCGGCATTTGGTGCCGCATAATGTCGCGTCGCTCTAGAAGCCCCATGGTGCGCCTGAACTTCCACCCGCAAGCGGAGACAAATCAATGATTTGCACGTGTCACGCGGAGTGGGCCTTTGCCCCAAGGGCCAATTTCCGCACTGTCGGTACAGTTCTGGAGAGATCGATGGGAAAGGGCGAAGCGACGCGGGATCGCATTCTCCAGATCGCGGAAGCGGCGGTGCTCGCAAAGGGCTTCGGCGCCACCTCGATCGAGGAGGTCATTGCCGAGGCCGGACTGACCAAGAGCGGGTTCTTCTATCACTTCAGGGACAAGAACGCGCTCGCACGGGAGATGCTGCGTCGCTACGTGGATACGAATGACCGCCTGTTCGACGAGATCTTCAGGCGCGGACGCGAGCTCTCCGACGACCCGCTGCAGTCGTTCCTGATCTCGCTGAAACTACTCGCCGAAGTCATGGCCGATCTGCCGAACGGCCATCCCGGCTGCCTGATCGCCAGCATCTGCTATCAGGAGCGCTTGTTCGATCGCGATGTTCGCGATCTAACCGCGCAATCGGTCCGGAGCTGGAATGCGCACTTCCGCGAGATTCTCGACGGCATCGCCGCCATCTATCCGCCCCGCGAGCCGATCGACCTCGACGATCTCGCGGAGATGATCTCGTGCGTGGTCGACGGCGCAATCATCATGTCGAAGACCCTCAATGACCCGAAGCGGCTGGAGCGACAGATCCTGCTCTTCCGCAGCTGCGTGAAGCTGGTCTTCACGCCGCCTCACTCGTCGTGAATTGATGGAACGTGAGCGGACCAGGGCGGCCCGGCCTGCCGCGCTCGCCTGCGGCAGGAATGTGATTGGGCCCAGGTTGGCAGTCGCCCCCATCATTCTCGCGCAGCCAATCCCAGCGCCTCGGCCATGACACGGAACACTTCGGTATTGTCCATCGAGCCGTGCACGCGGTCGCTCCCCGGGCCCGCCGCCGTGACAATGACGTCCTCGCCCGAATGCACGCTGGCGCCGACCAGCGACGACAGATTGCCGGGGCGCAGGACCGCGCCCGGGACCTCCTTGTATTTGTCGTTGGCCTTGAAGGTGCCGTCGTCGCCGGCCTTGACGGTCGGCTCGTTGGGATTGTCGAGCTTCGGACGGAACGTCTCGTAGTGATCGGGCAGGCTCGCCGAGAAGATGGCAAGCCGGCGGCTCACGTCGATGCGTGACGGGTAGCCTTCCGCGTCTGGGGCCGGATAGTTCGGAAATCCGGCCTTGTCGTAAACCCCGACGCGCTCGCGTAAGGGAACGTTGGGCACGGTGGCCATGTCGTCATTCACCGTGCCGACGAGGCTGTTGGGGTGATTGTGGTCCGCCGCCACCAGGATGAGGGTGTCGTCGCCGCGGGCGCGCGCCCATTCGCGCGTCTGACGCACCGCGTTGTCGAGCATGATCGTGTCGTAGACGGCACGCTCCATATCGAGCAAATGCGCGTATTTGTCGATCATTCCGGATTCGACCATCAGGAAGAAGCCGGCTTCGTTCTTCGAGAGGATTTTCAACGCCGCCTGCACCTGTTCGGTCAGATCAGGCTGCTCGGGGAATTTCTTGACGCCGCCGCCCTTGAGGAATTTGCGGTCGAGCGCGCCATCCATGTTGCCGGTGGCGAACAGGCCGAGCAGCTTGTTCGTCTCCTGCTTGGCGGCAGAGGCGCTGAGCTCGCCCGCGGTGGTCGCCACCTGATAACCGGCATCGCGAAACTTCGCGATGTAGTCGGTCTCGTCCTTGCGCTTGGAGCCGGCAGCCGACTTCGGCAGAAAATTCGCGCTGCCGCCGCCCATCATCACATCCGGCTTTGCCGCGAAGAACTGCTCGACGATGTCGTCATAGGCGGCGCGCCGGCGGGTGTGCGCGACCATCGCCGCCGGCGTCGCGTCTTCGATCTCGGTATTGGTGACGACACCGATCGCCATGCCGAGCCGTCTTTTGGCGAGGCTGGTGATGGTTTCGACCTTGGGATCGTCGAGCGGGCTTGCGCTGCGGTCGGCGTAGACGCCGAGGGCATTGACGGCGCTCTTGTGCCCGGTCGCATAGGCGCTCGCCGAGTTCGCGGAATCCGTGATGATCGAGTCCGAGCCGGCGGTTGCCACTAGGGCCATATGGGGCATGTCGTCGATGGCGAGCTTGCCGCGGCTCTTGCCTTCCGAAATGCCCTTGGACAGGATTCGCGCGGCGACCCGATGCGCCGGCGACATGCCGTCGCCGATGAACAGGATGACGTTCTTCGCCTTGCGCGGGCCGGTGTCGTAGACAGTCCATGTGACGCTGCGCTGGCGTGTGCCGTCGCTTACCTCGACGGCAACGCTGCCGGGCGTGGACAGCGTGACGTCGCGCAGGATCAGGGCCGACTGCTCCTTGCCGTCCTCGCGCTGGGTGAAGGTTCCAGAGCGACCGAACGCGGCCGAGTAATCCGCGCCGTTCACCGTCACCTTCAACTTTGCGGGATCGACCAGCCCGGGGAGCTCAACCTTGAAGTCGAACTTGGCTCCGGCCAGGATCTCGGCGCGATCGATCGGATAGATCGTCTGCGCCGACGATGATGATGCCCAACAGAGAACAATGAGAGAGGCGAGTGCCGATCCCCTGACCATGTGCGATGCTCCGCAATCCCGTTTCCAACAGTGAAAGCGTAGCGGCCGAGAATGACAGCGTCATTAAGCTCGGAGCCCGGATGGAGCGAAGCGCAATCCGGGCTCCGGAAAGCCTCAGCCCTTGTCGCTCTCGAGCCGGAAGATCTGCGAGCCTTCGCTGCCCGACAACAGACCGGTCTTCGAATAGAGACCGAGCTTGGTGCGGGTGTCGGCGATGTCGAGGTTGCGCATGGTGAGCTGGCCGATGCGGTCGGCCGGCGTGAAGGCGGCGTCCTCCACCTTCTCCATGCTCAGCCGCTCCGGCGCATAGGTAAGGTTGGGGCTCTCGGTGTTGAGGATCGAATAATCGTTGCCGCGGCGCAGCTCGAGCGTGACTTCGCCGGTGACGGCGCGGGCGACCCAGCGCTGTGCGGTCTCGCGGAGCATCAACGCCTGCGAATCGAACCAGCGGCCCTGATAGAGCAGGCGCCCCAAGCGCATGCCGCTGATGCGGTACTGCTCGATCGTGTCCTCGTTGTGGATGCCGGTGACGAGGCGCTCATAGGCGATGTGCAGCAGCGCCATGCCAGGCGCCTCATAGATGCCGCGGCTCTTGGCCTCGATGATGCGGTTCTCGATCTGATCGCTCATGCCGAGGCCGTGACGGCCGCCGATCGCGTTGGCTTCCAGGAACAGCGCGACCGGATCGGAGAAGGTCTGGCCATTCAGCGCGGTCGGCTGCCCCTCCTCGAAGCGCACCACGACCTTCTCGGCCTTGACATTGCAGTCATCGCGCCAGAACGGCACGCCCATGATCGGATTGACGATCTTGATGCCGCTGTCGAGGCTCTCGAGATCCTTCGCCTCATGGGTGGCGCCGAGCAGATTGCTGTCGGTCGAATACGCCTTCTCGGCGCTCATCTTGTAGGCGAATCCCTGCGCGGTCATGAACGCCGACATCTCGGCGCGGCCGCCGAGCTCGTCGATGAACTGCTGGTCGAGCCAGGGCTTGTAGATCTTCAAGCCGGGATTGGTGAGCAGGCCGTAGCGGTAGAAGCGCTCGATGTCGTTGCCCTTGAAGGTCGAGCCGTCGCCCCAGATGTTGACACCGTCTTCCTTCATCGCTGCGACCAGCATCGTGCCGGTGACGGCGCGCCCGAGCGGCGTGGTGTTGAAATAGGTGATGCCGCCGGTCGAGATATGGAAGGCGCCGGACTGGATCGCGGCGATGCCCTCGTGAACCAGCTGCGTGCGGCAATCGACGAGCCGCGCGTTCTCGGCACCGAACTCCATCGCCTTGCGCGGGATCTCGTTGTAGTCGGCTTCATCCGGCTGACCGAGATTGGCGGTGTAGGCGTAGCAGCGCGCCCCCTTCTGCTTCATCCAGAGCAGCGCCGCAGAGGTGTCGAGGCCGCCCGAAAAAGCGATGCCGACTTTCTCACCCTTGGGCAGGCTTTTCAGGATCGTGGTCATGGGGCTTCCAATCGGGTCTCAAGCTGATGTGATGGGTGCGTTCGACCGCGCGAATATCAAATTTCGCGGGGCTCGGCACCCCTTTAATGGCTCAAACCGAGGGCTCGGGGCCGGTCTTGCGGCCGAACAGGCGCTGACGGAGCCGGTAAGCGGGCATGTTCAGCCGGGTCAGGGCGGCATCCACCGCTTCGTCCGAGAACCGCGTCCGCGGCCAGCGATAGATCAGCGCGTAGGCGAACCAGATCACGACGAAGGTGACGAGGCCCGCGATCGAAACGTCGGTGAAAAAGTGCCCGCCGAAGGCCATGCGCAGGGCGCTGGTCAAGGCGCCGAACACCACGGCGGCGGCATAGGCGAGCGGCCGCCACGCCGGCGGCGCCAGCGCGGCCGGCGCCAGCGTCCAGAACGCCGTCGCGCCTTCGCCGGAGAAGAACGAGCAATTGCGCCCGCAAGTGCCGCGCGGATCCCACCACGGCACGAATTGCTGATCGCCGGCAAACTCGGTCACCACCACCGGACGCGGACGGCCCCAATAATTCTTGAACGTCAGGTTGGTCAGAATACCGGCCGACATGGTCATCGTCACCAGCAGGAAGATGACCGTACGCCCCGGCACCATCAGCGGCCGGTCGGGCCGGATCATCTTGACCACGAGCGCGACGATCGAGGGAAGGGCGAAGGCCCAGGCGATCCACATCGCCGCATCGCGCGCAAAGCCGGCCCACCCGTTCAGCTTGAGCGGAAACGTCTTGGTCTCCGCGTCGAAGAACAGCGAAGCGAGCTTGAGATCGAGCTCGGGATAGAGGCCGAAGACGACGCCGATCACGAGCCACAGCGCCAGGGCGATGAAGAGTCCAGTCCTGTTCATGGCGCGCGGTTTAGCGGAGTGGGGCAGGGATGGAAACCCCAGGGGAGGGTAGGAAACTCACCGCGGGCCCGGCCTTGAATTCGCCGGCAACGGCGGAGGCGGCTTGCGCGGGGACGGCGGTTCGCGCCAGGCGCCGGCGTTACGGCCGGCGATCAGCCAGTAGACGAAGCCGGCAACGATGCCCGCGCCCGTCATGATCTCCAGGTGACGCCGGACGATGCCCTCGAACTGCAACGTGTCGGAATGGAACGGGACGAGGCCGAGATAGCAGGCGAGCCCGACAAGGCCGCCGCCGACGGCATAGGCGATCGCACTGCGGATGTAGAGCGCTTCGGTGATCGCGACGATCACCGCCGCCGGCACCAGCGCAAAGCCGGACACGAAGATGAAGCCGAAGCCGAGCAGGATGTCGATCGTGCCCTGGTCGACCGGACCGGCGCCGAGATCGGCGAATTCCGGAAACAGCAGCGCGACGACGACGATCATGCCGCCGACAAAGCAGGCGGCGAGGAAGCCGATGAAGATGACGACGAGGCGGCCGATCAGGGACATGACGTCAAAATCACCTCGCCGTCATTGCGAGGAGCTCGCGACAAAATTGCGCAGCAATTTTGCGCTGATGCGACGAAGCAATCCAGACTGCCGCCGCGGAGATATTTTGGATTGCTTCGCTGCGCTCGCAATGACGAGGAGGCGGGAGCGTGGGCATCCCGACCTAATCCGTCATCGCCATGGCGCGCAGCGCCTGGCGCTCGCGCGCCGAGAGCTTTTCCGTCTCCGACTTGAGCTGGCCGCAGGCGGCGAGAATGTCGCGGCCGCGCGGGGTGCGCACCGGCGAGGAATAGCCGGCGTTGAAGATGTATTCGGAGAACTTTTCGATCTGGTCCCAGTCGGAGCATTCATAGGCGGTGCCGGGCCAGGGATTGAACGGGATCAGATTGATCTTGGCCGGAATGCCCTTGAGCATCTTTACCAGGAGCTTGGCATCGTCGAGCGAATCGTTGACGCCCTTGAGCATCACATATTCGAAGGTGATGCGTCGCGCGTTCGAGGCGCCGGGATAGTCGCGGCAGGCCTGCAGCAGCTCCTTGATCGGATATTTGCGATTGAGCGGCACCAGCTCGTTGCGCAGCTCGTCGCGCACCGCGTGCAGCGAGATCGCGAGCATGACGCCGATCTCCTCGCCGGCGCGCACGATGTTCGGCACCACGCCCGAGGTCGACAGCGTGATGCGGCGGCGGGAGATGCCGATGCCTTCGTTGTCGCCGACGATCAGAAGCGCATCGCGCACCGCGTCGAAATTGTAGAGCGGCTCGCCCATGCCCATCATCACGATGTTGGTGACGCGGCGCGTGCCGTCCTCGCGATCGGCCCAGTCGTTGAGGCGGTCGCGCGCGACCATCACCTGCCCGACGATCTCGCCGGCGGTGAGGTTGCGCACCAGGCGCTGGGTGCCGGTGTGGCAGAAGGCGCAATTGAGCGTGCAGCCGACCTGCGAGGAAACGCAGAGCGTGCCGCGGTCGGTCTCGGGGATATAGACGCACTCGACTTCATGCGCCTTCTGAACATTGTCGCCGCTCGGCAGCCGCAACAGCCATTTGCGGGTGCCGTCGTTGGAGATCTGCTCGGCCACGACCTCGGGCCGGTCGACGGTGAAATGCTGCGCGAGCTCGGCGCGGATGCCCTTCGAGATCGAGCTCATCTCGTCAAAACTCTGGGCGCCGCGGAAATAGAGCCAGTGCCACAGCTGCTGCACTCGCATCTTGCGCTGGGCCGGTGCGACGCCGATCTCGCCGAGCCGATCGGCAAGCTCGGTGCGCGACAGGCCGATCAGCGACGGCTTGGCCGGCGGCACATAGGTTTCGAGCGGGGTCTTCTCCACCAGGAGGCCGTTGTGCGGCTCGGTCGTCGGTTGCATTGGTTGCCTGAATAGTTGCTGTCTCGTCATGCCCGGGCTTGTCCCGGGCATCCACGTTCTCTTCGCTTGTGGCTAGCGTGGATGGCCGGGACAAGCCCGGCCATGACGACCGAATTTATGGAACCGGCCTTATATAACAACCGGAACCGCCGATTGCGACCTTATCGCCCGCAGTCTTAACGCCGGCAATCCTGCGCGATCTTGTCGAGCGCCTGGGCGAGGCCCTTCAGCGAGAAGGTGTCGGTCGTCTCGGTCCCCTTGGCCGAGACGCCCTTGACGACGAGATCGGCGGATTTGCGCATGGCTTCGACCATCCGCTCCTCCTCGGCCGCATTCTTGATCCAGAGCCCGTCGCCCTGCGTGTACATGGCGAAGGAGGCGCCGCCGACCTCGGCGGTCGATTCCGAGCCCGGCTTCAGCGCATAGCCGATCATGACCGAGACTTCGTTATTGACCTTCTCGGCCGGCCGGGTCGAGACGAAGGCATAGGCGGGATCGCGCGGCCGGTTCGGCGGATTGGTCTTCGACGACGACGGCTTGGCCAGCGCGAAGCAGACCTTCTTGCCGTTCGGCGTCGCCGAATAGGCACCCCAGGTGCCGAACTGCCCGATCAGGGTCGGCTCCGCGCCCCCCGCAACGGCCGCAGCCGGGGCCGCCGGCTTGCTCTCGGGCTTCGGGGCCGCCTTTGCGTTGGTGTTGGCCGGCGGCGCCGCCGGCTTCGGTGCCGCCTCTTTTGGAGCTGGACTGGACTTGGGCGTCGGTTGCGCCGTCTGCGCCCGCGCAGACACGGCGATTCCCCCGGCCGCCACGCCAGTCATCAAAGCTAAAATCAGCACCCGCCACATGCCGCGTTGGTTCCCTCAATATTGTGACTGGAAGATGGCCCGAGCGCGCTTTGTCCCCGGGCAGGGATAGCCGGGAAAGTTCAATTTGGGAAGGCAGTTAGCGGCATCTTCGGCGGCTAGGCCCTGGATCGGGCGGCGCGCTGCGCGGCCCATTGCGCCTCGGTCCAGCCGAGCAAATCCTCGGCGCCGGAACTGCGCAGATGCGCGCCGCCGTCGATCACCACCATCTCGCCATTGATGTAGGCGGCGCGGTCCGAGACCAGGAAGCTGGCGAGATCGGCAAGCTCGCCGTGCTCGCCGGTGCGGCCGAGCGGATTGCGCGAGGTCCAGCCTTCGTCACGGCCTTCGAGACGGAGCTGCCCGGTGGCCCCCGCGGTCGGGAACGGGCCCGGCGCGATCGCCACGGTCCGGATGCCCTTCGGGCCCCATTCCACCGCAAGACTCCTGGTCATCGCCAGCAGTGCGGATTTCGCCATCGCCGAGGGAACGGTGAAGGCGCGGCCGGTGATGGTGGAGGTCGAGAGGATCGACAGCACGACGCCGCGATGGTTAGCCTCGATCCAGCGCCTGCCGGCGGCGAGCGTGCAATACATCGCGCCATGCAGTGTCGGCGCCAGGATCGCGTCCGCGGCGCGGAAGGAGAGATGCTCGCTCTGTGCGATGAAGGTGGCAGCGGCATTGTTGACGAGGATGTCGAGCGGCGCCTCGCGCCAGATCGCATCCATCATGCTGTCGACCGCCGCACCCTCGCGGATGTCGCAGGCGATGGTCGTGACCGTGCCGCCCGTCTCGTCGCGCATCTCGCGCGCCGTCGCCTCGAGCCGCTCGAGCTTGCGGCCGCAGATCACGAGCTCGGCGCCGAGCGCGAGGAAGCGACGCCCCATCGCAGCGCCAAGACCCGAGCCACCACCGGTAATGAGGATGCGCTTGTTCTTCAGCAGGCTTGTTTCAAACATCGTTTGAATCCTTTCTCCGCGGATTTCGTCATTGCGAGCCACCGGGTCCGCGCGAAGCGCGGCCCGATGACAGGCTCCACGAAGCAATTCAGACTATTTCCGCAGGACGGACTCTGGATTGCTTCGCTGCGCTCGCAATGACGGAGGATAGGCCGTCGCTGACCCCAGACAAAGAATCCGGATTGTCGCCACTGCCTAAATCCGGCAGAAACGGCCAAACTATAATTCCACCCGAAACGCCCTCAAGGTGCCGCCATGAAAGCCATCCTCTGCTCGCAATATTGCCAGCCCGACGACCTCGTCCTGACTGAGGTGCCGGATCCGGTGGCGGGGCCCGGCGAAGCCGTGATCGCGATCAAGGCGGCGGCGCTGAATTTCTTCGACATCCTGATGATCCAGGGCAAGTACCAGATCAAGCCGCCGTTCCCGTTCTCGCCGGCCGCGGAAGTTGCGGGCGTGATCGAGAGCATCGGCGCTGGTGTCACTGATCTCAAGGTCGGCGATCGCGTGGTCGCCTCCTGCGGCCACAACGGCGCACGCGAGAAGATCGCGCTGCCGGCGGCATCGATCGTGAAGATCCCCGACAATCTCGACTACGACCGCGCGGCCGGCATCATCATCATCTACGGCACCGCGCTGCATGCGCTGGAAGATCGCGCCAGCCCCAAGCCGGGCGAGACGCTCGCTGTGCTGGGCGCAGCCGGCGGCACCGGCCTTGCGGCCTGCGAGCTCGGCAAGCTGATGGGGTTGAAGGTGATCGCCTGCGCCTCGTCGGACGAGAAGCTCGAATTCGCCAAGGCGCACGGCGCCGAGCTGACGCTGAACTACGCCAAGGAAGATCTGAAGGAAGGCCTGCGCAAGCTCACCGCCGGCAAGGGCGTCGACATCATCTTCGATCCCGTTGGTGGTGCTTACGCCGAACAGGCGCTGCGCTCGATCGCATGGGAAGGCCGCTTCCTCGTCATCGGCTTTGCCGCCGGCGACATTCCCAAGATGCCGCTGAACCTCGCGCTCCTGAAGGGCTGCGACATCCGCGGCGTGTTCTGGGGCGCCTGGACCCGGCTCAACCCGGCCAAGAACCGCGCCAATCTCGAGAAGCTGGTGAAGTGGACCGCGGAAGGCAAGATCTCATCGCATGTCGACCGCACCTTCCCGCTGGCGCAGACGGCCGATGCGTTGAAGGTGCTGGCGGGACGGCAGGCCATGGGCAAGGTGATCTTGCATCCGTGAGCTGATGCAGGTGGCAGAAGTCGCGTAGGCTACGCGACTTCTGCTTTGCCGTCCGCCTCATCTATGCCGCGCCTCAGCACGGCGCGGGCGGCCTCGCGATGCTCGTGCGTGATGTGGCCGGCAACCATGCGGATGGCGGTGGCGAGCACGGCGGCGTCATCGGCGAAGCCGAGCATGGGCATCACGTCCGCGACGAAATCGAACGGCAGGACGAAATAGGCGATTGCACCGAGCAGCGAAGCCTGGACGTGACGCGGCGTCTGCCGGTCGAACGCGCAGTAATAGGCGGCAAGTAGATCCTCCGCGAACGGCAGATGCGCAGCGACCCGCTTCAGCTTGCGCCAGAAGCGGCGGCGCACGCTCTCGCGATCTTCCGCGAGCCGATCGGCCGGCTCGAAGCCAACGCTGTGCTCGGCAGCCATGCTCAAATGCTCCCCGTTCTGCGGGAGGCGGAGGACCGCCCGATCCCGGCTGATCACAAGATGGGGATGCAGCCGGTCCCTGCAAGACGTCTGCTTGGTGTCAGCCTGCGATGGCGTTCATCGCCTTGGCGAGCGCCATGTCGCGCGCGGTGACGCCGCCGGCGTCGTGGGTCGACAGCACCACCTCCACCGTCTTGTAGACGTTGCGCCATTCGGGGTGGTGATCCATCTTCTCCGCGACCAGCGCGGCGCGGGTCATGAAGCCGAACGCCTCGTTGAAATCCTTGAAGACAAAGGTTTTCCCGATGGCGTCGCGGCCTTGGACGTCAGTCCAGCCGGATAGTCCGCCCAGCGCCTGCCTGCGCGCCTCCGCCGAGAGCCGTTCTGCCATCACCATCTCCATCCTTCGGAGGAACTTTACCCTAACGCCGTGCCGACGCCCGGGTTCATACGGGGGATTTCCTCCATCCGCTAACCATGACGGAGATGTAACCCCGCCGGACAAGAAATTTGCTACAATTGCGGGCGTAAATCGCCGGCCAAGATGAAACTGAGCCTGAAGCGCCTGTTTGGGAGATCGATGACCGGGGGATTGGACCTGGCCGAAGCGCCCCCTCCGCCTTCGCCGCGATCCGCGGCGCGGAAGACGGCGCTCGTGTCTCTGGCGTTCCTGCTTGCGATCGTCGGCGTGGTCGCCGGCGGCTATTACTTCGCGATGCGTCCCGTGACGCTCAGAATCGCGGTCGGCCCCGCCAACAGCGACGACGTCAAGGTCGTGCAGGCGCTGACGCAAGGCTTCGCGCAGCACAAGAGCTATGTGCGGCTGCGCCCGATCCAGACCGACGGCGCGACCGCCAGTGCCAATGCGCTCGCGGAAGGCAAGGTCGATCTCGCCATCGTGCGCGGCGATCTCGACGTGCCGAAGAACGCGCAGGCTGTCGCGACCCTGCGCAAGAACGTCGTGGTGCTGTGGTCCGTGCCCGCCAAAGGAAAGAAGAAGGGCGCGAAGATCACCAAGATCGCGCAGCTCGCCGGCCATCGCGTCGGGGTCATCGGCCGCACCCAGGCCAACGTCAATCTGCTCAAGGTGATCCTCCACCAATACGGCGTCGACCCGACCAAGGTCGAGATCGTGCAATTTCCCGTCAATGAAGTTGCCGAGGCGATCAAGGCGCAGAAGGCCGACGTCTATCTCGCAGCAGGCCCGGTCAACAGCAAGATCACGGCGGACGCGATCTCGGCATCGGTCAGGGAGGGCGGCACGCCAACCTTCCTTGCCATCGATTCCGCCGACGCGATCGCGCAAAACCATCCGATCTATGAAGCGGCCGAGATTCCCGCAGGCACTTACGGCGGCTCGCCCGATCGCCCCGACGACGAGGTCAAGACCATCAGCTTCGCGCACCACATCGTGGCGCGCAAAGGCGTATCCGAGGCCGACATCGCAGCGTTCACGCGCCAGCTGTTCGCCGTGCGCCAGCAACTGGTGACGGAATTCCCGCTGGCGGCGAAGATCGAGACGCCCGACACCGACAAGGATGCAGTGATCCCGGCGCATCCGGGTGCGGCCGCTTTCGTCGACGGCGAGGAGAAGACCTTCCTCGACAAATACAGCGATTACATCTGGTGGAGCCTGATGGCGCTTTCGGCCATGGGCTCGGTCGGCGCCTGGTTCGCCGGTTATCTGAAGAAGGACGAGCGCGACAACAACAATCACCAGCGCGAACGCCTGCTCGACATGATTGCCGCGGCACGCAAGTGCGAGACGACCGAAGAGCTGGACCAGATGCAGACCGAGGCCGATGAGATCCTGCGCGACACGCTGCGCTGCTTCGATCACGGCGCGATCGAGGAAGCCGCGCTCACCGCCTTCAACATCGCACTCGACCAATTCCACGCCGCCGTCGCCGACCGCAAGGCTGTGCTGTTCAGCCTGCCGCCGAACCTGCAACGTGCCAGCGCGCAGTTCCGGGCCGCCGGCAACGCGTGAGCGCCCGCGCGCGTTATTGCTGCGTCACATTGTCTCAATATAGCTCCCAACGTCATTCCGGGGCGATGCGAAGCATCGAACCCGGAATCCATTGCGCAGCATTCGCGGGGAGACATGGATTCCGGGTTCGCGCTACGCGCCCCGGAATGACGGGGCTCCCCCCGCAAGCCCCGGGGTCGGAGCCTCATGACCATCACATTCTCCCGCCGCCGCTTCCTCGCCAGCAGCGCCGGTGCGCTCGGCACAATGGCGATGCCGTATCTTTCGCGCGCGGCTGATCGGCCGGCGGTCACCCACGGCGTGCAAGCGGGCGACATCACCGTCGATGGCGGCGTGGTGTGGGCGCGCGCCGACCGTCCATCGCAGATGCTGGTCGAGGTCGCCACGAGCGAGTCCTTTAGGGACGCCCGCCCATTGCCGCCGATCGCGGCGCTGCCCGAAAGCGACTTCACCGCGAAGATGCTGGTCGAGAATCTTCCGGCCGGCCACGACATCTTCTACCGCGTCCGCTTCCGCGATCTATCCCACAGCGCGATCGAGGGCGGGGCGGTGACCGGCCGCTTCCGCACCGCGCCGGCCGACCGCCGCGACGTCAGCTTCGTCTGGGGCGGCGACGTCGCAGGGCAGGGCTGGGGCATCAATCCCGACGACGGCGGCATGGTCACCTTCTCGACAATGCGCAAGCACCGGCCGGATTTTTTCCTGCACTCGGGCGACACGATCTATGCCGACGGTCCGATCCAACCCGAGGTGAAGCTCGCCGACGGCAAGATCTGGAAGAATCTCACCATTCCGGGGAAAGCCAAGGTCGCCGAGACGCTGGACGAGTACCGCGCCGCGTACAAATACAATCTCACCGACGACAATCTCCGCGCCTTCAATGCCGAGGTGCCGGTCTTCGTGCAGTGGGACGACCACGAGGTCACCAACAACTGGTCGCTGTCGAAAGACTTGCCGGCCGCCTACAAGGTGCGCGACATCGCGCTGCTCGCAGCCCGCGCGGGCCGGGCCTTCCACGAGATGTACCCGCTGCGGGAGAGCATCACTGAACCCGGCCGCGTCTATCGCCAGATCTCCTACGGCCCGCATCTCGACGTATTCGTGCTCGACGAGCGCAGCTATCGCGGGCCGAACGGTGCCAATCTCGAAACCGCCTATGGCCCCGCCAGCTATTTCCTCGGCCCGGAGCAGATCGCCTGGCTCAAGCGCGGCCTGCTGAACTCGCGCGCGACCTGGAAGGTGATCGCGTCCGACATGCCGATCGGCCTGATCGTCTCCGACACGCCGAAGGGCGGCTCGGAAGCCGTTGCGCAGGGCGACGGCCCGGTGCGTGGCCGTGAGCTCGAGATCGCCGACATCCTGCGCTTCATCAAGATGGCGCCGATCAGCAACACGGTGTGGCTGACCGCGGACGTGCACTACGCCGCCGCGCACTATTACGATCCGAACAAGGCGCAATTTCAGGAGTTCGAGCCGTTCTGGGAATTCGTCTCGGGCCCGCTGCATGCCGGCACGTTCGGCCCGAACGCGCTCGACAATACCTTCGGCCCCGAGGTGCGCTTCGTCAAGGTGCCGGGCAAGGACAGCCAGAACCTGCCGCCGTCCGCCGGCATGCAGTTCTTCGGACACGTCAAGATCGACGGCGCGTCCGGTCGGATGACGGTGACCCTGCGCGATCGCGCCGACGTCGCGCTGTGGTCGACCACGCTCGATCCGAAGCTTGCGTGACGGCCAATTCGAAGCCGGATGAACCATCCGGCCGGCCCGGACGACAATTGCGAGCGCCCGCGCATTTTCGAGGGCGTGATGCCGTCCCAGCGATTTTCGAGTTGATGCCGTGCCGTTCAGCCGCCGAACGATCGTTATTGCGCTGCTGCTGAGCGCAGCATCCCCCACATGCGCGCAGACCCAAGAGAAGGCTCAGGACAAAGCGACGCTGGTGCGCGAGGCCCTCGCTTCGCCTTACGGCAAGGCGCTGACCGCCGAGCTCGGCAAGTCACTGCGCGCAAGCGCCGACCCGGCATGCCTGACGGACAAGGGGTTGGCTGCCGACCAGCTCGAACCGCGCGGCCGCGATATCGTCATCACATGGGGCACGCATATGCTGGAAGGTACATCGGCGTTCATCGTCCGGCAGATCTCCGACAATCCATTTGCCGGCGCAGCCGAATTGGAAAGCCTGAAGAGCAATCCGGACGTAAAGCGCTATCTCGCGATGGAAGAGCCGATACGTCAGGCGAAGATCCTGGATTTGATCTTCGAGCATTTCGACCGCTACAACGTGATCGCCCGCGTGAAACTTGGAGCGGTCTATCCATTGCAGACAGGCAACGAAGCTCTGCTCCGTCTCAATCCGTCCGATGCAACTGAAGAGCACCTGGAGGCGTTCGCCAGGAAGAGTCGCTCGAAGGCGCTGAAACGTTTCCTGCAATTGTCCGATCAGGAGGCGATTGCGCAGAGTGCGGCGATCAAGAAGGCCTCCTCGCCGCCGCTTCCGCACACCTTCTTCCAGGGCGTCGAGACCGACCTCGCCGAGCTCTGCATTCGCTCCGGCAAATAGCGATCAGGTGTCCCGTGCCTGCAGCGCCGCCTCCAGCGCCTCGCTCGAGCACGGCTTCTGCAGCCGCGGCCGGCCCGCCGGTTCGGACGGAATGCGCGCCTCTGCGCCGTAGCCGGTGACGAACACGAACGGAACCTTTAGCGCGATCAGCCGCTCGGCGATCGCAAAGCTCGTCTCGCGGATCAGCTCGACATCGAGCAGCGCGAAATCGGGTGTCCGTTTGGCGATGGCGTTCAACGCCTGCGTCACCGAACCCGCGGTCCGCACGGCGGCCACACCAAATCCGAGCAGGCGATCCTCGAAATCGATCGCGATGATCGGGTCGTCCTCGACGATCAGAACATCGGCCGGCCAGCCTGTTCCATTGCAGTTTGCGGGTGCCATGATCGCATGTTGGTTCGAGGTTTTCGGATCAGGACTGCCGCGACACGATGCCTGCGTGCAGCGCATCGGGGGGTTCCCGGAACGAAACTCACCACATCATTGTTCTCTGGTCTGTCCACTTGTGCACACAGCCGGAGGATGGAACTCGCTAAGGTGGGGAGGAAGGGTGGGAGTTCAGGATGGATGCGCGTATCGGAAAGGTCACCGAGGTCGAGAGCCGGCCGGCCAACAATCTGCTGCGGCGTTTGAGTCAGGTCGACTACGGCCTCGTGGCGCCGCACGTGACCGTCGAGGACTCTGCAGCCGGGCACTTGCTCTACAATCCCGGCGATGACGTGCAGGTGGTCCACTTCCCTTGCGGCCCGTCGCTCGCGACTTTCCTCGTCCCGAACGAGGATGGCCGCGACGTCGAAACCATTTTGGTCGGCCGCGAAGGCGCGGTGGGCGGCATCGTCAGCGAGGGGTTTCTGCCGGCCTATACCCGGATCTGCGTCAAATTCGGCGGACCGTTTGCGCGCATTCACGTTGCCAAGCTGGAAGCAGCCAAGCTGCGCTCGGCGTCGCTGCGCAACGTCTTTGCCCGCTATGCCGATTGCATGCTGGCCCAGATCTTCCAGTCGACCGCCTGCAACGCGATCCATTCGATCGAGCAGCGCACCGCCAAATGGATCCTGGCGGCGATGGAGCGGACTGGCGACGAGACCAGTGTGCCGCTGACCCACGAACAGCTCGCGACTTTGCTCGGCGTTGGCCGCTCCTATGCCAGCCGCGTGCTTCAGTCGTTCAAGGCCGAAGGCGTGCTCGACACCAGGCGCGGTTCGATCCTGGTCCGCAACCGCGACGGTCTGAGGCTGCGCGCCTGCCTGTGCAACGATGCCGTAAAGATGCATTTCGAGGAAGTGCTGCGCGGGGTCTATCCGACCGAGGAGCGGGAGGCCGGGTAGCTTCTTCTCCCCTGCAATAATGCGCGGCGCGCCGTTTTAACCGCGGTCGTGCTATACTGGCCCCGCATGAGCGGGGCTTTCCTTCACACTCTCTTCGACATCCTGGCCTGGCTGGCGGCGGCTGCCGCCGTCTATTGGCTGTCGCGACGGGGCTTGCAGTTTCCCTCGCAATCCTTCGCGCTGCCCTATATCGCCACGCTGGTGTTTGGCGCAGGCCTTGGCGCCTATCTGTTCGGCTCCGCCAATCTGTGGCTGTCCGGGCAAAGCGGCATTGCGCGCTCGGTCGAGGGCGGGCTGGCCGGCGGCATCGTGGGAATCGAGCTCTACAAATGGTCCGCAGGCGTCACGGTGCGAACCGGCGCGCGGTTCGCGTTGCCGCTGGCGCTCGGCATCGCGATCGGCCGGATCGGCTGTTACCTCGCGGGCCTCGACGATTTCACCTATGGCACGCCGACGGCGCTGCCCTTCGGCCATGATTTCGGCGACGGCGTTCGCCGCCATCCCGTGCAGCTCTACGAGAGCGCGGCCATGGCCCTGTTCGCGCTCGCCTATGTGGTGGCGGTCTTGAACCGGAACGCGTTCACGATCACCAATGGTTTCTACCTGGTGCTCGCCTATTACGGAATGCAACGCTTCGTATGGGAATTCCTCAAGCCCTATGGCACGCTGATCGGGTCCCTGACCCTGTTTCACCTGCTGTCGCTGTCCGTCCTGCTCTACGCCGCATTCATGCTGGCGACGGCACCCAAAGCGAGACGCTTACAAAAAGAGTCACTTGCATGAACGCGCCGTTGCGTAAGTCGCGTCCCTACATCTTCTGGGGCCAGACCCAATCTCTTTGCGAGACCTGCCTGAAGCTGGTGCCGACCAAGATCCAGATTCTCGGCAACGAGGTCTGGTACGAAAAGCGCTGCAGGGAGCACGGCGTGCAATCGACGTTGGTGTCGACCGATGCCGCCTATTGGCGGCTGTGCAAGGATTTCATTAAGCCGGGCGACCGGCCGCTGCAATTCCAGGAACGAACCCAATTCGGCTGCCCCTATGATTGCGGTCTCTGTCCCGACCACGAGCAGCATTCCTGCCTGGCGCTAATCGAGATCACCGAGCATTGCAACCTCACCTGCCCGGTCTGCTTTGCGGAGTCCTCGCCGGCACGAACCAAATTCACGCCGCTCGCGACGGTGGAGAAGATGCTCGACGCGCTGGTCGCCAGCGAAGGCGAGCCCGATCTCGTGCAGATTTCCGGCGGCGAGCCAACGCTGCATCCCGACTTCTTCGCGATCCTGGACGCGGTGCGCGCCCGGCCGATCCGCCACGTCATGATCAACACCAACGGCCTGCGCATCGCCCGCGAAAAGGATTTCGTGGCGCGGCTCGCCGAAAACAGGCGCGGGCTGGAGATCTATCTCCAGTTCGATTCGCTGCATCGCGATGCGCTGATCAATCTGCGCGGCGCGGACTTGCGAAAAATCCGCCAGCAGGCGCTGGAAAATCTCGAGCATTGCGGCATCTCGACCACGCTGGTCGCGACCATCAAGCGCGGCGTCAACGATTCCGAGATCGGCGACATCGTGCGCCACGCGCTGACCTGGACGTGCGTGCGCGGGGTGACATTGCAGCCGGTCCAGGATGCCGGCCGCAACGAGAGCTTCGACAAGAATACCGACCGCATCATGCTGTCGGAGATCCGCAAGCGCGTGATCGAAACCGGCGTGTTCGGCGACAAGGACATGATCCCGCTGCCCTGCAACCCCGAGAGCATCTCGATCGGCTATGGCCTGCGCAACGGCGAGAAGGTGCTGCCGCTGACCTCGCTGATCCCGCAGGAGCAGCTCGTGGCGGTGATGCCCAACACGATCAGCCCGGAGAAATATCCGGTGCTGCGCGAAAAATTCCAGGAGAAGTTCTTGGATCTGTTTTCGCTGTCCTCTGGCCCGCTGAACACGAGCGACCGCGTCTGCGAGCTCCTGTGCTGCCTGCCGAGCTTCGAGGTGCCGCAAGGCCTCACCTACGAAAACGTCTTCCGCGTCACCATCGTGCAGTTTCTCGACCGCTTCAATTTCTGCGTCGGCAACGTCAAGCGCAGCTGCATCCATTTCGTGACCGAGCAGGGGGCGATCATCCCGTTCGACACCTACAATCTCTTCTATCGGAATGGCGCCATCTCCCGGATTCGCGCCGGGCTCGAGGGGCAGACCTATCACGAGGCGAGGCAAACCGAGGAGGCACCATGATGAGCGACACGCCACCGCCGGTTCTACCGCCACCCGCACCAACGTCCGGCCCAGCTCGCAGCGGCTGCCTCACCGCCCTGATGGCGATCGCCGGGATCTTCATGCTGCTGCCGGGTCTCTGCGCACTCCTGTTCGGCGGAGTGTCGATGTTCGAGGACGGCAAGATCGCTGGCGACATCGCGCCGTTCGTCTTTCTGGGACTGGTCGTGGGGATCGGCGGGGTCGCGATGATCTGGGCGGCGATCAAGGGACGCAGGATCCCCGCTCATCCCCCGACCCAGCCCTAAATCCCGGGGATTCCCGGACAAAATTCAGTCAACCAACGGCCAAAGAACACATTGTTTTTTGGCCGTTTTTGCATATATTGCGCCGCAACGCGCAGGGCGCCCGGTCTGATATGGCCGGGCTTCCTTTTTGGGCGGAAAGCGCCCCGTTTCCAGTCTTCCAGCGTTGTTTCGAGAAGAGGTCCCGGTCCGACCGGCGAGATCGCGCTTAACCCATTGTTCGACCGCAAAGAAGCTCACTCATGAATCTTCGTAACGTCGCCATCATCGCCCACGTCGACCACGGCAAGACGACCCTGGTCGACAAACTCCTGCAGCAGTCCGGCACGTTCCGCGAGAACCAGAAGGTGACCGATCGCGCCATGGACTCCAACGATCTGGAGCGCGAGCGCGGCATCACCATCCTGGCCAAAGCGGCCTCGGTGCAGTGGAAGGACACCCGCGTCAACATCGTCGACACCCCCGGCCACGCCGATTTCGGCGGTGAGGTCGAGCGCATCCTCAACATGGTGGACGGCGCCCTGGTGCTGGTCGACGCCGCCGAAGGCCCGCTGCCGCAGACCAAATTCGTGGTCTCCAAGGCGCTCAAGGTCGGCCTCAAGCCGATCGTCGTCATCAACAAGGTCGACCGCCCCGACGCGCGCCCGACCGAAGTAATTAACGAGGTGTTCGACCTGTTCGCGGCGCTCGATGCCAGCGAGGAGCAGCTCGATTTCCCGATCCTCTACGGGTCGGCCAAGCAGGGCTGGATGGCGGATAGCCCCGAAGGTCCGCAGGACAAGGGCATGGAGCCGCTGTTCGACCTGATCTTGCGCCACGTCGCTCCGCCGAAGGTCGAGGAAGGTCCGTTCCGCATGATCGGCACCATCCTCGAAGCCAACCCCTATCTCGGCCGCATCATCACCGGCCGCATCTCTTCCGGCACGCTGAAGCCGAACCAGCAGGTCAAGGTGCTGAACGCCGACGGCAAGCTGGTCGAGTCCGGGCGCATCACCAAGATCCTGGCGTTCCGCGGCCTCGAGCGCACGCCGCTCGACGAAGCCGAAGCCGGCGACATTGTCGCCATTGCGGGCCTGACCAAGGGCACCGTCGCCGACACCTTCTGCGATCCGACCGTCGAGGTGCCGCTGCCGGCGCAGCCGATCGATCCGCCGACCGTGTCGATGTCGTTCATCGTCAACAACTCCCCGCTCGCCGGCACCGAAGGCGACAAGGTGACGAGCCGCATGATCCGCGACCGTCTCCTGCGCGAAGCCGAGGGCAACGTCGCGCTGCGCGTCGTCGAATCTGCCGACAAGGACGCAATGGAAGTGTCCGGCCGCGGCGAACTCCAGCTCGCGATCCTGATCGAGACCATGCGCCGCGAAGGCTTCGAGCTGTCGGTGTCACGTCCGCGCGTCGTCTACCAGAAGGACGAAGCAACCGGCGCCACCATGGAGCCGATCGAGGAGGTCGTGATCGACGTCGACGAGGAGCATTCCGGCGTCGTCGTGCAGAAAATGAGCGAGCGCAAATCCGAGCTGATCGAGATGAAGCCCTCGGGCGGCAATCGTCAGCGCCTGGTGTTCTACGCGCCCACCCGCGGCCTGATCGGCTACCAGGGCGAATTGCTCACCGACACCCGCGGCACCGCGATCATGAACCGCCTGTTCCACGGCTATGCCCCTTACAAGGGCGAGATCCAGGGCCGCCGCAACGGCGTCCTGATCTCCAACGACCAGGGCGAAGCGGTGGCTTACGCCATGTTCAAGCTGGAAGACCGCGGCCCGATGATGATCGAGCCGGGCTGGAAGGTCTATCGCGGCATGATCGTCGGCGAGCACACCCGCGACAACGATCTCGAGATCAACGTGCTCAAGGGCAAGCAGCTCACCAACATCCGCACCACCTCGAAGGACGAAGCGGTGCGCCTGACCCCGCCGATCCGCATGACGCTGGAAAAGGCACTCGCCTATATCGAAGACGACGAGCTGGTCGAGGTCACCCCGAAGTCGATCCGCCTGCGCAAGAAGCACCTCGACCCGAACGAGCGCAAGCGCGCGGAAAAGGCCAAGGAAGCGGTGGCGTAAGGCCGCGGTACACACTCATTGTCATGCCCCGGCTTGACCGGGGCATCCAGTACGCCGCGGCTTCTCGGCCTACAACGATCGTCTCTGGAATACTGGATCGCCCGGTCAAGCCGGGCGATGACAGCTGTGCGCGTGGCGGCTTCAGCACTCTTCACGAACGTGTTAGAGCCCGCCCATGACCTCCCTCCCCTCCTCCGTCGACGTTGCGATCATCGGCGCCGGGGCCGCCGGCCTCGGCGCAGCCCATGCACTGACGGACACTGGCCTCTCCGTCATCGTGCTGGAGGCGCGTGAGCGGCTCGGCGGCCGGGCCTGGACCGTGCAGGCCTCGCCCGAGGTGACGTTCGACGTCGGCTGCGGCTGGCTGCATTCGGCCGACAAGAACTCTTTCGTGCCGATCGCGCGACAGCTCGGTTTCGAGCTCAACAAGGACCTGCCGCCCTGGCGCGAGCGGGCCTACGGCAATGCCTTTCCGGAAAGCGAGCGCGACGATTTCATGCGCGCAATGGACGCGTTCTATGAGCGTCTGTGGGAAGCGGCGCAAACAGGTAAGGACGAGGCCGCGAGCTCGCATTTGGAACCCGGCAATCGCTGGAATCCGATGATCGACGCGATCTCGACCTATATCAACGGCTGCGAGCTGAAGGATATGTCGACGCTGGACTGGGACGCCTATGAGGACACCAACTTCAATTGGCGCGTCCGCCGCGGCTATGGCGCGCTGATTGCGGCCTATGGTGCGCCCTGCCTGGTGGCGCTGAATTGCAATGTCGCGCTGATCGATCATTCGGACAAACGCGTCCACATCGAGACGTCGCGGGGCGCGCTGACCGCGGACAAGGCGATCGTCACCGTGCCGACCAATCTCATCGCGGAGGAAGCCATCCGCTTCTCGCCGCCGCTCCCCGCAAAGGTAAACGCAGCGGCCGGCCTGCCGCTCGGCGTCGACGATAAGGTGACGCTGGCCCTCGATGACGCCGAGACCTTTCCGACAGAAGGCAATCTACGCGGCGCCACCATGCGCACGGAGATGGGCACCTATCACATCCGCCCGTTCGGCCAGCCCTGCATCGAGGGCTTTTTCGGCGGCAGCTTTGCCCGCGCGCTGGAAGATGCCGGCGACGGTGCCATCGCCGCCCAAGCCATCAGCGAGATCGCGGGTTTTCTCGGCAACGACATCCGCCGCAAGCTGAAGCCGCTGTACGAATCGCGCTGGGCCCGCGATCCCTTCGCGCGGGGGTCGTATTCGCATGCGCTGCCCGGGCACGCGGGGGATCGCGCAGTGCTGGCCGCGCCGGTCGATGGGCGACTGTTTTTTGCGGGAGAGGCGACGTCGCCGAATTTCTTCACGACGGCGCATGGTGCACGGGACAGCGGCGAGCGGGCGGCGAAGGAAGTGCTGGCGGCTCTGGGCAAGCCTTAGCTGCAAGCTCCGTCATTGCGGGCTACTCGATCACTCGCGCTCGCAAATCCGCATCTGGCACGAAGCAGGCGTCATACTTTCCGAAGATGCGATAGCGGTTGCGCGCGACGAGGCTGTAGACCGCATCCCGCAGCGGCTTCGGCAACGCGAATAATGCGCGCACCCAGCGCCAGCCTGGGAGTTGCGACAGCACCGTCAGCGCAGCATCCGACTTCATGAACACCTCGCCGCCGTGGACAACCGCGTTGGTGTCGGGATCATCGGGGTCGATGCCGAACGTGCGCGCGAGCCGGGCGCCATAATCCGACTGGATCGGCGTGAACCGAAACTGCCTCGCGGTGTCGCGCTTGGCGACGATGTGGACCCAGCGTGAGCAGAAGATGCAGATGCCGTCGAACAGAATGACGTCGTCGTCAGGCCATTTGGGCATCAGACTCTCTTTTTGACGAGTTTTCTTCACGCGAAGCGGAATCCACTTCGCTCGAAAACGCTATCGGTTATCCAGCATCAGGAGCGCGACGACCATCAAGACGATCGCCGGCCCGGTCTTCACCAGCGCGCCAAGCGGCTCGATCCAGAGGTCGGGCGTCAGGATCGCCGCGCCCAGCATATAGCCGAGCGAAGCGAAAATACCCGCGACCAAGCCGATCGCAGCCGTTCGGCGGAAGGCGATCAAGACACCGATGCTCATGTCCATCAGGCTGGTGCCGATGGTGATGGGATCAACCAGCGCGGGCGGAAAGTTGTGCGCGGTCAAAATGCCGGCGGCGGCACCGTAGGACACGAACAAGGCGATGAAACCGGAGACGACCCAGAACGCGACCAGGCTTGCGAAAATCAGCGCCTTGACCAGGAACAGGCGCGCGAACCATTTGTCCTGGATGCTGGCAGGATGGCGTCCGATCGCCTCAGCCAGATGCTTCGGCGCGATACCCGTCGCGGCGCTCCACGCTGACGGATCGCCAGTCACGCCGCGACGCAGCTCGGCAATGGCGGTCGAGCGCATCGGCGGCGTCCAGCCGAGATAGCAGGCGACATCGCCGAGTTTCACGCCGAGATCGAGCAGGAAGCGCGGCATCGCGATGCGCGGCCAGCCGTCCGTGCCGAACGCACGGCGAAACGGCCTGATGACGCCGGCCATGGTGATCGGTTCGGCCTGCATCAGGTCCCAGCTCACCGCCCTCAACGAGGCATCGTCGATGTCGCGCGCGGCGAGCCAGGCGATGGTCGCCGTAATATCCTCGATGGCCACGGGCTGAAATGACGTTGCCATGTCCTTGGCCGGCAAATCGATCGGAAAGGCTGCAAGCGCGCGGAGCATGGCGCTACCGCCATAGGCTGACGGTGCGACCACGAAGCCGGGCCGCAGGATGGCATGGGGAATGCCGCTAGCCCCGATCAGGCGCTCGGCCTCGCGTTTGGTCGTAGCGAAGGCGGTGCGGTCCGCCTCCGCGGAGCCGGGGATCGAGATGTGCACCAGCCGGATTGCGCGGCCGCTGCCGCCGATCGCCTGAAGCAGTCGCGCGACGAAATCGCGATGCACCGCGCTCGTGTTGCTGCCGGGGCCATCCTGGAGCACGCCGAGACAGTTCACGACGACGTCTACCGCGTGCTCGCTGAGGAGACGCGTCAGCGCGGCCGTGTCGAGGATGAGGATCGGCAGCTCGATGTCCAGCGCGCTCATCCTCTGCGCCGGCGACAGGCTCCGCGCCACGCCGACGACGCGAAAGCCCCGCGTGCGCAGATCGTCGGTGACGAAGCGGCCGATCAGGCCGGAGGCGCCGAGCACCAAAACGGTTCGCTCACTCATCGCTTCTCTCAAAACGGTTTCGCGATCATCAGCCACAGGATGGCCATCGTCGCGCCGAAGCCGGGGAAGCCGAACGCGAACCAGCGGCGGAATAGCACGAAATAGCGCTGTGGGAGCGCACTGCGCTGCGCAGCAGCCTTGCGCGCGAGGTCGCGCATCTCGATCTGCATGAACACGACCGGCACCCAGAACAAGCCGGCAATCGCGTAGAGCGCGAGTGAGGCCAGCAGCCAGCGCTCCGTGATCGAGGTCGCCGACAGCATCATCAGCACGCCGCCGCTGACCGGCTGGAGGATCACGGCCGACAGCGTGAAGATCGCATCCGCGATGACCACGACCGAAGCGGTGCGGGCGATGAACTCCGGGTCCTGCGTGCGATGCGCCATCAGCATGAAGAAGGCGATGCCGGTCCCGGTGCCGAGAATGACGATGGCGCCGAGGACGTGTACAAATTTGACCAGGAAATACAGCGTCATGGCTTCTTGGTCGCCATAGGCTTGGGCGGGTTCAGCGCCCGCGCGAGTTCGCTGCTGGCGGCTTTGACGCCGGCTTCGGTTTCGATCATCCAATGGCCTTCGCTGCCGACGGCCGCCAGCGGGCGAAACTCGGCCTTGCCGCCCGTGCCGCGAAACGCATCGACGAGTTTCTGCGAGAATGCCGGCGCGAAATAGCTGTCATTGGGCGCAACGAGCCAGGTGACGGGAATGCGCGCGGTCTTGCCGAATTCCGCTGCGGCGGCGAGCAGGGTGTGCGGCGCGCAGATTCGGTTCGGCTCATCATTGGCATGGCCGCCGCGTCCCGGTGCAAACACGGTGATGGCGGAGATCACCTTCGGATCGGCACCGGCGAGCGCCAGCGCACCCCATCCGCCGGCGGAATGGCCGATCACGATCGCGCCATCCTTGCGGATGAAATCCTGCTTTTGCAGCTGGACCAGCGCCAGTTTGATTGCCTCGGCCGTTGCGCGGCCCGAGCGCGTGTAGTCGGGCTCGTCGCAGCCGCCCTGATCCTCGAGGTAGCGGCCGCCGGTGGCACCATGGCCGGGCCGCTCCGGCACCAGCACGGCAAAGCCGCGCGCGACGAGATAGCCGGCGAGCGGGCGGTATTCCGGCTGCGGCATTTGCACCCGACGCAGCGTGTTCTGCGTCGAGGCGTGTGCGATCACCGCGAGCCGGAACGGACCTGGGCCCGAGGGGCGAAACAGCAGGGCATGCGCAGCAAGATCGGTATCCGGCGTTGGCACGCGCCATTCCTGCCGACGAAACGGCTCGCCCTCCTCTCCGGATGGACCGAACCTGACCTCTGCGCACAGAGGCGGCGCAGTCAGCAAAGCCAGCAGAGGCACGAGCGCGATGGTGTTGAGGAGCCGCATGAATTGGCGAGAGCGAACAAGAACAGCGACAGCCACACTAGTAGGAACGAATCACCATGGGCGGACTTTCTGCGGTGCCCATCGCCGTTCCTTCGTTGCCGCAACAGGAGTTTTGCACCGAGGCACGGCCCGCCGGTGCCCTCAGCATTGGGCCCTGTCCTTTTTCGGTACAACACGGTTAAAATACTGATGCAGAAAGTCCACAGGTTAACCGATAATTAACGATAGGTCTTGCCGCCGACGCGGCGACTTGGTTTGATCGCGTCCATGAGCACAACCCTGATCGAGGTCCGGCCGGCCAAAGCTGCAGATGCAACTGCGGTGGCGTCGACGCATGACGAAGCTTGGCGTTCGGCCTATCAGGGCATAATTCCCGGTGCCGAGCTGGAGAAGCTGATCAACCGCCGCGGTCCGCAGTGGTGGGACAGCGCGATCCGCAAGGGCAGCCGTGTCAGCGTGCTGGTGTTCGGTGACAAGATCGCCGGCTATGCCAATTACGGCCGCAACCGGGCCCGCAGCCTGCATTTCGACGGCGAGATCTACGAGCTTTATCTGCGGCCCGAGTTTCAGGGCCTCGGCTTCGGCCGCCGCCTGTTTGCCGCCGCCCGCCGCGACCTGATGCAGAGCGGGCTGAAGAGCATGGTGGTGTGGGCGCTCTCGGACAACGATCCCGCTACCGAGTTCTACCGCGCCCTGGGTGGTCGCATGGTGGCGCGCTCGTCGGAGCGTTTCGGACCGAAGGCGCTCGACAAGGTTGCCTTCGCTTGGACCAATTGAGCTGCTGAAACCCTAGCCGGGCAGCGTTCCCATCCGTCGATACCGCAGGCCGCTTGCGCCGGTGATCGCCGGATTCATTATTTCACAAAAACGCGATGGATCAGCGGGCCAAGCCCGCGTATGACAGCGCCAAAATCGCTGCCGGGCGCGATTTATCCTCGGCAACAACGGAGCCTTGAATGCGTATCGATGCGGTCTCGATCGGAAAGAACGTCCCCCACGACGTCAATGTCATCATCGAGGTCCCCGTGGGCGGCGAACCGATCAAGTACGAGATGGACAAGGAGGCCGGCACGCTGGTGGTCGACCGCTTCCTCTACACGCCGATGCGTTACCCCGGCAATTACGGCTTCATCCCGCATACGCTGTCGGATGATGGTGACCCCTGCGACGTGCTGATCATCAACACCCGCGCTATCATCCCCGGCGCCGTCATGAGCGTGCGCCCGGTTGGGGTGCTGTTCATGGAGGACGAAGCCGGCGGCGACGAGAAGATCCTGGCGGTGCCGTCGTCCAAGCTGACGCAGCGCTACGACAAGGTGAAGTCGTATTCCGATTTGCCCGACATCACGCTGCAGCAGATCCAGCACTTCTTCGAGCACTACAAGGATCTCGAAAAGGGCAAGTGGGTGAAGATCCTGCGCTGGGGCGGCCCGGAGGAAGCGCACCAGCTGATCCAAGAAGGCATCGAGCGCGAGAAGAAGAAGAAGGGCTGAGACCCTGCTTCATTCCGGGGCACGCGTCAGCGCGAACCCGGAATCCAGAGATCGGGGCGCGAGATTCCGGGTTTGGCTCTGCGAGCCGCCTCGGAATGACGCTCAACTACACCGCCGGCTTCGGCAGGCCGGCGATCGCACAGGCCGCGCGGAGCGTGTTCACCAACAGGCACGCCACCGTCATCTGGCCGACACCGCCCGGCACCGGCGTGATTGCGCCGGCAACGGCAAGCGCTTCCTGATAGGCGACGTCGCCGACGAGGCGCGTCTTGCCGTCCTCCCTCGGGATGCGGTTGATGCCGACATCGATCACGGTCGCACCCGGCTTCAGCCAATCGCCGCGCACCATCTCTGGCCGGCCCACCGCCGCATAGACGAGGTCCGCCTTCTTCACGAGCCCGGGCAGGTCGCGCGAGCGCGAATGCGCGATCGTCACCGTGGCATTCTCATTCAGCAGCAATTGTACGAGCGGGCGGCCGACCAGATTGGAGCGGCCAATGACGATGGCGTTCATGCCCTCCAGCGAGGCGTGCACGCTCTTGGTCAGGATGATGCAGCCGAGCGGCGTGCAGGGCGACAGCGCCTCGAAGCCGCCGGCGAGCCGGCCGGCATTGTTCGGATGCAGCCCGTCGACATCCTTGGCGGGGTCGATGGCGTTGATGACCGCTTCGGTGTTCAGCCCCTTCGGCAACGGCAATTGCACGAGAATGCCGTGCACGGCGGGATCCCGGTTGAGCTTTGCGACCAGCGCCAGCAGATCTGCCTGCGAGACGTCGGCCGGCAGCTTGTGCTCGAACGAGGCCATGCCCGCGGCCTGGGTCTGGGTGTGTTTTGAACGGACATAGACTTCGCTGGCGGGGTCGTTGCCGACCAGGACCACTGCAAGGCCCGGCACCAGATTGTGCTCGCGCTTGACGCGGGCGACCTCCTCGGCGACGCGGCCACGGAGTTCCGCCGCAATGACTTTTCCATCGATGATATCAGCGGTCATGTCCGTTCTCTCAATCTGTCGGTTTGGCCGATGTGAGCTGGCGCAGGGTTTCGCCGAGACGCGCCGGATCGCCGTCGACCGCGATCTGCTTCAGCCGCGACGTGGCTCCGGATAGCAGCTTTACATTGCTCTTGGGCACGCCGAGCGATTTCGCCAGCAGCGCCAGCACGGCCTTGTTGGCCTCGCCGCCATCGGCAATGGCGCGCACCCGCACCTTGAGCACGCTGCGGCCATCCGAAAGCTGCTCGATCCCGTCGATGTCGTCGCGGCCGCCGCGCGGCGTCACCCGCAGCGCGATGCTGATTCCTGCGGCCGAGTAGCGCCAAGGGTCCTTAGGGCAAGGCTCCTGACAACAAGGCTCCTTGTTGGCAACCAAGGCGCTCCCGCCCGCTTAGACCACGTTCGGGTAGATGTAGTACAGGATCACCCGCTCGATGAACATGATGATCAGGATCAGGATGATCGGCGAGATGTCGAGACCGCCGAGGCTGGGCAGGAAATTGCGAATCGGGGCCAGCAGAGGCTCGGTGATCCGGTAGAGGAACTCCGCCACCGCCGACACGAACTGGTTACGGGTGTTCACCACGTTGAAGGCGATCAGCCAGGACAGGATCGCGGAGGCGATCAGCAGCCAGACGTAGAGGTCGAGCACGATGATGACGATGTCGAGAACGGCACGCATGGCTTATGAGGCCTCTGGCTTTTGAAAACTCTGGCTCGGTCGGGATTGACGCCCCGTTTGCTAGATATCGGTTCCGTCAGGCCCAAACAAGGGAAGTCGGCACCCGGAGAGCTAAAACCGGGTTACGCCCGTCCTTGACTTGACCTTGGCGGGGACTTAAATGGCGCCCGGTTGTCGGCCGCGTTCACCAGAGCGGCCAGCAAAGGGGCCATAGCTCAGCTGGGAGAGCGCGTCGTTCGCAATGACGAGGTCGGCGGTTCGATCCCGCCTGGCTCCACCACGCTTCGCCCTTCGGGCTACGCGTGGCGCAGCCGCGCGGAGCCCGAAGAGTGAAGCGTGGTGTCCGGCGAAGCGCGCAGGGCGAAGACGGACTGGCTTGGCGAATTCCCCTACCTCCCCGTAAACCTTGGCGGCCGCTTCTCCATGAAGCTCGCCACGCCCTCCCTGAAATCACTCCCGTTCAGCGCCACCATCATCTCCCTGTTGGCCTCGATCGTCGCCTCGGCCAGCGTCTGGAACGGCACCTCGTAGAGCTGGCGCTTGATCACGGCCATCGCGCTCGGCGAGACGAAATCGGCGAGATCGCGCGCGTAAGTATACGTCTCTTCACGCAGCTTCTCCGGCGGACAGAGCCGGTTGACCAGCCCGATCCGCAGTGCCTCCTCGCTCGACACGCGCCGCGCCGAGAGCAGCAGATCCAGCGCATTGGCGTGGCCGACGATGCGCGGCAGCATCCAGCTGATGCCGTGCTCGGCGATCAGGCCGCGCCGCGCGAAGGCGGTGGTGAACACGGTGTTGTCGGCGGCAAAGCGAAGGTCGCAATAGAGTGCATGCACCAGTCCAATGCCTGCCGTCGCGCCGTTCAGCATGGCGATCACAGGCTTCTTGATCGAAGGATAATAGCCGTACCGCGTCTGCCAGTCTGGCCGGCGATTCATGTCGAACGGCGGCAGGTTCGAGGCGCGCCTGACGTCGTTGGGATCGAGGCCCTTCAGCGCATCCATGTCGGCGCCGGCGCAGAAGGCGCGGCCCGCGCCGGTGAGGACGATGACGCGGACATTGTCGTCGGCGCTCGATGCCTCCATCGCGTTGCGCACGTCGCGCTCCATGACCGGCGTCCATGCATTCATGCGATCGGGGCGGTTGAGCGTGATGGTCGCGATCTTGTCGCTCACCTCATAGAGAATGTGTTCGTAGGCCATGACGCTCTCCCTTGTTTGCCGGCACGCGTTCGCACGCGCTCGTTAGAAGCGAGCCTAGCATACCCCGGGATGGGAGAAGGACTTGCGCCAAGGACCTGCGCCAAGGACTTGCGCGAAGCCGCGATCACTCGGCGGCTTGCGCCAGCATCGGCCGGCGCTCCAACCAGCCGTCGAGGAAATGATCGAGCCAGGCGCGTTCGGCGACATCGTAGACGGCGCGATCCGCGAAATGATGATGCCGCTGCCGTGCACCGGGCGCGCTGAATCCGTCATAGCCGCGCGTGGTCCAGCGGCACATCATCGCATAGGTCACATCGGGGTGGAACTGCACGCCGAAAGCATTGCCCGTGCGGAACGCCTGCACCGGGAAATCATCGCCTTCGGCGAGCAAGTCGGCGCCTCCAGGCAGCTCAAAGCCCTCGCGATGCCAGTGATAGACCTGCGCCGGCCAGTGCGGGCAGAGCGCGCGGCCCGCGGCGGTCGGCCTGATCGGGTAGTACCCGATCTGCGTCAGCGCCTGCGCATGCGGCGCGACACGGGCCCCGAGCTGCATCGCCAGCATCTGCGCCCCTAAGCAGATGCCGAGCAACGGGCGCTGCTCGCGGAGCGGAATTTCGATCCAGTCGATCTCACGGCGAATGTAGTCGTCGGAATCATTGGCGCTCATCGGCCCGCCGAAGATCACGGCCCCGGCATGCTGATCGAGCGTCTCGGGCAGGGGATCGCCAAAGCGAGGACGGCGGATGTCGAGGCGGTGGCCGAGCGCGCGCAACGCATTGCCGACGCGGCCGGGTGTCGAGCATTCCTGATGCAGGACGATCAGAACCGGCAGCCGGGTTTCAGCGGCGGCGACGCTCGCCGCCCTCTGTGGGAAGGCGACCACCTCTGCGCCACCAAACCTGTCCGTCCGGAACGACATGGCCTCTGCGAGTGCTATCGGTTCAGACCGCCAGCATAGCTAAGCGATGGTTAACATCGTGTGAGTTTGCGCACACACGCGCACGTCTGGAAGCAAGCTCCGGGCCACTACGGACGCGGGCGGCGGCGTTCAGCGCCGCTGCCGCTGGAACCGGCTAGTGGCCGCCAGGATGAAGCCGCGTGGGAAGAAGCGCAGCGCGAACGGCACAATCTTGTTGCCGAGGCCGGGCAGCACTGCCCGTTTGTTGGCCATCAGAGCGCGATACGCCTCCCGCGCAACCTCGGCAGCTGAGACGTTGAGAAAGGCCGTGTCATGTTGCGAGCCGACGCCGGCGCGGGCCTGGAATTCCGTGGGGACCGGGCCCGGGCAAAGCACGGTGACACGGACGCCGCGGGGAGCGAGCTCCGCCCGCAATGCTTCGGTGAAGGAAATCACATAGGCCTTGGATGCGTAGTACACGGCCATGCCGGGGCCGGGCAGGAAGCCTGCAACCGAGCCGACATTGAGAAGACCGCCCTTGTTCCGGATGAGCTGATCGGCGAAGCGCAGCGACAGATCCGTCAGGGCGCGGACGTTGACATCGACGATACCGAGCTGCGCGACGCGATCGCGCTCGATGGCATCGCCGAATACGCCGAAGCCGGCATTGTTGACGAGATGATCGAGCTCGACGCCTTCGGCGGCAAGTGTCGCGGCGATCCTCTCACCGGCATGCGGGTCCTCGAGATCGCAGGCGATCACGATCGGCTTCTTGCCACCCTTGGCGGCGATCTCGTTCGCGAGCGCTTCGAGCCGATCCACCCGTCTCGCCGTCAATGCGAGGCGATGTCCATTGGCGGCAAACACACGCGCCAGCTCCATCCCGATGCCCGCCGAGGCACCGGTGATCAACGTTACCCGCTCAGTCACGATCGAAGTCTCTTGAATTGAAGTCTGTGGTCCCGGCAATACCAGAACGAGAGCATAAGCCGTGCGCGCCAGGCAAGCGGCGCTGGCAGCATGGCTGCTTGTGAGAGCGACAGTGGAAGCAGGAAAGACCGGTATTTGCAGTCGAATCCGCAGAAGCGGGGGACCGCCGGCTTATATTAAAGTTTCGTCATGTGGCTCGCAGGCCAGGCAATCCGCCGGGGACCGGTCCGACGGCGGGATCCTTGACCTGGCCACCGGCACGCTCCGCAATGGCGTGCTTCAGCTCGATCCGGTCACGCTGGGAGATGCCGAGCAGGTCGGACGCGCGCCAGACCACATTGTCCTCGAACTCGCTGACCTCTCCGTCGGCATAGACCAGCTCCCACATCATCTGCACGATCCGCTTGCGACCCGCTTCGTCGAGCGAGCGCATGATGACGCTGGTGAAGTGATAGAGGTCGACGGCCTCGCCTTCGACCTGGGTGGCGTCGGCGATGAGACGGTCGGCGGTGCCGCGGTCAAGCCCGAAATGGCTTTCGATCAGGCTGTGCAGCTTGCGCTGCTCGGCCGCGCTGGGCTGGCCGTCCAGCGAGACCACATGGACCAGCAGCGCGGTCGCGGCCAGCCGGTAATCGCTGTCGCCAAATGCGCGGTCCTGGGCTTGGGGACCGACAATGTCGGCGATGAATTGGCGCAAGCCGTCGAGCATAGGTCCTACCGAGATTGATGACGCCGCAAGGAGCGCGGCCGTTACCAGCATTATATGAGCAGGAAACTCAACCGGCGCAACGTGCGTCAGTTCCGCGCGCGTATTACGTTTCGGCAATCTGTTCACCGTCATTCCGGGGCGATGCGCCAGCATCGAACCCGGAATGACGAATGATGCCTCACGGTATCTCGTACACCACCATCTTGTCGGCGATGCCACGGAGCGCGGCCTGCTTCTGGATCGGCTTGATGGCGCGCTGCTCGAGCACCTCGGCAACGGCGGGAGCGTCCAGCACCGGGCCGGTGATGTGGATCTCCTGCGCGGTCGACAGGCTCTGCACGCGGGCGGCGATGTTGACGGTCTGGCCGAAATAATCCTGCCGCTCGTTGAGCATGACTGCGAGGCAGGGGCCTTCGTGGATCCCGATCTTGAGAATGAGGTCGTTGGCGCCGCGCTGCTTGTTCAATTCGTCCATCGCCGCGCGCATGCGCAGTCCCGCAGTGATGGCGTGCTCGGGCCTGACGAAGGTCGCCATCACGGCATCGCCGATCGTCTTCACGACCGCACCCTTCTCGGCGGCGATGATCTCCAGCAGCGCGCGAAAATGCGCCCGCACGAGATCGAAGGCATTGAGGTCGCCGACCCGCTCATACAGCGCCGTCGAACCCTTCAGGTCGGTGAACAGGAACGTCAGGGACGTGATCTTCAGTCGCTGGTCGACATTGAGGTTGTCGGCCTTGAAGACGTCGCGGAACGTCTGGTTGGACAGCATGCGCTTGGCGGTCAGGATCGGCTTGCGCTTGCCGATCATCTCGTGCAACGCGTGGTCGGCAATCCAGACCGAGGGCAATACGCGACTGTCCGATTGGTTCTCGAGCATGAGACGCAACGGTCCGGGGCGCATCACGGTGGTCCCCGTCGGCGCCTCCAGCTTGTTGAACATGATCGACAGCTGCTGACGCTCGCTGGTCGGCTCACCCTGAACGTCCAGGAAATGGGCGGAATGGGTGACCGGTTCGAACACGATGATGAACTGGCTCGGCAGATTAAGTGAGAGGATCGCCTTCTCGCCGGCGGGCAATTCGAGGGCTTCGAGCGTTACCTGGTTGATCAGGCGGGAAAAGGATTCGTCGTTGATGTCGACGCCTGAGCTCCAGAACATCTGCCGCACATACTCCCAGATCGGCAACGTGTCGGGATCATGAGCACCGATGCGGCGGACCCGAGGGCTGACAGTGAAGGCCACCTCGACCATCTCGTCGACGGAGGCCTCGTATCCGGCGGCGCAGAGCGCGCAATTGTAGTCGTCGTGCTTCAACGACTTCAGTGTGGCGTGCGCGCCCAGCACGCCTCCGCAGCCGGGACACAGCACGTTCCAGCTCATATCGAACAGGCCGAGCCGCGAGGCGTGCAGGAAGCCGGAAATGACCTTCTCCTGGTCGAGCCCGGTCCGGTCGGCAAAATCCAGCGCATTGATCCGGTTGAGATCGCGATCATGACCGTTGGCGATCAGCTGCGCGATGGCCTCCACCACAACGGGATCGGCGGTCTGCTTCAGAACGGAGAACTGGGCCTGGATGTCGCTCATGGCGGAACTCTTTGTAGGCTGGGTCACGCCAGCGGCCAGACTGGAGCCTGTCACCGACGCGTGATGCGGAACAGGGGTGAATGGTCCGGCTGGGTGGTGACGACGCCGAGCGGAATTACGGGGGTCGCGGGGTCGGCAAGCTCGATTCGGTACGCTCCGATCAGCCGCGCCAGCGCCAGCACGGATTCGGCTTGGGCAAACGGTGCGCCGATGCAGACGCGCGGACCTGCGCCGAACGGCAGGTAAGCAAAACGGTCCGGCGCCTCGTTCGACATGAAGCGTTTTGGAATGAAAGCGTTCGGCTGATCCCACAGCTTCTCGTGCCGGTGCAAGAGCCAGGGCGCGATCATGATGATGTCGCCCTTGCCGATCTCGACACCCGCCGCATTGTCCTTATCGCGCGCGGCACGCGCGACCAGGAAGGCCGGCGGATAGAGCCGCATGGTTTCGTCGATCACCGCGCGGGTGAATTTCTGGCGATCGATGTCGGCCATGCTGTCGAGATGCTCGCCGCGGGTCTCGGACGCCACCTCCTCCTGCGTATCAGGATCGAGCGCGAGCAGGTAGAGCGCCCAGAACAGCGCCGTCGCTGTGGTCTCATGACCGGCGAGGATCATGGTCGCGACCTCGTCGACCAGCTGCTCGTCGGAGAAGCCCTGGCCCGTCTCGGGATCGCGTGCCTCGTCCATGAGATCGAACAAATCGCGCGGCGGCGCACCGTCCTTCTTGCCCGCCTTACGCCGCTCGGCGATCAGCATGGCCACAAACTCGGTCCAGCGCCTGCGGAAACGGGCACGGGCAAAATCCATCGGGCTCGGCCAGGACACCGGCAGCACCATGTCGAGGAAATAGGGACGCCCCAACCGCGCGGCATATTCCATGATGAAGTTGCGCAGGGTTGCGCCGTGCTGGTCCATGCCGAACGAGAACATCGTGCGCCCGGCGATTTCGAGCGTCATGCGCTGCATGATCGCGCGCAGGTCGGCCGGCTCGCCGGTTTGCGCGTCCAGCTTGGCGATGGTCTCGTCGAGCACCGCCGTCATGTGCGGAACGAGGTTTGCGGTCGCGCGCGGCGTGAAGGCCGGCGCCAGCGTGCGGCGCTGAAACGTCCAGGAATGACCTTCCGCGATCAGAAGGCCGTCGCCGAGCACGGGGCGCAGCATGCGGATGCCGGCCGGCGTGCGCGTGTAGTTCTCGTAATTGCTGAGCAGCACGTGCCGGATCGCGTCCGGCTGGTTCAGGATGAAGCTGTTGCGGAAGAAGAAGCGGCCCGGGATGACCTCTTCCTCATAGGCGCGTTGCCCCCAGGTCGCGATCATGTTCTGCCTGATGACCGCGAGCCGGCCGAAGAACGACATATCGTCGGGCGCCCGCGGGGGAGCCGGAGGGATGATGGGCCGACGCACGCTGGCGATATTCATGGCTCTCTCCCGCAAGATGGGACGCAGGTAAATAGCTAGTAAGTCAGCTCGGCGATGGCAATCCGGTTCTCGGACGCAGGCCAGGCGCGTGCCACAATCCGTTCTTCGTCGAATTGGGCCACGATGTTACGGCCGACTTCGCTCGCCGGAAGCCGCAGGGTTGCTGCCGCATCCGTGGGCACGCCCGGCTTGACGTCGGCCGGCTCCTTGCCGTCGAGCAGCACCACGTCGCGCGGCAGGCCGAAATAGCCGCGCGGACGCGACATGATCACGACGGCGCCGGCGTCCTTGTCGGCCGGCCCTAGCGGGCGTGCAGGCCGCAGATGCACGACCTCGGACGAGCGCGGGAACGGCGACCGGTAGATGTGCGTCGTCGGGGCGTTCGGCGAGGTCAACACGAATTCGAGCGACCAGGCGGGATCGACCTGTGCCGGCCCCCAGCGGCCATCGGCGCCCGTCTTCGAGCTGTACAGCGCGCCGCCTTTGCGCTCACCGGTATTGGGATCGACACGGAAGATGTCGACGGTTGCACCCGCGACCGGGCGATTGGTCGGCGCGCCGCCGGGCGCGCCGGTGACGAGGCCGCTCAATGTCACGCTGGTCTCCGGCACGATCGCGATGCGCGCGGGCTCGCGGCCGGCGATGAACTTGTAGATCTCGCGGAACGCGCGCGGGTGGAACGCCACCTCGCGATGGTCGAGCGCGCCGAGTACGAGGTTCGTGGCGCCCTTCAGCTCCGGCCCTTCGGCGTTGACATTGGTCGGGGCCCCGGGCTTGCCGATGAAGCGGCCGTCGCTCTGCGCAAATTTGTCCATGCCATCGCTGCGCAGCGTGAGGAAGGCAACGCCCGGCGTCACCTCGCTCTCGCCTTCGTTCAAGCTGCGCAGGAACGCGCCGCGGCCGTTGAACTCGTTGTTCGGCTGGTCGTCGGTCGCGAATACACCGTGATTGGGCGTACCGCACAGCACGGCATGACTGACATCCCCGGCGCCGCCGTTTCTGATGACATTGCGGATCGCGTAGCCGCCGCGCGAGCTGCCGACCAGAGCCACGCGAGGTGCGCCGGTGCGGCGCTTCAGCTCAGCAATCGCAGCAGCGAGCTCGCGGCGCTGGTCCTCGGTCGAGGAGCGGCCCGCCTGCTCGACCTTGTCGTCGTTGCGCGCCAGGGGATCGGTGAAATTGATCGCCATCATGCGATCCCGTGCAACGCCATTGGACTCCATCCGCCACAAGGTCGTCATCCAGAGCGCGCCGTAATCGCCATTGCCGTGGACGAACAGAATCGGCGGCAGCTCCGTGCCGGGCGCGGCGGCGGGCGCGGTCTGCGCCAGCGCGCCCGTCCGCAAGCTCGCAAGTGCGAAAGGCACGCTCGCGGCCCCCTGCAAGATCGTCCGTCGCGACAGCTTCATCAGTTCCTCCCGGCAAGCCTAGCTCTTTGCACTGCTTATACCGGCCTAAGCACTGGACAGCGAACGACTTTCGCGGGCATCACTGAATTGGCCGAAAATCACCACGACCACTTCTGCCATCCGACATGGAAGGGGATATGACCGAGCAGCCGACCCGCCCGAAAATGGCCGCCGACGGCATCACTGCGCCCCTGCGGTACACCGTGTTCCGGCGGATCTGGCTCGCCAGCCTGCTCTCCAATCTCGGCCTCCTGATCCAGGGCGTGGGTGCGGCCTGGGCGATGACGCAGATGGCGGCCTCGGCAGACAAGGTGGCCCTGGTGCAGACCGCGCTCATGCTGCCGATCATGCTGATCTCGATGCCGGCCGGTGCCATCGCCGACATGTATGACCGCCGCATCGTCAGTGTGATTTCGCTGTCGATCGCGCTGATCGGCGCGAGCGTGCTCACCGTGCTGGCCGGCTTCAACCTGATCACCCCGGAATTGCTGCTCGCCTTCTGCTTCATCGTCGGCAGCGGCAATGCGCTGTTCGGCCCGGCCTGGCAGTCCTCGGTCAGCGAACAGGTGCCGCCCGAGGCATTGGCGTCCGCTGTGGCGTTGAACGGCATCAGCTACAACATCGCGCGCAGCTTCGGCCCGGCGGTCGGCGGCGTCATCGTCGCTGCGCTCGGTGCGGTGGCCGCATTCGCCTGCAATGCGATCCTCTATCTGCCGCTGCTGGTGGTGCTGCTGCTCTGGCGCCGCAACACCGAGGCGTCGCGCCTGCCGCGGGAGAAGCTCAACCGCGCCATGGTCTCGGGCGTGCGTTACATCACCAATTCGCCGCCGATCAAGATCGTGCTGTTGCGCACGCTGGTGATGGGCCTGATCGGCGGCGCCGTGATGGCGCTGATGCCGCTGGTCGCGCGCGACCTGCTGCATGGCGGCGCGCAGATGTATGGCATCATGCTCGGCGCCTTCGGCATGGGCGCCGTGATCGGCGCGCTCAACATCCACGAATTGCGCAAGCGCATGAGCGGCGAGGCCGCGATCCGCGCCTGCACCATCTCGATGGCCTTCGCCATGGCCGCTCTCGCTTTGAGCACCGAGCCGGTGCTGACGGCCACCGCGCTGGTCCTGGCCGGCGCGGTCTGGATGGCTGCGATCGCGCTGTTCAATATCGGCGTGCAGCTCTCGGCGCCGCGCTGGGTCGCAGGTCGCTCGCTCGCGGCGTTCCAGGCCGCGATCGCCGGCGGCATCGCGATCGGCGCCTGGGGCTGGGGCCATCTCACCGATTATGCCGGCGTCGAGATCGCATTGCTGACGGCTGCCGGCCTGATGCTGATTTCGCCGCTGCTCGGCATCTGGCTCACGATGCCGCGCGTCGGCGCCCGCAACGAGGATGCGGACATGCTCGCCGATCCCGAGGTGAAGCTGTCGCTGACCGGGCGCAGCGGGCCGCTCGTTGTCGAGATCGAATATCGCGTCGCGCAGGAGAACGCACGCGCCTTCCACAACGTCATGCAGGACGTGCAGCTCTCGCGCCAGCGCAACGGCGCCTATGGCTGGTCGATCGCGCGCGACATCGCCGACCCCGAGCTGTGGACCGAGCGCTATCACTGCCCGACCTGGCTCGACTATTTGCGTCAGCGCAACCGTGCGACCCAGTCCGAACGCGCGCTGCATCAGCAGGCGATCGATTTCCACATCGGTCCCGAGCCGGTGCGGATCCGTCGCATGCTGGAGCGCCCATTCGGTTCGGTGCGCTGGAAGGACGACACGCCGGACCGCGCCAATAGCGAGGTGCTGCCGGTGGTCGCGACCGCGGCGGGAAGCAGTACGTAGGCCTCTCGTCATTCCAGGGCGCGCCGTAAGGTGCGAACCGGGAATCCATTTATCGCAGGAGTTGGTCGCGCGATGGATTCCGGGTTCGCGCTTCGCGCGCCCCGGAATGACGATCACTGCCCGTGCTGGGTCAGCACCTTGTCGCAGGCCTTGCTCAGCTTGGTGCGGTTCTGCTTCAGGCAGGCCAGCACGGCACCGTCGCCATTGTCCATTACGGGACGGCAGAAGCGCGTGACGTCGCGCGCGCAGGCATCATGGCCGGGCTGCTGTTGCGCGGAGGCGCTCGATGCGCACAGGAGCAAGGAAATAACGAAAAGCAGTCTGGTCATCGCGCAATTGCCTCTTACCCGGAAAGACGTGCGGGCGAAGCTAGTGCGACGATCCCGCACCTGCAACGGCTTTGTTGACTAGCTGCAGGGCGCCGCCGCATCACCCCGGCTTCATGCCGGGGGACATGGCGAGGGGAGCTGCCGGCGTCTTGGTTACTGTGTTTCCTGAGCGTCAGCGATCTTGCGCGAGGCGCCCTTGGCGAGGGTCTTGTCCATCACCGCGCGGCAGCCGGCGCTGAGGTCCGAGCGATGCTTGATCATGCACGCGGTGATCTTCGGGATACTGGGGATCTCCGCCGAGCAAAGACGGAAGGCATCGCCCGTGCACATCTGCTGCGCCTCGGCCGAGAAGGCGAAGCTCGCGCCCGTCGAAGCGATGTAGACGATCGCGGCAAAGCCGACGGCCAGGCTAGTGTCGCGGATCTTGCTGGTAAACGACTTGGTCATTTGAAGCTCCCATTGGCGCCGCCACAGCGGGCCCGTTGTCGATGGGAGCTACGATGCTCCAGCAAGTTCGTTTCCACTGTGATGACGCTCACGGGAGACCCACACTCTGTGATCTCGGTCACTTTGCGCACCCCACTGAAATTCCTGCGCAACCGCTGCCGTGTTGGTGTCACGTTAACTCTTACTTCGCATTAATGGCTCGTCGCGCGGGAAATTCCGCCGGTTTGGTTGCGTAATTGGAAAGAGTAGCGATGCGTAATGCGTTGGGCCTGATGCTGGCCAGTGTAGTTGCGGCGGTCGTGATCGCCGCCGGCGGTTGGTTTTATTATTCCGCGCGCGCCGAACAGGGCGCTCCCAAGACAGTTGCCGCCCGTGCCGCCGACCCATTGCCGGCACAGGCGAAGCTCGCCGCCAAGGACGACGTCGAGACCACCGCGGCCGTCGCGGCCAAGCCAGCCGCAGCAGCTCCGGCACCTGCCCCCATGCCGGTCATGCCGATGCAGCCGAAGCAGGCCTGCGCCAATCCGAACGCGCTGGGTGTGTCCCGCGTCGTCGAGATCGACACGACGGGCGGCCCCGGCTTCGGCTTCGAGCATTTCAAGCAGTTCGATTTCCTGACCGAGAAGGAGGTCGTGCTGACCTTTGACGACGGTCCGTGGCCGGTCAACACGCCCACGGTGCTGAAGGCGCTCGCGGACGAATGCACCAAGGGCCTGTTCTTCTCGGTCGGCAAGCACGCGACCTACCATCCGGAGATCCTGAAGCAGGTGCTGGTCCAGGGCCACACGGTGGGCACGCACACCTGGTCGCATGTCAATCTGAACAGCAAGAAGTTGACCGAGCAGCAGGTCAAGGACGAGGTCGAGAAGGGCTTCAGCGCGGTGAAATTCGCGCTCGGCACCAACCCGGCGCCGTTCTTCCGCTTCCCGCAGCTTCAGCACAATCCCGCGATGGTGAGCTATTTCGGCACCCGCAACGTCGCGATGTTCTCGACCGAAATCGACTCCTTCGACTTCAGGAAGGGCGCGACGCCGGAGAAGATCGTCGAGACCGTGATGACGAGGCTGGACAAGCTCGGCAAGGGCATCATCCTGATGCACGACTTCCAGAAGAACACGGGCCTCGCCCTGCCGACGCTGCTCGCGCGGCTGAAGGCCGGCGGTTACAAGGTCGTGCAGATGAAGGCCAAGACGAGCCTCCAGACGCTGCCGGAATATGACGAGGCGCTGATGAAGGACATGAAGGTGCCGACCGCGGGCACGAACACGCGCCCGATCGCGAGCGTGGTACAGACGGTCTCGCAGTAAGCGCCAAATCCAAAACTCTTGCGTCATGGCCGGGCTTGTCCCGGCCATCCACGTTTTAGGATCAGGCGCGAAGACGTGGATGCCCGGGTCAAGCCGGGGCATGACGGCGAGATCAGGGTACAGGTCGGCGCCTCACCAATAGATGCCGTGGCGATGCAGCTCGCTGATGATGCGGCGCTCGGTCCAGCTGCGCTTGGGCTTCGGCTTGTCCGCCTTTGTCGTCATCTTGGTGGCAGGCTTGGTCGTCGTGACCGGCGCGGAGGCCGTTGCCGGTGTGGTGACCGTCGGAGTGGTCGCCACTGTCGGCGCGGAGAGCGACACCGCCGGCGGACGATCATGATACTTCTGAACCTCGGCGGCGGGCGCGGCTTCGCTCACCTGCGTCGTCACGATGCTCGCCGATGTCGCAGTTTGCGGAGTGGAGGTCTGTTCGCCTGCCGCCGCCAGCGACAGACCGCGGGAGCCGCCTGCCTGGGCGGAGGCAGAAGCCAGGAGCATGGCGGCAATCAGAATGATCTTGCGCATGTGAAGTCTCCCCGTGTTGGCGTGACGGACGGTAGGGGAGCCATGGCTGCGATTATGTGATCGCGATCACGCAACCGAGCGAGCCCTGATGCAGGCTGATGCGTCGATGTGAGTGCTTGGGGGTCGGACGAGCCGGGGCGCTGGTGCCGCAAGAGGGATTCGAACCCCCGACCCCGTCATTACGAATGACGTGCTCTACCGACTGAGCTATTGCGGCGAACCTGCCGGGACCAAAGCAATGCCGGCCCCGATACGCGCGCCCCTGATATCGGGCATGGCCCGAATTGGCAAGGACAAGCGGGAGGCGAAATACCGCTCACGCGCCCCAGCGGGACCAGAATCCGCGCCAGCCGCCCGCCTGGGCTTTGGGCGTGCCGATTTGTTCCGTAAATTCGTCGCTTGGGCCGTCGTCGTCGATCCCGGGATCGTCCGGTGCGCGGACGATCGGGATGACGGTCTGGGTCGGCGCCGATGCGGGCTTGCTGAGGTCGGCCCGGGTCCGGAAGACCGGCGTCGGCGCCGGCGGCGATGATTCGGCGGGCGCCGGAGCCGGATTCGCCGGCTCGGCGGGCGTGACGACCGGCTCGTCGACCTTCGCAGTTTGCTCCCCAGTCTCCTTGGCCACTTCCTTGGTAGCCTCCTTCGCGGCGTCCTTGGCCTGAGGGGGTGAATTGTCCTGCGCGGCCGGTGCCGGCAGCGGGGCCACCTCCGGCGGTTCCACCGCGGCTTCGCTGGGAGCGGCGGTCACCCGCTTCGGCGGCGGAGCGGCCAGCATGGCTTCCTCGAAGGCCGAGGATTCGAGCGTGGGGCCCTTGTCCGAGGGCAGGCTCGCGACCGGCGCCTGCCACTGGAACGCATCGAGGCGGCCGGTGACCGGGGAGACCGGACGCCAGCGGTCGCTGACATAGCCGTCCGCGGTCCAAGCGGGATCGAGCCGGGCGCGCACCGCGCGCAAGGTCCAGGCGCGGGCGCGGCCGCCGTCACCATGCTCTGTGCGCTCGATCTCGGCCATCAGCAGCGCGACGCGCTGGGTCGGATCCTTGAGATAAGGCGCGAGCACCTCGCGCGCGCGGGCGAACTCGGAGGCCTCGATCGCAGCACGCGCGATCGCGAGCTGCCCTTCGACATAACCGGGCTTGTCGGCGGGGGTCTTCGCGGCGAGAGTTTCTACCCGCTGCAAGCGGTGCCACGCGGAATCGCCGAGCTTCACATGCGCATAGGCATCCGCGAGATCGGGATGCGGATTGGCGAGCCAGGCGGCTTCGACCAGCTTCATGGCGCGGCGCACCTGATGCGCCTCGCTCTCGAATTTTGCCGCGAGCACGGCCGCCGGCACCAGGGTCGGCGCGAGCTTGACCGCCTCCATCACGCTCTCGCGCGCGACGTCGCGGTCCATCGTTTCCAGCTCCAGCGCACGCGCGGCGAGCAGCACACCGCGCTGCCGGCGATAGGTCTGCTTGTCGATCAGGCCCGCGGACAGATTCGAATCGAGGATCGCGAGCGCGCCGCTCCAGTCGCCACGCGCGCAGCGGAAGCCGAGCACCGCGTGCGAGGCCCAGGTCGCGGACGGCGACAGCTTGATCGCTTCCTCCGCAATCATCACGGCGCCGACCGCATCATCGGCGCGCTGCGCCTCGATGAAGAGACCGCGCAGGCCGAGCAGCCGCGTGTCCTCGCGTTCGGCCATGGCGCGGAAGACGCGTTGCGCCTCGTCGCGATTGCCTTCGAGCTGCGCCGACTGCGCGTGCAAAAGCAGTGCGAGCGGATCGTTCGGTGCATGCCGCCGCGCCGCCTCGGCGTGCCGGCGCGCGAGCGCGGAATCGCCGTGGCCGATCGCGAGCAGGCCATGGGTGATGGCATGACGGCCGCGGGCATGGCGCTTGTCATGACGGCGTCGGCGCAAGCGCCCCGGCATGCGCCAGATCGTCGTCAGGATGCTCCAGACCAGCACGACGGAAGCGGCGAAAAGGCCGAGCAAGAACACGAACCTTGGCAGCGTCGTCGAGATGCGGAAGCTGCCCGCGGTCAGGACGAGATCGCCGGACTGGTCGGCGACCCAGGCCGCGCCGGCCGCCGCCAGTGCGATCAAGACGAGAAAGAGGACGATGCGAAGCATGGCGATCCCTATACGCGCCGATTGTTGCGCGAATCTTATTGAGTAGATTTGGCGAGATCCGCCATGGCATCGTCGGCGAATTTGCGGGACGCGGCGAGCGCGGCGTCGCGGGCGTCGGCTTTGTCGAGCCAGGCCTGCGCCGGAGCACGATCAGCCTCGGGCAGCGTCTTCAGCTCGCGCCGCGCTTCGGCGAAATCGCTACGGAGCGCCGCCGCCGTGACGCGCGTCACGATGGCGCCGCGATCGTTGCCGACGCCATCGGTGCGCTCGATCCGCACGAGCTTTGACGCGCCGGCCTGGAGCCGCTCGACAATGCCGGCCTCGCTCGACGGAGCTTCAGCCGGCGGCGACAGCTTCGGCACGATATTGAGGAGCTCGCGGCTCAGCGCCGCCGATGTCGGGATGCCGGACGATGCAAACGCCTCGAGCGGCTTGAGCATATCGGGCTTGGTCGCCAGCGATCGCGCCGCCGCCAATTGCGATTGATAGGGATCGCCGTGGCGAACGGCAACGTCGAGCAGGGACGCCGCCACCACATAGCGGAGCGGCTTGTCGTCCATCGTCTTGGCCTCGGCGATCTTCTCGCCCTGCTGCGCAAGCTCGGCCCGCTCGGTCTTGCTGGCGCGCTCGAGCTGAGCGATGCGGTCGATGAGCGCGGCAAGATCGGGCGCGGCACTCGGCGACGCGGATTTCGCGTCGTTCAGTGCGCTCGCCGTCTTATCGAACTGTGCGCGCAAATTGGCGATGTCGCCGCGCAGTGCGCTCGCCGCTTTCTCCAACGCGTCGATCCGCGCGACTTGGGCCGGATCGGCCGCCGGCCTCGCGGCCCTGGCTTCGACCGCGGCAACGCGTCCGCTCAGCGCATCGACGGTCGCACTGGTGACCTGCGGCGCGGCCGGCGGGGCCTGCACCGCGGGCCAGCCCAGCATCCAGCCGACTGCGATCACGACCGCAGCCGCGGCAACGCCGGAGAACGGCGCGATGACCCAGGGCGAAATCGGCGCCGATACAGGCACCGCCGCGGAGGCCTGCTGCTCTGCAGATTCGGACTGAGGCTCGGCCTTGACCTGTTCCGAGCCGGGCTCTTCCACCCTGGCCTGCTCCTGCGCGACATGCTCGGATGCCTCGGGCTCGCCCGCGACCTGCTGCGGCTGGGTCGAGACTTCCGTCGCCTCGAGGTCGATGGTGGGCGGGGTGCGCTTGGCACGACCCGGATCGGGCGCCAATCCAGCGTCTTCAGGCTTGTCGTCGGCCATCGTGACGGTTCCTCACACTTCCATACCAGGGTGGATTAGATTGCGTCGGATTCGGCCCGACCTTTACGCCAAACGGGTCCGCAACGCACGCTCCAAGGTGTCGAATAAGGCAGTTTCGTCCGGCGTTGCGGCCACCAGAACCTGTGACGCGCCGGCATCGCGCAGCACGCCCGCAACGGTCTCGGACAGGCAGCAATGCGGGATCGCCAGCGCCGAAATTTCGACACCTTCGTCCCGCGCCGCATCGAGGAACGCACGTGCGCTGCGCCGGGAGTAGTGCAGCACCGCCTCGATTCCGTGGGCGGCAAAGCCCTCGCACACCTCGCGCGGCAGATGCTTGACAGGCGCCATGCGGTAGGTCGTCTGCGTCACCACGTGGAAACCTTCCGCACCGAGCTCGCCGCCGAGGTCGCGCGACAGATCCGCGCCCGCCAGATACAACAGCGTGCTGTTTTTCTTCAGCACCTTGTCGCGCGCGCTCTGCATCACCTTGTCGCGCAAGGACGCGGCGTCGCCCCCGGCGACGATCACCTCGGCAAAACCGGCCTCTCGCGCCGCTGCAGCCGTATGTTCGCCGACCGCGAACAATGGCAGCTCCAGCAGACCGAGGTCCGGCAATTGCGGCGCTATGGCTCGAATCGCGTTGCCCGAGGTGACGAGAACGGCATCATAAGAAACTTCGCTCTCGCCTTGGAAGGCGACCGGCTCGAGCTTGAGCGCCGGCGCAAGCAGTACCGCATGCCCGCGCGTGCGCAGATTGTCCGCCGTCGCCGCATTGTCGGGATGCGGCCGTGTGACAAGAATGGACATCGCTGCTGTTCCCGGACCATTTGGCGGTGACGCATTGACCAGAACGGCTGCGCGTGACGATTGCGCAAGCCGACCCCGGGATGCTACCGGACGTACCAGAACTCTGCTTTATGGATGAGCGCAAGGGCGCAAATTGGATAACAATTCGCCAATGCTGGTGCTGGGCATCGAAACCACCTGCGACGAGACCGCCGCGGCCGTGATCGAACGCGCGGCCGACGGCAAGGGCAAGATCCTGTCCAACATCGTGCGGTCGCAGATCGAGGAGCATGCCCGCTTCGGCGGCGTGGTGCCGGAGATCGCCGCGCGCGCGCATGTCGACGTGCTCGACGGGATCATCGACCGCGCCATGAACGAGGCCGGCATCGATTATGCTCAGCTCGACGGCGTCGCGGCGGCCGCGGGGCCCGGGCTGATCGGCGGCGTCATCGTCGGACTCACCACCGCGAAGGCGATCGCGATGGTGCACGACACGCCGCTGGTCGCGGTGAATCATCTCGAAGCGCATGCGCTGACGCCGCGTCTCACCGACGGCATCGAATTTCCCTATTGCCTGTTCCTCGCCTCCGGCGGCCATACCCAGATCGTCGCAGTCACCGGTGTCGGCCAGTATGTGCGGCTCGGCACCACGGTCGACGACGCCATCGGCGAGGCCTTCGACAAGGTCGCGAAGATGCTGGGCCTGCCCTATCCCGGCGGCCCGCAGGTCGAGCGCGCGGCGGCAGGCGGCGATGCCACGCGCTTTGCGTTTCCCCGGCCGATGCAGGGGCGCCCCGATGCCAATTTCTCGCTGTCGGGACTGAAGACGGCGGTGCGCACCGAAGCGAGCCGGCTGGCCGAGCTCATGCCGCAGGACATCAGCGATCTCTGCGCGAGCTTCCAGGCCGCCGTGCTCGATTCAACGGCCGACCGGCTGAGCGTCGGCCTCAGGCTTTTCCGCGAGCAGTTCGGCGCACCGCGCGCGCTGGTCGCCGCCGGCGGCGTTGCCGCCAATCAGGCGATCCGCGGCGCGCTTGACGATGTCGCGAAGCAGGCCGGGACGCAGCTGATCATGCCACCGCCCGCGCTGTGCACCGACAACGGCGCCATGATCGCCTGGGCCGGCGCCGAGCGCCTGGCGCTTGGCCTGACCGACACGATGGACGCGCAGCCGCGCGCACGCTGGCTGCTCGATGCCAACGCGACCGCGCCCGCGGGCTACGGCAAGACTCGGGCGGGATTCTAGGGATGACCGCGTTCCAATCCGTCGCAGTGATCGGCGCGGGCGCCTGGGGTACGGCGCTGGCGACGGTGGCGGCGCGAGCAGGGCGAAACGTGACGCTGTGGGCACGCAATGCCGAGCACGCCGCGCGGATCGCATCGACGCGCGACAATCCGCGGCTGCCCGGGATTCGGATCGTGCCTGAGCTCGTCGTGACGAGCGATCTGGCGCTCGCCGCGCGTGCCGACATGCTGCTGATTGCGACGCCGGCGCAACATTTGCGCGGTGCGGTCAACATGCTGGCCTCGCACATCACGAAGGCGGTGCCGATCGTCGCCTGCGCCAAGGGTATCGAGCACGGCACCCACAAGTTCATGACCGACGTGATCGCCGAGGCCGCGCCGCACGCGCAGCCGGCGATCCTGTCGGGGCCGAGCTTTGCCGACGACGTCGCACGCGGCCTGCCGACGGCAGTGACCCTGGCGGCAGGCGATGAGGCGCTCGCCAGCAGCCTGGTACAGGCGCTGGGCTCGCCGACATTCCGCCCCTATCACTCCACCGACATTCGCGGCGTCGAGATCGGTGGCGCCGCCAAGAATGTGCTGGCGATCGCGGTCGGCATTGCGGTCGGGCGCGAGCTTGGCGCCTCCGCGCAGGCGGCGCTCACGACCCGCGGCTTTGCCGAGCTGACGCGCCTCGGCCGTGCGCTCGGCGCACGCAGCGAGACGCTCACCGGCCTGTCGGGCCTCGGTGATCTCATTCTGACCTGCTCGAGCCCGCAATCGCGCAACTTCGCGCTCGGCCTCGCGCTCGGACGCGGCGAGCAGCCTCCCGCCGGCAAGCTCGCCGAGGGCGAGTTCACCGCCCCCGTGCTGATCGAGCTCGCCGCTTCGCAAAATATCGAGTTGCCGGTATCTGAGGCGGTCGCATCGATCCTGAGCGGCCGAAGCACGATCGATGCCGCGATCTCGGCGCTGATGACGCGCCCCTTCAAGGCAGAGGAATAAGCATGGCGTACTGGCTCGTGAAATCCGAACCGTCGGTGTGGTCCTGGGACCAGCAGGTTGCGAAGGGCGCCAAGGGCGAGGCCTGGACCGGCGTGCGCAATTTCACCGCCCGTCAGAACCTCGTGAGCATGAAGAAGGGCGACAAGGCGTTCTTCTATCATTCCAACGAGGGCAAGGAGATCGTCGGCATCGCCGAGATCATCAAGGAGGCCTATCCCGATCCAACCGACAAGACCGGCAAATTCGTCTGCGTCGACATCAAGGCCGACAAGCCCCTGAAGACGCCGGTGACGATGGCCGCAATCAAGGCGGAGAAGAAGCTCGCGGATATGGCGCTGGTGAAATATTCGCGCCTCTCCGTGCAGCCGGTGACGGCAGAGGAGTGGAAGCTCGTCTGCAAGATGGGCGGGATGTAGTTACGTCGTTTCGTAGCCCGGATGGAGCGCAGCGCAATCCGGGAAAGTCTCGATTGAAGCCCGATCCCGGATTACGCTTCGCTCCATCCGGGCTACGATATCCGGGCTTGCGACTCCGCCAGCGCAAACACCTCGCACGGCGCGGCGATGCCGCGCAGCTCATGCGACCCGAGCGCAACCAGCGGCATCTCCGTCTCGGCGGCGAGCGCGCCCGACACCAGCACCGTCCGGCCCAGCGGCTTGCACAATCCCTCCAGACGGCTGGCGAGGTTGACGGCGGGGCCGATCGCGGTGAAGTCGAGCCGGTTCGCGGCGCCGATATTGCCCCAGAGCATCTCGCCGAGATGGAGCGCGGCGCCAAACAACAAAGGCGGCAGCCCTTGCGCGCGGCGCTCCTTGTTGAGGTACGCCATCCCGGCTTCGGCTGCGCTTGCCGCGCGCAAAGCAGCGTCACAGGCGCGGCGCGGGGACGCCTCGAGCACCGGAAAGATCGCGAGCACGCCGTCGCCGATGAATTTCAGCACCTCGCCGCCGAAGGCGTGAACCGCGCCGGCGATGCGATCGAACCACGCGTCGAGCGCCGCGATGACATCGGCCGGCGGGACGGTCTCCGATAGGCTCGTGAAATTGCGCAGGTCCGCATAGAGCAGTGCGGCCTGGATAGTCTCGCCGAGATCGCGGCGCAGAGGCGCCGCCAGTACCCGCTCCGCGCTGCGCGTGCCGAGGTAAGCATCGAGCGTCGCCCGCAAGGTGGCGCGCGCGGCGAGGAGGGCCAGCGGCGTCGCGGCGAAACGCGCGGCTAGACGCAATTGCTCGATCTGATCCGCCGTGAACGGACGCGGTCCGATCCAGTCGAGCAGCGGCCCATCGGACCGTCCGGCGACATCTTCATGCACCTCGCCGCCGGCGATGTCGCGCAGCCAGCGGCGGCCGGCGTCGTCGGGTGGATCGGGCGCGAGGCCGCCCGGTGCGAAGCCGAGCGCTTCGATCACCTGGCCGCTATCGGCGCGCCACAGCCAGGTCCGCTTCGCGATCAGCGGATGCGGCACCTCCAGCGTCAGGGCGCCTGCCGCGAGCGGCACGCCATCGGCGACCAGATGCGCACCGAGTTCCGCCAGCAGGTGGTCGGCCCCGCGACAATCCGAGGCCGCATCGAGGAGCCAGGCGAGGGTCGGCGAGAGCTGCATGAGGCGATCATGGCGAAACAGGGCCGTCTTTGCCACGGGCAATCCTTGACGGAGCGCAGAGCCACCGCCATGTCCCATCGTCAGACCAGGGATGATCGCCGATGCCCGAGCCATTCATAGTGCGACGCGAGACCCAGATCGCGGCCCCGCGCGCCACTGTCTTCGCCTACCTCACCGACCCCGAAAAGATCCTGAGCTGGATGGGCTCCGACGCAACCACGGAGCCTTATCCCGGCGGGCTCTACCTGCTCAAGGGCGTCAGCCCGGACGGCGCCGCCGCCCGCGGCGCGTTCCGCGAGGTCGTGCCGGTGCATCGTCTGGCCTATACGTTCGGCTGGGAGGGTGGTCAGGAAGTGCCGCCCGGCTCGAGCCTGATCGAGATCGACCTGATCGAGCAGGACGGCGGCACGCTGCTGCGCATGACCCATAGCGGCCTGCCGAACGAAGCGCAGGCGGCCGCCCATGCAACGGGTTGGGCGCACTACCTTGAGCGGCTCACGATCGCAGCCGCAGGCGGCGATCCCGGTCCGGACAAGGGTGTCTCGGCCAGGACGTAGTTCTTGTAGCAACTATCAGGTTGCTACGGCCGTGTCGTTACACCGCCGCGGTTGCCACCACCTGCGCCAGCAGCTGCTCGCGCCTGGCCTGCGAGCGCTGACCCGTCATGGTCGCGGCGAAGCGCTCGAGGATGCCCTCCTCGAAGGCGGTGACGATGGTGTCGTGGACGTAGCTCTTGCGGCAGATCGCCGGCGTGTTGGAGAGCTGGTCGGCGGCGGCGCGGATCGCATCCAGCACCTGCTTCTTGCGGCCGCGCTGGCTGCTCGCCGGCGTGATCCGCGACAGCGATTCCACCACGACGGCGGACGCCATCAGCGTGCGGAAATCCTTCAGGGAAATCTTGATGCCGGCGATCTCGCGCAGAAACGCGTTCACCTGGGTGGTGTTGACCGCGCGCACGATGCCGGAGGCATCGCGATACTGGAACATGCGCTTGCCGGGAACGCTCTGCAAAATGCCGATAGCGCGCACCAGCTTGGCGGCGTCGCACTCTTTGCGCACCGCCTTGCCGCCCTTGGCCTTGAAGGTCAGCACGAAACAATCGTCTTCCAGCGTGACGTTGGACTTCAGCAGCGTGGTCGCGCCGCGGGTGCCGTTGAGGCGGGCGTAGGATTCATTGCCGGGGCGGATCGCGGTGCGCGCGATCAGCTCGATCACAGCCGAGAGCGCGAACTCGCGCGTCGGCTCGTCCCCTGACAGGAACGCCGAGACCTTGCGCCGGATTTTCGGCAGCGCGCCGACGAGCTTTGCCAGGCGATGCGCCTTGCGCTGCTCGCGGACCTTCTCCCAGTCGGCGTGATAGCGGTATTGCAGCCGGCCCGCGGCATCGCGGCCCACCGCCTGAAGGTGCGAGTTCGGATCGGCGGAGTAGCGCACCTCGCGATAGGCCGGCGGCACCGCCATGGCGTGCAGCCGCCGGATGGTGCGGGCGTCGCGGATATGCGCGCCGTTGGGACGGACGAAGGAATAGCCCTTGCCGCGCCTGATACGACGGATGGTCAGCTCGTTCTGGTCGCCGAGCCGCAAGCCGAGCTCCTTTGCGAGGGCCTCGACCGTCGCCGCAGGCGCCGCGTCGTAGGTCTTCTTGGGGCTCGGGCGCCTGAAACCGCCCGGTTTCGGCCATTGTCCGAGGGCCTTGGCCAGGGCAATGGCTGCAGGATCGGCTGAAGCGGGCCGTATCGTCCCGAGATTCTGCTGATCCATCATGGTCTTACGCCTTAGCCCTGTCCTGTTGTCGATCAATGCCGCTGTTGTGATTTTTGTTCCGAGGGGTCTCTTTGGACCCGGGTTGGCCATTTAGGGTGTTCCGAACACGAATGCGAGTCCCGAATCAGTGAGAGGAGGTTGCCAAATACCTCTCCTCGCCGCATGGGGCTCTGCGGTCTCTGTTCTGGCGGTTTGGGTGAACGAGCCGGAAACTGCCGGTCGGCCCTGTTTCAGATTTGCGACAGCGGGCCTTCCGGAGCTTGATTCTCCGCATGGCCGGCTGCCCGTCGAAGGTCCAGCTTGTGCTCCTTGTCGGGTCCGGTTAGCCCGACGCATAATCCATCAAATGATGATGTCGGCATTGCCTGAGCTTGCCGCATGTGGAGGGAAGCATGTCCGAGAAGATCTACGATATCCCCGCGGAGTGGGCGAAGCGCGCCTGGGTCGACCAGGCCAAGTACAAGGAGATGTACGCCCGCTCGATCTCGGACCCGAACGGTTTCTGGGCGGAGCATGCCAAGCGCATCGACTGGATGAAGGCGCCGACGAAAATCGAGAACGTCTCGTTCGCGCCGGGCAACATCTCGATCAAATGGTTCGAGGACGGCATCCTGAACGTCGCCTACAATTGCATCGACCGGCATCTCGCCAAACGCGCCAACCAGACCGCGATCATCTGGGAGGGCGACGATCCCTCGCAGTCCAAGCACATTACCTACAAGGAGCTGCATGACGAGGTCTGCCGGATGGCCAACATCCTGCGCACCCGCAACGTCGGGAAGGGCGACCGCGTCACCATCTACCTGCCGATGATCCCGGAAGCTGCTTACGCAATGCTGGCCTGCGCGCGGATCGGCGCGATCCACTCCGTGGTGTTCGCGGGCTTCTCGCCTGACAGCCTCGCCCAACGCATCAACGACTGCCAATCCAAGGTGATCATCACCGCGGACGAAGGCTTGCGCGGCGGCAAGAAGGTGCCGCTGAAGGCCAATGTCGATGCGGCGCTTAGCAAGGCCGACGGCGTCGACTGGGTCGTCGTGGTCAAGCGCACCGGCGCCAAGGTCGACATGAACCCGACGCGCGACCTCTGGTACCACGAGGCGGCGGCGATGGTGACCACGGAATGCCCGGTCGAGCACATGCACGCCGAGGACCCGCTGTTCATCCTCTACACGTCGGGCTCGACCGGCCAACCCAAGGGCGTGCTGCACACCTCCGGCGGCTATCTCGTGTTCGCCTCGATGACGCATCAATACGTCTTCGACTATCACGACGGCGACATCTACTGGTGCACCGCCGACGTCGGCTGGGTCACCGGCCACAGCTACATTCTCTATGGGCCGCTCGCCAACGGCGCGACCACGCTGATGTTCGAGGGCGTGCCGAATTATCCGGATAATTCGCGGTTCTGGAACGTCATCGACAAGCACAAGGTCAACATCTTCTACACCGCGCCGACCGCGATCCGCGCGCTGATGCAGTCCGGCGACGAACCGGTGAAGAAGACCTCGCGCGCCTCGCTCCGTCTGCTCGGCTCGGTCGGCGAGCCCATCAATCCCGAAGCCTGGGAGTGGTATCACCGCGTCGTCGGCGACGACCGCTGCCCGATCGTCGACACGTGGTGGCAGACCGAGACCGGCGGCATCCTGATCACGCCGCTGCCGGGCGCGACCAAGCTGAAGCCCGGCTCGGCCACCCAGCCGTTCTTCGGCGTGGTGCCTGAAATCGTCGATGCCGACGGCAAGGTGCTGGAAGGCGAGACATCAGGCAATCTCTGCCTGACGCGGTCCTGGCCCGGCCAGATGCGCACGGTCTACGGCGACCACGCCCGCTTCGAACAAACTTACTTCTCGACCTACAAGGGCAAATACTTCACCGGCGACGGCTGCCGCCGCGACGCCGACGGCTATTACTGGATCACCGGCCGCGTCGACGACGTCATCAACGTCTCCGGCCACCGGATGGGCACCGCCGAAGTCGAGAGCGCGCTGGTCGCGCATGAGAAGGTGTCGGAAGCCGCCGTCGTCGGCTTCCCGCACGACATCAAGGGTCAGGGCATCTACGCCTATGTCACCCTGATGGCCGGCGTGCAGCCGAGCGACGAGCTGCGCAAGGAGCTCGTGACCTGGGTGCGCAAGGAGATCGGTCCGATCGCCTCGCCCGACCAGATCCAGTTCGCCCCGGGCCTGCCCAAGACCCGCTCCGGCAAGATCATGCGCCGCATCCTGCGCAAGATCGCCGAGGACGAGCCGGGCAGCCTCGGCGACACCTCGACGCTCGCCGATCCCGCCGTTGTCGATGATCTCGTCAAGAACCGGCAGAACAAGAAGTCGGCGTAAGGCGAGTTCGTGCCCCGAACGCAGCGCAGCGCTCCTTCAGCGGTGCGCTGCTGAGCCGGGGCCCGAACGTAAGAACGTGTAGCTTCCTGGATCCCGGCTCTGCACAGCAGCGTTTCACGCTGCAGCGCATCCGGGACACGCGATTAGTTTTCGCGTCAGCGCGCCCTCTCAACCAACGGCCATTCACACCCTCACGCTGTTGTCAGCGGGCGCGGCAGCGCGCCTGCATCTTTCCCGTCGAGTGTTGTTTTCTGGTCATTTACTTTATTTCGAACATTTCCTTTGTTCCCCCTGCTGGCCTGCCCTCGGCAGCCGCGCGTGGAAACCATTGGGTTAACGGGCGCGGTTAAGAATGAGCATCGACGAGGGCTTGGTGCGGCGACGATTGCCGGTTCTGCGTCATTTTGGACGATCCGTTTTGGGCAAGGGGAAGCATCGATGTCGATGAGGATTGCGGTGGCGCTGGCCGCCACCATCGCGGCTGGGGCCTTGACGTCGACGGCGGCGCAGGCGCGGCCAGAAATGGTGGGGGCGCACCTGGCCGACTATTCGCCGGGCACCATCGTGGTCAAAACCAGCGAGCGGCGGCTTTATCTCATCCTCGGGAACGGCCAGGCCGTGCGCTATCCGGTCGGCGTCGGCAAGGCCGGCAAGCAGTGGGCCGGCACCACGAAGATCGACGGCAAATATCTCAATCCGGCCTGGGCGCCGCCTGCCGAGGTGAAGCGCGACAAGCCTGGTATCCCCGACGTCATTCCCGGCGGCTCGCCGCGCAACCCGATGGGCGTTGCGGCGATGACGCTCGCCGGCGGCGAATATGCGATCCACGGCACCAACGTGCCGGGCTCGATCGGCGGCTTCGTCTCCTATGGCTGCATCCGCATGCTCAACGACGACATCACCGATCTCTACGGCCGCGTCTCCGTCGGCACGACGGTGGTCGTGACGCGCTGATCGCCTGAATCAGCCGAGATGAAATGAAAGGCCGGCCGCGTCTTCGACGCGGCCTTTTTATTGCCAGAACCGCCAGCCGCGCGCGCACCAGCCGTCGCGATGGCCGCCATTGTAGCTGCGCACGAAGCCGCCGGCGAGCAGTGCCGCCGAGACGTTCGCAGTCCGCCGGGTCGCGACGTCGGCGAGGACTCGGCCGTATTTGTCGGGAGCGAGATTGCTGATGGTCACGCCGCCCTGGCCGAGCAGATCGCGCAAGGCACGGGCCGCAGCTTCGGCCTTGTCCAGCTCCTCCTGGCAGGATGCTTTCAGTTCGGGCGCATCGATGCCGCGCAGCCGAATGCGGACCACGGGAACGCGTCCCTCGTGCAGACGAACACGGGCGAGAAAAGTGTCGCCATCGATGGCGCGGATGAATTCGACCGGACGCACATCCGCGTGGCCGGTCTGCTGAAGAACGATCTCGGCATCTCCATTGCGATCGGTATCGCGAACAAGCCAGTGCGTTCCATGACGGAATGTGAGCACGACGGCCAGCGCGATGCCCACCACGAACATCCAGGGCAATAGGCCGGAGAAGCGGCGGCCGAACGGCGAGCCGCTGAACTGCGGCCGGTAGGAATTGGGGCGATCCTGGAAACGCATCAACTCACGCTATGTCTGAGTCGGGGGAACTCACAAGCACGAGCGCGTCCATAAACGACGCCGAATGCGCCGGAGGCCATGCACTAAAGTTCCTCTGTCAAAGAGGTCAGCCGTAGTTCTACTGGGGATCCGCGAATATTTTCCAATTCTCAATCATTGGTTGCGAATAGCTGTTATACGACAAACCGAGGGAGATTGCCGTGAGGTCATTCAGGTTTCGCATTGGAACAAAGCTCGGCATCGTGACGGGCGTGAGCGTCGTGCTGGTCGCCGGCATGCTGACCAATCAGATGCTCGGCAACCGCTCCATTGCCGAATCCAATCGCCTCGTCACGATCAACTATCTCAACAAGGGCAATGCGCAGGCGGCTCAGACGGCGATGGCACGCGCGCAGCTCGCCGCTCTCGAACTCGGCTCGGCACCGTCAGCCGGAGAGGTGGACAGGCTCCTTGAGCTTCTCCGTACCCGGGCCGGCGAAGCCGGCACTGAAATCGATGCCGCGAGAGAGCGGGCGACCCGCAAGGTCACACAGGACGCTTACCGCGAGACCAAGAAATTCGTCGATGCGTATCTGGCCAGCGGCGTCGAGCTCGCCGCGGCGCAAAAGGCGGTCATCGCCGCCCCCTCGGGTGGCGCCAAGCTTGCAGCAGAGTCGGCCAGGGCAAGTATTCTCGCAGAGCATATGCGTCCGGCAGCGCAGGAAGTCAGCAAGCGCATCGACGATCTCGTCGGCGTCGCCAACGAATTCGCCGCGCGCCGCAAGGGCGAGATGCTGGCCGAGCTGGACCGCGTCGCCAATTTCGCTTTGATCGTCGGCCTATTCGTCGTCCTGACGTTGGTCGGCTCCGCAGTCTTTTCCGTCCTGAACGTCGCCCGTCCGATCCGTCGCATCGGCGATGTGCTCCTGCAGCTCGCCGGAGGCAACAAGGCGATCGAAATTCCCTACACCCGCCGTGGCGACGAGGTCGGCGACAACGCCCGCGCGGCACAGACCTTCAAGGACAATCTGATCCGCATCGAGCAGATGGAAGCCGAGCAGAAGAACCATCAAGCCGCTGCGGCCGCTCAGCGCAAGCAGGAGATGACGCGGCTTGCCAACGCGTTCGAAACTGCGGTCGGGGGCATCATCAACTCGGTGTCAGCCGCATCCCAGGAGCTCGAATCCGCGGCCGGCACGTTGTCGGGTACGGCCGAACAGACCCAGCAGCTCTCCGGAATGGTCGCCGCCGCCTCGGAGGAAGCCTCGACCAATGTCGGGGCGGTGGCTTCCGCAGCCGAGGAAATGAGCACGTCGGTCGTCGAGATCGGCCGTCAGGTGCACGATTCCAGCCGTATCGCCGGCGATGCGGTCAAGCAAGCCGAGCGCACCGATGCCCGGATCAACGAGCTGCTCAAGGCGGCGGGCCGCATCGGCGACGTCGTCAGATTGATCACGGCGATCGCCGAACAGACCAACCTCCTGGCGCTAAACGCAACGATCGAGGCGGCGCGCGCCGGCGAGTCCGGCCGCGGCTTTGCGGTCGTGGCGAGCGAGGTCAAGGCGCTCGCGGCGCAAACCGCGCGAGCGACCGAGGAAATCAGCTCGCAGATCGCCGGCATGCAATCGGCAACGCAGGACTCCGTCGGAGCGATCAAGGAAATCGGAACGACCATCGGCCGCATCTCCGATATTTCGACGACCATTGCCGCGACGATCGAACAGCAGGGCGCAGCGACGGCCGAGATTGCGCGAAACGTCAGCGAAGCCGCCAAGGGAACGGTCGAAGTCGCGGACAAGATCGCCCAGGTCAGCCATGGCGCGAGCGCGACCGGCGCGGCGTCGGGACAGGTGTTGGCGTCGGCGCGTTCGCTGTCGAGCGAAAGCAGCCTCCTGAAGACCGAAGTCGAGAAGTTTCTCAGCACCGTGCGCGCCGCGTAATGCGCAACGGAGCGGCGAGCACGATTGCCGTGCTCGCCGGACATTTATGAAGCCCCCGGGATTTCCCGGGTTTGACCGGTGTCGTAATCAACATTAGGTTGAATATTGATCCGTAAGCAACTCGCTTGCGGAACTTGTTCAGCGAGTCCCCCGCCATGAATATCGATGCGTCGTCCCCCGATTCGCTCGAGCGAATCGCCGAACTCGTTCGTCAGCAAGATAGTTCTCTCGACACCACGCTGCTTCCGCCGGTGGAGGGGTTCCAAACCAGGACCGTCGCGCTCGAAACACTGATGCGCGAGGTGACGGAGTGCCTGGCGGACGGCTTCCGGCATCGCTCGCCGCAAGACTTTCCCATGCTCTATTTTGCATGCGGCAAGGCGCGCGTCGGATCGACGGCCCTGAGCAATCTGTTCGGCATGACCGGGATGCCTTCCTACTATCAGCCTTTGAAGGCCATGCTGCGCGATGCGCTCGTCGGCAAGAGGCCGGCGCCGTGGGCCGTGCCGTCGGCAGACGACGAGCCGCACATCTTCAGCAAGGAAACGATCGGGCCCTACGTGCTCGCCGAGAGCCTGTTCAATCCGCTCAAGCTGCTGATCGAGGCGGGCTATCCGCGGCACCGGCTGCATCTCATCATGCTCGACCGTGAGCCGGCGAGTTCACTGGCATCGTGGCTCGACAAGCTGATCTCGCGCGCGCCTGAAGATGTATTGCTGCGGCACTATGTCGTCGCCGCGCTCAGCGCGGCTCAAGTCGCAAGCTACGCCCAGCGACAGGGCGTTGCCGTCACTCACTACGTCTACGAGGTGAGCAAGGAGGCCGTGTCCTCGGTTCGTGTCCTGTTCGAACGGATCGGCCTTTCGGGCAGCTTCAACGAGAATGCCGTGACGTCCTGGCGTGAGCCGGGGGACTCGCACGCGAACAATGCGCGCGTCATCTTCCCGAGCGAAGCGACGATCTACAAGGTGCCCAATTTGCACACCTCCGACAGTGCCTATCGCTACCAGCGCCGTGCGACGGCCTCTCTGAGCGAAGCGCAACGCGAGGCTTTGGAGCGCTGCGGGGTCAATGATGCCTATCGCGTCGCGGTCGCCGCCTGCGTTCGCGATCTCGGCCTGAATGCGGCACTGTCGCAACGTCTGTTCGGCGACTGGTTTGCTGCGGCTGCGTGATCGTCATGCTGGACATTCCCAACGGAGCCGATTCCGCACTCCGTGAAGGTGCTGGCGGCAAGCAGCGTCACGTCGCCAGCCACCTCCGCCGTCTGGAGGCGGAAAGCATCCACATCCTGCGAGAGACGGCGGCCGAGTTCCGCAAGCCGGTCATGCTGTATTCCATCGGGAAGGATTCCTCGGTGCTGCTGCATCTGGCGATGAAGGCCTTCGATCCCGGCAAGCCGCCGTTTCCGCTGCTGCATGTCGATACGACCTGGAAGTTTCGCGAGATGATCGCGTTTCGGGACCGACGCGCGCGCGAGCTCGGCCTCGACCTGATCGTCCATACCAACAATGACGGATTGAGCCAGGGCATCGACCCTTTCACCCACGGCTCGGCCCGCTACACCGACGTCATGAAGACGCAAGCGCTGCGACAGGCGCTGGACTTCCACGGCTTCGACGCCGCGATCGGAGGCGCGCGGCGCGACGAGGAGAAGTCGCGCGCCAAGGAGCGCGTGTTCTCGCACCGCAGCGCTGCGCATCGCTGGGATCCGAAGAACCAGCGGCCGGAGCTGTGGGGCCTCTACAACACGAGGCTCGCGCCCGGCGAGAGCATGCGGGTGTTTCCGCTGTCGAACTGGACCGAGATCGACGTGTGGGACTACATCCTGCTCGAGGACATCCCGATCGTTCCGCTCTATCTCGCAGCGTCGCGCCCCGTGGTCGAGCGCGACGGAGCATTGATCATGGTGGACGACGACCGGATGCCGCTGCAGCCCGGCGAAGAACCGCAATGGCGCTCCGTGAGGTTTCGCACCCTCGGCTGCTATCCCCTCACCGGCGCAACGAGCTCGATGGCGGCAACCCTGCCCGAGATCGTGCAGGAGATGATGGCGTCGCGCACCTCCGAACGACAGGGACGCATGATCGACCGGGACAGCCCCGCATCGATGGAGCGCAAGAAGGCGGAAGGTTATTTCTGATGTCCTATCACGAGGCACCGGCGATCGCCGCCGCCGATGCGCCGCGGCTCGAGCAGGACGATCGCCCGACGTTGCGTTTCGTCACCTGCGGCAGCGTCGACGACGGCAAGAGCACGCTGGTCGGCCGGCTGCTCTACGATTCGAAGACGCTGCTCGACGACCAGCTCGACGCGCTCGCCTCGGAGAGCAAGTCCGCCGGCACCACCGGCGGCGACCTCGACTTCGCGCTGCTGGTCGACGGGTTGCAGGCCGAGCGCGAGCAGGGCATCACCATCGACGTGGCCTACCGCTTCTTCGCCACGAAGCTGCGCCGCTTCATCGTCGCCGACACGCCGGGACATGCGCAATATACGCGCAACATGGCGACCGGTGCCTCGAATGCCGATCTCGCCGTGGTGCTGGTCGACGCGCGCAAGGGCGTGATCACGCAGACGCGGCGTCACAGCCACATCCTGTCGCTGCTCGGCATCCGCCACGTCGTGCTCGCCGTGAACAAGATGGACCTGATCGGATTTGACGGCGATCGCTTCGCTTCCATCACCGCCGAATACCTGACTCTGGCCGGTCAGCTCGGGATCTCCCAGGTCCAGTGCATCCCGGTCGTGGCGCCCGACGGCGACAACATCGTCACCGCGAGCACGCGCATGCCCTGGTACGAGGGACCGACCGTTACGGCCTATCTGGAATCCGTGGACGTGGCCGGGGACGCCTCGCAGCAGCCGTTCCGGCTGCCGGTGCAATGGGTGAGCCGGCCGCATGCGGATTTTCGCGGCTTCTGCGGACGGATCACGAGCGGAACGATCTCGGTGGGCGATGCCGTTCGCGCGCAACCGTCGGGACACCAGACCCGCATCGCGCGCATTCTCACGCCCGCCGGCGAGCGCAATCACGCAAGGTCGGGCGAGTCCATCACCCTAACGCTCGCCGATGAGATCGACGTCAGCCGCGGCGACGTGCTGACCGCCGGATCTGCAGCGCCGGTGTCGGATCAGCTCGCGGCCCATCTCGTCTGGTTCGATGGCGAGGCCATGGTCGCCGGCCGGCGCTATTTGCTCCGGTGCGGTACCGCCTCGACCGGCGCGGTGATCACGGAACTCAAGCACCGGATCGCCATCGACACCATGGCGCGGGAAAGCGCCGCCACGCTCGACGTCAATGAGATCGGCTATGTCCATCTCGATCTCGACCGCCCGCTGGTGTTCGAGGCCTATCGCGACAACCGCGAGATGGGCAGCTTCATCCTGATCGACCCGATCAGCCATCGCACTGCCGCGGCGGGAATGATCGACATGTCGCTCCGCCGCGCCACCAACGTTCATTGGCAGCGGCTTGCGGTCGACAAATCCGTGCGAGCCCAGCTGAAGCAGCAACGGCCCTGCGTGCTCTGGTTCACGGGTCTGAGCGGCGCCGGCAAATCGACCATCGCCAATCTCGTCGACAGCCGGCTCGCCGAGCTCGGGCGCCATGCCGCGTTGCTCGACGGCGACAATCTTCGTCACGGCATCAACCGCGACCTCGGCTTTTCCAACGCGGAGAGAACGGAGAACGTCCGGCGCGTCGCGGAGATCGCGGGGCTGTTCGTCGAGGCCGGCTTGATCGCGCTGGTGGCGCTGATCTCGCCGTTCCGCAGCGAGCGCGAGCTGGCGCGCCAGCGGCTCGAAGCGGGCGAGTTCATCGAGGTCCATGTCGCGACGCCGCTTGCCGAATGCGAGCGCCGCGATCCCAAGGGGCTCTATCGCAAGGCTAGGTCGGGCCAGCTGCCGGCATTCACCGGCATCGATGCCCCCTACGAAGCGCCGCTGGCGCCCGACATCACCATCGACACCTCGGAGCTGTCGAGCGAGGCGGCCTGCGAACGCATCATCCGCTACTTGCGAGCGCACAACTACCTGTGACGACCGGGACGATATCTGCCAGCGTTATCCAGCCGCTCCGACTGCAAGCTCAGAAGTCGGAAGCGATGCCCTTGCGCTCCCAATCGCCGTAGCGGGTGGGCTCAGGCCCCTGCGGCCCATGCAGCTCCTTCGCCTTGGTCTCGTTCTTGGCCTCATCCTTGGCCTTGGCGGCCGCAGCCTGCCGGCGCGCCTCAGCCTCGGCCAGCGCGCGCTGGGCGGCCGGCGACAGCGGCTTGCGATCGGGAACGGGGTCACTCATCGCCGCGCTTTCTAGCGCAGGACCGCGCACAACGCGATGCCCAATAACGCATTCCTGAAATCGGCTCGGAGCGCTGAAAAACCCGCAAGCGATTCTTACATTTGGCATATTCGCGTGTCAGAGATCGCCTTCTCAAGGCATGCGCCCATCGCGGCGGAACTGCCGCTCGTTCAGAACCTTGCTTCCGCATGCCATCTCAACGTTTCGTCCCTCCGTCCGAAGTGCCCGGCCTTGCGGCGCGACGGATTGCCGCCGACATCGTCGACGGCGTGCTGCACAAGCACCGCACGCTCGACGACCAGCTCGACGGCGGCGGTGCCCATCCCGGACTGAAGACGCTGGCCGACCGCGACCGCGCGCTGATGCGGCGCCTGGTCGCCACCGTGCTGCGCCGGCTCGGCACGCTCGGCCATGTGCTGTCCCGCCTGCTCGACAAGGGCGTTCCCTCCGACGCGCCACGCGCGCAGAGCGCACTTTTGATCGGCGCCGCCCAGATCCTCTGGATGGACGTGCCGGATCACGCCGCGGTCGATCTCTCCGTCCGCCTCGTGCAATCCGACCGCCGCGCCGCGCGCTATGCCGGGCTCGTCAACGCCGTGCTGCGCCGCTGTGCGCGCGAGGGCAAGGCGCTGGTCGAGGAGGTCGCGACGCAATCGCTGGATCTGCCGCCATGGCTGCTCGCGCGCTGGAGCGCTCATTATGGCGAGGCGACCGCACGAGACATGGCATCGGCGCTCGGCCACGAGCCCTCGCTCGATCTCACGGTGAAATCGGATCCCGCCCAATGGGCAAGCCGCCTGCATGGTGAGATGCTGCCGACGGGAACGGTGCGGATGCTGCTGCATGGTGCGGTAACCATGCTGCCCGGCTTCGCCGAAGGACAATGGTGGGTACAGGACGCCGCCGCCGCGTTGCCCGCCCGGCTGTTCGGCGATGTCAAAGGCAAGTCCATTGCCGATCTCTGCGCCGCCCCTGGCGGCAAGACCGCGCAGCTGGTGCTCTCGGGCGCGCAGGTCACGGCGATCGACCGCTCGCCGGCGCGGGTGGCGCGTTTGCGCGAAAACCTGGCGCGGCTGTCGCTGCAAGCCGAGACCGTCGTCGCTGACGCCGTGGAATGGGCCGGCCCGGCGGAGGCGTTCGACGGTATTCTGATCGATGCTCCCTGCACCTCCACCGGCACGATCCGCCGGCATCCCGACGTCGCATGGCTGCGGCAGGACTCCGACATCGCTACCCTGGCCGCGCTCCAGCAGCGGCTGCTGCGCAAGTCGGTGTCGCTGCTCAAGCCGGGCGGGACGCTGGTCTATTGCACCTGTTCGCTGGAACCCGAGGAGGGCGAGCAGGCGGTGGCGGCACTGCTCGCCGCCGAGCCCGCGCTTCGCCGCGCTCCGATCGTGGCATCGGAGGTTGCGGGCCTCGACGAAATCCTCAACGGGGACGGCGACCTGCGCACCCTGCCCTGCCATCTGCCGAACGCCGATCCCAGGCTCGGCGGGCTCGACGGATTTTTCGCGGCCCGGCTCGTTAAATCCTGATTTTGCACTGGATTTTGCGACCACGACCCTGATTCGCGCCGTTCAAGGTGGTGTCAGGCGTTCGATTTTGGGATTAATAAGGATTCGTCACTGATCCTCTCCCCATCAAGGCAAGGCGTGTCGGTCGCTCAACGCAGACGTATCTCGACGCTGGTCATGAACCGCTTCGCGCGGAACATGCTCGCGCGCGCGAGCGGCGGTTCCGTTGTGCTGTCGCGAGTCTGGCCCGGCCGCACCGACCGGCTGATCATCGCGCCGCATGACCTGCGGACCGCGGATGCGACTCGCGCTGCCGAGATCTATGCCGGTCGCTTCGTCTTTGCCGGCAAGATCGTCAATTGCCATGGCCGCTCGATCTTCGACCTCGAGCCGCCGTCGGAGGATTGGGAGGTTGCGCTGCTCGGCTTCGGCTGGCTGCGGCACTTGCGCGCCGCCGATACGGCGCTGACGCGGGCGAATGCGCGCGCGCTGATCGAGGACTGGATCTCGAATCCCGCCAACAAGCGCCGCCCCGTCGCGCGGCGCGCCGACGTACTGGCGAGGCGCGTGATCTCGCTGCTCTCGCAGGCGCCGCTGGTGCTGAGCGAGACCGACAACAAGTTCTACCGCCGTTACTTGCGGGCGCTGGCGCGCGAGATCCGCTTCCTGCGCTACACCATGGTCGACATTCCGGACGGGGTGCCGAAGCTGCAGGTGCTGATCGCGCTGTGCTATGCGTCCCTGTGCCTCGCCAACCAGACGCGTCACATCCGCAGCGCCTCCAAGAAGCTGTCCGACGAATTGCAGCGGCAGATCCTGCCCGATGGCGGCCACATCTCGCGCAATCCGGGGGCGCTGATCGAGCTCCTGATCGACCTCTTGCCGCTGCGGCAGACTTTTGCCGCGCGCAATATCGCGCCGCCGCCGGCCCTGCTCAATGCGATCGACCGCATGATGCCGATGCTGCGCTTCTTCCGGCACGGCGACGGCAATTTCGCCCTGTTCAACGGCATGAGCGCGACATCATCCGACCTGCTCGCCACGCTGCTTGCCTATGACGACACCCACGGCGCGCCGATGGCGAACATGCCGCATACCGGCTTTCAGCGCCTCGATGCCGGCCAGACCACTGTGATCATCGACACCGGCCCGCCGCCGCCGGCCGGCGTCAGTCACGACGCCCATGCCGGCTGCCTCTCGTTCGAATTGTCGTCCGGCATCAGCCGCATCGTCACCAATTGCGGCATGCCGACCACCGGCCGCGACAATTGGCGGCCGTTCGCGCGCAGCACGGCGGCGCATTCGACCCTGACCTATCACGAGACGTCGTCATGCCAGTTCGTCGAGATGTCGGCGATGAAGCGGCTCCTGCACGGCGCGCCCGTTACCAGCGGCCCGGTCGAGGTCGAGAGCTATCGCGAGGTCGTGCAGAACGGCACGCTGCTCACGACCTCGCATGACGGCTATCTCGCCAAGTTCGGCGCGATCCACCGCCGCGTGCTGATGATCGCCAATGACGGCGCGCGCATCGACGGCGAGGACGCGCTGTCGCCGCCGCAGGGCGGACGCTTCAAGGGCGCCGATGCCGATTTCGCGCTGCGCTTCCATCTGCATCCGGCGGTGAAGGCGAGCCGGCTGTCGGATGCGCGCGGCGTCATGCTGGTGCTGCCGAACCGCGACGTCTGGACCTTCGAGGCATTGGATGACAAGGTCGATCTCGAGGACAGCGTATTCCTGGCCGGCAATGACGGCCCGCGCCGCACCGCCCAGATCGTGATCCGTCAGAACGCCCGCCAGGCCCCCTCGATCCGCTGGAGCTTTGTCCGCTCCACCGCCTCGCCCGCAGTGACCAATGCCCGCCGCAACGCCCGGCGCGAGCCGGAACTTCCGTTGTAAACAGGCGCGATCCGGCCCTATCTACCCGTTGAGAGCAACGCCAAAAGCTGCTATCGAGCGCTCGCTCGCGCGACTGGCGACCTTGGATGGAGCACCATCGGGAAGCGCGGGACATATAAGCCGCGCGCCTGGGCATAGACACTCCCTGAACAGAGGATCTTGCTCATGACTGACCATCCCCGCCGCGTCACCCGCGCCCTTCTCTCCGTCTCCGACAAGACCGGCCTGATCGAGTTCGCCAAGGCGCTCGCCGCGCACGATGTCGAGCTTGTCTCGACCGGCGGCACCGCGAAAGCGATCGCCGCGGCCGGCCTCAAGGTCAAGGACGTTTCCGACCTCACCGGCTTCCCCGAGATGATGGACGGCCGCGTCAAGACGCTGCATCCGAAGGTGCATGGCGGCTTGCTCGCGATCCGCGACAACAAGGACCATGCGGAGGCGATGCAGGCGCACGGCATCGCGCCAATCGACCTGCTCGTCGTCAATCTCTATCCGTTCGAGGCGACCGTCGACAAAGGCGCGGGCTTCGAGGATTGCATCGAGAACATCGACATCGGCGGCCCCGCGATGATCCGCGCCGCCGCCAAGAATCACGACGATGTTGCCGTCGTGGTCGAGGCGCAGGACTATCAGGCCGTGCTCGACGAGCTCGCCGGCAACAAGGGCGCGACCACGCTAAAGCTGCGCCGGCGGCTTGCCGCGAAGGCCTATGCCCGCACTGCGGCCTATGACGCCGCGATCTCGAACTGGTTCAACCGTCAGCTCGAGATCGACGCGCCCGACTTCCGCGCTTTCGGCGGCAGGCTGATCCAGTCGCTGCGCTACGGCGAGAACCCGCACCAGACCGCCGCGTTCTATGCGACGCCGGACAAGCGCCCCGGCGTCTCCACCGCGCGGCAGCTCCAGGGCAAGGAGCTCTCCTACAACAACATCAACGACACCGATGCCGCCTACGAATGCATCGGCGAGTTCGACGCCAAGCGCACCGCGGCCTGCGTCATCGTCAAGCATGCCAATCCCTGCGGCGTCGCCGAAGGGCCGAACCTCGTCGAGGCCTATCGCAGGGCGCTGGCCTGCGATTCGACGTCCGCGTTCGGCGGCATCATCGCGATGAACCGTCCGCTCGATGCCGATACCGCGCGCGAGATTACCAAGATATTCACCGAGGTCATCATCGCGCCAGATGCCAGCGAAGAGGCGGTCGCCATCATCGGCGGCAAGAAGAACCTGCGCCTGCTGCTCGCCGGCAGCCTGCCCGATCCGCGTGCGCCGGGCCTGACCGCCAAGACGGTGGCCGGCGGCCTGCTGGTGCAAAGCCGCGACAACGCCGTGGTCGACGACATGACGTTCAAGGTCGTCACCAAGCGCGCGCCGACGGATGCGGAGATGCGTGATCTGAAGTTTGCGTTCCGGGTGGCAAAACACGTCAAGTCCAACACCATCATCTACGCCAAGGATCTCGCCACCGTCGGTATCGGCGCGGGTCAGATGAGCCGGGTGGATTCAGCGCGGATCGCCGCACGCAAGGCGCAGGATGCGGCGGCCGAGCTGAAGCTCGCCGAACCGCTCACCAAGGGTTCGGTGGTGGCCTCGGATGCGTTCTTCCCGTTCGCCGACGGCATGCTCGCCTGCATCGAAGCCGACGCCACCGCCGTGGTGCAGCCCGGCGGCTCCATGCGCGACGACGAGGTGATCAAGGCCGCCGACGAGCACGGCATCGCCATGGTGTTCACGGGAACGCGGCACTTCAGGCATTGAGTCCATCGACTCGTCAGTGCGAGCGAAGCGAAGCAATCCAGTCTGTCTCCGCAAGGGAGGTCTGGATTGCTTCGTCGCAAGTGCTCCTCGCAATGACGAGGATAGAGTTGCATGATGCGGGCTAATCCCGCACCCGCAGCAACAGGCCCAATCCCGCAACGAAGAACACCACCAGCACGGCCATGCCGGCCTTTTGGCTGGCGGTCAGCGCGGTGACCAGGCCGATCAGGAGCGGGCCGATGAAGGACGTCACCTTTCCCGTCAGCGCAAACAGGCCGAAATATTGCGCGATGCGATCCTTCGGCGCGAGATGGATCAGCAGGGTGCGGGAAGCAGCCTGGAGCGGGCCGCCGGCTGCACCGATCAGGCAGCCCAGCACGAGATAGGCGCGCTCGGCCGTACTCGAGAACAGGGCAGCGCCCGCTTGCGGCGGCGCGGTCTTGACGAACAGGACGCTGTCCTTGTCGACGAGGAGAATCGCGGCCACCGACAGCAGCAGGACCAGCAGGCTGCCGGCGATGACGCGCTTCGGCCCGAGACGATCATCCAGCTTGCCGCCGAACCAGGCGCCGAGCGCGCCGGCGATCGCGAGCATGATGCCGAACGTCCCGATCTGGATCGTATGCCAGCCGAAGGTGCCCGCGGCATAGATGCCGCCGAAGGCGAACAGCGACACCAGACCATCGGTGTAGATCATGTTGGCGAGCAGGAATGCCGCGAGCGATTTCTGCCTCGGCAGACTCTTGATCGACTGCTTCAGCTCCGACAGGCCTTCGCGCAACGCCTCGCCCAGCGGGCGCTTCGCCGGATAATCCGGCGTGAACAGGAACATCGGCGTCACGAAGATGATGAACCACAGCGCAGTCAGCGGCCCCGCGGCACGATCGCCCTGACGTGTGAGGGGATCGAGGCCGAAGAGCGGCGTGACGCCGAGCAGCGTGCGGCCGGTCTCGGGATTGGCGGCGAGCAGGCCGAGCACGATGATCAGGCTGACGATGCCGCCAATGTAGCCCGTGGCCCAGCCGGTGCCGGAGAGACGACCGATCCGCTCCGGCGGCACCAGCGTCGGCATCATCGCGTTGTTGAAGAGCGTGGCAAATTCCGCACCGACGCTGGCGAGCGCAACTGTGGTGAGCACCAGCGGAATGACGGCATGATCGCCGGGCTTGCCGATCCAGAGCGTGCAGGACGCCAACACAAGCACCGTACCGAAACCTGCGATCCACGGTTTCCTGCGGCCCGAAGCGTCGGCGATGGCGCCGAGCACCGGCGACAACAGCGCGATCGCAAGGCCCGCGGCCGCCATCGCAAAGCCCCACAAGGATTGACCGGCGGCGGGATTTGGCGCAATGGCCGTCGCGAAATAGGGCGCGAACACGAAGGTCGTGATCAGCGTGAAATATGGCTGCGCGGCCCAATCGAAGAAGATCCAACTCACGACGGCGGCGCGCGGCGGATAGGTCCGCGCCACGCCGGCCATGCGCGCATCCGGAGCGATTGTCGTCATCACGCAGCACCCATCACGAACAGTTTTGCCTCTCTTAGAGCAAACGGTATAGCATTACAGTGACGGGTGTGAACCGGTGCAACGCCACGGCGGGAATTCGATGATGTCGTCATATTCGACACGGCGGAGATTGTTAGCCGCCATTACCGTCCTGGTGCTCGGTCTCGCCCCTGCGACCGCTCAGGATGCACGGCAGGGCTATGTTCCGCCCGCACGCGAGGCAGTGCGCGCCGTCGCCGCCGAGCACGGCATGGTGGTGGCGCAGGAGAAGATCTCCGCGCAGATCGGCGCCGACATCCTGCGGCGCGGCGGCAATGCCATCGACGCTGCGGTCGCGACCGGCTTCGCGATGGCCGTGACCTATCCGCGTGCCGGCAATATCGGCGGCGGCGGCTTCATGGTGATCCATTCCGCCGATCGCAATGAAGACATCACGATCGACTATCGCGAAACCGCGCCGGCCGCGACCACGCCGCAGATCTTCCTCGGCGCCGACGGCAAGCCCGACGCGACGAAGTCACGGGATTCCGCGCTCGGCATCGGCGTGCCCGGCACCGTCGCCGGCCTTGCGCTCGCGCTCGAGAAATACGGCTCGGGTCAGTTCACGCTGGCGCAACTGCTGGCGCCTGCGATCGCGCTCGCACGCGATGGCTTCATCGTCAGCGACGACATGGCCGATACGTTGCCGGGCTGGCACCGGCGGCTGGCACGCTGGCCTTCTTCGGCCAGGATATTCTCGCGACCGGATGGCACGCCGCTGGGCGAAGGCGATCGGCTGGTGCAGGGCGATCTCGCCGAAACGCTGGCGGCCGTCGCTGCACAGGGGCCGCGGGGATTCTACGAGGGGCCGGTCGCCGAGAAGCTCGCCAAGGCCGTGACCGATGCCGGCGGCATCATGACGCCGGCCGACCTCAAGGCCTATCAGCCGGTCATCCGCACGCCGGTGCGTGGCAGCTACCGCGGCTATGACATCGTGTCGATGCCGCTACCCTCATCCGGCGGCGTCGTGCTGATGGAGACGCTCAACATCCTCGAAGGCTTCCCTCTGGCCGATCTGAAGCAGGGATCGGCGGCGTCGCTGCATCACTTGATCGAAGCCATGAAGCGCGCTTATGCCGATCGCGCCCGCTATCTCGGTGATCCCGCCTTCGTCAACGCGCCGATCGAGACCCTCATTGCGAAGGACTATGCCGCGAAGCTGCGCGCAAACATTTCCCTCGAACGCGCCACGCCGTCAAAAGAGCTCGTGACCTCTCCTGCCGCGCCACGTGAGGGCAGCAACACCACGCATTTTTCCGTCGTCGACACCCGCGGCAATGCCGTCAGCAACACCTACACGCTGAACTTCAGCTACGGCGTCGGCCTCGTCGCCGACGGCACCGGCGTGCTGCTCAACAACGAACTCGACGATTTCACCGCGGCAATCGGCGCCTCCAACGCCTATGGCCTGGTCGGCTTCGAAGCGAATCTTCCCGGTCCCGGTAAGCGGCCGCTGTCGTCGATGTCACCGACCATCGTGCTGAGGGACGGCAAGCCGGTGCTGGTGACGGGCTCGCCCGGCGGCAGCCGCATCATCTCGACCGTGCTGCAGGTGATCGTGAACGTGCTCGATTACAAGATGGATGTTGCGGCCGCCGTCGCAGCGCCGCGGCTGCACCACCAATGGCTGCCGGATGAAGTGCGCGTCGAGCGCGGCTTTCCCGAGGGCGTGCTGCTCGAGCTGAAGGCGATAGGGCACCTCGTCGTCGAGCCGATGGGCCAGACATCTGCCAACTCGATTCTGGTGACGCCGAACGGAACGCTGGGCGCAGCCGATCCGCGCACGCGCGGCGCGGAGGCGGCGGGGCAGTAACCTGCTCCCGGAATGACGGGGTAAGGGAGCTTACCGCCCGACCTGATACGGCCCGCCCTTCTCCAGCGCGCGCGCATATGCAGGCCGGGCGTGGATGCGCTCCAGGAACGCCATCGCCTTGGGATGGCCCTGCTCGAGGCCGCCGCGAGCTTGGGCGGCTTCGAGCGGAAAGCTCATCTGGATGTCAGCCGCGGTGAACTCGCTGCCGGCGAACCATTCGCTCTTGCCGAGCTCGCCTTCCCAATAGTCCATGTGCTGCTTCAGCTGCGGATTGACCAGCGCGGTCAGCGCCTGGTTGCAGACCTTGCGCACCAGCGGGCGCAGCAGGGCCGGCGCACGCTTCGGCATCAGCGTGAACAGCAGCTTGAGCAGCAGCGGCTGCATCGCGGATCCTTCCGCATAGTGCAGCCAATAGGTGTAGCGCAGCCGCTCCGGCGTGCCCGGCGCGGGGATCAGCTGTCCGTTGCCATAGGTGGCGATGAGATACTCGATGATCGCGCCTGACTCGGCGATGGTGTTGCCGTTGTCGGTGATGACGGGCGATTTGCCGAGCGGATGGATGGCGCGCAGCTCCTTCGGCGCGCGCATGTCCGGCTGACGCTGATAGCGCACGATCTCGTAGGGAACGCCCAGCTCCTCGAGCAGCCACAGCACGCGCTGCGAGCGGGAATTGTTGAGGTGGTGAACGGTCAGCATCGCGGGGTCCTCAAGGCTTGGTCGTGGTCATCGGCCGCGCCGTTGGTGCCAGCCCGGGAACACATTGTCGAGCCGTCGCTGCGGATATTTTTATCCGGGTATATTGACGCGAGTAATTTACCCGGGTATTAAGAAACCCAGCATCGTCAAAATGGCAATGATTCCAATGCAGAAATTTTTCACCGCTTTCCAGGGACAACGCCGCCTGGTGTCCGGGCCGGCCGGAGAGGTCGCGCTGGTCGTCAAGCGGGTGGCGTCACAGCCGGACGAGCCAATCATCATCTTCGAGGACGCCACGGGCCGATCGATCGACTTCGATCTGCGTGGTGGAGATCGCGAGGTGTTGGCGCGCTTGACGAAGCTTGTCCCGCCGTCGGCTGAGGCGACCGAAGCACCCGCAGAGCCGCGCGGTCGCGGCCGGCCGAAGCTCGGCGTGGTCGCGCGCGAGGTGACCTTGCTGCCGCGGCACTGGGAGTGGCTCAACGCACAGGCCGGCGGCGCTTCGGTCGCGCTGCGCAAGCTCGTCGACGAAGCCAGGCGCGCCAGCGGCGACAAGGACCGCGAGCGGCAGGCGCGCGATGCGGCCTACCACTTCATGTCGACCATGGCCGGCGATCTGCCGCAGTTCGAGGAAGCCTCGCGCGCCCTGTTCGCGGATGACCGGCGACGCTTCACCGGCCTGATCGCCGACTGGCCGACCGACATCCGCGACCACATCGTCAAGCTCGCCTACAGCGACCGCGCCTAGACCGCGCGCCGCTTCTCACGCCCCATCGACGGCCGAGCCGCGCATTGCGCGGTAACGGCTTCGCACGCCCTGATGAAAGGCCAATGCCATGTCTGCCGCAAAGCCGCTCTGGACCACATTCCTCCGCTTTCTCGCACCCCTGATGCTGAGCAACGCGCTGCAATCGCTGTTCGGCACCGTCAGCAACGTCTATCTCGGCCAGATGATCGGCGTCGACGCGCTCGCTGCGGTCTCGGCGTTCTTCCCCGTGATGTTCTTCCTGTTCGCCTTCGTCATGGGCCTCAGCACCGGCGCCACCGTGCTGATCGGCCAGGCCTTCGGCGCCGGCGAGCATGGCCGGATCAAGATCATCGTCGGCACGACACTCGCCGTCGGCCTGCTGCTCTCGATAGCGATTGCACTCGTTGGCGGGATCTTCAGCCGACCCCTGATGGCCATGCTCGCCACGCCCGCGGACATTCTCGATGAAGCCAGCGCCTATGCGCGCATCATGCTGTTGACGATGCCGCTCGGCTTCATCTTCCTGCTGATGACGGCGATGATCCGCGGCGTCGGCGATGGACTGACGCCGCTGCTGGCGCTGGCCTTGTCGACGGCGATCGGCCTGATCCTGACGCCGATGCTGATCCGCGGCACGTTCGGATTGCCGGTGGCCGGCATCACCAGTCCTGCCTGGGCGGCTGCGATCTCGAACACGCTGACGCTGATCGTGCTGGCTGCCTATCTGCTGCGGAGAAAGCACGCGCTCGCGCCGGATGCGACGCTGCTGCGTCACCTCCGGCTAAACGGCGCCGTGCTCGGCAAAGTCCTCGGCATCGGCCTGCCGAGCGCGATCGGCATGGTGTTGATGGCGATCGCCGAGCTTGTGCTGCTGGGCCTCGTCAACGGCTTCGGCTCGAATGCCACCGCGGCCTATGGCGCCGTCAACCAGGTGATGGGCTACACCCAGTTCACGGCGATGTCGATCTCGATCGCGGTCTCGATTCTCGGCGCCCAGGCCGTCGGCGGCGGCGACCGGGCCCGGCTCGACGGCATCGTGCGGATGGGCCTTGCGTTCAATATCGTCCTGACCGGCGGGTTGGTGGCGCTGATCTACCTCGCGCCACGCGTGGTGCTCGGCATCTTCATCACCGACGGCGCCGTGCTGGATCTGGCGAAGGGATTGCTCAACATCGCCTTGTGGAGCTCGGTGCCGTTCGGGCTCGCCACGGTGTTCTCGGGCGCAATGCGCGGCGCCGGCGTCGCGTTGACGCCGATGCTGCTGTCGATCTTCGCGATCGCCGCAATCGAGCTGCCGGCTGCAATCATCCTCAGCCACACGGTCGGTCTGACCGGCGTGTGGGCCGCCTATCCCATCGTGTTCTGCGCCATGTTGATTCTGCAGATGGGCTATTACCATCTGGTGTGGCGCAAGCGGGCGATGCAGCGCCTGATCTGACGGTCAAAGTATTATGACCGTCATTAAACGATGGACCTGCGGCGCGGCCTGCGCCACAATGAGAAAAAGCCACTCAGAAAACCAGGCCAGGGAGAATGATTTTGACCCGCACCGCCCCGCAATTCCTGTTCGATTTTGGTAGCCCCAACGCCTATCTCAGCCATCTGGCGATTCCGGCCATCGAACAGCGGATCGGCGTCAAGTTCGAATATGTGCCGATCCTGCTCGGCGGCATCTTCAAGTCGACCAACAACAAGTCGCCGGCCGAGACGCTCGCCGGCATCAAGAACAAGCGGGAGTTCCAGCAGATCGAGACCGAGCGCTTCATCAAACGCTTTCATGTCCAGCCCTATGTCTGGAATCCGCACTTTCCCGTCAACACGCTGAACCTGATGCGCGCAGCGATCGCAGCGCAGCTCGAGGGCGTGTTCGAGACATATGTCGAGGCCGCCTTCCACCACATGTGGCGCGAGCCGAAGAAGATGGACGATCCCGAGATCGCGGCGAAGGCGCTGGCGTCGTCTGGTCTCGATGCGCAAAAGCTGTTCGCCCGCGCCGGGGAACCCGAGGTGAAGGCCAAGCTGATCAAGAACACCGAGGAAGCGGTCGCCCGCGGCGCCTTCGGCTCGCCGACCTTCTTCGTCGGCAAGGAAATGTTCTTCGGCAAGGAGCAGTTGCGCGAGGTCGAGGAAATGGTGTCGGGAAAGTGAAGCGCGCGAATGGCACGTAGCGAATAGCGAGTGGAAATCGCGCCCACTATTCGCTACTCCCTATTCGCCATTCGCCAGTAATAAAAGCGGAGTTCTCCCATGCGCATCCTCGTGGTCGGCGCCGGCGCCATCGGCGGCTATTTCGGTGGCAGGCTGTTGCAGGCCGGCCGCGACGTCACCTTCCTGGTTAGGCCGCGCCGCGCCGGCGAGCTCGCGAGCGCTGGCCTCGTCATCAAGAGCCCGAACGGCGATGTGACCTTGAAGAACCCGCCGACGGTTCAAGCCGACGCGATCAAGGACAAATTCGACGTCGTTCTGCTCAGCTGCAAGGCGTTCGACCTCGACGATGCCATCAAGTCGTTCGCCCCCGCGGTGGGGCCGAACACCGCAATCATCCCGATGCTCAACGGCATGAAGCATCTCGACACGCTGGACACGAAGTTCGGCAAGGAGCGCGTACTCGGCGGCCTCTGCGCCATTGCGGCCACGCTGAACGAGAAGCGCGAGGTGGTGCAGCTCCAGCCGATGCAGTCGCTCAGCTACGGCGAGCGCGACGGCGGGATGTCGGACCGGGTGAAGGCGATCGACGAGGCCTTCAAGAGCGGCATCCATGGCGCCAGCGCCAGCCAGAACATCATGCAGGACATGTGGGAGAAGTGGGTGTTCCTGTCCTCGCTCGCTGCAAGCACCAGCCTGATGCGGACGTCCGTCGGCAATATCCTCGCCGCGCCCGGCGGCCGCGATTTCCTGCTCGGCATGCTGGATGAGACCAGCGCGATTGCCACGGCGTCCGGCTATCCGCCGGGCGGCCCGTTCTTCGATCGCGTCAAAGGCAATCTCACCACCGAGGGCTCGCCGCTGACGGCATCGATGTTCCGCGACATCAAGGCCGGCCTGCCTGTCGAGGCCGATCACGTCATCGGCGATCTCATCGCGCGCGCCGACGCCGCCAAGGTGCCGGTGCCGAAGCTGCGCATCGCGTATACGCATCTGAAGGCGTATGAGAGGCAGCGGGCGGGGTAGGGCGTAACCACACATTCGGTGTCGTCCCGGGGCGCGCGCCGCGCGAGCCCGGGACCCATAACCACAGGGAGTGGTTATGGAGCGAAGTGGTGACTCCGAGTCTTCGCAAAACGCTTCCTTGTGGTTATGGATCCCGGGCTCGCGACTGTGTCGCGCCCCGGGATGACGAGCTGCGATTGCCGAAACAGCTCAGCGCTATTTCAAATGCGCGAGATAGTGCGACACGGCGGTAATTTCCTCGTCGCTCATGTGATAGGCGACGTCGGCCATCGCGGCGACACCACCGCCGACACGGTGGCCGGCCTTGTAATCGTGCAGCGCCTTGACGAGATATTCCTCACGCTGGCCCGCGAGCCGCGCCACCGCCTTGGTGCCGGCATAGCTGTCGGTATGGCATGAGGCGCAGCGGCGGCCGGCGGCAACCTGCGCGCCCTTCTTCGACAGGTCGGGATCCCCGTCCTCGGGTCCCTTCGGCGGCGTCAGCGAGGCGAAGTAAGCGCCGAAATTGCGGATGTCCTCGTTGGTGATGCCTTCGACGATCGGCTGCATCTGTTCGTTCTTGCGCGCGCCGGCGCGGAAGAACACGAGCTGCCATTGCAGGAATTGATCGGGCTGGCCGGCGAGCGAGGGGATGTTCTCGGTCTGCGAAATGCCGTTCTCGCCGTGGCAGCCGGAGCAGGCGGTGGCCTTCTCCTTGATCGCGGCATTGTCGGCGGCCTCGGCTGGGAAGGCGCCGAGCGTCAGGAGCGCAAACACGCTGATTGCGTGGGAAATGAACTGCCGGCGCATGGGGAAGGATTCCGATCTATCGAGCTCGTCATTCCGGACGTGCGGAGCACGAGCCCGGAATCCATAACCGCGAGCCGGGGTTATGGGTTCCGGACTTGCGCTACCGCGCAATCCGGAACGACAGCATGAGATTTTAAAATTAAGGAGGCTGCGGCACCTCCCGGCCGCCGCAGCCTCTGCGTCCGATCGCGCTACTTCTTGCTATAGCTGATGCGATAGATCGCGCCGGCCCAGTCGTCGGCGACGAGAATCGATCCGTCCTTCGCGATGATGATGTCGTTCGGGCGGCCAAGATAGCCCTGGTCGCCCTCGAGCCAGCCGGAGGCGAAAACCTCTCGCTTCGGGTTCTTGCCGTCGGGTCCGACGATCACGCGCACGATGCGCGCGCCCTGGTACTTGTGGCGATTCCAGGAGCCGTGCTCCGCGATCAGGATGTTGTTCTTGTAATCGGCGGGGAATTGATCGCCGGTGTAGAACTTCATGCCGAGCGGCGCGACATGGGCACCGAGGTTCAGTACGGGCGGCGTGAACTCGGAGCATTTGTGGCCCATCGCGAACTTGTCGTCAGGCAGATTGCCCTGATGGCAATAGGGATAGCCGAAATGCTCGCCGATCCGGTTGATCATGTTCAGCTTGTCCGAGGGCAGATCATCGCTGATCCAGTCGCGGGCATTCTCCGTGAACCAGAGCTTGCCGGTGCGCGGATCGACGTCGCCGCCGACCGAGTTGCGGACGCCGAGCGCCCAGATTTCGGCGTTGCCGGTCTTGGGATCGACGCGCCGGATCTGCGACACACTGGTCGGCGGAATGCCGATGTTAAAGGGCGGGCCGAACGGCAGGAAGAACCAGCCTTCCTTGTCGACCGCGATGTACTTCCAGCCATGCGCGGCATAGGACGGCATGTCGTCATAGACGACCTTGCCCTGGCCGAGATTGTCGAGATTGGCCTCGGCGTTGTCGTAGCGGATCAGCTTGTCGACGGCGATGACGTAGAGCGCACCGTCCCGGAAGGCTAGACCGGTGGGCATGTTGAGGCCCTTGAGGACGGTCTTGACCTCCTTCTTTCCGTTGTTGTCCTTGATGGCATAGACGTTGCCGAGGCCGAACGAGCCGACGAACAACGTGCCCTTGTCGCCCCAGGCCATCTGCCGCGCGGCCAGCACGCCCGAGGCGTAGACCTCGATCTTGAAGCCCGGCGGCAGCTTGATCTTCTTGACGATGTTGGCGAGCTCGGCGTCGGAGGCGCCGGTCGGCGGGCCCGACGGCGGCGCGAGGCCCTTCTGCGCCTCGGTCTCGTCACCGAGGAACCAGTCATCCGGCGGATGGGTCCAGAACTCCTTGGTGCTGGAGTCGTATTTCTTCAGCGGCTTGCTCTTGTCCTGCTGCTGCGCCATGCCGGCGCCGGTCCCCGCGAGAAGGGCCACGGCCGCAAGCGCCAACACGGATCGATGGAACATCGATGTCATCGCATCACTCCCCTAAGGCAGCCGTCAGGGCTGCGCATTATTTTCTTTTGCTAGTCGAGAGGCGAAGTCTTGAGCCCGTCGGGACGACAGGCGCAAAAAGGTTAGCACATCTGCCCATCGGGAGAAGCGCGCCGGATGCAGCGCGGCTGCGCGCAGCAAAAATTGAGACGGAATGTCAATGAACGGATGAACGCTGCGACGACCGCGCCTCGCGCTGCAACGCGGAATCAACAGCGCGCGCGCAACGTCGTCAGGCGCTCCGCCGGGCTGGGCATACAAAAGTGCGAAAACAACCCCATGCATAGAACTGCGCAAGTTGATCCGCGCGCGGTGACGCCGGACAATCATTTGAAGCGTCGAGTAAAATAATCGCGGCGCTCACGGGGCGACGGGGTAGGGTCCGTCGTCGAACAGTGTGTCGTGGTAGCCTTTCGATCCGACCTCACGCGCCAGCGTGCTGCGGAAGTCGCGGCCATCGCGCAGGCTGCGCAGCACATGCGCGAAGTCGAATTCGGGTCGCCAGCCGAGCTCCCGCCGCGCGCGCTCGTTGACATAGACCCGGTCAATCGCGGGGAAGAGCCGCCAGCCGCGCGCCGCATAGAGCTGCGCGCACTCCGGATAGAGCTCGCGCACGACGCCGGCGGCATCGCGCGCCAGCGCTCCGAGATGACGTTGCTCGAACGGGCTCGTCGCCGAGACGATGTAGCGGGCGAAGCCGATGCCGGGCGCACGCTCGACGGCGAGCAGATGCGCGCTCACTGCGTCCGCGATATCCAGCCGGCGGTAGAGCAGCTCGTTGGCCTGCGCGTTGTCCAGCGTGTAGGCCGATCGCATCGCCGGATCGTCGTCGTCCTCCGGAAAGAAGCGCGAGGTCCGCAGAACCACGATCGGTAGCGCGCGCTCGCGAAAGAACAGCTCGCAGAGGTTCTCGGCCATCAGCTTGGTCGTGCCGTAGATGTTCTTCGGCACCGATGGCAGCTCCTCGGTGACCCACACCGCCGCCTGTCCCGCCTCGGGCCGCAGCTGCGAGCCGAATGCGCTGGTGGTGCTGGTGAAGACAAAGCTCTTCACGCCGGCCGCGACTGCCGCCTCGAGCAGGTTCAGCGTTCCTGACACGTTGGTGTCGACAAAATCCTGCTTGGAATGGGTCGCCACATGCGGCTTGTGCAGCGTCGCGGTGTGGACCACGGCAGTGGCGCCGTCCATCTGGCGCCGCACGAAGCCGGGATCGACGATGGAGCCGACCGCATCGGTGAAGGGGGAGGGCTTGAGATCGATTCCGCGCGCGGGGGCACCACGCCCACGCAGGGTCCGGAGAATGGCTTCACCGAGGTGACCTGCGCTGCCTGTGACCAGAATTGTCATGTGAGACCCGAAACAGCCGCCAGCGGCGCGGAAAACCACGGCCCGATCCGGTTTGGCTGGATGCTTTGGAGAAAATTGGAGCGGGCGAAGGGGCTCGAACCCTCGACCCCGACCTTGGCAAGGTCGTGCTCTACCACTGAGCTACACCCGCATCCTGTGTCGGTCGCGTGACGCGCCGACAACGGCTGTCGTATGCCAAAAGCGGGAGGGGAATGCAACAGCTACGGGCGGCATCATTTCGCATTTGAGGCGCCATATGGAGCCCGAAGCTGGGGCAAATCGACCGGAAACGCCCCGGAACCGGCGAATCGCGGGACCTGGATTGAAATTCGGCCCATTCGGCCCAATTTAGGAGCCGACCACAAGCATATGACGCGGCGGCGTGCTAAAGAGCCGCCATTCCAGACATGACGAGGGAATCCCGTGACGATCATCGACCAGGGTAACGGAGCGGCGGGTCCGGCTGCGGCCGACCTGATCAAGGACACCACCACCCAGACCTTCGTGAAGGACGTCATCGAGGAATCGAAGCGCCAGCCCGTGCTGATCGATTTCTGGGCGGAATGGTGCGGCCCCTGCAAGCAGCTCACCCCCGTCCTGGAGAAGGCGGTGAAGGCGGCCAAGGGCAAGGTCAAGCTGGTCAAGATGAACATCGACCATCATCCGGCGATCCCGGGCCAGATGGGCATCCAGTCGATCCCAGCCGTGATCGCCTTCGTCAACGGCCAGCCGGCCGACGGCTTCATGGGCGCGGTGCCGGAGAGCCAGGTCAACGCCTTCATCGAGCGGCTGACCAAGGGCGTCACCGCGCCGGGCGAGGTCAACGTCGCCGAGATCGTGCAGGAGGCCGACGCGGTGCTCGCCGAGGGCGACGCGGCGGCGGCGGCGCAGATCTATGCCGAGGCGCTGCAGCATGATTCCACCAACATCGCGGCGCTGGCGGGCCTTGCGAAGTGCTACGCCGTTTCCGGCGCGATGGAGCAGGCCAAGCAGACGCTGGCCATGGTGCCGGAATCCAAGCGCAACGACCCGGCCGTGAAGGCGGTGCAAACCGCGATCGATCTCGCCGAGCAGGCGAAATCGCTCGGACCGGTCGCCGAGCTGGAACAGAAAGTCGCCGCAAACCCGCTCGATCATCAGGCCCGATTCGACCTCGCCACCGCGCTCAACGCCCAAGGCAACCGCGCGGCGGCGACCGAGCAGCTGCTCGAGATCATCAAGCGCGACCGCAAATGGAACGACGACGGCGCCCGCAAGCAGCTGGTGCAGTTCTTCGAGGCCTGGGGCGGCACGGATGATGCAACCGTCGAAGGCCGCAAACGTTTGTCGACGATCCTGTTTTCGTAACGGCCTTTTTTGAGCATGATCTGTTCGGAAAACCGCTCCACACTTTGCGCTAACGCGGTCCTTCGGATCCGGATCATGCGCTAGCAACGCCAGGGGACCGGGCAGATGCCGATCAACATCGAATATCGCGGGCCCGCCGACCTCCCGGAGATCATTCCGGTCTTCCCGCTGCCGGGCGCGCTGCTGCTGCCGCGCGGCCAGATGCCGCTCAACATCTTCGAGCCGCGCTACCTTTCGATGGTCGACGATTCCTTCCGCGACGGCCATCGCCTGATCGGCATGATCCAGCCCGACATCGCGCATTCGCGGAAGGATTCCGACAAGCCGGCGCTGTTCCGCGTCGGCTGCGTCGGCCGCATCACCCAGCTCGCCGAGTCCGGCGACGGCCGCTACATCCTCGAGCTCACCGGCGTTTCGCGCTTCAAGGTGGTCGAGGAGCTCGAGGTGCTCACCCCCTATCGGCAGTGCAAGGTGGACTTCTTCGCCTACGTCGACGATTTCACCGCGCGCCGCGGCGAGGAGGAGGTCGACCGCGAGGCGCTGCTGGCGGTGCTGGCGGACTTCCTGAAGGCCAACAACCTCAAGGTCGACTGGGAGGGCGTCGAGAGCGCGCCCAATGAAGCCCTCGTCAATGCGCTCGCGATGATGTCGCCTTACGGCCCCGCCGAGAAGCAGGCCATGCTGGAGGCGCCCGACCTGAAGACCCGCGCCGAGATACTGATCGCCGTCACCGAGATGGACCTCGCCAAGAAGCGCACCAGCGGCGACCCGCCGCTGCAGTGATCGTCAAGCGACCCAAAGCGCGATGCGATTAGGATGAATCCTCATCGCGCTTTGGGTTTTTTGGTTTGAGCATGATCTTTTCGGAAAACCGCTACACACTTTGCGCTGACGCGGCCCTTCGGGTCCGGATCATGCTTTATGCGGCAAACTCGCCGGCCTCGGCCTTTCGATCCGCAAGCCGCGCGATCGTCGAGGCCCGTATCGGCGGGCTGAGGTGGAAGCCCTGGGCCTCGACGCAGCCCTCCTGGCGCAGGATGTCCAGCTGCTCGGCGGTTTCGACGCCTTCGGCGGTGGACGTCTTGCCGAGACTCGTGGCGAACTGGACCACGGCCCGCGCGATCCGATGGGGCTCCTCCATCGGACTGGACAGCTCGCTGACGAAGCTGCGATCGATCTTGATCTTGTCGAAGGGAAACTTCTGCAGAAAGCTGAGCGACGAATAGCCGGTGCCGAAATCGTCGAGGGCAATCCGCACCCCGAGCTCGCGCAGCTGGCTGAGTGCTGCGAATACGGTCCCGCTGTCATGCATGATGACGGTTTCGGTGACCTCGAGCTCGAGCCGGTCTGCAGCAATCCCCGACGCCGCCAGTGCGCTCACGATCGTCGACACGAGCTCCTTGCTCCTGAATTGCGCTGGAGACAGGTTGATCGCGATCTTCAGGTCGGAACGCCATTTTGCCGCTTCGGCACAGGCGGTTCTCAACACCCATTCCCCCAGCGGCAGGATCAAGCCAGTTTCCTCCGCGACGGGAATGAATTCGCCGGGCGAGACCAGACCCCGCTCGGGGTGATGCCAACGCAGCAACGCCTCGAAGCCACAGGTCTCGCCGCTCTTCAAATTGACGAACGGCTGGTAGTGGAGCTCGAATTCGCTCCTCGCAAGCGCCTTCCGCAGATCCCGCTCCAGGTTGCGGCGCGCATGCAGGAGCCGGTCCAGCTCCGGCTCGAAGAAGCGGAATGCACCACGTCCGCCGCTCTTGGCCGAGTAGAGGGCAAGATCTGCGCTCCTGAGGATCGTATCGGAATCGGCGCCGTCTCGGGGCGCAAGGGCGATCCCGATGCTGGTGCCGACAATGACCTGATGATCGCCGAGATCGAACGGCTCGCTGAGCGCGCCATGGATCGCCTCGGCGAGAGAGGCCGCGTCCGCAGCCGGATTGGTCACGTAGTCGACGATTGCGAATTCGTCGCCGCCCAGTCGGGCGACGAACGTCGTCTCCCTGATGCAATCCAGCAAGCGCGCCGCGACTGAGCGCAGCAGCAGGTCGCCCGCCGGATGTCCGAGCGTGTCGTTGACCTCCTTGAAGCGGTCGAGGTCGAGCAGGAGAACCGCCAGATGGAGATTTCCGCCACGCGTATCGGCGAGTGCAGGCTCCAGACGCGCCTTGAGCAGCACGCGGTTCGGCAACTCGGTGAGCGCATCGTGTTCCGCCATGTAGGTGATCTTCGCTTCGGACCGGCGTTGCTCGGTGACATCCAGATGCGTAGCCACCCAGCCGCCGCCGGCCATCGGCTGCCGCGTCACGCAGATCAGCCGCCCATCGGCGAACGCATCGATGCGGCTCGAGACGGCATGGATCGGCAGTGCTTCGAGCCTGGCGATCTGCCGTTCGGCGGCGAAATCGCTGGCCTCGCCTTCGAGTATGCCGCTGGTGACGCGATGACGGATGATGTCGCGGTGCGGAGTTCCCGCACGCAGCAATTCCGGCGGCAGCCGGTACAAACGGGCGTAACGCTCGTTGCAGATGACGAGCCGCTTCCCGGCGTCGAACATGCAAAGGCCCTCGACCATATGGTTGATGGCCGTGTCCAGCCTCAGCTTCTGTTCCTTGAGCTCGTTCTGCGACCCTTCGAGCTGCTGCCGGGCGATGGAGAGCTGGCTGATGATCTCCTCGAACCTGGCGGTTCTGGTCGCCAGACGACGATCGGCCAGCACTCCGATCAGGCTCATGCCCAGCACGGACAATGCGACGCCGGCGATGGCGAGCGCGAGGAAGGCCGGAGACAGCGAAAGCGTATCGGTCGCGAGCGCCGGATCCGGTGTGATCTGCACGGCGCCCATGGCCGTGAAGTGATGCGACACGATGGCGAGCGTCAGCAGGGTGGCGGCTGCCAGCGTGCCGCTATAACCCTGACGGGTGAGCGCTGCCGCCAGCGCAGCGTAGCCAAAACACATGCCCAGAACGATGGAGAGGAGCACGAGGTCCACGGACCAGGAGACTCGGCCCGGCACTTCGAGCGCCCACATTCCGAGATAGTGCATGCTGGCAATGCCGCCACCGATGATGACGCCGCCAGCCGCCGCGCGCCAGCGGCCGGACGTGACGACCGCGACGCCGAAGCCGACCGAGGTCAGCAGCATTGCCGCCGCGAGAGAGGACGCCGTTAACACGATGCCGTAGCCCGTCGTGACCCCGGGCTCGTAGGCGAGCATCGCGACGAAATGCGTAGCCCAAATGCCGTATCCGATGGCCGCGCCGGCAATGGCGATCCAGATCCACCGGGTTCTCCCGCGCGTTGCGATCGCGCGGTGGAAGATGCTGACCGCGACGATGCTGGCAACGAAGCAGACCAGAGCAGCGAGCACGACGAGCCGCCAATCGTGTTCGGCCGTAAGGCAGGAGAAAACGCGGAACATTCAGTTTCGCCCCATCGTCGATATTGTTGATGTTTGTCGATGCTGGACCGGCTAATCGCCCTTCGCGTTAATTTTGTGCCGCGCCTGATCGCATGCTTAGCGGCTTGCCAACACCGTCCGTAAAATTTGATCTGTGGGGCTAACACGTTCCGCGCGCCGGTCGCGCCGGAAGCCCGCTGCGCGCGTTTGCGGATGACTGGAGATGGACGCGGATGCGCTTGCGTCCGGTGATCATCGCGCTGCAGGAGTCCTATCAGCGCCACACCAGCAACGTGGAGCACGACCAGGACGATGACGGCATCCGAAGAATGCCTGGTCGATCGGTAACGGATCTGGTCCGCTTTAGATGAGTTCTAGTACCCGGCAACCGACATCACGACGACCGCACTGAGCGCCATCCAGCCGAAATGCCGGCCCCGCGTCGCCCATGCGTTGGCGAGGGCGGAGCAGCCGAACACGCAGGCCATGGTCGCGACGATCCAGTGACGAGCCGGCTCCGATTGCATCCACGGCGCCGCGATCAGCAGCACGCCACCGCCGATCCAGGCCACGGTCGAGGCCTGCCACACCAGCCGGATCAAGGTGCGGAGGCGCTCCGGCTCGATGCGAGCGCGGGCGAAGACCTTGGCTTCGCCGAGGTAGCCGTGAACGAGCGCAACGGCGATGGTCACGACGCCCGCACACTGGAGCAGCAGATCCCGCATCGACGCCTCCATACACTCATGTATGTTTCGATAGCGTCTGGCCAAGCGCTTGTCAATACACTAGTGTATGGTGCGCTTCCGGGAAACGACATGAACCAACAGCTCTCCGCTGACGATTGGACTGGCCAGGGCCTCAAGGCCCTGGCCAAGAGCGGCTTCACGGCCTTGAAGGCCGAGCCGCTCGCCAAGGCCATGGGCGTATCGCGCGGCAGCTTCTATTGGCATTTCGCCGATCTCGCCGCGTTTCACGCCGCGGTGCTGAAGCGCTGGCGCGAGATCGCGGCCGAGCGGATCATCGCCGACGTCGAAGCCGCCGGCGACGAGCCGGTCAAGATGCTGCTGCGGAGATCCTTCGGCGCGCGGCTCGACCTCGAACGCGCGGTGCGCAATTGGGCGGCGTTCGATGCGAGCGCGCAAGGGGCGGTGCGTGCCATCGATCGCCGCAGGCTCGATTATATCGAGGAGCTGCTGCAGAAGCGGGGACTCGCCCCGGCACCGGCGCAGGCCCGCGCGCAGATCCTGTACTGGACATTTCTCGGTTTCGCCCTGTCAGGCCCGTCAATCCCGGCCGCGCGGCTGCGGACCATGCTCGACGAGCTCCTGGCGATGGTCTCCGCCTAAAGCGCGATGGCGGGCGCGAATTTCTATGCTAAAGGCAAGCAAGTGCCGGAGACTTCCATGAACGCGCCCACCGAACGTCCCGAAGCCAGCGTCGATCCAAAATTGCTGGAGATCCTGGTCTGCCCGCTGACCAAGGGCCCGCTGGAATTCGATGCTGAGCGGCAGGAGCTGATCTCGCGCAGCGCCAAGCTCGCTTATCCCATTCGCGACGGCATCCCGATCATGCTGCCGGAAGAGGCGCGCAAGATCGATTGATAATAGGGAGTGGCGAATGGCGAATGGACCTACTCGCTATTCGCCACTCACCATTCGCCCCTTACAACGCCTCGCCCTTCAACAGCCGCGGCACCTCGCCGGTGAGGCCTGCGGCCTGGCGGATGAAGAGGTTCTTCAGCGGCGGGGCGCGGTCGACGAGGCCGAGGCCGATGTCGCGCACCGTGCGCAACAGCGTCGACTGGTTGGAGAACAGGAAGTTCAGCGAGTTGGTGGCGACGCCCATCGCCATCGTGTCGAACCGGCGCCAGCGCTGGTAGCGTTCGAGCACGTCCGCCCCGCCGATATCCAGGCCGAGCCGCGCGGCATCGACCACCACTTCCGCCAGCGCAGCGACGTCCTTCAGGCCCATGTTGAGGCCCTGGCCCGCGATGGGGTGGATGACATGGGCAGCGTCGCCGACCAGCGCGAGGCGCTCGGCGATGAAGGACCGCGCGACGAAATAAGACAGCGGAAACGCCCGCGGCTTGTCGAGCACACTGACCTCGCCGAGATGCAGGCCGAAGCGCTGCTCGAGCTCGGCGTGGAATTCCTCGTCGCTGAGGGCGATGATGCGCGCGGCCTCAGTGCGGCGCTCGGTCCACACCAGCGAGGAGCGTTTGCCGGTGAGCGGCAGGATCGCGAACGGGCCGGCCGGCAGGAAGTGTTCCTCGGCGCGGCCCTCGTGATCGCGCTCGTGGCCGACGGTGACGACGATGCCGGACTGATCGTACTCCCAGCCATGAGTGACGATGCCGGCGCGCTCGCGCAGCTTCGACCGCGCGCCATCGGCGGCGACCAAGAGGCCCGCCGCGATCACGCTGCCGTCGCCGAGCGTCACCTCGATGCCGTCGGTGCGCGCATCGTAGGAGGCGACCGGGGTGGCGCGAAGATCGATGCCGTCGGCCTCGGCGCGCACCACCAGCGCGTCGATCAGGCGGCGGTTCTCGATCATATGCGCGAAGGGCTCGCCCGGCGCGACGTCGCCGGCGAAGTTCAGGAACACCGGGCGGGTGGCGTCCTCGAGCTTGGAATCGGTGACGACCATGTCGAGGATCGGCTGGGCCTCGCCCCGGACGTCGTCCCAGGCGCCGATCGTCTCGAACAGGCGGCGGCAGGCGGCGACGATCGCGGTGGCGCGGGGGTCGCGGCTCGGCCGCGTGCCGAGCGCAGGATCGGCAACGACGATCGGGATCTCGGGCCCGAGCCCCTGGCGTAGCGCCAAGGCCAGCGCAAGGCCGGCAAACGCGCCGCCACCGATGACAATGCTACCCTGTACCGACATACCAAAGCTTCCCGGACAATTCTCGGTCTTGCTAGCAGACTTGAGCTGGGCGAAACAGTGCGGTGAAACGAGGACCGCTAGCCCTTCGTTCCGTCATTCCTGGGCGCGCAACACGCGTACCCGGAATCCGGAGGTTTATCAGCTCAAGATTTTCGGGTTCGCACCGCGTGCGCCCCGGAATGAGGCATCACTGGAAAGCACCATCATGTCCAAAGGACTGATCGACCTCATCGGGATCCTCGACCTCGAGCAGCTCGAGGTGAACCTGTTCCGCGGCAACAGCCCGAAGACGAGCTGGCAGCGGGTGTTCGGCGGCCAGGTGATCGGGCAGGCGATGGTCGCGGCCTGCCGCACCGTGGAGGGCCGGCTGCCGCATTCGCTGCATTGCTATTTCATCCTGCCGGGCGATCCGCAGATCCCGATCATCTATCAGGTCGAGCGCCTGCGCGACGGCAAAAGCTACTCGACCCGCCGCGTCACCGCGATCCAGCACGGCAACGCGATCTTCTCGGTCATGGTCTCGTTCCACGCCGAGGAGGAGACTGCGTTCGACCACCAGGACAAGATGCCGGACGTGCCGCCGCCGGAAAAGCTCACGGCGGAGGAGGTGGCGAAGCAGCCGATGTTCAAGGAGATGCCGGACTTCATCCGCCGCTACTACGAATCCGATCGGCCGATCGAGCTGCGCCCGGTCGAGCTCGGCCGTTATTTCGGCCAGAAGATCGACGACGGCCGCATCCACGTCTGGATCAAGACCGCGGCCAAGCTGCCCGACGATCCGGCGCTGCACATGTGCGCGCTCGCTTACGCCTCGGACTTCTCACTGCTCGACGCGATCATGGCGCGCTATGGCCGCACGCTGTTCGACAAACGCATGATGCCGGCGAGTCTCGACCACGCGATGTGGTTCCATCGCCCGTTCCGCGCCGACGAATGGCTGCTCTACGCGCAGGATTCGCCGAGCGCGCAATCGGGCCGGGGGCTGACCCGCGGCTCGATCTTCAAGCCGGACGGCACGCTGGTCGCCTCCGTCGCGCAGGAAGGCTCGGTGCGCGAACGGAAGGCCTGATCGCTTCAAGCAGCGCCTGAAGCGTTCAGATCATGCCCCGAGCGAGCCGCGCGGCGCGAGCTCGGTCTGCGAGGCGAACCAGTTCATGATCCAGCGGTACACCCACGGGATCGGGATGATGAAGCACATCAGGATGGCGGCCACGATGCCGCGCCAGAGGATATCGAGGCCGCTGCCCTTGAAGACGATCTCGCGCCGGGTGCCCTCGACGTTGCGGCAGAACCAGCGCATCTGGGCCGCGGCCACCCAGGCCCAGCCGATGATGGTGATGATGGAAATCGCAAACAGCAGATTCCAGCCGATATAGGCCCAGACCGAACCGGTGAAGCTGAGGCCCAGCGGCTGCTCGTTGGAGGCGAGGTTCGCGACCATCCATTTGATCAGGAGCCAGTAGAGCACGATCTGCACGATGAACAGCAGATTGCTCAATATCTCGCTGCCGACGAAGCCGAGCGCGATGGCGAGAACGATGAAGCCGAAATACCACGGCACCAATGTCATCGCATTGCCGGTGAAGCTGAGGTTCGGCCGCCCAGGGACCTTCACGCAGGAGACGATCCATCTGGTGTACCAGACGAAGGCCCAGGGCGCCGGGATGACGAAGATCATTCCGATCAGCAGGACGATGCTGCGCCAGGTGAATTCAAGGATGCTGAAATCGACCGAGAGCGATCCACCGCTTGCATAGCCGGCAGCGCCGCCATAGCCACTTCCGCCCATCGGGACCATCGGCGGCGCACCGCCGCCGATCAGGCCGGGAATTTCGGCGGCCTTCTGCCAGCCGGCCATGCCCTCGGTCCAGACCAAGGTGTCCGGACGCACGACGCCCTGGGCAACGAGGTCGCGGAATTGCCCTTCCGGAAAGGGCCCCTGCTGCTTACCCTCGGATGCGTAGAACCAACTCGCCATGGAACGTCCCCCCTCGAACTTAGGTATGTACCGGCCGGGACGCTTCGGTTCACGCCTGGGTTCACCGCATCCATGCCAAAAATGCATTGTGAATGATGAACAGCTGCCCTGTACAGAGGCGGCCGTTCTCATGATCGCCCTTGGCCAAACGTTTTTCCGCTTCAATCTGCAACTTTTTTGTGCCATTTGCCCGGAAAGATGCCAGATTGACGCAGCGCCGGGGACATACGGCGCGGCGCATCCCGGGGAATAGGCCTGACCATGAAACTCGTCGTCGCGATCATCAAACCCTTCAAGCTCGATGAGGTCCGCCAGGCCCTGACGGCGATCGGCGTGCACGGCATGACCGTGACCGAGGTGAAAGGCTATGGCCGGCAGAAGGGCCACACAGAGATCTATCGCGGCGCCGAATATGTCGTGAACTTCCTGCCGAAGCTGCGCATCGAGATCGCGGTCGCTTCCGACGTCGCCGACAAGGCGGTCGCCGTGATCACCGCGACGGCGCGCACCGGCCAGATCGGCGACGGCAAGATCTTCGTCACGCCGATCGACCACGCGCTGCGCATCCGCACCGGCGAGACCGACAGCGACGCGCTCTGACTTTTTGTTTTGACGCGTTTTCTTCACGCGAACCGGTATCCACCTCGCTTGAAAACGCTTTGACACGACTGCTTCGATCGCACCGGGCAAATACGCCACGATGTGCGACGCCAATTGATGCCGGGGGGAACGATATGGCGGGATTGTTGCGCCGCGCAGCTGCCATGGCTGCGCCAATCGGGTTTGTGTCCGCCATAGCTTCGCCGGCGCACGCGGCGGCCAACGAGATCAACACCGCCGACACCGCTTGGATGATTGTCGCGACAGCGCTGGTGCTGATGATGACGATCCCGGGGCTTGCGCTGTTCTATTCCGGCATGGTGCGCAAGAAGAACGTGCTCGCCACCATGGCGCAGAGCCTGGCCGCGGTGATGCTGATCTCAATCCTCTGGGTGGCGTTCGGCTACTCGCTGTGCTTCGTCGGCGACGGCCCCTGGATCGGCACGCTCGATCGCTGGTTTCTCGCCGGCATGACCATGGACAGCGTCAACCCTGCGGCGAAGACGATCCCGGAATCGCTGTTCATGCTGTACCAGATGACGTTTGCCATCATCACGGTGGCGCTGGTCGCGGGCTCGGTCGCCGACCGCATGCGGTTCTCGGCCTATCTGCTGTTCTCGGTCGCCTGGTTCATCTTCGTCTACATTCCGCTGGCGCATTGGGTGTGGGGCGGCGGCTTCCTCGCCAGCATGGGCGTGCTCGATTTCGCCGGCGGTCTCGTCGTGCATCTATCGGCCGGCACCGGCGGCCTCGTTGCAGCCAAGGTGATGGGACGCCGTCACGGCTACGGCACCGAGAATCTCTCGCCGTTCGATCTGTCGCTCGCAGTGATGGGCACCGGCCTGTTGTGGGTCGGCTGGTTCGGCTTCAACGGCGGCTCGGCGCTCGGAGCGAACTCACGCGCGGTGATGGCGATCATCGCGACCCATCTGGCCGCCTGCGCGGGCGCGCTGACCTGGGGCGCGATCGAATGGGCGACGCGGCGCAAGCCCTCGGTGCTCGGCATGATCTCCGGCGCGGTCGCAGGTCTCGGCACCATCACGCCGGCCTCGGGCTTCGTCGCGCCATGGCACGGCATCGTCATCGGCATCATTGCCGGTGCGCTCTGCTACTGGGCCTGTACCTGGCTGAAGCACCGCTTCGACTACGACGATTCGCTCGACGTCTTCGGCGTCCACGGCATCGGCGGCCTGACCGGCACCCTGCTCGGCGGCGTGTTCGCCACCAGCGCCATCGGCGGCACCGCCGGCCTGCTGGAGGGCCATCCGCAGCAGCTCCTGATCCAGTTCTATGGGGTCGCCGTGACCTTCGTCTGGTCGGCGGGCGTCAGCTTCATCCTGCTCAAGCTGGTCGGCCTGTTCGTACCCTTGCGCGTATCCCGTGAGCACGAGCTCGAGGGTCTGGATATTTCGCAGCACGGTGAAGCCCTGCAATAGGCCCCGACGCTACGTAAATACCGCCTCGCTGCCCGACGCGTGAGCAACATTGTGTCGGGAGCCTGTCTTGCCCTTATTTTCAGCAGGCGTGACCACGTTTTGAGCGCGACGTAATAGCGCACTGCATTGCAACACCCGCCAAAGGCGAAAACCCCCGTCTTCATAGTCCGTTAGGCAATCCGCCTGATCTGGCACGGCATTTGATTCTAGGGGTCCGGCTGTGCCCGCGTAGTGAAACTTCTCCCTCGTGGCGAACCAGTCGAGAACGCCCGGCCACGTCCGGACCGGGCCCAAGCGGGGATAGGACCCATGAAAATTGTTATGGCGATCATCAAGCCATTCAAGCTTGAAGAAGTCCGTGACGCCCTGACCGCCATCGGCGTTCACGGTCTCACGGTGACGGAAGTCAAGGGGTATGGCCGCCAGAAGGGCCATACGGAAATCTATCGCGGCGCCGAATATGCCGTGAGCTTCCTGCCCAAGATCAAGATCGAGGTCGCTGTCGCCTCCGACCAGGTCGACAAGACCATCGACGCCATCACGTCCGCAGCGAAAACCGGACAGATCGGCGACGGCAAGATCTTCGTCATCAACCTCGACCACGCGGTGCGCATCCGCACCGGCGAGGCCGATGCCGCGGCCCTCTGATTTCGCGCTCAACCTTATCCAAGCAGGAGTAAACAATATGACGTTCAAGCGTCCCTATGGCGCGGGACTGGCGGCTCTCGCAGTCGGCCTGTTCGCTGCGACCGCAGCCTACGCCGAGCCAACGGTCAACAAGGGAGACAACGCCTGGATGATGACGTCGACAGTGCTGGTGCTGTTGATGACGATCCCCGGCCTCGCGCTGTTCTACGGCGGTCTGGTCCGTTCCAAGAACATGCTCTCGGTCCTGATGCAGGTGTTCTACAGCGTCTGCGTCGTCACCGTGATCTGGGCCGTGTACGGCTACAGCCTCGCCTTCACCGGCGGCTCCGACTTCATCGGCGGCTTCTCCAAGGCCTTCATGATGGGCGTCACCACCGAGACGAAGGCCGCGACCTTCTCGGTCGACGCCAATATCTCGGAGCTCATCTACATGTGCTTCCAGATGACCTTCGCGGCGATCACGCCGGCCCTCATCGTCGGCGCCTTCGCCGAGCGCATGAAGTTCTCGGCCATCGCGCTCTTCATTCCGCTCTGGGTCACGCTGGTCTACTTTCCGATCGCGCACATGGTCTGGTACTGGCAGGGTCCGGACCTGATCCAGGATGCGGCCAAGGCTCTCGCGGCGGCGGGTGACGCGGCGGCGAAGACCGCGGCGCAGGCCAAGCTCGACGAGCTCAATGCCGACGCCGGCTGGATCTTCAAGATGGGCGCCATCGACTTCGCGGGCGGCACCGTGGTGCACATCAACGCCGGCATCGCAGGCCTCATCGGCGCTCTCCTGATCGGCAAGCGCGTCGGCTACGGCAAAGAGCTGATGGCTCCGCACTCGCTGACGATGTCGATGATCGGCGCCTCGCTGCTCTGGGTCGGCTGGTTCGGCTTCAACGCCGGCTCCAACCTCGAGGCCAGCGGCGGCGCTGCGCTCGCCATGACCAACTCCTTCGTCGCCACCGCAGCCGCTGCGCTGTCGTGGATGTTCGCGGAGTGGATCATCAAGGGCCATCCCTCCGTGCTCGGCGTCATCTCCGGCGCGATCGCGGGCCTCGTGGCGGTGACGCCTGCGGCCGGCTTCGCCGGCGTCATGGGCGCGATCGTCCTCGGCCTCGTGGTCGGCGTGGTCTGCCTGTTCTTCTGCACCGTCGTGAAGAACGCGCTCGGCTACGACGACTCGCTCGACGTGTTCGGCGTGCACTGCGTCGGCGGCATCGTCGGCGCCATCGGCACCGGCATTCTCGTCAACCCCGCGCTCGGCGGCGCCGGCATCATCGACTACGCGGCGATCCCGCCGAAGGTCGCCGATTACGACTTCGCCACGCAGATGCTCGCCCAGATCAAGGCCGTCCTCACCACGCTGGTGTGGTCGGGCGTCGGTTCGGCGATCATCTTCAAGGTCGTCGATGTGATCGTTGGCCTCCGCGCCAATGTCGAGAGCGAGCGTGAAGGCCTCGACATCACCGAGCACACCGAGCGCGCCTACAACATGTAACCCTCTCCTCCCGGGCGCGGTCTCCTAGGGGACCGCGTCCACCACTACGGTTCGGGCACATACCCGGCAATGCCCTGACCGTTGAGGGGCTCCAGCGCAAGCTGGAGCCCCTTTCTTTTGATAGCTCCGCCTGCAGGCACCTCCAGGGGAGGGTGGACCGTCCATGCACGCCGCTATCTCCGGCCCCATTATTCCCGCTCTGGACGCGGGCGGCGGCCGATGGTTAATCGCGTCTTAACCTCGCCCTATCTATGGTGAACTGAACCGCTTCCCGCCGGCGCCTATGGTAGCGACCGGCCGTTCCAAGAGTACTGGCGCCCAACGAATGGCTCTGACCGCTTCATCCCGTGCGCCGCAGGGCGGTAATGGCTCCGATTCCGAACGCTCGCCCTTCGTCCGGCTGAACGAGCTGCTGGCCCCGCATCAGCCGGGCAAGCCCTTGATTTCGCTTGCGGTCGGCGAGCCCCAGCATCCCGTGCCCGACTTCGTCGGCCCGGTGCTGGCCAAGCATATCGCCGATTTCGGCCGTTACCCCGCGAACAAGGGCACCGACCCGTTCCGCAACGCCGCCGGGGCCTGGCTGTCGACGCGGTTCAAGCTGCCGCGGCCGCTCGATCCCGAGAGCGAGATTCTCGTCCTCAATGGCAGCCGCGAGGGGCTGTTCCTCGCCGCGATCGCGGCCGCGCGCTATGTCGGCCCGCGTCCGGGCAAGCCCGCGATCCTGATGCCGAACCCGTTCTATCCGGTCTACGGCGCCGGCGCGCTTGCGGCCGCTTGCGAGCCGGTCCATCTGCCGACCACGGCCGAGAACGGCTTCCTGCCCGATCTCGACGCCATAGACGAAGCGACGCTGGCGCGCACGGTGGCGTTCTACCTGGCTTCGCCTGCCAATCCGCAGGGCTCGGTCGCGAGGCCCGACTATTTCAAGCGCTTGAAGCAGCTCGCCGATCGCCATGGCTTCGTGATTCTCAGCGACGAGTGCTATTCCGAGATCTACACCCGCGAGGCGCCCGGCAGCGCGCTGGAATGCGCCGGCCCCGACTTCACGCGGGTGGTCGCGTTCCAGTCGCTGTCGAAGCGCTCCAACCTGCCGGGCTTGCGCGTCGGCTTCGCCGCCGGCGACAGGAGGTTCATCGGTATGTTCCTCGAGCTGCGCAACATCGCAGCGCCCCAGGTGCCCATGCCGCTGCAGCATGTCGCGACGGTCGCCTATGGCGACGAGGCGCATGTCGAGGAGAATCGCCGGCTGTATCGGATTAAGTTCGATCTCGCCGACCAGATCATCGGCAATCGTTACGGCTATCGCCGGCCCGATGCAGGCTTCTGCGTCTGGCTCAACACCTCCGAGATCGGCGACGACGTGTCGGTGACGCTCAAGCTGTTCAAGGAAGCCGGGGTGCGCGTGGTGCCCGGCAGCTTCCTGGCGCGACGGCAGCCTGACGGATTCAATCCCGGCGCAGGCTATATCCGCCTCGCGCTGGTGCAGGACGGCGAGACCACGGCGCAGGCGCTGCACCGGCTGGTCGAGACTCTGGGTTAGGCGGGGCCCGTGAGCATGTCGGCAATCGAACGCGTCATTCCTCTGGTCGGCCATCTGCCGCCCTCGATCCGCGAAGGGCTGGCGCGGCGCATGCGCGAGCTCGCCGGCCTCGGCCTGATCGCGCTGGCGGGCGTCGCCGCGGCGGCGCTGATGACGTGGTCGGTGCAGGATCCCAGCCTCAGCCACGCGACCTCGCGGCCGATCCGCAACATCCTCGGCTATGCCGGCGCGATCGGCGCCGATCTCGCCATGCAGATCCTGGGGCTCGGCGCGATCATGCTGGTCCTGATCGTTGCGGTCTGGGGCTGGCGCATGATGACGCATCGGCCATTCGACCGCGAGGCGCTCCGGCTCGGCTCCTGGATTCTCTGCACGGTGATCGCGGCAGGCTTCGTCAGTTGCTTTCAGCATGGCGGGGCCTGGCCGCTGCCGACCGGCCTCGGCGGCGTGGTCGGCGATGCGCTGGTGCGCGCGCCCGCGGTGATCTTCGGGCCGGCCGGTACGATCTATCGCATCGTGCTGGGCACGATCCTGTTCGCCGCGATGACCGCGACCTTCCTGATCGCCTGCGGCCTCGGCGCGCGTGAGCAGGACGACGAGATCGCTGAGGTCGCCGATGACGACAAGCCGCTCGACGAAGACGAGGAGAGCGATCAGGGTTCGGTCTCGCTGGGCTGGCTGTTCCATGCATTGATGAGCACCAAGGCGCGGCTGATCTGGCTGTGTGGTGCCGCCTACCGCTCGCTGGTCTCGAGCGGACCGAAGACCAAGGCCGCCCAGTTCAGCCGGCAGGAGCCGAATCTCGGCGGCGGCCGCTCGGCGCCGTCGATCTCGCCGCAGTCTCAAGACGAGGACTACGAGGACGAGCACGAAGACGAATTGGAGGACGAGGAGGAGGAAGAGGAGGAGCCCGCCGCGCGCGCCCCGAAGAAGAAAGCCGCGCCGAAGCCCGCTTCCAAGAAATCCTCCGACAAGTTCGACCTCCCGTCCGTCTCCATGCTGGCCGCACCAAAGGCCGGCGATCGCCAGCCGCTCAGCAAGGCCGAGCTGGAGAACAATTCCCGTTCGCTCGAAGGCGTGCTGCAGGATTTCGGCGTGCGCGGCGAGATCGTGAAGGCCAATCCCGGTCCCGTCGTGACGCTCTACGAGCTGGAGCCGGCGCCCGGCATCAAGTCCTCGCGCGTGATCGGCCTTGCCGACGATATCGCCCGCTCGATGAGCGCGCTGTCGGCGCGCGTCGCCGTCGTGCCCGGCCGCAACGCGATCGGCATCGAGCTGCCGAACGCGCATCGCGAGAAGGTCTATTTGCGCGAATTGCTGGTGGCGAAGGAGGCGACCGATACGGTGGCGAAGCTGCCGCTCTGCCTCGGCAAGACCATCGGCGGCGACCCCGTCATCATCGACCTCGCGCGCACGCCGCACATGCTGATCGCCGGCACCACCGGCTCGGGCAAGTCGGTCGCGATCAACACCATGATCCTCAGCCTGGTGTACCGGCTGCGGCCCGACCAGTGCCGCCTGATCATGGTCGATCCGAAGATGCTCGAGCTCTCCGTCTATGACGGCATTCCCCATCTGCTCACGCCTGTCGTGACCGACCCGAAGAAGGCGGTGGTCGCGCTGAAATGGGCCGTGCGCGAGATGGAAGAGCGCTACAAGAACATGGCCAAGCTCGGTGTGCGCAACATCGACGGCTACAACACGCGCCTGCTCGAATTGAAGGCCAAGGGCGAGGAGCCGACGCGCACGGTGCATACCGGCTTCGACAAGGAGACCGGCAAGGCGATCTACGAGGAAGAGAAGCTCTCGCTCGATCCGCTGCCCTACATCGTCATCATCGTCGACGAAATGGCCGACCTGATGATGGTCGCCGGCAAGGACATCGAAGGCGCGGTGCAGCGTCTGGCGCAGATGGCGCGGGCCGCAGGCCTGCACGTGATCCTGGCGACGCAGCGTCCGTCGGTCGACGTCATCACCGGCACCATCAAGGCGAACTTCCCGACCCGTATCGCCTTCCAGGTCACCTCCAAGATCGACAGCCGCACCATTCTCGGCGAGATGGGCGCCGAGCAGCTGCTCGGCCAGGGCGACATGCTCTACATGGCGGGCGGCGGCCGCATCAGCCGCGTGCACGGACCGTTCGCCTCCGACGAGGAAGTCGAGAAGGTGGTGCGTCACCTCAAGACGCAGGGACAGCCGGAATATCTCGAAGCCGTCACCGCCGAAGAGCCGACCGAGGACGAGGACGGTGCCGTGTTCGACGCCACCGGCATGGGCGGCGATGGCGGCGGCGATCTCTTCCAGCAGGCGGTTGCGATCGTCAAACGCGATCGCAAGGCCTCGACCAGCTACATCCAGCGCCGCCTGCAAATCGGCTACAACCGCGCCGCATCGCTGATGGAGCGCATGGAACTGGAGGGCATCGTCGGTCCCGCCAACCATGCCGGCAAGCGCGAGATTCTGGTCGAGGAAGAAGACAGCCATATGTGAGGCGAGGAGCCTCTAAGCAACATTTCACGCAAATTCGATATCTGCTTTTGCCCGAAATCACGGTAAAAGGGCGCCCAGCCACACAGGACGACGCGTTGATTAGACATCCGGACATTCGATTCGCTGCCACGATCGCCGCGCGAAGCGCGCGCATGGCCGGCGTGCTTCTCGTCACCGCCGCGATGGTGACCGCTGCGTCTTTCGCGCAGACCGTGCCGGTGCCGAAGCCCGCGCCGAAGGGGCGGGACGGCGGCGCGTCCGCCGGCGGGCCGGCCGTCACCGGCGCGACGCAGGCGCCGCCCAATCCGGTGATCCCGGATCCGCGGCGCAACGTTCCGAGCAGCATCTTCCAGACCTTCGACGCCAACCAGAAAGCGCAGGCGGCCAAGGTCAGCGCCTATCTATCGTCGCTGCAGACGCTGGTCGGGAATTTCGTCCAGGTCGGTCCCGACGGCAGCAAGACGCAGGGCGACTTCTACATCCAGAAACCCGGCAAGGTACGCTTCGAATATGATGCGCCGAGCCCGATCGACATCGTCGCCGACGGATCCTCGCTCGTGGTGCGCGACCGCAAGCTCGCGACCCAGGACGTCTACCCGCTGTCGCAGACGCCGCTGCGCTTTCTATTGTCCGACCGCATCGACCTGATGAGGGACACCAATGTCGTTGGCGTCTCGGCCGACGACGTCTTCGTCAGCGTCACCATCGAGGAGAAGCAGGCCCTGGTCGGCACCAGCCGGTTGCTGCTGATGTTCGGCGCCAAGGACGGCCAGCTCAAGCAGTGGACCGTCACCGATCCGCAGGGCTACGATACGACGATTGCGGTGTACAATCTGGACTCGAGCAAGAAGCTCGACCCCAACATGTTCAAGATCGATTTCACCAATTACAACACGCCGTCGCGGGGTTGATGGTGCGTAGGGTGGGTTAGCCGAAGGCGTAACCCACCAGTTCTGCCACTGCGGAAACCAAAGAGGTGGGTTACGCTGCGCTAACCCACCCTCCGATTCCACGCCTGTGGACAAGTATTTTCCCCACGCCAATCCATGCTAAGACGCATTTCCTATGCGTCTTTCCCTGACAACCTGGAACATCAATTCGGTGCGGCTACGCATCGACCTGGTCGCGAAGTTTCTCAAGAGCGCGCGGCCAGAAGTGCTGTGCCTGCAGGAGACCAAGTGCATCGACGATGCTTTTCCGCTGAAGCGCTTCAAGCGGCTCGGCTACGAGCACGTCGCGCTGAACGGTCAGAAGGGCTATCACGGCGTCGCCATCGTCTCGAAGATCCCGTTCGAATCGAAGGACATCCGCACCTTCTGCGACAAGGTGGATTCGCGCCACATCTCGGTGTCGTTCGGTGAAAAGGCGGGCATCGAAAGACCGCTGGTGCTGCATAATTTCTACGTGCCCGCGGGCGGCGACATTCCCGATCCCGCGCTGAACGAGAAATTCGACCACAAGCTCCGCTTCCTCGACGAGATGAAAGCGTGCGAGCCGCTGCATCCGCGCGGTGAGGACCGCCACATCCTGGTCGGCGATCTCAACGTCGCCCCGCACGAGAACGACGTGTGGTCGCATAAGCAGCTGCTGAAAGTGGTCTCGCACACGCCTGTCGAAACGGAGAAGCTGAAGGCGGCGCTCGCGGCCGGCGAATGGGTCGACGTCGCGCGCGAGCGCATCCCGACGTCGGAGAAGGTCTATACGTGGTGGAGCTACCGCTCCGCCGACTGGACCATCGGCGATCGCGGCCGCAGGCTCGACCACATCTGGGTCTCGCGCGCGCTGAAGGATGCAGTCAGCGATTTCAGGATTCTGCGCGATGCGCGCAGCTGGGAGCGGCCATCGGATCATGTGCCTGTGACGGTGACGCTGGAAGTGTGAGCCGCCCTCGTCATTCCGGGGCGCGCCACTTGGCGCGAGCCCGGAATCCATTCATCAACTGACTCTGCCGCTCAATGGATTCCGGGTTCGCGACTTCGTCGCGCCGCGGAATGACGAGGGCTCAGCTCGTCAGCTTCGCACCCGCCATCAGGATATCGCTGGCGATCTGGCTGGAGCGCACCGCGAACTCGTCGCGCAGGCGCACCGCCGCAGCGGGATCGCTTTCGAGCACGCGCTGGAACAGGCTGCGGGCGACGCGGATGACGGAGGAATGCTCCAGCGCGACCGCGCTCGACGGCCGCTTCATCGGCACCACCAGCGCGAGCTCGCCGATCAACGCGCCGGGACCGGCGATCATTTCGGCGCCCGCGCCGTCCTCGACCCGGAAGGCGCCGCGCTGGACCACGAAGCCGGCGTCGGCGTCGTCACCGAGATTGAACAGGACGTCGCCGCGGACGAAGTCACGCTGCTCGGAGCCGATGGCCAGCATACGCAACGAGGCGTCTCCCAACAGGCGCAGTGTCGGGACACGCTCGAGAAGCGCTACATCATCGTCGATTGACATTCAGGTCCGAGGCTCGAAGGCGTGCGATCTAAAACGATTCGCACGCCATCGAAGCGTATCACGGCACCAGCTTGTAGCCACCGGCTTCCGTCACCAGGATCTCCGGGTTGGCGGCGTCCTTCTCGATCTTCTGGCGGAGGCGGTAGATGTGGGTTTCCAGCGTGTGCGTGGTGACGCCGGAATTATAGCCCCAGACCTCCTGGAGCAGGGTCTCGCGCGACACCGGCATCTGGCCGGCCCGGTAGAGGAAGCGGAGAATCGCGGTTTCCTTCTCGGTGAGGCGGACCTTCCGGGCATTGGCCGCGGTCAGCATCTTCGAGCCGGGGCGGAAGGAGTAGGGTCCGACCGAGAACACCGCGTCCTCGCTGGCTTCGTGCTGGCGGAGCTGGGCGCGGATGCGCGCCAGCAGCACGGCGAAACGGAAGGGCTTTGCCACATAGTCGTTGGCGCCGGATTCCAGGCCCAGGATCGTGTCGGAATCGGTGTCGTGCCCGGTCAGCATGATGATCGGGGCCTTGAAGCCGCCCTTCCGCAGCGAGCGGACAACCTCGCGGCCGTCGGTGTCGGGCAGGCCGACATCCATCAGAACCAGATCGGGGGAATTGGCCTTCGCGGCGCTGGCGCCCTTGGCGCCGGTATCGACCGCAGAGGCTTCGAATTCTTCGTGTAGCGATAATTGCTCCACCAACGTGTCGCGCAGATCGGTATCGTCATCCACGATCAGGATCTTGCGGGCATTGGCCATGGGGGGTCATCCTTTTGGGGTCCGGCTCGGCGGCACATCCATGCCGCACCCAGCCGCGAGGGGAAGTTTAAGGTCGCCGTGATTATTGTTGTTCGTGTTGAAGTAGTGGGCTGTTACCGATTCACAAGCCAGAAGCACTCTAACTCAGAATAGCAGGGCGTTTTGATGAATGTCCTGTAATGAATTCGACATTGCACGTTCACATGAAAAACAAAGCAGCTTCAGTCGGTTACTTCCGAAAACGAGGCGCCGGGCCGCTCTCGGCGATCCGCATTAGGCCTGCTGCCGGCAATCCGCGCCGGGGCTGGCTGACGGCGGGAGCGCTGACCATCCCGGTTGCGCTGGGGCGAGTCGGCATTCTCGCCAACAAGCGCGAGGGGGACGGCGGCACCCCCAGGGGCAGCTTCCGGCCCAGGCAATTGTGGTGGCGGGGCGACCGGCACAGCCGTCCCCGGACGTTCCTGCCGGCCCGGATGATCACCGGCGTGGACGCCTGGTGCGAGGATCCGCGGGACCGCCGTTACAACCAGAGCATCCGGCTCGGCGAGGGGCAGGGCGGCGACCGGCTCCAGCGCGCCGACCATCTCTACGACTTCATCATCGAGATCGACCACAACACGCGGCCCCGCATCGCCGGCCGCGGCAGCGCGGTGTTCCTGCACCTTGCCCGCGACAATTTCGGCCCGACCGCCGGCTGCGTCTCCATGACGAAATCCGCGATGCTGCAATTGCTGCGGCGCCTGGGCCCGCGCACAAAGATCATCATCGGGTGAGGGGCGCCGTCATTGCGAGGAGCCCTTGCGACGAAATTGACAGCGGTAGGCGGCATCGGCCCTCGCCAACGGCAACTACCTATGCCCGAAGATCGCGCTGCCGACGCGCACATGGGTGGCACCCAGCATGATGGCGGTCGCGAAATCGGCGCTCATGCCCATCGAGAGATTCGTCAAGCCATTGCGCGCGGCGATCTTGGCGGTGAGCGCAAAGTGCGCGGCGGGCGGCTCGTCGACCGGCGGGATGCACATCAATCCGGAGATCGTCAGCCCGTAGGTGTCGCGGCAGCTTGCAATGAAGGCATCGGCCTCGCCCGGGGCAATCCCGGCCTTCTGCGGCTCCTCGCCGGTGTTGATCTGGACGAACAGCTGCGGGTGCCTGTTCTGGGATTCGATTTCCTTGGCTAACGCTTGGCAAATGCTCGGACGGTCGACCGAATGGATGGCGTCGAACAGCGCAACCGCCTCTTTCGCCTTGTTGGATTGCAGCGGCCCGATCAGATGCAGCGCGATACCGGGGTAAGCAGACGTTAACGCCGGCCACTTGGCTTTGGCCTCCTGCACCCGATTCTCGCCAAATACGCGCTGTCCTGCGGCGATAACCGGGATAATTGCATCCGCCGCGAAGGTCTTGGACACGGCGATCAGCGTGACCGAGGCGCGATCACGCTGCGCGTCCCTGCAGGCGCGTGCAATTTCGGCTTCGACCGCGGCGAGCGCGGTTGGTGAATCGCCGGTTACCGGCGCGACGTTGGCTTCCGTCATGACGTCTCTTGGTTGTGACCTGAGCCCGAGTTAGGTCCAATTTTACCGAGTTCAAGAAACAGTTTTTGAACCCTTCGCTTTACCTTAGCCCGCGGGGTGGGTAGCGAAAATGGCAAGCGTCAGTCTCAACCGCAAGCGCGCGAAACTCAAGCAGGTTCTCGGTATCCGGGCGCGGCTTGCGTTGCTCGCGGTGATTCTCGTGACGCCCTTGATGATCGAGCGCATCCGTTCCCTCGAAGACACGCGCGCGCGGCAAGTCGCGCAGGCCGCGGCTGAATTCACCACGGTGGCGAGGCACAGCGCCGATGCGCAGCGCCAGGTGATCTCGTCGGTCGAGACCATTCTGAAATCGGAGGCCTTCATCCGCGCCTCCGCCGGCGGCATCAGCAAGAGCTGCGACGTGCTGCGCGCGAGCCTGCCGTCGAGCCTGCCCTGGATCCGCACGCTTCTGATCGCCGGCCAGGACGGCCGCATCCAATGCGCCACCAACAACATGTATGTCGGCCTCGATCTCAGCGACCGACCGTACTTCCAGCAGGCCCAGGAAACCGGCCGCTTCGTGCTGAGCGACTTCATCATGTCGCGACCGGTACCGTCGCCAACGGTGATGGCGGTCTATCCGGTCTCCGCCTTCAGCGGCGTGGCCGATGCCGTCGTGCTCGCCACCGTCAATCTCGACTGGATGTCGAAGGTCATGAACAATCTGGGCGGTCGCGCCGGCATCACTGCGGTGCTGGTCGACAGCGCGGGCACCGTGCTGGCGGCCCCGGCCGATCAGCACAGCGCGGTCGGCCGTCCGCTCGACAACATGCCGCTGATGTCCGCGATCGCCGACAAGGCGCTGCGCTCCGATCAGGATGAGGGTTCGCTGTCCTTCCTCGCCGCCGACGGCTCCCGCCGCGCGGTCAGCTATATCCGCATCGCCGGCACCAATGCCCGCCTGATCGCCAGCATCGACGAAGACAAGGTGTCCGCAGCGGTCAACCGCGACATCCGCACCGCCTATCTGCAGCTCGCCTTCGTGCTCATGTTCGTCCTGCTCGGCGCGCTGATCGCCGCCGAAAAGCTCGTGATCAAGCCGATCGAGATGCTCGCCGACATGGCCAAGCGGCTCGGCGAGGGCGACCTGTCGGCGCGCGCCGCGCGCAATCGCCTGCCCGCCGAGTTCGTGCCGCTGGCCCGCGCGTTCAACGCGATGGCCGCGCAGCTGAGCCAGCGCGAGCGCGAGCTGATCGCAAGCAACGACCGCCTGACGGTGATGGCTTCGATCGACATGCTGTCCGGTCTCGCCAACCGCCGCGGCTTCCAGAGCCGGCTGGATTTCGAATGGATGCGCGCGCAGCAATATGGCAGCGAGCTGGCGCTTCTGATGATCGACGTCGACCATTTCAAGCTGTTCAACGACACCTACGGCCATCTCGAAGGCGATTCCTGCCTGACGCGGCTCGGCGAATCACTGTCCGGCATCGCCGCCGACACGATGGGCTTCGCGGCCCGCTACGGCGGCGAGGAGTTCTGCCTGCTGCTGCCGAACACCGACGTGACGCGCGCCGTCGCGATCGGCGAGCAGGTGCGTTCGGCGGTGCTGAGGCTCTGCCTGCCTCACATCACCTCGAACCACATGATCGTCACGGTCTCGATCGGCGTCGCCGCGACCAAGCCGAACGAGGCCCTGCGCCCAGGCGACCTGATCGAAGCCGCCGACGCCGCGCTCTACGCCGCCAAGCATCGTGGCCGCAACAATGTCGTCGAGCACGGCGTGCAGGCGATCGCGACCGGCACGGCCGAGATGATGATGGTGGCGAGCGCATAGTCAGCTATGGTTTCACCTCGCCCCGCTTGCGACGTCTGAACTGTGCACTGCCGGACACGGGCCGGGCTTGTCCCGGCCATCCACGCCTTGCCCACAGCACAAAGAACGTGGATGCCCGGGACAAGCCCGGGCATGAGGGCCTATCGTCTCGCCCGAGCTAGCCCGCAGCCCCGGCCCGCTCGAGCTCGATCTCCGTCACCACACGATTGCGGCCGCCGCCCTTGGCGAGATAGAGCGCGCGGTCGCAGCGTTCGATCAGATCCGTGATCGCCTCGCCGACCCGGTATTGCGCAACGCCGATCGACACGCTGATGCCGGGCAGGGTCTCGCCGGTCGAGCGACGCGTGATCGTGCAATCTGCGATCGCACGCCTGATGCGTTCGGCGATCTCGGCGCAAGTGGCGAGATCGGCGTCCGGGAGCACCGCGATCAGCTCCTCGCCGCCATAGCGGGCCGGCAGATCTTGCGCGCGAACCTTCTCGCGCAGGACCTTGGCCATCAGGCGCAGCACCTGGTCGCCGACACCGTGGCCGAAATTGTCGTTGAACGACTTGAAGTGGTCGATGTCGAGCATCAGCACGCTGAGCGGCTCGCCCCATTCCGCGGTCGTCTGCGCCTTGCGCAGGAATTCGTCGAGGGCCCGCCGATTCGCCAGCCCGGTCAGCGTGTCGGTCCGGGCGCGCTGCTCGGACCGCGACAGCGAATCGCGGATCACGTCGAGCTCGCGGGTCTTTTCGGCAAAGCCCGCCTCCAGCTGCGTCGCCCGCGTGGCCGCCCGCGCCAGTTCGTTCATGAGCTGGGCAACCAGCAGCTTTGGATCGACGCCGGCCTTGCCCTGGTCGGCCACCTGGCTGATGACCTGCATCTGCGAATGATTGTCGGCGATCGCCGTCGCCAGAAACTCCTTCGCCGTCCCCATCAGCGCCTGCAGCCGCTCGGAGGTGTCGACCACGACGGCACTCACCTGGGGCGCGACGTAGGTCTCGAACAGATCCTGATTGGTTTGGGCGTCGAAGGGACGATTGTGGTCGATCAGAAGATCGATCGCATTGCGCAGATCGTCATGGCTGCCCGCGAAATACTGGAACCAGACGGCAAAGTTGGCGGGGGTCGGTGCAATCCGCTGTTCGGCCATGCTCCGCATCGCCCGCCCGGCGACGGACGCGGCATAGTCGTAATCGGGATCGTCGAAGCTGGAATCCATGTGCGGTAAGGCGACCTTGTCGGACCGCAACTTGGCATCGACGCCTTAATCACACCCCAACGCGGACCCTCGTAGTTATGCGGAGGGGTCGTCAAAGTTCCAAAACGCGGCAACCCATTGACCCCTTAAGGTCTTCTATGGCCTAGTCCGCCGTCTTGAGACGGCCGAACCACGAAAACCCAACGATTCCATGACCTCCGAACGCTATAACGCCCGCGACGCCGAACCGCGCTGGCAACGCCTCTGGGACGAGCAGGCGATCTTCGTCTCCAAGAACGACGATCCGCGGCCGAAATATTACGTGCTCGAGATGTTCCCCTACCCGTCCGGGCGCATCCATATCGGCCATGTCCGGAATTACACGCTCGGCGACGTGCTGGCCCGCTTCATGCGCGCCAAGGGGTTCAACGTGCTGCATCCGATGGGCTGGGACGCCTTCGGCCTGCCGGCCGAGAACGCCGCAATCGAGCGCAAGGTGGCGCCGAAGGCCTGGACCTACGACAACATCGCCGCGATGAAGAAGCAGCTCCGCTCGATCGGGCTGTCGCTGGACTGGTCCAGGGAGATCGCGACCTGCGACCCCTCCTACTACAAGCACCAGCAGAAGATGTTCCTGGATTTCCTGCGCGCAGGGCTTGCCGAGCGCGAGAAGCGCAAGGTGAACTGGGACCCCGTCGACATGACCGTGCTCGCCAACGAGCAGGTGATCGACGGCCGCGGCTGGCGCTCGGGCGCCGTGGTCGAGCAGCGCGAGATGAACCAGTGGGTCTTCAAGATCACGAAGTACTCGCAGGAGCTGCTGTCGGCGCTCGACGGGCTGGACCGCTGGCCCGACAAGGTGCGCCTGATGCAGCGCAACTGGATCGGCCGCTCCGAGGGCCTGTTGATCCGCTTCGCGCTGGATGCGGCGACGACGCCGGCCGGCGAGAGCGAGCTGAAGATCTTCACGACGCGGCCGGATACGCTGTTCGGCGCGAAGTTCATGGCGATCTCGGCGGATCATCCGCTGGCGCAGGCCGCCGCCGCAAAGAACCCTGAGCTTGCGGCGTTCATCGCAGAGATCAAGAAGATCGGCACCGCGCAGGAGATCATCGACACCGCGGAGAAGCAGGGTTTCGACACCGGCATCCGCGCGGTGCACCCGTTCGATCCGTCCTGGAAGCTGCCGGTCTATGTCGCCAATTTCGTGCTGATGGAATACGGCACCGGCGCCATCTTCGGCTGCCCGGCGCACGATCAGCGCGACCTCGACTTCGTCAACAAGTACGCTCTCGGCAACACGCCCGTCGTGTGCCCGGAAGGCCAGGACCCGAAGAGCTTCGTCATCACCGACACCGCCTATGACGGCGACGGCCTCATGATCAATTCGCGCTTCCTCGACGGCATGACCATCGAGCAGGCGAAGGAAGAGGTGGCGAAGCGGCTCGAGACGGAGCTGCGCGGCAATGCGCCGGTCGGCGAGCGCCAGGTGAATTTCCGCCTGCGCGACTGGGGCATTTCTCGCCAGCGCTATTGGGGCTGCCCGATTCCCGTCATTCACTGTCCGAAATGCGACGTGGTGCCGGTGCCGGATGCCGACCTGCCCGTGAAGCTGCCGGACGATGCGACCTTCGACAAGCCGGGCAACGCACTCGATCATCATCCGACCTGGAAGCACGTCACCTGCCCGCAATGCGGCGGCAAGGCTCAACGCGAAACCGACACGATGGACACCTTCGTGGACTCGTCCTGGTATTTTGCGCGCTTCACCGATCCCTGGAACGAGGCTTCGCCGACCACGCCTGCGGTCGCCAACCGGATGCTGCCGGTCGACCAATATATCGGCGGCGTCGAGCACGCGATCCTGCATCTGCTCTACAGCCGCTTCTTCACCCGCGCGATGAAGGCAACCGGGCATATCGCGCTGGACGAGCCGTTCGCCGGCATGTTCACGCAAGGCATGGTGGTGCACGAGACCTACCAGAAGGCCGACGGCAGCTATGTGCAGCCGGCCGAGGTGAAGGTCGAGGTCGGCGGCAACGGACGCCGCGCCACGCTGCTGACGACGGGCGAAGACGTCGCGATCGGCCCGATCGAGAAGATGTCCAAGTCGAAGAAGAACACGGTCGACCCCGACGACATCATCGAGACTTATGGCGCCGACGTCGCCCGCTGGTTCATGCTGTCGGACTCCCCGCCCGACCGCGACGTGATCTGGAGCGACGAGCGCGTCCAGGGTGCCTCGCGCTTCGTGCAGCGGCTGTGGCGGCTGGTGAACGATGCCGCCACCCTCGGCAAGGCTGCGCCGGCAGCCCGGCCGGCCAGCTTCGGCCCGGACGCCACCGCCTTGCGCAAGGCCGCCCACGACGCGCTGGACAAGGTCACCGCCGGCATCGAGCGGCTGCACTTCAACGTTTGCCTCGCCCATATCCGCGAATTCACCAATGCATTCTCCGAGGTGCTCCAGCGCCCCGGCCAGCCCGCCCCGGATCTCGCTCCAGATTTGGCTTGGGCGATCCAGGAGGCCAGCCAAATCCTGGTCCAGCTGTTCTCGCCGATGATGCCGCACCTCGCCGAGGAGTGCTGGCAGGTGCTTTTTGAGAATGGTCTGGGCCGAAAGGGGCTGGTTTCGGAGGCCGATTGGCCGCAAATCGAACGCGATTTGCTGGTTGAAGACAGCGTGACCCTGGTGGTGCAGGTCAACGGCAAGAAGCGAGGTGAGGTCACAGTTGCAACAGCGGCCCAAAATCCGGAAATCGAGGCTGCCGTTTTGGCCCTTGATGCGGTAAAGCTGGCCCTGGACGGCAAGCCCGTCCGCAAGGTGATCATCGTCCCCAAGAGGATCGTGAATGTTGTCGGCTAGGACCCGTATCGCAGCCCGTTTGCTGGCAGTTGCCGCATTGGCGGCGCTGACGGCCGGCTGCTTCCAGCCGATGTATGCCGAGCGCAGCGACGGCACCCCGGGCCTGCGCGAGAAGCTGATGGGGGTCGAGCTGCCCCCGATCAACAAACCCAATGCGTCCCGCGAGGCCCGCGTCGGCGTCGAGATCCGCAACGCGCTGGCCTTCAAGCTTTACGGCACGGCGACGGGCATGCCGCCGACCCACCGGCTCGACATCCGCTTCACCACCAGCCGCTCCTCCCTGATCGTCAGCTCCGCAACGGGATTGCCGACCAGCGAAAATCTCGGCATCGACGCCCAGTACAATCTGGTCGAAGTCGTAACCGGCAAGTCTGTGATGACTGGCTCGACCTTCTCGCGCGTGTCCTATGACATGCCGGGGTCCTATCAGCGCTTCTCGCGCACCCGCGCCGTGCGCGATGCCGAAGACCGGGCCGCGAACGAGATCGCGGAGAACATCACCACCCGGCTCGCCTCGTTCTTCACCGCGGGAACGTAATACGCTTCCGTCATTCCGGGTTCGCCTTCTGACGAGGCATTCCGGAATGACGAGTATCGGACGATATGGTCGCACTGCGCGGAAAAGAGATCGACGCCTTCCTTGCCCGCCCGGATGCGGGCCGTCCGATCATCCTGCTCTACGGTCCCGATGCCGGCCTCGTGCGCGAGCGCGCCGACGCGCTGATCGCCTCCGGCGTCGACGATCCCAATGATCCATTCTCGCTGGTCAAGCTCGACGGCGACGAGCTCTCCGCCGAGCCGTCGCGCCTCGTCGACGAAGCCATGACCGTGCCGCTGTTCGGCGGCCGCCGCGCCATCCGCGTTCGCGCCGGCTCGCGCAGCTTTGCCTCCGGCATCGAGACCTTGGCCGAGATGAACGTGAAGGATTGCCGCATCGTGATCGAGGCCGGCGAGCTCCGCCCGGAATCGCCGCTGCGCAAGACCTGCGAGAAAGCCAAGACCGCCGTGGCGATCGGCTGTTATCCCGATACCGAGCGCGATCTTGCCAAGCTGATGGACGACGAGCTGCGTATCGCGAATTTGCGGATCGCGCAGGACGCCCGCGCAGCGCTGATGTCGTTCCTCGGCGGCGACCGCCAGGCCTCGCGCAACGAGCTGCGCAAGCTGACGCTCTACGCCCATGGCAAGGGCGAGGTCACGCTGGATGACGTCATGGCCGTGGTCGCCGATGCCTCGGAGCTGAAGCTCGATCCGATCGTCGACGGTGCCTTCGCCGGGCGGCCCGACATCGTCGAGACCGAGTTTGCGAAGGCGATGATCGCCGGGACCTATCCCGGCGTAATCATCTCGGCTGCGCAGCGCCAGGCCGCGTGGCTGCACAAATCCGCGCTGGCGATTGCCGACGGCACGCCTGCCTCCGCCGTGCTCGACGGCGGCTTTCCGCGCCTGCATTTCTCGCGGAAGCCCGCGGTCGAAACCGCGCTACGCAATTTCAGCCCAGCGCGGCTCGCCGCCATCATCGAGCAGCTGGCCACCGCCGCGCTCGACACGCGCAAGCACTCCACCCTAGCCCCCGCCATCGCCCAGCGCGCGTTGATGGCGATCGCCGCGAACGCAAAGCGGCGGGGCTAGGCCCCGCTCTCTCCTCGTCATTGCGAGGAGCCCTTGCGACGAAGCAATCCAGAATCTCTGCGCGGAAAGATTCTGGATTGCTTCGCTACGCTCGCTTGACGAGTGGAAAGAGTTGCGCGTCGCCGCGATGTCTACAGCGCGCCCTTGGCCAGCCGCTTCATCACCTCGTCGAGCTGATCGAGGTTGCGATAGTTGATCTGCACGGAGCCGCCGGGATCGCGGTGATTGACGGTGACCTTGAGGCCGAGCGCGTCGCTGACGCGCTTCTCCAGATCGATCGTGTCGGGGTCCTTCTCCCTGCCCCCGCTGGCGCGCGCCTTCTGCGGCTTGCGCTCCGGCACGCCCTCTTCATGCGCAAGCGCCTCGGCCTGGCGGACGTTGAGACCCTCCTCGACGATGCGCTTGGCGGCGGCGAGTGGATCGGGCACGCCGATCAGCGCGCGGGCGTGGCCGGCCGTCAGCTCGCCGGTCGCGATGAAGGCCTGCACTTCCGCCGGCAGCTTGGTCAGCCGCATCATGTTGGCGACGTGGCTGCGGCTCTTGCCGACGACCTTGGCGATGTCCTCCTGGCTGCGTTTGAACTCGTTGGCGAGCGCATGATAGCCCTGCGCCTCTTCCATCGGATTGAGGTCCTCGCGCTGCACGTTCTCGACGATCGCGAATTCCAGCGCATCGCTGTCGCTGATGTCGACCGGGACGATCGGCACCTCGTGCAGCCCGGCCATCTGCGAGGCGCGCCAGCGTCGTTCGCCGGCAATGATCTCGAAGCGGTCCTGCGCGCCTTTCACCGGACGCACCACGATCGGCTGGATCACGCCATGCTGCTTGATGGACTCCGAGAGCTCCTTCAGCTCGGTGTCCGAAAAGGTGCGGCGCGGGTTGCGCGGATTGGCCTTGATGAATTCGATCGGCACCTTGCGCTGCGCGCGCGGACGATCGACATGCTGAGCCTCGCCGCCGACGTCACCGATCAGACTTGCAAGACCCCGGCCCAGTCGCGAACGCGCTTCGTCGGCCATCGCCAGCTCCCTTGGATTCACGGTGCAGCACTCCAGAACTGAATTTCGAATCGTAGGGTGGGTTAGCGAAGCGTAACCCACCTCCTCTGTTTCCATTAAGATAGACCGTGGTGGGTTACGCCTTCGGCTAACCCACCCTACGGCATTGTCAATGCGTGGTGCGCAACTCGCGCTCGCGCTGGATCACTTCGGTGGCGAGGCGCAAGTAAGCTTCGCTGCCGACGCATTTGAGGTCGTAGACCAGCACCGGCTTGCCGTAGGACGGCGCTTCCGAGATGCGCACGTTGCGCGGGATCATGGTCTTGTAGACCTTCTCGCCCATGAACTGGCGGACGTCGGCGACGACCTGGTTCGACAGGTTGTTGCGCGAGTCGAACATGGTCAGCACGATCCCATGGATCGACAGGTTCGGATTGAGCGTCGAGCGCACCTGCTCCACCGTCTGCAACAATTGCGACAGACCTTCGAGCGCGAAGAACTCGCATTGCAGCGGCACTAGGATCGCATCCGAGGCCGCCATCGCATTGACCGTAAGCAGGTTGAGCGAGGGCGGGCAGTCGATCAACACGTAGGTGTAGTCGGCGTCCGGGGAGACGTTGTTGTTGAGCGCGCCGATCGCGTCGCGCAACTTGAAGGCGCGGCCGGGCGTGGTGCCGAGCTCGAGCTCGAGGCCAGAGAGATCCATGGTCGACGGCGCGATGTGGAGCCGCGGCACCGCAGTCGAGACCACCGCCTCGCGCAAGGCGGCTTCGCCGACGAGCACGTCATAGGTCGAGCAGGAGCGGTTGCGGCGATCGATGCCGAGGCCGGTCGAGGCGTTGCCCTGGGGATCGAGATCGACGATCAGGACCCGCTCGCCGATCGCGGCGAGCGCCGTGCCCAGATTGATCGCTGTGGTTGTTTTCCCAACGCCACCCTTTTGATTCGCAAGCGCGAGGATGCGCGGATGGCCATGGGGGACCTCGTCGGTCTTTTGGGCCGTCTGTTCTTGCTGCGGTTCGTCAATCACGCTCATCGCAATTCCCCACTCACCCCTCAACGCCTCAGCTGCGCCGTTCGGCGGCATCGAGCTCCACGATCCAGCCGTCGCCCGTGCGGCTTTGGTGGAGCTGCGGCCGAATATTCCAATATTTAGCGGCTTCGGTCAATTCAGCCTCTACATCTTGACCCTTGAGAAATAACGCCTTCGCGCCCTCGCGCATCAGCGGCTCCGCAAAGCCGATGAGTTGATGTAGCGGAGCCAGCGCACGCGCGGTGACGCAATCGACGGGGCCGGTGATTCTATCCACATTATCCCCGATCTCAGCGAGATGTACGACTCCCGGAGATGTGGTGACGCGGATCGCTTCGCGCAAAAAGGCGGCCTTCTTGGCGATTCGCTCCACGAGATGGACGCTCGCGCCAGGGGTGCCGGCCATGGCGCAGGCGAGCACGATTCCGGGAAAGCCGCCGCCGCTCCCCAAGTCGGCCCAGCGTTTTGCGATCGGCGCGAGATCGACCAGCTGGAGCGAGTCGGCGATGTGCCGGGTCCAGAGGTTTGGCAGGGTTGAGGGCGCGACGAGATTGGTCTTGGCCTGCCATTCCCGCAGCAGCGCGATGTAGCGATCAAGCCGCTCCTCGGTTTCACGTGAAACGGGAGCGAGCCTCATAGCGGCGGTCTTGTCAGCGGCGATGATGGAATCGAGCGCCCTGTCGTTGGCCTCAGCTTTGCTGATCTTTGGGCTGGCCGCTCCAGGTCCAGTTCGCCGCCCGGCACCCTCGCCCGCTCCGGGTCGTCGCGATGGCGGTCGATCGCCGCCCGATCCGCGCTGTTTCACGTGAAACGCCTATGCGATTGCTTTGGAAGTCTTTCGTGCCTCGCGGCGGAGATACGCCGCGAGAATGCCGAGCGCCGCCGGCGTCATCCCGTCGATCCGGCCGGCCTGGCCGACGGTGAACGGTCGTGCCTTCTGCAGCTTGGCGCGCACTTCATTGGAGAGACCGGGAACGAGCTGGTAATCGACATCCGCCAGCACCATGCCCTCGTCTCGCCGGAAGGCTTCGACGTCGGCGCTCTGGCGCTCCAGGTAGACGTCGTATTTGGCGTCGATCTCGAGATGGGTGGCGATGACGGGATCGATGGCCGACAGCTCAGGCCAGATCGCGCGGACTTGGCTCCAGCCGATCTCCGGATAGGCCATCAGCTCGAACGCCGAGCGGCGTTGGCCGTCCCGGTTCAGCGACAGCCCGTGCTTGATGGCTTCGTTCGGGGTGATGGTCAGGGACTTCGACAACGTCCGGGCAGCGTTCAGCGCGTCCATCTTGGCGCGATGATGCCTGATCCGGGCGCTGCCGACACATCCCAGAGCGATCCCTTTCTCGGTCAGACGCTGGTCGGCATTGTCGGCCCGCAGGGTCAGACGGTACTCGGCCCTGGAGGTGAACATGCGATAGGGCTCGCTGATCCCGCGGGTGACGAGGTCGTCGATCATCACACCGAGATAGCCGTCGGCACGGTCGAACACGGTGAGCGCGGCACCGCTGGCGGAGAGCGCGGCATTCAGACCGGCGACGATGCCCTGCCCGGCGGCTTCCTCATATCCGGTGGTGCCATTGATCTGCCCGGCCAGGAAAAGACCGCGCAGACGCTTGGTCTGGAGGGTCGGGTCAAGCTCGCGGGGATCGATGTGGTCGTATTCGATGGCGTAGCCGGGGCGGACCATCCTCACCCGCTCCAGGCCGGGGATGCTGGCGAGGATCGCGAGCTGGACCTCCTCGGGGAGCGAGGTCGAGATGCCGTTGGGATAGACGGTCGTGTCGTCGAGCCCTTCCGGCTCCAGGAAGATCTGGTGACCGTCGCGGTCTCCGAAGCGGACGATCTTGTCCTCGATCGAGGGGCAATAGCGCGGACCGGAGCTCTTGATCTGGCCGGAGTACATCGGGGAGCGATGGACATTGGCCCGGATCACCTCATGGGTGATGGGCGCGGTCCGGGTGATCCCGCACTGGATCTGCGGCGTCGTGATCCGCTCGGTCATCACCGAGAACGGCTCCGGCGGCTCGTCGCCGGGCTGCATCTCGACTGCGGACCAGTCGATGGTGGTGCCGTCGAGACGCGGCGGCGTCCCGGTCTTGAGACGTCCAAGAATGAAGCCGGCGCGCTCGAAGGAGCTGGAAAGGCCCATCGCAGGCGCCTCGCCGACGCGTCCGGCGGGCCAGTTCTTCTCGCCGAGATGGATGAGACCGCGGAGGAAGGTGCCGGTGGTCACGACAACGGCCCCTGCCCGCAGCTCCCGGCCGTCGGCCAGGCGAAGCCCGGTCACCCGGCCATCGACTACGACCAGCTCATCGGCTTCGCCCTCGATGACGGAAAGACCTTCGGTCTGGCGGATCGCGGCCTGCATCGCCGCCGCATAGAGCTTGCGGTCGGCCTGGGCCCGCGGACCGCGGACGGCAGGACCTTTCCGACGATTGAGAACGCGAAACTGGATGCCGCCGGCATCGCCCACACGGCCCATCAGGCCGTCGAGCGCATCGACCTCGCGGACCAGATGGCCTTTGCCGAGCCCGCCGATGGCGGGATTGCAGGACATCGCGCCAACGGTCGAGAAACGGTGCGTTACCAGAGCGGTGGTCGCACCCATCCGGGCAGAAGCAGCCGCGGCCTCACAGCCGGCGTGGCCGCCGCCGATAACGATGACGTCGAAGCTCTCTCGCTCTGTTCGCATGGACGGACTTCTAGCTTAGCGGTGAGAAAGCCGGAAGTGGAAACTCTGTGGGCCCTGTTTCACGTGAACAAGCGGGCCCAGGGCGGCAGCACTTTTGCGAAAACAACCCCATGCACAGTAGGAGGGGCACTGACCCATATGGTGTTTCACGTGAAACACGATCGGGAGCTCACGGCGGCGAGATGGCCAAGCACACGTGCCCTATCACGTGCCCCTTGCCTGGTTACCCGAGCTGCCAGTCGAACGCGGGGGGAACCGCACCATACTCCGTCATTGCGAGCGCAGCGAAGCAATCCAGAATCTCGTGGCAGAGACAGTCTGGATTGCTTCGTCGCAAGGGCTCCTCGGAATGACGAGATTCGAAGCTGTCGTCGCCTTGGCGCTCTCTCTGTAGATCGGAGCGGCCGGCCGACACTGGGCCCCTACGCTGTTTCACGTGAAACAACCAGAAACACCGCGCGGACCGAAGCCCCCGTTTCACGTGAAACAGAAGAATTGGAACAAGCGCTAGTTCTACAATAACGAACTAGCGCTACTTTCCGATGCAGAACTTCTGGAAGATGGCCCCGAGGACGTCCTCGACGTCCACCCGGCCCAAGAGCCGGCCCAAGGCATAGGCGGCCGCCCGCAGCTCTTCGGCCGCGAGCTCCTCGCCGTGGTCGACAAGGTCCAGACTCCGGCGCAAGCTGTCTGAGGCCCGGCTCAACAATTCGCGCTGGCGGGCCCGGGTCACCATGGCGCCCTCAGTGGTTCCGAAGAACTCCGAAGCGAATTTCACCAGCGCCTCGATCAGGTCGGGGATGCCGTCGCCCCGGCTTGCCGAGATCCCGAACTCGCTCGGCCTGGCTCCTTCGCCCCTGCCGAGATCGATCTTGTTGCGCACGATCCAGACTGAGCCGCCGGGCGAAGCAGCGCCGTCCGCCGATGTCCCGCGCGAGCGAATTGTATCTGGATCGACGGCTTGTCCGCCCTCCACCAGCCACAGCACCAGGTCGGCGTCCTCGGCGCGCGCGCGGGCGCGTCGCACGCCTTCCTGCTCGACCGGATCGTCGGTCTCGCGGATGCCAGCGGTGTCGATGACCGTGACGGGATAGCCGTCGAGATCGAGCTGCACCTCGATCACGTCGCGCGTGGTGCCGGCATGCGGCGAGACGATCGCGACCTCGCGGCGCGCGAGCTGGTTGATCAGCGTCGACTTGCCGACATTCGGCTCGCCGGCGATGGCAACTACAAGGCCCTCGCGCAGCCGTTCAGAATGCCCCTGTGCCGCAAGCACTTTCGTGATTTCGTCGTGAAGCGCTCTGATCGCTTTCACCGCCGGCGCCCGCAGCTCCGCCGGCACGTCGCCTTCATCGGAAAAATCGATGCCGGCCTCGATCAGCGCGGAGGCCTCGATGATGCGCTCGCGCCAGTCGCGCGCGCGGTCGCCAAGCAGGCCCTGCAATTGGCGCAGCGCTTGGCGGCGCTGGCGGTCGGTGTCGGCGTGAATGAGGTCGTCGAGCCCCTCGGCCTCGGTCAGGTCGAGCTTGCCATTCTCGAAGGCGCGGCGCGTGAACTCGCCGGGGTCGGCCGCACGCGTATTCGGGATATCGGAAATTGCAGCGAAGAGCGCCGCCAGCACCGCCCGGCCGCCATGAACGTGAAACTCGGCAACATCCTCGCCGGTGGCGCTGGCCGGTCCTGGAAACCAGAGCACGACCGCATCGTCGATCGGCTGGCCCGCGCCGTCCCGAAGCAGCCGACGGCTCGCCTGTCGGGGCGCCGGCAGCCGGCCCGCAAGCGCGATCAGCACGAGGCCGGCTTGCGCGCCGGAGACGCGGACCACGGCGATCGCGCTGGGTGCCCGCCCGGACGACAGCGCGAAAATGGTCTGGTCTCGCGGATGCATAGCCTATTTGTCCGGCTGCGGCCGAAAACGCAAACGTCCGTTTCTCGCAATCGAGCCAACCAGGTTTCGCTGCACCAGACTCTGCAGCAAATCCAATGTTGCATTGCAACACAACCGCAGCATTTCGCTGCAGATTGCCTGACCGGAAACGGAGAGGCCGACCAGAATTTAAGCGATTAATTTTTAATCTCAATAGCTTAATAAGCGACCAAGGTCGGGCACCGGCTGCTGCTCATGCTGCACCTTCGCTGCAGCAAACCCGCAACAAAAAGGGCGCCCGAAGGCGCCCCCAAATTCTTTATTGCAGTGCACTCAGGTGTTCATGGAGTCGAAGAACTCCGAATTGCTCTTGGTCGAGCGCAGCTTGTCGAGCAGGAAGTCGATCGCGTCCATCGTCCCCATCGGATTGAGGATGCGGCGGAGCACGTACATCTTCTTGAGCACCTGCGGATCGGTGATGAGCTCCTCCTTGCGGGTGCCGGAGCGCGAGATATCGATCGCCGGGAAGGTGCGCTTGTCCGAGACCTTGCGGTCCAGGATCAGTTCGGAATTACCGGTGCCCTTGAACTCTTCGAAGATGACTTCGTCCATGCGGCTGCCGGTATCGACCAGCGCGGTCGCGATGATGGTCAGCGAGCCGCCCTCTTCGATGTTGCGGGCCGCGCCGAAGAAGCGCTTCGGACGCTGCAGCGCGTTGGCGTCGACACCGCCGGTCAGCACCTTGCCGGATGACGGCACCACGGTGTTGTAGGCGCGGCCGAGGCGCGTGATCGAATCGAGCAGGATCACGACGTCGCGGCCGTGCTCGACCAGGCGTTTTGCCTTCTCGATCACCATCTCGGCGACCTGAACGTGGCGGACCGCCGGCTCATCGAAGGTCGAGGACACGACCTCGCCCTTCACCGAGCGCTGCATGTCCGTGACTTCTTCCGGACGCTCGTCGATCAAGAGCACGATCAAATAGCATTCGGGGTGATTGTGCGTGATCGAATGCGCGATGTTCTGCATCAGCACGGTTTTACCGGTGCGCGGCGGCGCCACGATCAAGGCGCGCTGGCCCTTGCCGATGGGCGCGACGATGTCGATCACGCGTGCAGACAGGTCTTTCCGCGTGGGATCATCGATCTCCATGCGGAAACGCTGATTCGGAAACAGCGGCGTGAGGTTGTCGAAATTGACCTTGTGCTTGGCCTTTTCCGGATCCTCGAAATTGAGCGTGTTGACCTTCAGCAGCGCGAAGTAGCGTTCGCCCTCTTTCGGGCTGCGAATATGACCTTCGATGGTGTCGCCGGTGCGCAGGCCGAAACGGCGGATCTGCGAGGGCGACACGTAGATGTCGTCAGGGCCCGGCAGATAATTCGCGTCGGGCGAGCGGAGAAAGCCGAAGCCGTCAGAGAGAACTTCGACGACGCCCTGGCCGACAATATCGGTCTCGGCGAGCGCCAGCTGCTTGAGGATGGCGAACAGCAGCTCCTGCTTGCGCATGGTGCTGGCATTCTCGACCCCATTCTCCTCCGCGAACGAGACGAGCTCGGCCGGCGTTTTGGACTTGAGGTCTTCGAGTTTGATTTCCCGCATTGGGGTGGTCCTGTGGGGTAACCTGAAAAGAGGGGGTGCGAGGAGGCTCTGAAATGCGGACGCGAGCAGGTGCAGGTAAGGTCCGCAGGTCTGGCAAGGTGAACGCCGGTGAGGCTTCAATCCTGATGCGGGGTCCGGCCTCTGGAAGGCTCGGACACAACCACATCCGCCTGCGTTGGGTGGGATATCGATAATATAGAAAATCGCCTAGCGCTCCGCAAGCCGAAGCGCTGAGCGAATCGTCGCGCAGTCTGCCTAGAACGGCTTCACGATCACCATGATAACGATGAAAATCATCAGGACGGTCGGCACCTCGTTGATAATCCGATAGAATTTCTGGCTTCGCGGGCGGCGATCGGCGGCGAAATCCTTGACCCAGCGTGAAAAATAGCCGTGGACCGCCGAGAGCACTAGGACCAGTGCCAGTTTGACGTGCAGCCAGCCGAACGAGAACCAATGGCCGGACCAGGCGAGATAGAGCCCGGCGAGCCAGGTGACCATCATCGCGGGGTTGATGATTGCCTTGAGCACCCGGCGTTCCATCACCTTGAACGTCTCCGACTGCTTCGAGCCGATTTCGGCCTCGCAGTGATAGACGAACAGCCGCGGTAGGTAGAGCATGCCGGCCATCCAGGAGATGACGGCGATCACGTGCAGCGCCTTGATCCAGAGATAGACGTCTTCGAACATTTTCGGGGGTCCGGCTTGCTGCCCAGCGCGGGGAACGCTGGGGATAGTAAGAACCCGTTAAGGTCTTACCCCGCACACATATCCCTCCGTAGCGCCTTCCTCAAATCTAGAATCTTAGATTCTTAAGGTTTGAGTCTATGTGACCGTGGATTGGACTCACGCAAGTCCGTCCGCGCGTTCACGCGCGCTTGTTCACATCCATCCACATATTCCGGACAGCCTTTGTCGACTTCCGATAAGTCAGCCGGCTTCAAAGGCTTGCGCGATTGTATCGGCAGCTTATCAAGGGACTTGTCCGCGCAATCCCGCTTCCCTCTCGGCGGGGCGTCGGATTTGTCCTGACCGGCAGCGGTGTGAAGAAAATCACGCCTTGTCCCGCCCCTGGTGTCGCACATCCCTTTCCGAGAGGTTAAGCTCCACAGAAATCCACAAACCACCCCAACGAAATTCAAAGGGTTTTTGTGCCGACCTCGAACAATTATTTCCATCTCCACCTGGTCTCGGACTCCACGGGTGAGACGCTCATCACCGTGGCGCGCGCGGTCGCAGCCCAATACGCCAACGTGACGCCGGTCGAGCACGTCTATCCGCTGGTGCGCAGCCAGAAGCAGCTCGACCGCGTGCTCGATGAGATCGAGGAAGCGCCAGGGATCGTGCTGTTCACGCTGCTCGAGAAGGATCTGGTCGCCAGACTCGAGGATAAGTGCAAGCAGATCAATGTTCCGAGCCTGTCGATCATCGGGCCGGTGATGCAGCTGTTCGAGGCCTATCTGGGAGCAGCGACCACCGGCCGTGTCGGCGCCCAGCACGTGCTCAACGCGGAATATTTCAAGCGCATCGATGCCTTGAACTACACGATGATCCATGACGACGGTCAGCACGTCGAAGGTCTCGACGAGGCCGACGTGGTACTGGTTGGGGTGTCCCGGACATCGAAGACGCCGACATCGATCTATCTCGCCAATCGCGGCATTCGCACCGCCAACGTGCCGCTGGTGCCGGGCATTCCGGTGCCCCCGCAATTGGAGACGCTGACGCGGCCGCTGGTGGTCAGCCTGCACGCGACGCCGGAACGCCTGATTCAGATCCGGCAGAACCGCCTGCTGTCCATGGGCGCCGAGTCCAGCAGCGGCAGCGATACCTACACCGACAAGCAGTCGGTCACGGAGGAGGTCGCGTTCGCGCGCAAGCTGAGCGCCAAGCATGACTGGCCGCTGCTGGACGTCACGCGCCGCTCCATCGAGGAAACCGCGGCGGCGATCATGAAGCTGTATAGCGATCGCCAGCGCAACCGGCCGTCCGAGTAAGTTTCGCCGATGAGTCTGTGGCGCGGCAAAAGTCCGTTGATCTTGGCCTCGCAAAGCAGCGCGCGCAAAATGCTGCTGGCCAATGCCGGGCTCGAATTCGAAGCCGTCACCGCTGATATCGACGAGCGTGGCATCCAGGCCGCGTCAAAGCTCTCCAACCCGCGCGAGATTGCCCTGCTGCTGGCCCGCGAAAAGGCCAAGGCTGTTTCTGCCTGTTATCCCGGACATTATGTGATCGGCGCCGACCAGACGCTGGCGCTCGGGAGCCGTCTCTTCAACAAGCCGGCAGGCCGCACCCAGGCGCTGGCGCAATTGCGCGATCTCGCCGGTCAGACGCACGAGCTGAATTCCGCCGTCGCCGTGGCGCAGGATGGCAGGATTCTCTTCGAGGACGTTTCCGTGGCGCGCATGACCATGCGGGGAATGAGCGAAGCCGAGCTTTCGGCCTATCTCGACGCCGCGGGCGACGCTGTGACCAGAAGCGTCGGCGCCTATCAGCTCGAGGGCCTCGGCATCCATCTGTTCGAGCGCATCGAGGGCGACCATTTCACCATTCTCGGCCTGCCGCTGCTGCCGCTGCTTGCGTATCTGCGCCGCGAGCAGCTAATTGCGGTGTAGATGCGAGAGAAGGCTGGGTGCTGATGCGGATTCTCGGACTGACCGGCTCGATCGGGATGGGCAAATCCACCACCGCGAAATTGTTCGCGGAGGCCGGCGTCCCCGTCTACGACGCCGATGCCGCCGTGCATCAGCTCTATGAGGGCGAGGCCGCCCCCGCGATCGAGGCCGCTTTCCCCGGCACCACCGCGAATGGCAAGGTCGACCGGCAAAAGCTGTCGGCGCGTGTCGTGCACGATCCCGCCGCGATCAAGCAGCTCGAGCAGATCGTTCATCCCATGCTCGGCGCTTCCCGGCAGAAATTCTTTGCCGACGCCGAGGCCGCCAAGGCGCCGGTCGTGGTGCTGGACATCCCGCTGCTGTTCGAGACCGGCGGCGAGAAGCGGGTCGATGCCGTGGTCGTGGTCTCGACCTCGCCCGAGCTGCAGCGCCAGCGAGTGCTGGCGCGCGGCACGATGGACGAGGCCAAGCTCGATGCCATCATCGCCAAGCAGATGCCGGATGCCGAGAAGCGCAAGCGGGCCGATTTCGTGGTGGATACCTCACACGGACTTGACCCCGTGCGGGCCCAAATCGCGCACATCCTGGCCGAGGTCGTTAAGATGCCGCAGCGGCGGACCTGATTCGCCGCCTCACACGGCTTCCAAGAGACATGCGCGAAATCGTCCTCGACACCGAAACCACCGGCCTCGATCCGCTGCGCGGCGATCGGTTGGTCGAGATCGGCTGCGTCGAGATCTTCAACCGCATGCCGACCGGACAGACGTATCACGTCTACATCAATCCCGAGCGGGACATGCCGGCGGAAGCGTTTGCGGTGCACGGATTGTCGTCCGAATTCCTGGCGACCAAGCCGTTGTTCCATGAGGTCGCCGACGACTTTCTCGCCTTCATCGGCGACGCCCCGCTGGTGATCCACAACGCCTCGTTCGACATCGGCTTCATCAATGCCGAGCTCGACCGCATCAAGCGCGCTGCGATCCCGCGCGAGCGTCTGGTCGATACGCTGCTGCTGGCGCGTCGCAAGCATCCCGGCGTGTCCAACCGGCTCGACGATCTCTGCTCGCGCTATTCGATCGACAATTCACACCGTACCAAGCACGGCGCGCTGCTGGATGCCGAGCTGCTCGCCGAGGTCTATGTCGATCTGGTTGGAGCGCGGCAGTCGCAGCTGCTGCTGGCCTCGGACGCCGAGGAGATCAGGGTCAATAGCGCCGGCGACGCGCCGCGGCGGCAACGCCCGGTGCCGCTCGCGCCGCGGATTTCCGAAGCCGAGCGCGAGGCCCATCGGGCCTTCATCGCAACGCTCGGCGACAAGGCGATCTGGAACGAGTACCTGCCCGCTCCAGCCGCGCTGGCTGCGGCTCAGGCCTGACCGGCCTGTCCGCCCTGAGCGGCCATTTGCCGCTCCATGTTCTGGCGGTAGAGACCGACGAAGTCGACCGGATCCAGCATCAGCGGCGGGAACCCGCCATCGCGCACCGCCGTCGCAATGATCTCGCGTGCGAACGGGAACAACAGGCGCGGGCACTCGATCATGACCAGCGGGTGCAGGTTCTCCTTGGGCACGTTGACGATCCGGAACACGCCGGCATAGGCGAGCTCGAACGAGAACATCACTTTACCGGCGGTCTCGGCCTTGCCCTCGACCGACAACGTCACCTCGAATTCCTGTTCACTGAGATTGTTGGCGTTGACGTTGATCTGGATGTTGATCTGCGGCGGCTGGCTCTGCGGCTGCAGCGAGCTCGGCGCGTTGGGATTTTCGAACGAGAGGTCCTTGGTGTATTGCGCCAGCACGTTGAGCTGGGGAGCCTGGGCCGCCTCGGGAGGGGTGCCGTTACCGTTGGTCATGAAGTGTCTCCTTACCCGATTGGGGCTGAATTTCGCGGCGGTTGGCTAACATAGGGCCGGCTCGTTCCACAAGGACGAACGGTCCCGGACCGGGAATTCGGGCCGCAATCGCGCCTTTGACGTTCCTCCTGCCTTTTCCGCGAAATTTCGCCTTAAACGATTGAAGATGCGCCATTTCCGGGCAGGATCGGGTTTCCCCTTAAGCATAAAACGCGCTACACTTGACGCTGTGCCAAAAGGCGCCATTGGCCGGGCCAGATTTCGTGCCTACATCCCACGGACCTGACGTGGACCCAAAATGGTGATGTAGACTTGCCGTTTCCGTAAGGAACGGTCTACTGGCCGGATTGATTTTCCCGGCAACGAGCCCTGCAAAGACCAGAAAGCGAATACGACGTGGACATCTACACCATCATATTCCTGGCGCTGGCCGTCTTCATCTTCTTGCGGCTGCGTAGCGTGCTGGGGCAGCGCACCGGCAACGAGCGGCCGCCGTTCGATCGCACCGCCGCCCGCAACGCGCTCGGAGGCGCCCAGGACAACAACGTCGTGACCATGCCGGGCAAGGTGATCGACCAGGCGCCGCTGGCGCCGACGGCCGAGCCGACCGCGCCGGCCGATCGCTGGAAGGGGCTGACCGAGCCGGGCACGCCGCTGGCGCAGGGTCTCGATGCCATCGTCGAGAAGGATTCCAGCTTCGACCCGCGCCATTTCCTCTCGGGCGCGCGCGGCGCCTACGAGATGATCGTGCTGGCTTTTGCCAATGGCGACCGCCGCGCGCTGCGCGATCTGTTGTCGTCGGACGTCTATGACAGCTTCGACGCCGCGATCAAGGAGCGGGAGAAGAACGAGCAGAAGACCGAGACGCGGTTCGTGTCGATCGACAAGGCCGAGCTCGTCGGCGCCGAGTTGCGCGATCGCAGTGCGCAGCTCACCGTGCGCTTCGTCTCGCAGATGATCTCGGCCACCCGCGACAAGGCCGGCAACATCGTCGACGGCAGCGCCGACACGGTCGCCGACATCACCGATATCTGGACTTTCGCCCGCGACACCTCCTCTCGCGATCCGAACTGGAAGCTGGTTGGCACCGGAAGCGCGAATTAAGATCTTCCTGAAGAACGGCGCGACGGCGCTTTGCGCAGCCGCCGTCGCGCTGTCGTCGTTTTCGCTCGGTGCCGAGGCGGCGCGGCGTCACCATCGCAGCCACCACCACCATCTGCCGCGAACGCCTGCCGCTCCGCCGCGGGCCTTGCCCTATCCGCAGCTCTCCCTGCCGTTCGAAATTCCCGGCGCGCAATATCTGCCGCTGGCCTGGGCGGACGTGAAGGGGTGGGGCGACGACAATCATCTCGCCGCGTACAAGACCTTCCGCGCCAGCTGCAAGCCGATCAATGCGCAGAACGGCGAAGCCAAGGCCGAATCCAAGGCCGAGCCCAAAGCTTTGGGCGCCTCGCTGGGCGAGCCCTGCCGGGTTGCCAAAACCCTCGATCTCGCCGACGACGGCAAAGCGAAGACCTTCTTCGAGGAAAACTTCACGCCGCTGCGGATCTCGCGGCTCGGCGAGCCCGAAGGCTTCGTCACCGGCTATTACGAGCCGGTGCTGGAGGGGTCGCGCACGCAGACCGATGTCTACAACGTGCCGGTCTATCGCCGTCCCTCGAACCTGTTCGTGCGCGGCTACAAGCAGGATTCGCTCAGCCTGCCCAACAAGGGCCCGGTCTATCGCAAGATCGGCCGCCGCAAGCTGGTGCCCTATTACGACCGCGGCGAGATCGAGGACGGCAAGATCGCCGGCCGGGGGCTCGAGATCGCCTGGCTGAAGGATCCGACCGATCTGTTGTTCGCGCAGATCCAGGGCTCGGCCCGCATCAAGTTCGACGACGGCAGCTCGGTTCGACTCAATTACGACGCCTATAACGGCTATCCCTACACGGCGGTCGGTCGCATCCTGATCGAGCGCGGCATCATCCCGAGAGAGGAGATGTCGATGCAGAAGATCAGGGAGTGGATGGCGCAGAACCCCGACGGCGCCAAGGAGCTGCGCCGCGCGAACCGCGCCTACATCTTCTTCCGCGAGGTCAACCTCTCCGACAAGGAGGAGGCAGTCGGCGCGCAAGGCATTCCCTTGACCGCGGGGCGCTCCATCGCGGTCGACAAATCGCTGCATGTCTACGGCACGCCGTTCTTCATCGAGGGCGAGCTTCCGATCGAGTCAGAACGCGCCAAGACGCCGTTCCGCCGGCTGATGATCGCGCAGGACACCGGCTCTGCCATCATCGGGCCCGCACGGGCCGATCTGTTTTTCGGCGCCGGCGCGGATGCCGGCCGTGTCTCCGGCCGGCTGCGCCACCCCATGCAATTCGTGATGCTGGTGCCGAAGAGCCTCGATCCCGCCCCGCGCGCCGCAAAGCTGCCGATCCCGGACCCAAGGCCCGCCGAGAAGATCGCAAAGCTGTTTCCGCAGACCGATCCGGCAAAGACCGGCACGCCCGTCGCCGCGGCGGCGCAAGGCAAGACCGAAACGATTGCCGTCGCCGGCCCGGTTCCGCTGCCGGTGCCGCGTCCCGCGATCGAGCCTGCCCCTGAGCCGCGCCGTCCGGCAAAGAATCGTCCTCATCGCCCGCAATGAAACGGCCGTCCCGTCCGCCCGTGCTGGAGCCTCGCCCCTCGCCGCGCCGTCGCGCGCTGAGCGAGGAGGAGCGCGAGCTGTGGGATCTCGTCGCAAAGCATGTCAAGCCGCTGCGGAAGCATCGCGCGGCCAAGGCGCATGCTACCCCGCGCGCCGAATCTTCGCCCGGGTCCCAGGTGACGAGGACTTCGCCACCGTCAAGGCCGGTTGCCGCTGCACCGGCGCCGCGCGTTGCAAAGCCGTCGATTCCGCCGCTAGCGCCGCTCGGCAAGCGCGAGCGGACCAAGCTGTCGCGCGGCCGCAGCGAGATCGAGGCGCGGCTCGATCTGCACGGCATGACCCAGATGCGCGCCCATCGCGCGCTGGCCGGCTTCCTGCACCGCGCCCATCAGGACGGCCTCACCTTCGTGCTCGTCATCACCGGCAAGGGACGCAGCGGCGGCGAAAGCGGCGTGCTCCGCCGCCAAGTGCCGGAATGGCTCAGCCTGCCGGAATTCCGCGCCTTCGTGGTCGGCTTCGAGGAAGCCGCGATCGGCCACGGCGGCGAGGGGGCGCTCTATGTGCGGATCAGGCGGGCGAGAGGGTAATGGCACTACATCTCTCCCACAAAGCTTGCGGGAGAGGGAGCGCACCTCCGATGCCGCCTAAGCAGAGCGCTAAAACGGCCGGATGATTCCGACGCGCGGGATCAGCGTGAGGATCAAACCGAAGATATTTGTCTTCCGATCCTCCGCCGGGATCAGCGCTGTCTCCCGTGCGGCCGGCAGCATCTTCACCGCGTGCAGGATCAGGAACATGCAGACTGCCCAGTTCGAGATCCAGCGTGAATAGTCGAACACCATCGCGAACATCACGAGATAGGCGACACTGATGCCGACCAGTGCTGCGATGACGAGCCGCTTGTGCAGATCGCTGGCGAGCGCGCCGATCAGGCTGGCAAAGAAGCGCCACAGCGGCGCGTGCAGCCAGATCAGAAGCGCGAACACGGGCACGCCGAGGATGTTGTGCGGCAGGCGGCCCCAAGTGTCGGCAACCTCCTTCGCCAGCGGCTGGTACCAGATGTAGGCGAATTGCAAGAGGTCGATGCGCGCAGGATCGGCCATCCGGCTTTTGAGGTAGGCGACGAAGTCCGCTTCGGGGACCGGCATCGTTCCCAGAAACTGCGCGGCGAAGAACAGCGCGGAGACAATGGCGAGAGCGACCCCGCCGAAGACAACATTGCTGCGGTCACAACCGTAAGCAAGGTAATGCCGGATCACGACGATGGTGATGATCGTCGGCACGTACATCAAGAGATGAATGTGGTGGATCAGCACGAGAACGATCGAGAACAGCGCAGCCATGGCCACGAAGACCAGCGAGCCCGCCGGCATCAGCAGCAGGATGATCGCCAGCGCGCAGCCATAGATATCGAAATGGCCGAGCGTGTGCATGAAGTTCTTCAGGAAGAACGGCGAACCCGCGATGAAGACGAACAGAGGCAGCGTTTTCGCAGAGAAGCCGAACGTGTTCTGGAAGAGCCTGGCATAGAGGCCCAGCGTTGCAAGCCACGTCGCCCCGCCGAGCGCGAACACCAGCCAGACCGGCACCTTGTCGGTGAACAGCGCGACGATTGCCCCGATCAGCGCGCGCTTGATGAAGCCGAAATGATAATCGACCAGGAGATGGATGTAGGGGACGTAAGGCGGCAGCTGGATCTTGTGAAGAAAGACGCCAACGATGACCGCCGCGTTGATCGCGAGCAGGAGCCGCCAGGGATTTTGCAGGATGCGTACGGTCACGCCGCATCAATAGCGTGACCGCTGCGAATCACAAAATGAAGCGGCTCAGATCCGCATTCTTGGCGAGGTCGCCGATGTGCTTTTGCACGTAATCCGCATCGAGCCGGACGGTCTCGCCGTTGCGGTCGGGGGCGGTGAAGGAGATCTCGTCCAGCACCCGCTCCATCACGGTCTGCAGCCGCCTTGCGCCGATGTTCTCGACGGTGGAATTGACGGCGACCGCGATGTCGGCGAGCGCGTCGATGGCGCCGTCGGTGATGTCGAGCGTCACGCCCTCGGTCTGCATCAGGGCCACATATTGCTTGATCAGCGAGGCCTCGGGCTCGGTCAGGATGCGGCGCATGTCGTCACGGGTCAGAGCCTGCAATTCGACCCGGATCGGCAGGCGGCCCTGCAATTCCGGCAACAGGTCGGACGGCTTGGCGACATGGAAGGCGCCGGAGGCGATGAAGAGGATGTGGTCGGTCTTGACCGCGCCGTGCTTGGTCGAGACCGTGGTGCCTTCGATCAGCGGCAGGAGATCGCGCTGCACGCCCTCGCGCGAGACGTCGCCGCCGACGCGGCCGTCGCGAGCGCAGATCTTGTCGATCTCGTCGAGGAACACGATGCCGTTGTTCTCGACCGCGCTGATCGCTTCCAGCGTCAGCTGCTCGGTGTCCAAGAGCTTGTCGGATTCCTCGTTGACGAGGATCTCGTGCGAGCTCTCCACCGTCAGCCGGCGCGTCTTGCTGCGGCTGCCGAGCTTGCCAAAGATGTCGCCGAGCGAGATCGCGCCCATCTGCGCGCCCGGCATGCCCGGGATCTCGAACATCGGCATGCCGCCGCCCGACGACTGCGTCTCGATCTCGATTTCCTTGTCGTTGAGCTCGCCGGCGCGCAGCTTCTTGCGGAAGGATTCCCGTGTCGCCGAGCTCGCATTGGCGCCGACCAGCGCATCGAGAACACGCTCCTCGGCGGCGAGCTGGGCGCGCGCCTGCACGTCCTTGCGCTTCCGCTCGCGCACTTGCGCGATTGCGACCTCGACGAGATCTCGGATGATCTGCTCGACGTCCCGGCCGACATAGCCGACCTCGGTGAACTTGGTCGCTTCCACCTTCAGGAACGGCGCATTCGCGAGCTTGGCGAGCCGCCGCGCGATCTCGGTCTTGCCGACGCCGGTCGGGCCGATCATCAGGATGTTCTTCGGCAGCACCTCCTCGCGAAGTGAGCCTTCGAGCTGTTGCCGGCGCCAGCGGTTGCGCAGCGCGATCGAGACGGCGCGCTTGGCGTCGGCCTGGCCGACGATGAAACGGTCGAGTTCGGAAACGATTTCGCGGGGCGAGAAGTCTGTCATGTCTGCTTAGCTAGGGCGGGAGGCGGCCAAGGACAAGCCGCATTTTGGGTCAGATGATCGGCGGGCCGGATTGCCACTGCTTCACGGCCTCGATCGGATGGATCAGCATCAGTATATTGAGCGTCAGATTGTCGCGAATGTGGAGCGCCAGCACGATCTCGAAGGCGATGCCCAGCAGCACGGTCGCGGTGACAGGCAGCGCGCGAGCGGCCAGGAACCCCAAGATCATGGCCAGATTGTCCGAGACCGAATTGAGGATGCTGTCGCCGTAATAATCCAGCGAGATCGTGCCGGCGCGGTAGCGCTCGATGATGAAGGGCGAGTTCTCGACGATCTCCCAGGCGCCTTCGATCAGCATCGCGATGATCAGCCGTGCGGGCCAGGAGAGAGGCAGCAAGGGAAACCGTGCAAACAGCAGCCAGGTCAGGCCGTAGAACAGGAAGCCGTGCAGGACGTGTGAGAACGTGTACCAGTCTGCAATCTGCTGAGAATTCTCCGAGCTGTTCACCACGCCGTGCCACAGCTTGATCGTGCCGCAGGCGCAGATCGGCACCCGCCCCATCGCCAGCAGGATCGCGGCCTGCAGCGCCAACAGCAACAGCGCGGTGCCGACCCAGGCGAGCGGCGGGAATGTGGTCTTGGCGGCGGGGCTTGCGGCGAGCGTCATGGGTCTCGGATCATCAGGAGTGCGGGACCATCGGGCGTGACGATCTCGTGCCGCGGCACGAAGCCAGCTTTCTCATAGGCACGAATCGCGCGCGCATTGGAAGGACTCGGGTCTATCACGATGCGCGGCACACCGCGCGCGAAGAGCTGGTCGATGAAGGCGCGGATGAAAGCGGAGCCATGGCCGCGTCCGAGCATGTCGGCCTCGCCGATGAACTGATCGAGGCCGCGAGTGCCCACGGGCTGCGGGCCGAAGCTGATATGCCAATCGCCGAGCCGGTAGCACTGCAGGTAGGCGAAAGGCCGGCCGTCAAGGCTGACGATGAACTGCGCCAGGTCAGGATGATCGAGGTCGCCGCCGACGAATTCAAGCGTCTCCGGATCATGCCACCATTCGGCAACATGCGGTGCGGCGAGCCAGCGCCGGATCAGCGGCATGTCGGCCGCGGTCATGGGACGGAAGGCGTAGGCAGGCGCCATGACCTATCCCGTCGCCAGGCTCTCGATCGTCAGATTCCGGTTGGTGTAGACGCAGATGTCCGCGGCGATGTCGAGGGAGCGGCGGACGATGGTCTCGGCGTCCTTGTCGGTGTCGAGCAGGGCCCGGGCCGCCGCCAGCGCGTAATTGCCGCCGGAGCCGATCGCCATCACGCCGGCCTCGGGTTCGAGCACGTCGCCGGTGCCTGTCAGCACGAGGGAGACGTCCCTGTCAGCCACGATCATCATGGCCTCCAGCCGCCGAAGATAGCGGTCGGTGCGCCAGTCCTTGGCGAGCTCCACCGCCGCCCGGGTCAGCTGCCCCGGATATTGCTCGAGCTTGGATTCGAGCCGCTCGAACAGCGTGAAGGCGTCAGCCGTGGCGCCGGCAAAGCCGCCGATCACGTCGCCCTTGCCGAGCTTGCGGACCTTCTTGGCGTTGGACTTGATCACGGTCTGGCCGATCGAGACCTGGCCGTCGCCGCCGACCACCACCTTGCCGCCCTTGCGGACCGTTAGAATCGTGGTGCCGTGCCAGCCCGGCGAGCTGTTCTGGGAGTCCTGCATGAATACCTCACTGTCCGGCTTGATTTAGGCGGTCGAGACCAAGGGCACAACGGGCCGTTCCGGGCCGAATTTCGCTCACCATAGGCAGAAGTAGAGGCCCGGCCAGCCCTTCCCGCAGTAGCGAAGGTGTCATTTGGCTGTTAAGAGACTGGCGTTTTCGGCTCCTAAGCTAGAATGGAAACCGCATTTCAATGCGCACCGCGACGATCAAGCGCAAGACCAAGGAAACCGACATCGAGGTCTCCGTGAACCTCGATGGCACCGGCGTGGCCAATATCGCGACCGGCATCGGCTTTTTCGACCATATGCTCGATCTCCTCGCCCGCCATTCCCGCATCGACCTCACGGTCAAGGCGGTGGGCGACCTGCACATTGATTATCACCATACCACCGAAGACACCGGCATCGCGCTTGGCCAGGCGGTCAAGCAGGCGCTCGGCAACATGGCGGGCATCACCCGCTATGCCGGCGTGCACATGCCCATGGACGAGACGCTGACGCGCGTGGTGATCGACATCTCGGGCCGCCCGTTCCTGGTGTTCAAGGCCGACTTCCCCCGGCACAAGATCGGTGAGTTCGACACCGAGCTGGTGCGCGAGTGGTTCCAGGCTTTTGCCATCAACGCCGGCGTGACTCTCCACGTCGAGACCCTATATGGCGATAACAGCCATCATATCGCCGAGTCCTGCTTCAAGGGTCTGGCGCGGGCGCTGCGCACGGCCGTGGCGATCGATCCGAAGGCGGCGGGCGAAATCCCGTCGACCAAGGGCTCGCTCGGCGGCTGACATCTTCCGTCTTGCGGCGAACGCTGCTGGCGGCATCACTGACTTTCGAGAACGGGGCATCACCATGCCTGTCTACACAGTTCACGCTCCCTCACCCGCAGGAGCCGACCCGCGCGCGACCGACAAGTTCGTGTTCGTGCGCGACGGCTTTCATTTCTGGGCGATGATCTTCGGTCCGTTCTGGCTGTTGTGGAATCGGCTGTGGCTGGCGCTGATTGGCTATCTGATCTTCCTGGCCGCGTTCAACGCGGGACTGTCGAGCCTCGGCGTCGGGCGCTCCTCTATCTTTTTCGCCGATTGCATCGTCGCGCTGCTGATGGGCCTCGAGGCTTCGAGCCTGCGCCGCTGGACCTTGTCGCGCGGCAAATGGCGGCAGCTCGACATCGTGGTCGCCGACGACAGCGATACTGCGGAGCGCCGCTTCTTCGAGCGCTGGAGCCAGAAGCAGAACGGCATCGCTGGCGATCAATGGGCCGTCGATCGCGGCGGCCCGCCGCCGACCCGGAATGTGCCGGGTCAGCCATTCTCGAACCCGCCGCCGATTCCGGCCGGCGGCATCATTGGGTTGTTTCCAGAACCGGGAGGGTCAAGATGAGCGTCGCCATCATCGATTACGGTTCCGGCAATCTGCATTCAGCCGCGAAAGCCTTCGAGCGCGCCGCGCGCAGCCTCGAGAGCCCGCAAAAGGTCTTTGTCACCAGTGATCCCGATCAGGCTTACGAGGCTGACCGCCTGGTGCTCCCGGGCGTCGGGGCCTTCGCCGATTGCCGGCGCGGGCTCGATGCCGTCAACGGCATGGTCGAGGCCATCACCGAAGCGGTGCGCGTCAAGGCGCGGCCGTTCTTCGGCATCTGCGTCGGCATGCAGCTGATGGCGAGCCGCGGCAAGGAGCACGTCATCACCGAAGGCCTGAACTGGATCGGCGGCGACGTCGAGAAGATCACGCCGCGTGATGAAAGCCTGAAGATCCCGCACATGGGCTGGAATACGCTGGACCTGCTGCAGGAGCATCCGGTGTTGAACAAGCTGCCGCTCGGTCCCAAGGGCCAGCACGCTTATTTCGTGCACTCCTATCATCTCAACGCCGCCAGCGAGGCGGACGTGCTTGCGCGCGCCGATTACGGCGGGCCCGTCACCGCGATCGTCGGCAAGGACACCGCCATCGGCACGCAGTTTCACCCCGAGAAGAGCCAGCGCTTCGGGCTGGCCCTGATCTCGAACTTCTTGCGATGGAAACCGTGATTCTCTTTCCCGCGATCGACCTCAAGAACGGCCAGTGCGTGCGCCTCGAGCAAGGCGACATGGCGCGCGCGACCGTGTTCAACCTCGATCCCGCAGCCCAGGCGCAGAGCTTTGCCGCCCAGGGTTTTGAATATCTCCACGTCGTCGACCTCGACGGTGCCTTCGCCGGCAAGCCGGTGAATGCCGGGGCGGTCGAGGCGATGTTGAAGACGATCAAGATTCCGGTGCAGCTCGGCGGCGGCATTCGCGATCTCGCGACCGTCGAAGCCTGGCTCGACAAGGGCATCACCCGCGTCATCATCGGCACCGCCGCGGTGCGCGATCCCGAGCTGGTGAAGTCCGCCGCGAAGACATTCCCCGGCCGCGTCGCGGTCGGGCTCGACGCGCGCGACGGCAAGGTCGCGGTCGAGGGCTGGGCCGAGACGTCGCAGGTCACGGTGCTCGAGATCGCCAAGCGCTTCGAGGATGCCGGCGTTGCCGCCATCATCTTCACCGACATCGCGCGCGACGGCCTGCTCAAGGGCTTGAACTTAGAGGCGACCATCGCGCTCGCCGATGCCATCTCGATTCCCGTGATCGCCTCCGGCGGCCTCGCCTCGATCGAGGACGTGAAAGCCATGCTGACGCCGCGCGCGAAGAAGCTCGCCGGCGCGATCGCCGGCCGCGCGCTCTATGACGGCCGGCTCGATCCCGCCGCCGCCCTCACCTTGATCCGCGACACGCGCAGGAGCTGACCCATGTTCAAGGTGCGCGTGATCCCCTGCCTCGACGTCAAGGACGGCCGCGTCGTCAAGGGCGTCAACTTCGTCGATCTCAGGGATGCCGGCGATCCCGTCGAAGCCGCCATCGCCTATGACGCCGCCGGCGCCGACGAGCTCACCTTCCTCGACATCACCGCGACCCACGAGAACCGCGGCATCATGCTGGACGTGGTCCGGCGCACGGCGGAAGCCTGCTTCATGCCTGTCACCGTCGGCGGCGGCGTGCGCGAGGTCAACGACATCAAGACGCTGCTGCGCGCCGGCGCCGACAAGGTGTCGATCAACAGCGCCGCGGTGTCGCGGCGCGAATTCGTCAAGGAAGCCGCTGAAAAATTCGGCGAGCAGTGCGTGGTGGTCGCGATCGATGCCAAGCGCGTCAAGCGTCCGGGCGGCGACCGCTGGGAGATCTTCACCCATGGCGGGCGCAACTCGACCGGCATCGACGCGATCGAATACGCGCAGGAGGTGGTTTCGCTCGGCGCCGGTGAAATCCTGCTCACCTCGATGGACCGCGACGGCACGCGGCAGGGATTCGACATTCCGCTGACCCGCGCGATCGCCGACAGCGTTCCCGTTCCCGTGATCGCCTCGGGCGGCGTCGGCAATCTCGACCATCTCGTCGACGGTATCCGCGACGGGCACGCCACCGCGGTGCTGGCGGCTTCGATCTTCCATTTCGGGGAATTCACCATTCGTGAGGCCAAGGAGCACATGGCGCGGCGTGGGCTGCCGATGCGCCTGGATGCCTGACGACTCCGGTTCGTAACGATGCTAACATTGGCGGACGGGGATGGCCGCCGTGGCCAAATCTGTTGCCAAGCTTGCTTTCAAGCGTGTTTCCAAGTGAGTCCGATGCCGCGTTTCACGATCCATGATCTGGCCGAAACCATCGACGCCCGCGCAGCGTCCGGCGGCGAAGCATCCTATACCCGCAAGCTGCTCGACAAAGGCCCCGAGCATTGCGCCAAGAAGTTCGGCGAGGAAGCAGTCGAAACCGTAATCGCTGCAGTCGAAAACGATCGCGCGCATCTGATCGCTGAAAGTGCCGACCTGCTCTATCATTTCCTTGTGCTGCTGAAGGCACGCGGCATAAAGCTGGAAGAGGTTGAGGCCGCGCTGGACAAGCGGACCTCGATGTCGGGGCTGGAAGAGAAGGCGTCGCGCAAGGGCGGCTAGGCAAGGGCGAATAGATCGCAACGGAAAGGCGGCGTCATGGATATCCGCGCACCCGAGCAGCAGTACAATCCCTACCGCGTTTATACGCGCGAGGAATGGGCGCGACTGCGCGACGATACGCCGATGACCCTGGAGCCGGGCGAGTTCGACCGGCTGCGCTCGCTGCACGACCGCCTCGACCTGCAGGAGGTCGAGGACATTTATCTGCCGCTGTCGCGCCTGTTGTCGATCTACGTCGATGCCATGCAGCGGCTGTATTACGCCGAGCGCCAGTTCCTCAACATCAGGGACCGCAAGGTGCCCTACATCATCGGCGTCGCCGGCTCGGTGGCGGTCGGGAAATCCACCACGGCACGCGTGCTCCAGGCCCTCTTGGCGCGCTGGTCGCCGCGGCCGAAAGTCGAGCTGATCACCACGGACGGATTTCTCTATCCCAATGCGGTGCTCGAGCGGCACGGCATCATGCAGAAGAAGGGTTTTCCGGAGAGCTACGATCTGCCGATGTTGCTCAACTTCCTCTCCGACATCAAGGCTGGCCGTCGCCACGTCCGTGCGCCGGTCTATTCGCATCTGACCTACGATATCGTGCCGAACCAATGGGCGGAGATCGACCAGCCCGACATCCTGATCGTTGAAGGCGTCAACGTGCTGCAGACCGGCAAGCTGCCGCGCGATGGCAAGGCGGTGCCGGTGGTTTCCGACTTCTTCGATTTCTCGGTCTATATCGACGCCGACGAGGCGGCGCTGCGGCAATGGTACATCAAGCGCTTCCTGGCGCTGCGCGACACCGCGTTCACCAATCCAAAATCATACTTCAACCGCTATGCGCTGTTGTCGGACGAGGAAGCCACCGCGACCGCGATCGCGATCTGGGAGCGCACCAACCTCGCCAATCTCGAGGACAACATCCTGCCGACCCGGCCCCGTGCGACGTTGATCCTCAAGAAGGGCGCCGACCACACGGTGGAGAGCGTGGCGCTCAGGCGGCTGTAAGCGCCCCCGTGAGCGTGGATTCTTGAACGCTCGGGCAGCGTATCTTTTGATGCAGACCAACAACGGGTATTCCGCTATTCCTTGGAAAACGGCGGGGGCAGACCATGGTTGATCGTCTCAGGAGCGCTGCGGAGCAGCTGGAAGCTCCGATGTGCCCGGACTGCCATGTCGAGATGAAGTGGTTCCGCTCGGAACTGCTGTCGGACGAACCGACCCCGGTCATTGCGCATCTCTTCGTGTGCCCGCATTGCAAGCGCGCTTCGCAGGCAAACACCGTCTTCCGGCGAGGCCAGACGACGCCCGACCGGCTGTCCGCACCGCGCTTTATTTCCTCTGCTGCATGACATTCCGCGTCGGCCGGATCGGCCGCTCCAGGCCCGGCATGACGATTATTTCGGGGCCCCCTGTCGCCACTTTGAGCCGACGAAGATGTGCCACGTCGTCAGAAACATCGCGGCGACGAGCGGGCCGATGACGAACCCGTTCGCTCCGAACGTCGCAAGGCCGCCCAGCGTGGCAAGCAGCACGACATAGCTCGGCATCTGGATCGACTGGCCGACCAGGATCGGGCGGAGAAAATTGTCCGCAAGGCCGATCACGAAGGTGCCGAAAGCGAGCAGGATGAGGCCCTTCGTGACCGAACCTGCAACAAGCAGGTAAAGCGCAACCGGAACCCAAACCAGCGCGGAGCCGAGCACCGGCAGCAGCGAGAGCAGCGCCATCAGTGCGCCCGCCAGCAGCGGCCCTGCGAGGCCGAGCAGCCAGAAGATGAGCCCGCCGAGCGCTCCCTGTATCAAAGCGACGAGAACGATCCCCTTGATCGTTCCACGAACCGCCAGGGTAAAGACATCGAGAATTTCGGCGGTATGGCTCGGGCTCAGCGGGAGCGCCTCGCGAATGCGGGCATTGAGCTCGTCACCGTCGCGCAGCAGGAAGAACAGCAGGTACAGCATCACGAGCAGGCTTGCGACGAACTCCAGCGTCACCTGACCGATGTTGATCGCATGCCCGGCCAGCTGTTGGCCTGCAGGGACGACTAGACCCGACAGGCGTTCCCTCAGGGCCGAAAAATCGATGCTGGCCAGGCGGTCCCCGAGCGATGCAGCCCAGGCGGGCAGCGCGGATTTCAGCTGCTGCAGGGGATGAACGAGGCTGATCTCCCCGCTCTGAACGCGCTGATACAGCTCCCCGCCCTGGTCGATGAGCGACGCGATGATGATCGCCACGGGGATCAGGACCATGACGACCACCACGATGACGGTGACGAGGGCGGCAAGGTTGTGCTTTTCGGGCACGGATTTCAGGATCCGTCGATAGAACGGGGCGAAGATGATGGCCAGCAGCGTGGCCCACAACACGGCACCGGAGAACGGCCAAAGCACCCAGACGAACGCGACGGAGATCGCGCCGAGCAGGATGAGGAATGAACGATTCTCCGATGTTCTCACGTGTTCGCCAGCTCTTCGCTCGTTCGCCAGATGATGTCCGTAGCACAACATCGTGGCGGAGCGGCAGGTCCTCACCTGCCCGCTTTCGCGATCCAATCCGAAAGCGTGATGCGCCCTGCGAAGGTGGCGGGGCCCGAGCTGCCGGCCTTGTAGACGAAGGCCTCGCCTTCCCCGACGTTGCCGGCGTCCTTGCCGAAGGCATCGGCGATGTTGGTCTTGTGGGTGACCAGGACGGTGTTGGTGCCGGCCTGCGGCGGCGCATCGACGAGCTGACGCACGGCCTGCCCGGCCTTGGCATTGGCGCCGGTCGGGTTTGCCATTCCCGATGCGCTGGCGTTGCTGCTGTCGGTCAGGGCATCGACCGGCTTGACCTCACGGCCGGAGATCAGCTTGCCGGCCTCGACCGCGCGGTTCAGCCGGCTGGTGTAGACGTCACCGACAGGGATCGCGAGGTCCTTGATCGCCGTCCCGATCTGGCGCGCCGCGTCCCTGCCCTTCTCGCTGAGCTGACGCTGGGCACTCATGTCGTCGAACTTGAAGGGGTAGACATCCTTCTGGCTGTCGTCAGTCGCGGTGTGTCGGAAGATCAGGACGTAGCCGCCTTGCTTGAGGGACGAGATGAGGTCCGGTGTGTCGGCGGCTGCGTGGCGGGAGATTCCCGCCAGGAGAACAATCATGGCGAGGCGGCAAATCACGTTCATGCGCAAAATCCTTTGGTTGCAAAATGCCCCCGGTGGGATCGTGACGCGCAACGCGCTCGATTTCAATTGGGATCGTCAGACGAGATCAGGTTCCCGTGAGATCCGGAACCGTCTGGTGCCGGGACGCAGCAAAGCCCGCCAGCGCCTCCTCGAGCTTCTCACGGTCGACCGGCTTGATCAGAAATCCGTTCATGCCTGCCTCGAAGCAGGCATAACGATCCTCCACCAGCGTGTTGGCGGTGAGCGCCAGGATCGACGTCTGGGAATCGCCCAGCGCGGCCTCGTGCGCGCGGATGCGCTTTGTCGCCTCGATGCCATCGAGCTGCGGCATCTGGATGTCCATCAGCACGAGATCGTAGGGCGTGCCGGCCGATGAGGCGGCGAGCCAGGATTCCAGCGCGGCCTCGCCATGGACGGCAATGACGACGCGATGGCCGAGCTTGGTCAGCAGCGAGCGCATCAGCAAGGCGTTAATTTCGTTGTCCTCGGCGACGAGGATCGACAGGCCTTTCGCCGGTGCGGGGCCGGCGAAGGCCGGCGGCGGCTCCGGAGCGAGATCGGGCGAGGCGACCTCCGGCGTCAGGGCAAGGCGTGCGGCGAGCGAGGCCGCGCGCAGCGGCTTCACCAGAAAGCCGGTGAAAGCCGGCGACAGCTTCTCGTGGCGCGAGCTCGACGTCAGCAGAACGAGGCGCTGCAAGGCATGCGCGCGGGCGGCCTCACCGAGCTGATCGGCCGCGGCTGGGCCGATCGCCCGATCGATCAGCACCGTGTGCCAGGAGCGTTCCGGCAGCAATGCTTCGGCGACCGCCGCATCTGCAACCAGGCAGGTCTGGCCGCCCCAGCGTTCGAGGCGCCGCGCGATGAGCGAGGCTTCGATGCCGTCGGCGACGAGGAGCATCGACTTGCCGGTGAGGTCGGGACTCGGAAATGCGGTCTGCCCGGCGCCGCCTTGCGACGGCGGAAGCGGCACCGCGACCTCGAAGGTCGAACCCTTGCCCGGCTCGCTCGTGAGCGTGATCCGGCCGCCCATGCGCTTGACGATGCGCTCGCTGATGGCGAGGCCAAGTCCGGTGCCGCCATAGGTGCGGGCGACGCGCTCGTCGGCCTGCTCGAATTCGCGGAAGATGCGCTGCTGGGCTTCGGCTGCGATGCCGATGCCGGTGTCGCGAACCAGGAAGCTGATCTCGTTCGGCCAGATGCCGGGCTCGACGATCAGTGCCACGCCGCCGCTGCTCGTGAACTTGATGGCGTTGCCGGCGAGATTGAGCAGCACCTGGCGCAGCCGCGCGGCGTCGCCGACCACTTCGAGCGGCAGGCGCTCGTCGACATAGGCGGCGATCTCGAGCGACTTCGCCTGCGCGCGCGGCGCGAGCAGCTCGGTGATCTCCTCGACCAGGGTCGAGAGCGCGAAGGGACGTTGATCGAGGTCGAGCTTGCCGGCCTCGATCTTGGAATAGTCGAGCAGCTCCTCGATTAGCGCCATCAAGGCTTCGCCCGAGGTTTTCACCGCCCTGGCATAGGTCGCCTGCTCCGGCGTCAGATCGGTGTCGAGCAACAGGCCGCCCATACCGATGATGCCGTTCAGGGGGGTGCGGATCTCGTGCGAGGCCATCGCCAGGAAGCGCGACTTGGCGCGGTTGGCGGCGTCGGCCTGGTCGCGCGCGTCGGACAATGCGCGCTCGGTCTCGGTGCGGTCGGTGACGTCGCGTCCGACGCTCTGCAACTCGGCGGGCTGGCCGGCATCGAGGCGGACATAGCCCTCGCGCCAGGCGATCCAGCGCGCGCCGAGCGGGGTTGCGATCTTCTGGTCGTGGATGCGCGTGCCGCTGCTCTCGCGGGCACTGTCGCCCTGCTCCAGCACGTCGAAATCGAAGCGCGTGCCGACCAGCGCGCTGCGCGCCTGTCCTGCGAGCGCGCAATAGGCCTCGTTGGCAAAGGTGATGCGGCCGTCGGTAGCGCGCAGCACGATCAGGTCGCCCTGCTGCTCGAACAGGCTGCGGGCGCGCTCTTCCGCTTCCTTCAGCTCCCAATTGCGGTCGATCAAGGCCTCATTGTGGGCGGCGAGCGTCCGCAGCCGCTTATTGACGAAGCGCAGGCGCATGCTCAGCGTCGCAAGGCCGAGGCAGGCGAGCGCGAACAGGAAGCTGGCGCCGATCGCAAAGGTGTGGGGATCGTAGCCGGAATTGTCGGACCGGCTGCCTGAGACGAAACCATAGGCGCCGCCGAACGTCGCCGAGAAGATCATGAAGGAGCGGATCGCGAAAGCGAGCCTCGGATGCCGTCGCCTGAAACGACGCATGCGCACCTTGATCCGGAACGTCCGACCCATCGCAACCGACCCTTGCCTGAAACCCCGCCGCCGCGTGCGACGATGGCCCGCCGACCTTGCGAACAAATTGCGGCGGTGGCGCCGCCTCCGAACAGGGTTGACGAGACGTTAACGGGTCAGAGCATGATCCGGAAAAGTGTGTAGCGGTTTTCCGATCAGATCATGCTCAAAAATAGAGATCTAAAGCGAAGCCGCCTGGAAGCGACCATGGCCGCCGCGCGCGCCGACGATCAGCGCCGCCGCCTCGCGCGGCGAGAACGTCTTTGAGCGCACATAGATGCGGTAATCCGCCGGTCCTTCGCTGGAGAGATAGACCACCTGGCCGCCGTCGACCGGCTGGGCGGCGATCGAGACGAGACGCGTCGAAGGGCTGGCCTGGCAGGTGTCAGGCTCGGAGCCGAGGCCGTCGTCGACCACGGCGAAATCCGCAGTGTTGGCATCCTCGGTGATCTGGACCCGCACCGTCGCCCGCGCGGGATCGTCGGTGAAGGCGACATGCACGCCGGCGGTCCAGAACAGCGAAGTGAGCTCGACCGATGTGTCGCCCAGCGCGATGCAGGGATGCGACCCCGATCCGATCTCGGCGCGGGCGAACACCGCAGCCGCCAACAGGGGAACAGCCGAGGCCAGGAACTTGAAACGCAACATGACGCTCTACTCGCTAGGCCCCGGGAACTCACAACCGAAACGCGTCGGGCCTTATGGTTTGCAGAGCGTAAAGGAAAGTCGTTACCGCCGGGTTGATGCGTGGAATGATCAAGCCAGCTGGCGCACATCCTCCGCGAGTGCGCGGTAGGACAGCGCTTCGGCGAGGTGCAGCCGGCCGATCTTGTCGGCATGGTCGAGGTCGGCCAGCGTGCGCGCCACCCGCAGCACGCGGTGATAGCCGCGCGCCGACAGGCGCATGGTCTCGGCGGCGTCGCGCAGCAGCTTCTGGCCTTGCGCATCCGGCTTTGCGATCTGCTCCAGCACGGAGGCGGGGGCTTCGGCGTTGGTGCGAACATGGGGCAGGCCGGCATCGGCATAGCGCACCAGCTGGATGTCGCGCGCCGCCGCCACGCGGGCGGCGACCTCGGCCGATCCTTCCGCCGGCGCGGCAGGATCAGGTCGGCGGCGGTCACCGCCGGCACTTCGATGCGCAGATCGATGCGGTCCATCAAAGGACCGGAGATGCGCGCCTGGTAATCGCTGGTGCAGCGGTCGATGCGGCCGCGCTTGCAGGCATAGCCGGGCTCGAACGCATTGCCGCAGCGGCAAGGATTCATCGCCGCCACCAGCATGAAGCGGGCAGGGTAGGTGACGCGGTGATTGGCGCGCGACACCGCGACCTCGCCGTTCTCGAGCGGCTGGCGCAGCGAATCCAGCACGCGCGGATCGAACTCCGGCAATTCGTCGAGGAACAGCACGCCCTGATGCGCCAGCGAGATCTCGCCGGGCTTGGCGCGCGCGCCGCCGCCGGTGAGCGCGGCCATGCTGGCGGAATGGTGCGGCGAGCGGAACGGGCGCCGCGCCGTCAGCGCGCCGCCTTCGATCTCGCCGGCGACCGAGGCGATCATGGAGACTTCGAGCAGCTCGCCCGGCGACAGCGGCGGCAGGATCGAGGGCAGCCGCGCCGCCAGCATCGATTTGCCGGCGCCCGGGGCGCCGATCATCAGCAGATGATGCCCGCCGGCCGCCGCGATCTCCAGCGCGCGCTTGGCGCTTTCCTGGCCCTTGATGTCGCGCAGGTCGAGGGTCGAGGCGGCGGCCTCGTGCACCTTCGGCGTCGGCCGCGACAGCACCTGGGTGCCCTTGAAATGGTTGGCGATCTGGATCAGCGAGTGTGCGGCAATGATCTGGATGTCCGGGCTCGCCCACGCCGCCTCGGAGCCGCAGGACGCCGGGCAGATCAGTCCTTCCTCGCGCATATTGGCGCCGATCGCGGCGGGAAGGACGCCGGCCACCGGCGCGATCGAGCCGTCGAGGCCGAGCTCGCCGAGCACGGTGAAGCCGGTCAGCGCATCGGGCGGGATGGCGCCTATCGCGGCCATCAGCCCAAGCGCAATCGGCAGGTCGTAATGGCTGCCCTCCTTCGGGAGGTCGGCCGGGGCCAGATTGACGATGATCCGCCGCGCCGGCAGCGCCAGCCCCGAGGCGATCAGCGCCGAGCGCACCCGCTCGCGCGCCTCCGACACCGCCTTGTCCGGCAGGCCGACGATGGCAAAGGCGGGCAGGCCGGGCGCGACCTGCACCTGCACGTCGACCGCACGGGCCTCGATCCCCTCAAAGGCCACGGTAGAAACCCGCTGAACCATGCCGAACCAGCCTGCCCATTGCTGCAATTAGGGGTAGCAGAGCTCGGCCGTTTCCGCAAGAACAATACGGGAACAATCGCTTGGCGGCCGGTCAAATCCTAACCAATCGTAAACGCAGCCCAGACACTACGTCTCGAATGCCACCTTCTCTCCTCAGCACATTCCAACGAATGTCCGCTACTCCTAGGGCTGCGGGATGGGCCGTGGTCTAACGGGTGAACAGTTCAAATGCTTGCAAATCGCCGGAGAAGCGAACGTCGGGTGTGCAGCCGCCTCGCCAAGATCCATTTTGGCGCGGGCTCGCTGCCGCGGGATTGCACGATCACGGACATTTCGGATGGCGGCGTGAAAGTGGTGGCGGAATTTCTGGAAGTGCCGCCGCAATTCACCATCATCTTCGCGCCTGATTATTCCCGCCAATGCCGCCTGCGCTGGCGCATCGGCTGCGAATTCGGCGCCGAGTTCGTCGACTGAACCTCAACACGCGCCCTCCCTTAACGGGACTTTAGCGTTAATGGGTAAGCATCTCTGATCAGTTGCCGAGTGATCAGAGTATGCCCAAGCGTTCGTTCCTCGCCTTATCCCCGGCGGGATATCTGTGTTCCGCCGTCCTGATCCTCGCGCTCGGCGGCTGTCAGACGGCCGGCATCGACGACGTCACCGGTGCGCTCGGCGGCAAGCGGGAGTCCGCCGCCAAGCTTGAAGGCAAGTCCGACAGCAAGGCCGACCCCACGCCGGAGATGGACGCACTTCGCGAGCGTTATCGCGCCAAGCCGAGCGATCCCGCCATTGCTCTCGAATACGGCAAGGCGCTGCGTGGCAGCGGCCAGCGCGCGCAGGCGGTCGCAGTGCTGGAGCAGGCCGTGCTCGCCCGTCCCGGCAACAAGGCGCTGCTCGCCGGCTACGGCCGCGCGCTCGCCGACAACGGCAATTTCCAGCAGGCCTTCGACGTCCTCGGCCGGGCGCATTCGCCCGAGGATCCCGATTGGCGCATCCTGTCGGCGCAAGGGGCTGTGCTCGATCAGCTCGGCCGCAACGAGGAAGCCCAGCAATATTACGCCGCGGCGTTGAAGATCGTGCCGAACGAGCCGACCGTGCTGTCCAATCTCGGCCTGTCCTACATGCTGCAAAATAATCTCTCGAAGGCCGAACAGGTGCTCGGCCGCGCCCATCAGCGCAATCAGAACGATGCGCGGGTCCGCGCCAATCTGGCGCTCGTGCTGGGATTGCAGCGTCGCGAGGCCGAGGCCGAAATCCTCGTCAAGGCAGACTTGCCGCCGGACCAGGCCGCGGCCAAAGTCGCGGCGCTGAAGCAGCTGCTGGCGAAAAAGCAGCAGCGGGCGGACAGGTAGTCCGCCCTAGAGCATGATCCGGACCCGAAGGGCCGCGTCAGCGCAAAGTGTGAAGCGGTTTTCCCTCGCGACAAACGCGGAAGGCGTTTGCGCGGAGATCATGCTCAAATAAGCCACGCCTACGACGCCTTGCGATGCGGGGCCGAGCTGCGCCCCGACTTGCCCTTCAGCTTCTTCAAAAGCGGCTCGAGCAGCGAGCGCTTCGGCTTCTTCACCTCGCCGCGGCCGGCGAGGCGGTTCGCCATATTCTGGAACAGAACGGTGGTGCGGTGGGTCCTGGAGACCTCCGCGATCATCTGGCCGTTATTGGCCGCGGTCGAGAACAGTTTCGAATCGAACGGGATCACCGCGATCGGCTGGCTCTCCATGGTCTTGGCGAAGGCCTTGACCTCGATCTCCGCACGCTTGTGCATGCCGACCTGGTTGAGGCAGTACAGCGGCGGCCGGTCGTTCGGTCGCGCCGCCTTCAGCACGCTCAGCATGTTCTTGGTGTTGCGTAGATTGGCGAGATCGGGCTCGGCCACGATCACGATGTCGTCGGCGTTCACCAGCGCGCGCCGGGTCCAGCCGGACCATTGATGGGGCACGTCGAGCACGATGCAGGGCGTCGTCATGCGCAGCGTGTCGAACACGGCATCGAAGGCTTCAGCACCGAAATCGTAGACGCGGTCGAGCGTGGCGGGCGCTGCCAGGAGGCTCAGGCGATCGGTGCATTTGGCGAGCAGGCGCTCCATCAGCGCCGTGTCCGGCCGGTCCTGCGACAGCACCGCGTTGGCGATGCCCTGCACCGGATCCTGGTTGTAGTCGAGGCCCGCGGTGCCGAAGGCGAGGTCGAGATCGATCACGACGGAATCGAGCGAGAGATCGCGGGCGATGGTCCAGGCCAGATTATGCGCGACGGTGGACGCGCCGACGCCGCCTTTGGCGCCGACCACGGCGATGACGCGGCCGGTGATGATGGCTTCCGAGGCCGAGAACAGGCTGCAGATCGAGCGGACCACGTCGATGGTCTCGACCGGGCCGACGACGTAATCGTTGACGCCGCGGCGCACCAGCTCGCGATAGGGCGCGGTGTCGCTGGGGCTGCCGATCACGACCACGCGTGTGCCGGGATCGCAGACGCCGGCGAGGTCGTCCAGTCCTTCGAGGATGTCGCGCGTGCCGTCGGACTCGATGACGATCACGTTCGGCGTCGGCATCGATTCATAGGCCTCGATCGCCGCGGCGAGGCCGCCATCCTTGGCGCTGAGATGGGCCTTGGCGAGCCGGCGGTCCTGACCAGCCGCCGTCACCGCCTTGAGCGTCTGCTCGGTCTCGCAGAAGGCTTGCACCGAAATGCGAGGAACCGGCGCGATGTGTTCCTCGGGATGCTGCGGATCGTCCGCGTCTTCGTCGTGGATGCCTGTCATTTGGCGGTATCGCTGAGTTTGGCCTTGTCGGATTCGGGATAGGTGGTCGTCGTCGTTGTGCCCTTGCGATAGCGATCGAACGCGATCTCGCGCCGTGCGGTATAGGCGGGCGTCTCGGCGCGCGGTTGCTCGAGGTCAGCCGGGTTGTCGATCATCGCGGCAAGATTGCGCTGGCTGGCGCAGCCCAGATTGAAATAGGGGCGGTTCTCGGTGTAGCCGGGGTTGAGGATGTTGGGGCCGACGTCTTCGGGCCACAGCCCGCAGGGGCCGGCGACCGCGGTGATCTTGGAATAGCTCAGGCGGATGGTGGGCAGCAGCCCGGGATCATCAGGGCGATAGGGCCGCTGGACGATGGCGCGCGACGGCACGCCGCCGGACGTGAGCACCGAGCGGATCTCCTGATAGGTTGCGGCGGCCGCGCGCGAATTGGCGGTGTCGACCGGCACATCGATGACGACCGAGCCGGTGCCTTCGCGCATCCAGTCCCGCGCGATGCCCGCGACATCCGCATGCTGCGCAGCCGAGAGGCCGCCTCGGCTCTTGCCGACGAAGATCACGATCGACTTCTTGCCTTCCTGCACCGCGATCGGGTGGCGCTGGCGATAATCGGTCGGCACCGTCTGGGTGACGATCTCGGTGGTGTTGCAGGCGCCGAGCATGACGGAGAGGCCCGTCAGTGCCAGCGCGAGCCGCAAATTGCGACGTCGATCGGCTGATGTTGTCCTCATCCCCTGATCCCTCCTGCCCCTGCCTTGCCCGGTCCCAAACCGTTCGTCTCAGTCGATGATGAAGCCGAAATCGCCCGGCGTGCCGGCCACCGGATCGACACGGCTCGCGATGCCGTAGAGGCGGTTGACCCTGCCGAGCAGCGCCCTCTGTGCGTCCGAGGCCGGCGCGAAGCCGTCGTCGGGCCGTGACAATTCCTTCTGGGCAACCGCGCGCACCACATAGGGCGTCACGATCACCATCAGCTCGGTCTCGTTGTTGACGAAGTCCTGGCTGCGGAACAGCGCGCCGATGATCGGCACCTGGTCGACACCAGGCAGTCCGTTGATCGCCTGCTTGGTCTGCTGCTGGATCAGGCCGGCCATCGCCATCGAGCCGCCCGACGGAATTTCCAGCGTCGTTTCGGCGCGGCGGGTCTGGATCGATGGAATGGTGATCGAGTTGGTCGAGGACCCGGTCACGGCCTGCGTCAACGTGATCGAGTTGGTGTTCGACAGCTCCGAGACCTCGGTCATCACGCGCAGGCTGATGCGGCCTTCGCTGAGCACGACCGGGGTGAAGTTCAGGGAGATGCCGAACTTCTTGTAGGTGACCTGGGTGGTACAGACGTGAGTGACCGGATCGCAGGCGTAGCCCCCGGGAATCGGGAATTCGCCGCCGGCGATGAAAGTGGCGGATTCGCCCGAGATCGCGGTCAGGCTCGGTTCGGCCAGGGTCCGCATGACGCCGGCGCTTTCCATTGCCCGCATCGTGGCGTTGACGGTGGCGACGCCCTTGGCGAGGCCGGTGACGCCGAGCCCATTGCTGCTGACGATCGGTCCGCCAGAGACCGAGAACGGATTGGAATTGTTGAAATTCACCACCGCCGTGCCGGCATTCAGGCTGGCGCTGAGATCGACGCCGAGCTGCTTGACGATGTCGCGGCGGACTTCGCCGACCACGACCTTGAGCATGACCTGGTCGCGGCCGCGCACGACGATGTTGTTGACGACCTTGTCCGCGCCGCCGACCAGCTTTGCGGCGACGTCGCCGGCCTGCTGGGCCTCGACCGGGCTCGACACCGAGCCGGTCAGCATCACGCTGTCGCCGACGCCCTCGATCTGGACGCCCGGCAGCGACTGGCGCAATGCCGAACGCATGCCGTTGAGGTCGCGCTTCACCGCGATGTCATAGGAGGCGACCTGCTGGCCATCGGCCGCGAAGAACACGACGTTGGTCTGGCCGACCTGGCCGCCGATGATATAGGCGCGCTGGGCCGAGCGGATCACCGCATTGGCGATCTTGGGATCGGCCACCAGCACGTCCTTGACCTCGCGCGGCAGGTCGATGACGACGGACTTGCCGATGCCGAGCGACAGAAAGCGCGACCGCGCCGGTGCGATCGTCCCAACCGACGACAAGCCGAGATCCGACGCCTGCATCGGCGCCTGGTCGCCGACCGGCGCCTCCGCAGCACCGAGGACGCCGGAAGCCGCGAGCAGTCCCAGCACCAACATCGTCCCCGCCAGGACCGAGCGCGCGCGCTTCCCTCGAATGCGTAAGCCCGTCCGATCACCCCCGTAGTTCATGCTATCCCCATCACTTCTGTGACGTCAGTTGCCGTGCCTGGACGCCGTAACGGATTACGTTCACGCCGCCCGGGCGCTTGATCGCCTGGTCCTCGGGCGTGCCGTCGACTGCGTTGGCATCGACGATGCTGCGCAGTGCGAGTGTCAGAGTGCCGCCCTGCCGTGCGGCCGAAAGCGTGGCGATCTGGTCGGGCCGCAGCTCGAGCGTGACGGTCTTGCCGACGACCGCGTTCTGGCCCTCCTTTTCCTTCGGGGCCTGGTCGATCGCGAGCACGCGGATGTTGGTGAGAATGACCTCGGACAGGATGAGGTCGTTGCCGCCGGTCGGGCCGTTGGTGTTGCCGCCGTCCGGATTCTTCAGCCGGCGGGTCAGGACGATGTCGACGCGGTCATTCGGCAGGATGAAGCCGCCGGCGCCGGTTTCGGCTGAAATCTCGGTGGAGACGGCACGCATCCCGGACGGCAGGATCGCGGCCATGAAGCCGGAGCCTTCGGCCTTGACCAGCTTCTGCTCGCGGATCGGCTCGCCCTGCATCAACGGCACGCGCGCGATCGAGCCTGCGATCTGGGTCGGTGCCTCGGGCCTGCTGTCGCGGCGGATGAAGGCGCTGCTGGCGGTTGCCGCGGGCCAGGCCTGCCATTGCAGGTCCTCGCGCTTGACGGCCTGGCCGAGCTGGATGTCGTTCTTGGCGATGAGGACCTCGACCGTCGGCAGCTTCTCGGCGACGGGCAGGACGGCCGCGGGCGGATTCTGATAGCCGCTCGCCAGATATGCAGCGACGCCGCCGGCGCCGAGAGCGATGACGAGAACGACAATGCGTGCGGTATTCATACGCTTCTACTCTTACGCGGGGCACTCGAACCGCACCTGGCGTGTTCCCCCGCATCGATGAGTAGGCAGCAAAAGTATAAGGGGTGTTGCGAGGCCGAACGTGATCGCCGGCCGCGACGCTGGTTTTCGGCAGATGGTGAACGCGGCGTTATTGGGTCGGCCAACGGCCCCGTAGTTTCACCTACGAGGGCACGTCCGTTTGCACGAGGCGCGCGGCGTCATGGTGAATACGTCGTTAGCGCGCGAGGTGGCCGCTAGCGTCGTCCGTAGCTGGGATGGAGTGCAAGCGTAATCCGGGGCCGGTGCGAGTGGGGAGCGTCCCGGATTTCGCTGACGCGCCATCCGGGCTGCGCGCAGAGCTCTACTTCTTCCGCTTCGCTTCGATCACGTCCCAGATCTTCGCCGCGACATCCGGGCCGCCGAGCCGTGCGATGGCGCGGATGCCGGTCGGTGAGGTCACGTTGATCTCGGTGAGATTGCCGTTGATGACGTCGATGCCGACGAACAGCAGGCCGCGCTCGCGCAGCGCCGGGCCGACCGTGGCGCAGATCTCGCGCTCGCGCGGGGTGAGCTCCGTCTCCTGCGCCGCGCCGCCGCGCACCATGTTGGAGCGGAGGTCGTCGGCGGCCGGCACGCGGTTCACGGCGCCGGCGAACTCGCCGTCGACCAAGATGATGCGCTTGTCGCCGTGCTTCACCTCGGGGATGAATTGCTGGATCACCCAGGGCTCCCTGAACGTCACCGAGAACATGTCGAACAGCGAGCCGAAATTCATGTCCTGCGGCATCACGCGGAACACCGCCGCGCCGCCATGGCCGTGCAGCGGCTTCATGACCACCGCGCCGTACTTGTCGCGGAACGCGTTGATCTCATCCAGGTCGCGCGAGATCAGCGTCGGCGGCATCAGCTGCGGAAAATTCATCACGAACAGCTTTTCCGGCGCGTTGCGCACCGAGGCGGGATCGTTGACGACTAGCGTCTTCGGATGGATGCGCTCCAGGAAATGCGTCGAGGTGATGTAGGCGAGGTCGAACGGCGGATCCTGGCGGAGCAGCACCACGTCGAAGGCGTTCAGCGCCTCGCGCCTGGGCTCGCCGAGGGTGAAATGGTCGCCTGGCTCGTCGCGCACGGTCAGGAGCTGAACCGGCGCGACCAGCTCCTCGCCGACCATCGAGAGCTTGTCGGGCGTGTAATAGGACAGGCCATGGCCGCGCTTCTGCGCCTCCAAGAGCAGCGCGAAGGTGGAATCGCCCTTGATGTTGATGCGGGCGATGGGGTCCATCTGGACGGCGACGTTCAGTTTCATGGGCTGCCTTTCAGGTCGAGGCGTCGAATGCCGCCAACACATGGCGCGGAAGCGAGCGCGGCGCAATCAGCATGGCGTCGAATCGCAATTCGAATTCGGCATGCTCGGGATGCGCTGCGAGCCAGCCTTGGGCGGCGCCGATGATGCGCTGCTGCTGGCGCGGCGTCACGGCGAATGCGGCCTCGTCCAGCGTGGCGCGGGCCTTGACCTCGACGAAGGCGATCAGGTTGCGGCGCCGCGCCACGATGTCGATCTCGCCATGCGGGGTGCGGTAACGTTTGGCGAGAATGCGGTAGCCCTTGGCCATGAGGTAGGCGGCGGCACGGCTCTCCGCGGAAAGACCGGTCTGGAACGCTGCGACGCGCTCGGGCGACGCGACCTTCGGTTCCGCAGGAATCTCAGTCTTTGCCATCGCTGCCCCGCGAGTCCTTTGCGAGCTCGAGCGCGCGGGCATAGACCTCGCGGCGCGGACGGCCCGACAACGCGACCGCGTGCGCCACGGCATCCTTGACGCTGTGCGCGGCAAGCTGCTCGCGCAACAGACTATCGAGCGCGTCCGATGTCAGAACCTCGGCGTCGGCCGCGGGCGGAGCGATCACCAGCACGAATTCGCCGCGTGTCTCCAGCGTTGAAGCCTCGCGCGCCAGCTCGCTCAGCGTTGCGCGCGAAATCTCCTCATGCAGCTTGGTCAGCTCGCGGCAGATCGCGGCCTCGCGCGGTCCCATGATCTCGGCGAGATCGGCCAGCGTATCCTGCACGCGGTTGCCTGACTCGAACATCACCAGCGTCGCGTCGATGCGGGCGAGCTCGGTAAGACGGCTGCGCCGCGCGGCTGATTTCGCCGGCAAGAAGCCTTCGAAGAAAAAGCGGTCGGTCGGCAGCGCGGCGACCGACAGCGCGGCCAGCACCGAGGACGGGCCGGGCAGCGCATACACCGCATGGCCGGCGGCGCAGACCTCGCGCACCAGCTTGAAGCCGGGATCGGAGATCAGCGGCGTGCCGGCGTCCGACACCAGCGCGACCGAGCCGCCCTGTCCCAGGGCTTCCAGGATTTTGGGACGCGCGGCCTCCGCATTGTGCTCGTGATATGGCTTGAGCTGGGCCTTGATCGCATAGCGCTCGGTCAGGCGGCGCGTGATGCGGGTGTCCTCACAGGCGATGACGTCGACGCCGGCGAGCGTCTGCAGCGCCCGCAGGGTGATGTCGCCGAGATTGCCGATCGGGGTCGCGACCAGATGGAGGCCGGGCGCGGCCTTCGGCGCCGCGAGCCGATGGGCATCGATGGAGAAACCGCGCGAGGCGGCGTCTTGAGCTTCAGGCGTATTTATCGGGGCCGGCTTTGCGCGCATAATGGAGCCAACTTAGGCACGATCGCTAAGGCTGGGAACCGGCTCGCCGAAAAAGATCGTGCCCAAAGATCGTATCCGGGTGAGGGGCGAGGAACGGACGGGAATGTGATCGGTCGAGATCGCGCCGGGAGGCAGGAGGGGCCCTCGCGCCATATTCGCGACGGAAACGCCGCCTTGATGAGTGAATGAGTGACGGCGAAGAGTAGCCGGGACGGGATTGCGGCCGCGTTAAGCGATTGTTATCCTTTTGTTTTGGTTAACTATTTGCCGACACACTACCTGAATCCGCGGCCCCCCGTCGCGGAAAGCAATGTCGTGATCGGCCGGCGAACGGCGGGTCGGAAGAGAAGCTGCCATGGTCGGCCCGCGTCATCCAAAGTCTCACCTTCCGGAGCCCCGATCGCCAGGGGCGACCCGGCGGGCTGCGCTCGGCCTGTTGCTAAGTGCGCCCGTGTTGTCGGCCTGCGCCGGCGTGCAGCAAAGCCTCAGCCAGTTCTCCAACCCGTTTTCGAGCTCCGCACCGCCGGCGCAGCCGGCAGGCCCGCAGCAGCAGGCGACAACCGCCGGCACCGGCGGCGTGAAGGTCGGCCTGATCCTGCCGCTCTCAGCTGCCGGCAATGCCGGGCTCGCCGCGCAATCGATGCGCAACGCCGCCGAGATGGCGCTGGCCGAGTTCCAGAACCCGAACATCCAGCTCCTGATCAAGGACGACAATGGCAGCCCGCAAGGCGCGCAGGCCGGCGCGCAGCAGGCGGTCGACGAAGGCGCCGAGATCATCCTCGGGCCGCTGTTCGCGCAATCGGTGCCGGCCGTGGCGCAGGTCGCGCGTACGCGCGGCATTTCCGTCATCGCCTTCTCGACGGATTCCAGCATCGCCGGACGCGGCGTCTATCTGCTCTCGTTCCTGCCGGAGTCCGACGTCAACCGCATCGTCGAGTATTCCGCCGGCATCGGAAAGCGCTCCGTCGCGGTGCTGGTGCCCGACAACGCCTATGGCAATGTCGTCGAGGCCGCGGTGAAGGCGGCGGTGCCGCGGCGCGGCGGGCGCATCGTTGCGTTCGAGAAATACGGTGCCGATCGCGCCACGCCCGCGCGCACCGTGGCGCAGCAGCTCGGCAGTGCGGACGCGCTGTTCATTGCCGATGACGGCGATGCCGTCGTGTCAGTCGCGGACGCCATGACTGCCGCGGGCGCGAACCTGCGCAACATCCAGCTGCTCGGCACCGGCCTGTGGGACAATCCGCGCGTCTATGCCAGCGCCGCGCTGCAGGGCGGCCTTTACGCCGCGCCCGATCCGGCCGGCTTCCGCGCCTTCTCCGGCCGCTACCGCACGAAATACGGCGCGGAGCCGATCCGCACCGCGACCCTTTCCTATGACGCGGTCGCGCTCGTTGCCGCGCTGGCGCGCACGCAAGGCGGCCAGCGCTTCTCCTCCGACGTGCTCACCAACCCCTCAGGCTTCGCCGGCATCGATGGCCTGTTCCGCTTCCGTGCTGATGGCACGAATGAACGCGGACTTGCCGTGATGAAGGTGACGCAAGGCGGCGGCGTTGCGGTGGCGGGCTCGCCGAAGAGCTTTGGGGCGTAGCTCGGTGCAGTAGGGTGGGCAAAGGCACGCTTGCGCCGTGCCCACCATCTCTTTCGATAATGAAAGTTGCGTGGGCACGCGTCGCTTTGCCCACCCTACGAGAGTTCCTTACGCCGCCAGATCCGCGACCACGGCATCCAGCACCGGAAAACCGCTGCTGGTTACGCGCAACCGTCCCGTTGCATCCACGGTGATCGCGCCTTCCTCGCGCAAGAGCGCGATGCGGCGGGGGTCGAGCGGGCGGCCGGCGAGGGCCTTGTAGCGTTCGGGATCGATGCCTTCGGCGAGCCGCAATCCCATCAGCAGGAATTCGTCGGCGCGTTCCTCGCTGTTGAGGAGCTCGTCGCTGACGACACCGTCGCCGTTGGTCTCGACCCGCATCAGCCAGGCCTCGGGACGCTTCTCGGTGGCGGTGGCGTGGCGCACGCCGTCGATGTCGAGACGGCCATGTGCGCCGGGGCCGATGCCGGCATATTCCTCGCCGCGCCAGTACACCAGATTGTGCCGGCATTCGGCGCCGCGCCGCGCGTGATTGGAGATCTCGTAAGCGGGCAGCCCGAGCTTGTCGCAGGTCTCCTGCGTGACGTCGTAGAGCGCGCGGGCGACCGCTTCGTCCGGCGTCTTCAGCTTGCCGGCCTGGTGCAGGCCGAAGAAGGGCGTGCCTTCCTCGATGGTCAATTGATAGAGCGACAGATGCTCGGCCGCTTCATCGATGGCGTGCCGCAGCTCGCCCGCCCACATCGCCGGCGTCTGGTCGGGGCGGGCGTAGATCAGGTCGAACGAATAGCGGTCGAACGCGCGGCGCGCGATGGCGACGGCATCGAGCGCTTCGCGCGCGCTGTGCATGCGGCCGAGCGCTTTGAGCGAGGCGTCATCGAGCGCCTGCACGCCGAGCGAGACGCGGTTGACGCCGGCGATGCGATAACCGGCAAAGCGCGTGGCTTCGACGCTGGTCGGGTTCGCTTCCAGCGTTACCTCGACGTCGCCTGCGACGGTCCAGTGCTTGCCGATCGCGTCTAACACCGCGCCGACGGTGGCGGGCTGCATCAGTGACGGCGTGCCGCCGCCGAGGAAGATCGAGGTGACCTCGCGGCCGGGCGCGCGCTCGGCGGTCGTTGCGATCTCACGCGCGAAGGCGGCGGCGAAGCGCGTCTCGTCGATCGCGGCATGGCGGACATGGCTGTTGAAGTCGCAATAGGGGCACTTCGACAGGCAGAACGGCCAGTGCACATAGACGCCAAACGCATCCTTGTTAGCGCGGCTCAAGGCAGATCTCCGCCAGTTTCCGAAAAGCGCGGGCGCGGTGCGACAGGCCGAGGCCGAGCGGCGGCAGGCCGTGCTTCTCGATGCTGGTCATCTCGCCGAAGGTGCGGCTGTGCCCGTCCGGCAGGAACATCGGGTCGTAGCCGAAGCCGGCTGTGCCGCGCGGTGGCCAGATCAGCGTGCCGTCGACGCGCGCCTCGACCTCCTCGCGATGATCGTCGGGCCAGGCCACGCAAAGCGCCGAGACGAAGTGGGCTTTGCGCTTGTCCGGCGTGGTGGCGCCGCGCTCCTGCAGCAGGCGCTCGATCTGCGCCATCGCCGCGTTGAAATCCTTGGTCGGGCCGGCCCAGCGCGCGCTGTAGATTCCCGGCGCACCGTCGAGTGCGTCGACGACGATGCCGGAATCGTCGGCGAAGGAGGGCAGCTTGGTCGCCTCCGCCGCGGCGATCGCCTTGATCGCGGCGTTGCTGCGGAAATCGTTGCCGGTTTCCTCGGGCTCGTCTAGGCCGAGCTCGCCGGCCGACACCGCCTCGATCCCGTACGGCGCGAGCAGCTCCCTCATCTCGGCGCGCTTGCCGGGATTGTGGGTGGCGATGACGAGCTTGTCGGTGATTCGGCGGTGCATGGGCCTATTGACTACGCCACGGCCAGTTTCTGCAAGTCCACCAGGCGGGCAATGCCCTTCTGCGCCAGGGCGATCAGCTTCAGGAACTCGTCCTGCGTGAACGGCTCGCGTTCCGCGGTGCCCTGCACCTCGATGATGCGGCCATCGCCGGTCATGACGAAATTGGCGTCGGTCTCGGCTTCCGAATCCTCGGCATAGTCGAGATCGAGCACCGGCGTGCCGTTGTAGATGCCGCAGGAGATCGCGGCGACGTTGTCGCGCATCACGTTCGCCTTCAGCATGTTGCGCGCCTTCATCCAGTTGAGGCAATCGGCAAGCGCGACCCAGGCGCCGGTGATCGAGGCCGTGCGCGTGCCGCCGTCGGCCTGGAGCACGTCGCAATCGACCGTGATCTGGCGCTCGCCGAGAGCTTCGAGATCGACGATGGTGCGAAGCGAGCGGCCGATCAGGCGTTGGATCTCGACCGTGCGGCCGCTCTGCTTGCCGACGGAGGCCTCGCGGCGGGTGCGTTCGGAGGTCGCGCGCGGCAGCATGCCGTATTCGGCGGTGACCCAGCCGCGGCCCTGCCCCTTCAGCCACGGCGGCAGGCGGTCCTCAAGCGTGGCGGTGACCAGCACATGGGTGTCGCCGAATTTAACGAGGCACGAGCCTTCCGCATATTTGACCACGCCGCGCTCCAGCGTCACGGGGCGCAATTCGTCGGGCGCACGGCGGCTTGGCCGCATGGGAAATCTCCAAAACTCACGGAAATAGGCTGTTCGCGGTGCTTGTAGGTGGGGCGGGGGTGGGCGGCAAGGGCTTATTCACCCCCTGACCGTCGGCCTGCAAACGCCACGCTTGTCAGACGCGGCCCGGATGGACAAATTATAAGGATCTGAGAGGAGTTACCGTCTGTGGCCCATCACGATCCGATCCATCTGATCGCGCCGCGCGCAGGCCTTGCCCAGCTCAACGAGCGTTCCCGCGACATCTTTCGTCAAATTGTCGAAAGCTATCTCGCGACCGGTGAGCCGGTCGGCTCGCGCAACATTTCCCGCCTGATCGCGATGCCGCTGTCGCCGGCATCTGTGCGCAACGTCATGGCCGATCTGGAACAGCTCGGCCTGATCTATGCCCCGCACACCTCCGCCGGCCGGCTGCCGACGGAACTGGGCCTGCGCTTCTTCGTCGATGCCCTGATGCAGGTCGGCGACCTCAACGAGGCCGAGCGGCAGGCGATCCAGAGCCAGCTCTCGTCCGTCGGCGAGGCGCAATCGGTCGAGGCGGCGCTGGACCAGGCCTTGATGCGGCTCTCCGGCCTGACCCGGGCCGCCGCCGTCGTGCTGACGCCGAAATCCAATGCGCGGCTGAAGCACATCGAATTCGTCCGCCTGGAACCGGAAAAAGCGCTGGTGATCCTGGTCGGCGAAGACGGCCAGGTTGAAAACCGCGTGTTGACGCTGCCGCCCGGAGTTCCCTCTTCGGCGCTGACAGAGGCCGGCAATTTCCTCAATGCGCGGATCCGCGGCCGCACCTTGGCCGAAGCGCGGCTCGAGCTCGAGACCGCACTCGGCGAGGCCCGTGCCGAGCTCGATCAGCTGACACAGAAAGTGATCTCGGCCGGCATCGCCAGCTGGTCCGGCGGCGAGAGCGAGGACCGTCAGCTCATCGTCCGCGGCCACGCCAATCTGCTCGAAGATCTGCACGCGCTGGAGGATCTGGAGCGCGTTCGCCTGTTGTTCGACGACCTCGAGACCAAGCGCGGCGTGATCGATCTGCTCGGCCGGGCCGAGACCGCCGAAGGCGTGCGCATCTTCATCGGCAGTGAGAACAAGCTGTTCTCACTGTCGGGGTCCTCCACCATCATCTCGCCCTATCGGGATGCCGCCGGCCACATCGTCGGCGTTCTCGGCGTGATCGGCCCGACGCGGCTGAATTATGCCCGCGTGATCCCGACCGTGGACTACGCCGCCCGCATCGTCAGCCGCCTGTTGGGGGGCTGACCGGCCTTTCTGCCGATCACGGGCGCTTGATTTTCGCGGGCTTAAGCACGATATCCGGGCCAACATCCCTGAAACGAGTTCGAGATCAGAGCCGATGACCGAGCAAGACCGGCAACCCCAAGACACGACTGCAGCGACCGGCGAGCCCGTGGTGTCGAAACCCTACATCATGCCCGACGATCCCGAGCCGGGTTCGGTCGAAACCCTGCAAAAGGAAGCGGCTGAAGCGCGCGACCGCATGCTGCGGACGCTGGCCGAGATGGAGAATTTGCGCAAGCGCACCGCCAAGGAAGTTGCCGACGCCCGCCTCTACGGCATCACCGGCTTCGCGCGCGACGTGCTCGACATCGCCGACAATCTCCAGCGCGCACTCGATGCCGTTCCGGCGGAGGCGCGTGCTGCGGCCGATCCCGGCCTGGTCTCGTTGATCGAGGGCGTCGAGCTCACGGAGCGCGCGCTGCTCAACGCGCTGGAAAAACACGGCGTGAAGAAGCTGGATCCTCAGGGCCAGAAGTTCGACCCGAACTTCCACCAGGCAATGTACGAAGTGCCTGACGCGTCAGTGCCGTCGGGCACCGTGGTGCAGATCATGCAGGCCGGCTACACCATCGGTGACCGCGTGCTGCGCCCGGCGCTGGTCGGCGTCGCCAAGGGCGGCGCGAAGACTGCGCCCGCGGCGAACAACAACGAATCGAGCAGCGCGGCGAACTGAGTGTTGGCGTCATTCCGGGGCTCGACGAAGTCGAGAACCCGGAATCCATCGAACAGCAGAGACAACCGCACAATGGATTCCGGGCTCGCGCTGAAGCGCGCCCCGGAATGACGGAAGATGGCGCGCCGCCTACGCGCTCACCGCGATATCCGCAGACTGAATCCGCTTCACGCCCGCCTTGGCCATGTCGGCCCAGGCCTTGGCGAGCGAGCCCTGCGTGTCGATGCCGCGGCAGGCGTCTTCCACCACATAGACCTCGAAGCCCGCCTTGCGCCCGTCGAGCGCGGTCCAGGCGACGCAGAAGTCTGTCGCAAGACCAGCGACGAAGACGCGCTTGATCTTGCGGCCCCTCAGGTAGCCGGCGAGCCCGGTCGAGGTCTTGCCGTCGGCCTCGAGGAAGGCCGAATAGCTGTCGACGTTCTTGTGAAATCCCTTGCGGATGATGAGCTCGGCGTGCGGGATCGACAGGTCCTTCGACAGCGCCGCGCCCTCGGTGCCCTGCACGCAATGGTCCGGCCACAGCACCTGCTTGCCGTAGGGCAGGTCGACCGTTTCGAACGGCTTCTTGCCGGAATGAACCGACGCAAACGAAACGTGGCCCGGCGTGTGCCAGTCCTGCGTCAGCACCACATTCGCAAATGCCTTCGAGATCTTGTTGATGACCGGCACCACTTGCTCGCCTTCCTTCACCGCGAGGCTGCCGCCGGGCAGGAAGCAGTTCTGCACGTCGATCACGAGCAGCGCGGACGCTTCGTCCGGCTTGATCGGTGCGGCCGCGAACAGCGCGCTTGGCGCGAGCGTCGCCAGCGCCGTCGTTCCAAGCATCGCCAAGACCTGTCGCCGAACCAGCATGTCTACCTCCCCTCCAGGATGATCCAACGGGAGGAAGCCTAGTTCCGTTCGTATACGAACAGAAGCCTGAAAATGCAGCCGGGCTTGATGAGCAGTTGGGCTCTCGCGGCGGGTGAGGGCTTTCTCCTCTTGGGGGTTCTCGATTGCGGAGACACCCTCTCCCCAACCCTCCCCGCAGGCGGGGGGAGGGAGCGCACCTCGCGCGTGGATGCGCCCTACCCCTTCGGCTGAATCCCGTCGCGTACGGTGCGGAAGCGGGTGAAGGCGGCTTGCCATTGGTCGCGCGGGGCGCTGGCGATGATGCGCAATGATGCGCCGCCGCTCGAGAAGCGGATCCACTGCACCACCGTCACCGGGACCTTGTCCTTGCCGCTGACGCCGTCGATCCGGGTCTCGAAGCCTTGCTGGCCGTTGATGCGGATCGGCTCGGACATGGTGATGCGCGACTCGCGCACGCCGGGAATCTGGAGCGCCGCCTCCTGGGCGAAGCGGGCGCGGTCGTCGGCGGCCTGCGGGGTGGCGCCGATCAGGCCGAGGATCATGAACGGCCTCGCCTCGTAGCCCACGCTCTCATCGCCGTCGGCCAGGATGATGCTCGAGCCCGGTGCCAGGGTCTTGATGTCCTTGAAGTCGGCGAGATCGGTGATCTTGAACGGCAGTAGCGCGATCTGCTCCTCGGCCGAGACCTGCCTGCGGGTGGTGGCGCTCGCGAACATCTGTCGCACCGCCTCGTCCGTGTAGATCTTGGTCGCATTCTCCGGGATCTGTACCGCGACATAGCCGGAGAAGCCGGCGCCGGGCACGATCATCGAATACCGCTTCACCGGGGTATCGCCGGCCTTGCCGCTTTCGGTGGTGAAATAGGCAAGGCCAGCGGGGGTCTCGACCTTGTCCTGCTTGACGCCGCCGGTCCCGCCGGGATTGGAATTGAAGGCGCTCACGACCTCGCCATAGGCGGCCGGCGGCAGCTCGGTGACCAACACCTTGACGTTGCCGTCCTCGCTCTCGAAGCCCGGAAAGGTCTTGGCCGTGCTGAGGCCGATCAGCGGCACCATGCCGAGACGCAAGCCGGGTGGGAAAACGACGTCGGCGGCGAAGGCCGGAAGCGCTGTTACGGCGAGGAGGGCGAGCGCGGCGAGGGGGCGGATCAGCTTCATGGCCACTCTGATTGGTTCACATTGAGGCCGTTCGATGGTCGGCCACCGGGCCGCTTTGTCGCGCGAAGCAGCTGCGCCGGCTGTGCGGTCGGTCCGCCTTTTAGCCGGTTTGGCCTCGCCGCAACAGGGCGGGGCGGGCT
>NZ_JADYVO010000016.1:0-154064 GCF_020193825.1 Bradyrhizobium sp. NBAIM18
GAGGTGGAGGGCGTGACGGGGTGAGTGCGTGTGGGCACGGCTCGCTGCTCGTCATTGCGAGGAGCCCTTGCGACGAAGCAATCCAGGCTGCCTCCGGGGAGGGATTTCTGGATTGCTTCGCTTCGCTCGCAATGACGGTGTTGAGGCAGGCGCGCGCCACGTCGTCACTATGGGGAGAGGGGAAGCGCACTCCGCTACCGCTGCTTTTGTCTTTCGCTGACACTTTTCGTTAAAATTCTCGGGCGCGGCTTAGGGGGATCGCATGATCTCTTTTCCATGATTGGGACAGATCAGCCGCCGCGACCTGCGGAGTTGGAGGAGACGTGCCAATGCATCCGCGCAAGTTCGTTCGTGTGAAGCCCGCAGGCCTGGTGTCACGCCAGGCCAAGATCATCACCGACCCGCGCGCGCCGGTGATCCCGTGCACGCTGATCGACTATTCGCCCGGCGGGGCCTGCGTCGATCTCGGCGGCCAGGTGGCGATTCCCGATCGCTTCGAGCTGCTGCACGTCAACACCAAAAAGCGCTGCCGCATCGCCTGGAAGCGCGGCACGCGCGTGGGCGTGGTGTTTTGAGGGGATAGCGGCCGGTTGCTGGCCCTGCGGCCCTGCCTTTGTGGCAAGGACTCGCCTTGGAGAGATTTTCCCTTGCAGCCATCCTTCGAGACGCCCGCTTTAAGCGGGCTCCTCAGGATGAGGGTGGCGTGCGCGGCGACAGTTTCTCGACGGGCACCGGCGCCGATGAGCCTCATCCTGAGGAGGCGCGTAGCGCCGTCTCGAAGGACGAGGCGTGCGCGCCGGCCGCCGCCACATCTCACATGCAACAGTCCCACCCCCTTGCGCTGCAAACGGTCAGCGTCTTCGCGCATGACTGACGTGGCGGGGTCGGCTAGATTGCCTCCACAACAACAACAACGAATTGTCCGGGGAGGACAGGCGTGCACCAGGGACGTGTCGTGTTCGGCGCGATCGAGGAGGTCGTGTTCGGCCATCCTGCGGCCGGGGCCATCGTCGCGCAGATGGACCGGCTGGGAACAAGCCGCGCCTTCCTGATGGTGTCGGGGACGCTGAACCGGCAGACCGACGAGATCACGAAAATCAGGGACGCGCTCGGCGGGCGCTGCGCCGGCCTGTTCGACGCCATGCCGGCGCATACGCCGCGCGAGGCGGTGATCGCGGCGACACAAGCGGCGCGCGCGGCGGAGGCGGATCTGATCGTCACAATCGGCGGCGGTTCCATCACCGACGGCGCCAAGGCGGTGCAGCTCTGCCTCGCCAACGGCATCGACGATATTGGCGGCATCGACCGCATCCGCGTGCGCAAGGGCGTCGCGCCCGAGATGAACGCCCCTCGCGTGCGGCAGGTCAGCGTGCCGACCACCATTGCCGGTGGCGAGTTTTCATCGATCGCGGGCGTCACCGACCGCGCGAGCCACGTGAAGCAGATGCTGCGGCATCCGCTCACTGTGCCGCGCGCGACCATCCTCGATCCTGCCATCACCGTGCACACGCCGGAATGGCTGTTCCTGTCGACCGGCATCCGCGCCGTCGACCATTGCGTCGAGGCGATCTGCTCGCGCGAGACGCATCCTTACGCCGATGCGCAGGCGGTGAAGGGCCTCGCCATGCTCGCCGACGCGCTGCCGCGGGTGAAGGCCGACCCTGGGGATCTCGATGCGCGGATGGACGCGCAGATCGGCACCTGGCTGTCGATGGGCGCGCTTGCCGCCGGCGTGCCGATGGGCGCGAGCCACGGCATCGGCTACGTGCTGGGCGGGGCCTTCGACGTGCCGCACGGCTACACCTCCTGCGTCATGCTGCCGGCGGTGATGCGCTGGAATGCGCGCGACAATGCCGAGCGGCAGATGATCGTCGCGGCCGCCATGGGCTATCCCGGCCGTGACGCCGCCGACGTGCTCGATGCCTTCATCCGCTCGCTCGACATGCCGCGCAGCCTCGCCGACGTGCGCATCTCGCCGGAGCATTTTGACGCGATCGCGGAAGCCGCGATGCGCACGAACTGGATTCCGCGCAACCCGCGCAGGATCGAGGGCCCCGCCGATGTGCGCGAGATCCTGCTGCTTGCCGCCTGATCGACATCCGGAGGATCGATGTACACAGGTCACCACGCCCGCCTGCGTCCGCTGCAGCCCGCCTTCATCATGGCGGCGACCGGCGAGGCCGTCACCTATCGCGACTTGGAGGCGCGCAGCAACCGGCTGGCGCACTTGTTCCGCCAGCACGGCTTGAGGCGGCTCGACCATTATTCAATCTTCATGGAGAACAATGCGCGTTATCTCGAAGCCTGCGGCGCGGGCGAGCGCTCCGGGCTCTACTACACCTGCATCAACTCGTTCCTGACGCCGGGCGAGCTCGCCTATCTGCTCGTCAACAGCCAGTCGAAGATTTTGATCACGTCGATGGCCAAGCTCGCCATCGCGCGCGAGGCGATCGAGGCTTGTCCCGACATCAAGCTCTGCATCGTCGCCGACGGCCCGGGCGAGAGCGAGCGCATCGTTGGCCTATCGGAGGTGACCGCCGGCCTGCCGGCAACGCCGATTCCCGACGAGTGGCTCGGCACCGCCATGCTCTATTCCTCCGGCACGACGGGACGACCTAAGGGCATCCTGCGCCCGCTGCCGGAGGAGAAGCCGAAGCACAATCTGCCGCTGTTCGATTTCCTGTTGAGGCTCTGGCACTACCGCGAGGGCATGGTCTACCTGTCGCCGGCGCCGCTCTATCATTCGGCGCCGCAGGCGGCCGTGAACCTCACGATCCGCATGGGCGGCACCGTGATCATCATGGAAAGCTTCGATCCCGAGCGTTACCTGCAGCTGGTCGAGCAATGGGGCATCACCCACACGCAATTGGTGCCGACGATGTTCTCGCGCATGCTGAAGTTGCCGGAGGAGGTGCGCGCCCGCTACGATCTGTCCTCGCTGGAGATCGCCATCCACGCCGCCGCGCCCTGTCCGCCGCAGGTCAAGGACGAGATGATCAAATGGTGGGGACCGATCATCCACGAATATTACGGCGCCACCGAAGGCCTCGGCTTCACCGCCTGCAACAGCGAGGAATGGCTGGCGCATCGCGGCACCGTCGGCAAGGTGCTGCTCGGGGACCTGCACATTCTCGACGAGAACATGCGGGAATGCCCGACCGGCACGTCCGGCCAGGTCTGGTTCAAGACGGCAACGCCGTTCGAATATTTCAACGATCCCGAGAAAACCAAGGAGGCGCGCTCTGCCGATGGGAGCATGAGCACGGTCGGCGACGTCGGCTATGTCGATGCCGACCGCTTCCTATACCTGACCGACCGCGCCACCTTCATGATCATCTCCGGCGGGGTGAACATCTATCCGCAGGAATGCGAGAACCTCCTGATCACCCACCCCAAGGTCGCCGACGCCGCGGTGTTCGGCGTGCCCAACGTCGATCTCGGCGAAGAGGTGAAGGCGGTGGTGCAGCCGATGCCGGGCGTGGTGCCGGGGCCCGCCCTCGCCGAGGAGCTGATCGCGTTCTGCGCCAAATCGCTGTCGCGGCAGAAGGTGCCGCGCTCGGTCGATTTCGAGAAGGAATTGCCGCGGCTGCCGACCGGCAAGCTGTACAAGCGGCTGCTGCGGGACCGGTACTGGGGGAACAAGGCGTCGCGGATCGTGTGAGAGCGCAACATCTGCGCGCGAGCCCTTCGCACCTGCACTCTCACATCGCGAGACAAGCGCCCGAGATATTCCATCATCCGAATTGTCGAGGGCGCAGCGAGCCTTGCGGGTTGCCTCGCTGCACGCGCCTCGCTATCGTCTGGATAAACAGGCCGCAAAAGGCCGAGGTCCAGGGAGGATGAGCATGCGGAGCGTGTGGACGCTCGCCGCAATGGCGGCGTTATCTGTGCTGACGGCCTCAACTGCCACGCTCGCCGGCGAGCCCAAGCAGGGCGGCATTTTGCGGATGTATCACCGCGACAGTCCGGCCAACGCCTCGATCCTCGAAGGCGCGACCTATTCGATCAACATCCCCTTCATGGGGGTGTTCAACAATCTCCTGATCTACGATCAGCACATCGCGCAGAACAGCCCCGATACGCTGCGGCCGGACCTCGCCGAAAGCTGGTCCTGGAGCAGCGACAACAAGAAGCTGACGTTCAAGCTGCGCCAGGGCGTGAAATGGCACGACGGCAAGCCGTTCACCTCGGCCGACGTCAAATGCAGCTTCGATCTGTTGATGGGCAAGTCGCAGCAGAAGCTGCGGCAGAATCCGCGCAAGGCCTGGTACAGCGAGGTCAACGAGGTCACGACCAACGGCGAGTTCGAAGTCACCTTCGACCTGAAGCGGCCGCAACCCTCGCTGCTGGCGATGCTCGCCTCCGGCTACACTCCGGTCTATCCCTGTCACGTCTCGCCGGCGGACATGCGCACAAATCCGATCGGGACCGGGCCGTTCAAGTTCGTCGAGTTCAAGGCCAACGAATCGATCAAGCTGACGCGCAATCCCAATTATTGGAAGAAGGGCCTGCCCCATCTCGACGGCATCGAATACACCATCATCACCAACCGCTCGACCGCGATCCTGGCTTTCGTCGCCGGCAAGTTCGACATGACCTTTCCGACGCACATCACGATCCCGCTTTTGAAGGACATCAAGTCGCAGGCGCCGAACGCGACCTGCGTCGTCGAGCCGACCAACGTCTCGACCAACATCATCGTCAATTCCACTTCCGCGCCGTTCGACAACATCGACATCCGCCGCGCGATGGCGCTCGCGCTCGACCGCAAGGCGTTCGTCGACATCCTGTTCGAAGGCCAGGGCGACATCGGCGGCACCATGCTGCCGCCGCCGCAGGGCCTCTGGGGCATGCCGAAGGACAGGCTGGAGACCATTCCGGGCTATGGCCGCGACGTCAACGCCAACCGCGAGGAAGCCAAGAAGCTGATGCAGAAGGCGGGCTATGGTCCGGACAAGCGCCTCGCCGTGAAAGTCTCGACGCGTAACATCGCGGAATATCGCGACCCCGCCGTGGTCCTGATCGACCAGCTCAAGACCATCTATATCGACGGCGAGCTCGACGTCGTGGAAACCGCGAACTGGTTCCCGAAGGTCGCGCGCAAGGATTACATGCTCGGCCTCAACCTGACCGGCAATGCCGTCGACGATCCCGACCAGTCGTTCTACGAGAACTATGCCTGCGGCTCGGAGCGGAACTACACCAATTATTGCAACAAGGAGATCGAGAAGCTGTTCGACGTGCAGTCGCAGGAGACCGACATCGGAAAGCGCAGGCCGCTGGTGTGGGACATCGACAAGAAGCTGCAGGAGGACGTCGCCCGCCCGATCATCTTCCATGCCCGCGCCGGCACCTGCTGGCACCCCCACGTCAAGGGCGTCACGATCATGTCGAACAGCTCCTACAACGGCTTCCGCTACGAGGATGTGTGGCTCGACAAGTGACGCGACGCTGACGGCTAGCGCGGAGGGCGGTGCATGTTTGCCTATCTGGTGCGGCGCCTGTTCCTGATGTTCGTGACCCTGTTCGGGATCTCGATCGTCATCTTCTTCCTGCTGCGCATCGTACCGGGCAACATCGTCGACATCCTGTTCGCCGCCGCCGGCTACGTCGATCCCGCCGACAAGGCCAATCTGGAGAAGGAGCTCGGCATCGACCGTCCCTTGATCGTGCAATATTGGCACTGGATCAGCGGCTTCATGCGCGGCGATTTCGGCTTCTCCTATGTCTCGGAGAAGCCGGCGCTGCAGGAGATCCTGCCGCGAATTCCGATCACGGCAAAGCTCGCCGGCCTCGCGCTGTTGTTCTCGGCATCGATCGGCATTCCCTTGGGCGTCATCAGCGCGGTGAAGCAGGGCACGAAGCTCGACTACGCGCTTCGCGTCGTCAGCCTCAGCGGCCTGTCGCTGCCCTCGTTCTGGCTCGGCCTTTTGATCCTCACCGCGTCGGTGGCGATGTTCGGGCAGATGCCGATCTTCAATCCCAATCCGAAGACCTGGCTCGAGGCGTTCGCGACCTACGCCGTGCCGGCCGCCGCCGTCGGTTTCCGCAGCGCGGCGCTGACCATGCGCATCACACGCTCCTCGATGCTGGAGGTGCTGCGGCAGGACTACATCCGCACCGCCCGCGCCAAGGGCGCCTCCGAGGCGGCGGTGAACTATCACCACGCGCTGAAGAACGCGATCCTGCCCGTGATCACCGTGATCGGCATCGAGGCGGCGTTCCTGATCGGCGGCCTGATCGTCACCGAGACCGTGTTCAACATCCCCGGCGTCGCGCGCTTCCTGGTGGAGGCGATCCGCTGGCGCGACTATCCGATCGTGCAGAACCTCGTGATGTTCATCGCGGTCGTGGTGGTGTTCGCCAATTTCACCGTCGACATGCTCTACGCGGTGTTCGACCCGCGGATCAGGTACACGGATTAGGAGATCAGCTTGGCCGCGATCGATTTCGACGTTGAGCTGAGGCGGGCCGGGGCGCATGCGACCGGGGGCTGGCGGCGCGTGCTGTTCATGGCGCAGCGGCACGTGCTGGGCGCGGCCGGGCTCGTCATCATGACATTGTTCGTGCTGACGGCGATCTTCGCCGATGTCATCGCGCGCTATGATCCGCTGACCGTCGATTCCGCCCGCGCGCTGGCGCGGCCGAGCTGGGCGCACTGGATGGGCACCGATTCCTTCGGCCGCGACGTGTTCAGCCGCATCATCCACGGCGCGCGGATCTCGCTCGCGGTCGGCATCGGCTCGACCGTGCTCGGCGGCACCATCGGTGTGATCGTCGGCCTCACCTCCGGCTATCTCTCCGGCTGGTTCGATCTGGTGTTCCAGCGCGTCTCCGACGTGCTGCAGGCGCTGCCGCTGCTGGTGCTGGCGCTGGTGATGACGGCCGCGCTCGGACCCTCGCTGCCGAACGTGATCATCGCCATCGCTATTCCGCTGATCCCGACGGTGGCGCGCGTCATCCGTGCCAACACGCTGGCGCTGCGCGAGCAGCCATTCGTGGAGGCCGCCAAGTCGATCGGCATGAGCGAGATGCGGATTGCGCTGCGCCACGTGCTGCCGAACACGCTGGCGCCGCTGATCGTGCTCGCCACCGCCCAGCTCGGCTCGACCATCCTGACCGAGGCTTCGCTGTCCTTCCTCGGCCTCGGCATTCCCGAACCCTATCCGTCGTGGGGGCGCATGCTGTCCGAATCCGCCGCCGAATATGTCCGCACCGCGCCCTGGCTCGTGATCTTCCCGGGCGTCGCGATCAGCCTCGCAGTGTTCGGCGCCAACCTGTTCGGCGACGCCCTGCGCGACATCCTGGATCCGAGGCAGCGCGGCTGATGGCGGACAAGACCGATCTCGTGCTCGACGTGAAGAACCTGAAGACGGTGTTCTTCACCAATTCCGGCCTGTTCAAGGCGGTCGACGACCTCTCCTTCAGCGTGAGGCGCGGCGAGACGCTGGCGATCGTCGGTGAATCCGGCTGCGGCAAGAGCGTCACCGCGCTGTCGCTGATGCGTCTCGTGCCCGATCCGCCCGGCCGCATCGTCGGCGGCTCCGTCGCGCTGGAAGGCACCGACCTGCTGGCGCTGGATGAGGCGCAGATGCGCGCGGTCAGGGGCAATCGCATCTCCATGATCTTCCAGGAGCCGATGACCTCGCTCAATCCGGTGATGCGGATCGGCGACCAGATCGTCGAGGCGGTGCGGCTGCATCGGCATATCTCGGCGAAAGAGGCGCAAGGCATCGCGGTCGAGATGCTGCGGCTGGTGCGCATCCCCGAGCCGGCGCGGCGGGCGCGCGAATATCCGCATCAGCTCTCCGGCGGCATGCGCCAGCGCGCGATGATCGCGATGGCGCTGGCGTGCCGGCCGGCGCTCTTGATCGCGGACGAGCCGACCACCGCGCTCGACGTCACCATTCAGGCGCAGATCCTGGCGCTGATCCTCGACCTCCAGAAGGAGCTCGGCACCGGGCTCGTGCTGATCACGCACGATCTCGGGGTGGTCGCACAGACCGCGCAACGCGTGATCGTGATGTATGCGGGGCGAAAGGTCGAGGAGGCCAGCGTCGAGGCGCTGTTCGCCGCGCCGAAGCATCCCTATACGCGCGGGCTGATGGCCTCAATCCCGGCCGTGCCGGCCTCCGGCGCCGCCGCGCAGGCGCGGCTGAACGAAATCCCGGGCACGGTGCCATCGCTGGTGCGGCTGCCGCAAGGCTGCGCCTTCGCGCCGCGCTGCAAGCTCGCCATCAAGCGTTGCGAGGCCGAATATCCGCCGCTGGCGGATTGGGGCGGCGGGCATCTGGCCGCCTGCTGGCGCGCGGAAGAAGTCGCGGAGGTGGCATGACCGAGGCGCTGCTCGAAGTCACCGACCTCAAGAAGCACTATCCCGTGCGCGCCGGCGTGTTGCGCCGGCAGGTCGGCACCGTGCACGCGGTCGACGGCGTCTCGTTCGCGCTCGGCACCGGCGAGACGCTCGGCCTCGTCGGCGAATCCGGCTGCGGCAAGTCCACGGTGGCGCGCAGCGTGCTGCGGCTGGTCGAGCCGACCTCGGGCCAGATCCGCCTCGACGGCGAGGACATCACGCATCTTTCGAAAACGGCGATGCGGCCGCACCGCCGCTCGATGCAGATCGTGTTCCAGGATCCGTTCGCCTCGCTCAATCCGCGCATGACCGCCGGCGACATCGTCGGCGAGCCGATCGCCGTGCACGGGCTCGCGACCGGCAAGGAGCTGGAAGTGCGGGTCGCAAGGCTGTTCGAGCAGGTGGGATTGCGGCCCGACCAGATGCGCAATTTTCCGCATCAATTCTCCGGCGGTCAGCGCCAGCGCATCTGCATCGCCCGCGCGCTGGCGCTGGGGCCACGCCTGATCGTCTGCGACGAGCCGGTCTCCGCGCTCGACGTCTCGATCCAGGCGCAGGTGATCAACCTTTTGATCGACCTGCAGCGGCAGCATGGCTTCTCCTATCTCTTCATCGCGCACGACCTTGCCGTGGTCGCCCATATCAGCCACCGCGTCGCCGTGATGTATCTCGGCCGCATCGTCGAGATCGCCGACAAGGACGAGCTGTTCCGCAATCCCCGGCATCCCTACACGCAGGCCCTGCTCGCCTCGGTGCCGATCGCCAATCCGCTGGCGAAGAAGCTCGCGCCCCTGGTCGACGGCGACGTGCCGAGCCCGGTCAATCCGCCGTCAGGCTGCGCATTTCACACCCGCTGCCGGTTTGCGATGGAGCGGTGCAAGGCGGAACGGCCGGCGCTGCTGGATGCCGGTGATGGGCATCAGGTCGCGTGCCTGCTCAATGACGGGACGGGGCGAGGCCGCTAGGGCGTGTACTCATAAAGGCAATGTCAGCTCCTGAGGGAAGAGCGGGAATCTTCTGCTGGAAGAGCGTTATCGCTTTTGACGCACAGCCGACATCTGGCTTGGGATCTGCTACATTGTCTCAGTGCAGCCCTGGCACTGGGAGGGACACATGCGACGGCGCGATTTCATTGCGTTTGTTGGTGCGGCATCCATGCTGCCTGCTGTCGCACACGGGCAATCGAGTAAAGTGCACCGGATGGCGATATTGCATCCATCGCACCCCATAACAGAGCTGAACGAACTTAGCCGCTTTCGCTATTACCGGGAGTTCTTCAGGGAACTTCGTCGTCATGGATATGTCGAAGGGAGCAATCTATCTATTGAACGCTTCTCCGGAGAAGGTCGCGTTGACGGCTATCCTAAGCTCGCCAGCGATGCCGCAGCTCGCAATCCAGACGTTGTTTTTGCGATCAGCGTTTCTCTGGTCCTTGCCATGAAGCAGGCAACCCCAACAGTCCCGATTGTTGCCATGACCAGCGACCCCGTGGGTCACGGGATTGCAGCCAGCATCGCTCGGCCGGGCGGAAACATTACTGGCGTTACCGTCGATCCCGGCTTGGAGCTTTGGGCAAAGCGCATCGAGCTTCTGAGGGAGATTGCTCCCAAGTTATCAAAACTCGGTATTTTAGCTACAAGAGCAAATCCGGAGGCGGCCGCAATGCGTGACGCGGCCAATAAGGCCGGGATCACCGTTGTGGGCCCCTCTTATGTAGATAATGGGAGTGAGGAAGAATACCGAAGTATTATTGCGACAATGTCGCTGACAGGTACCGATGCTCTCTTCGTCGACGGTAGTCCGGAGCACATTACAAAGCGACAACTAATCGTCGAGCTGGCGGCGAAGTCCCGATTGCCGACCATTTACCCGTTTCGTTCGTTTGTCGAAGCCGGTGGGCTGGTAGCTTATGGGATCGATCTGGTTGAGATTTTTCGCCGTGCCGCCGGCGCCATTGATCAAGTTCTTAAGGGCTCAAAACCGGCTGACATTCCGTTTTATCAGCCAACAAAGTTCGAACTCGTCATCAATCGGACGGCTGGAAAGGAAATCGGAGTAGTGTTCTCTGAGCAGCTACTTGCGCGGGCCGACGAAGTGATCGAGTAAAGAACTGTCGTTGCCACGGTGCATGAGTCCGCTTCTGGCCCGAATGCGAAGCCTAAGCGGGCAGCCAAATAGTCTGCTTATCGAGTGTGACCGGAAACGGCGATACGCCCGCGGGCAATAGCGTCTGCGCTCACGGCCGGTTGTTTAAGGGCGTCCGACGAGCAATGGCAGCACGTTTGCACCGCCCGCCATGAGCGGATTCGACGGCTCGAAATGTTCCCGCAATTCTCGCTTCCGGACGAGTGAGCGCGCATCGAAAAACGCATCCTTCAGGCTGACAGCTTTTCGGAGCGCGACGTTGAAAAAAGCGTCCCCAAAATAGGTCCATTTGGCCTTGTCCTGGCAGCCGAACGACGGATGCTTGTCATCGGCCGCGGTGATGACCAGCACATCGGGAGTCGCCAGGCGCGGAATAAAAACCCCGGAATAACAAGCCGAGATGACCACCACCTTGTGTCGCACACCTGTCTTCGCGAGCATGTCGCGGAGACGAGATGGTGTAAGCGTTTCTGTGAGCCGCCCCGCCTTGATCGCAAGGCCATCAGGAGAGCCATGCGAGGTGAGAATCAAAAACAGAACATCTTTCTCGGGATCCAAGCGGTTGGCTGCCGCCTGCAACGACTTGCTCAGAGCTTCGATCGTTGCACTTCCCCCTTTCTTGGAATTGTACTCCACGTTGATCGGTCCAGTCTCGAAACGGCCGGCCACGACCTGAGCCGCGCCGGTCGCCTCGGATCTAAACACGCTTTGATCCCCATACAGGCCAAAGGACACCACGCCGACCTTTGCAGCGCCCTCAATAGCATGCACCGGAGGAACGAATGGCCAGATGGTCAGAAAAAAAGCGACGAGCGGCGCGCCGAGCCACCTGATCGAGTACCTGGAGGTCATCGCGAACCTCGTTTCGAGATCACTGCTTCAGAACTGCGGCTCAACACAAAATAGAGGAAAGTCAGCGGAGTTCTTTGCAGCGTGGGATACTTCCGATAATCCGAGATGCCGGGCGACAGCCAGTCTCGATCAAGGCGAGCGGCATTGTCGATATCGCCACAATATTTGCCTGTAGGAAATGCACAAGCGGCATGGCAATCCGGTTGCACTAGGCCGACCTTCTCGTAGACCAGAGGATAGCGTTAGTGAGGATTTTCTGGCAGCGCGGGTCCTGCCAGACCGACGCCTCGTGGCCAAGCGCCGAATAGAATACTCGCCCCTCGCCGTAAAATCGTTTCCAGGCGAGCGGCCAACCATAGAAGCGTTGATGCACACCGGCCTTATTGAGGTCCACCGAACTTTGGTCGAGGCGCAGGAGCACGCGGGATCCGCGATAGTCGAAGTCGCTGATCTGGTAGATTTCATCGTTCAACTGCAAGGAATTCCCCAGAAACGCCACCAGTGGGTCTGCAACATCAGCCACCTCGATGGTCACACCCTGATGCCAGGGATGACCATTGAAGTAGCCGCCGATCAGATCGAGATAGTCTGGCCAAGTGTAGAATGTGTCCGTAGCCGAGTGAACGCCGAGAAAGCCACGGCCCGAGCGCACAAAGTTGAGAAGTGCTATCTTTTGGGCACCGCTCATCGGAATTTCACCGCTCGTATAGAACATCACAGCGGCGTACCGCTCGAGGCTTTCGGTCGAAAATTCAGACAAGTCTTCCGTTGCGATGACTTCAAAGGCACCGGAATTCCTTCCAAGCTGCGTCAGGATTGCTTCGGAAAGTGGTATGACGTCGTGCCGGTAGCCGGCCGAGTATGTGAAATAGAGGACACGTTCTGGCGGGCGCTCTGCACGCGCGCCGATCGGTCGGATTGCCGCCGCGCTGCTGACGAGTGCGATGAACTCGCGTCGCGTCACAATCCTCTCCCGATGCTTAACCGGTCAGAAAAGCTTAACACATATCAGCGCGCCGCGCGCCCTGCGGCGCCGCGCTACCCCCGCGGTTCAATCGACTTGGCAATGTCGCTTAATGGCCCGTCAGCGACATTGGAAGATTGCTGCTTCTCCGCCGGTGATGGGCCTAAGCGGACATCAGTCGGCGGCCCGCCGCTTAGTGAGTGCACGGCCGAGATCCCAACGCCCGGATCACCGGCCAGGCCGCGAGCGCGGCGGCGAGATGTTTGAGCGTATGGCCCGAGACCATGTGGCCGGTCGCTTCGAACACGGTCACGTCTCCGAGTTCGAACAGCTTGGCCAGCACATAGAAGACGATCACGCCGCCGAGCGGCACGCCAAGCGCGCCGGGTCGCGGGCGTGTGAACGCGAGGCCCACGGCCAGCGCCATGCCGCCGAACTGCACGACCACCCAGGGCGTGAGATTCTCGCGTGCCACCCAGGCCGCCAACAGGCCCGCGATCATCGTCAGCACCAGCACCGCTTCGCCTGCGCGCGTGCTGATGCGCTCGCTGGCCGCGATGCCCAGAAAGCCCGCGAACGCGACCGCCATGCCGAGACGATCGGCGATGAGCCGTTGCGGCACGTCGGGGTCGAGATGATAGAAGCCCGAGCCGAGGCAAGTGAGGATCAGGCCGACGAAGAACCAGTTCGCACCCACCGGCGCATCGTGGCGGGCACGCAGCCGCTCCGAGCCCCAGACGCCCATCGCGAGGAAGGCGAGATTGCTCAGCACGTCGCCGGCATTGGGCACGCCGAGGAAGGTGCGGCTATCGACGAAATGCGGGATGTGCCAGGCGGCGGCGGGCATCGTGGGCGCCAGAAGCGCGGTGAGCGTCAGGACGAGGAGCGCACCGATAAAATATTTCTCGCCGGTTTGAAGGGGGGCGTAGGAGAGTCGGCGAACGACTGGCGGGACCAGTGCATTGGCCGGTTGAGCTTGGTCGCGCGCGCGCAGCATGAACATCTCCAGGTATTGAACATTGTTCAATATTGGTAGCTCGAAAATGAACTATGTTCAATGGGAAATGTCGCGAGATTTCCGCAACAAGCAAGATATTGAAATTGCTTTGTTTTTGGAATGTGAGCGGCCACCGCAGCCGTGGGGTGGACAAAGCGAGGCGTGCCCACCATTCCGCTTATGATCGACATTCGTGGGCACGGCGCGAGTGCGCCTTTGCCCCCCTACGAGACCGCGTTTGTGGCGCTAACCCGCCCCGATCACCGCGACGATGCGGCCCGTCGTGACTTGCTCGCCTTCGGCAACGTCGATCGCGCCGACCACGCCCGCGATGCCGGCCTTGTGGACGTGCTCCATCTTCATCGCCTCCAGCGTCAGCACCGGCTGGCCGGCGGTGACGCGATCGCCGGGCTTGACGAGGACAGCGACGACGCGACCGTTCATGGCGGCGCGGACTTTGCCGTCGCCGCCATTCGTTGAAGTCGCCTTCGGCGCGGCGAGGGTGAGATCATTCGCCACCAGCGGGATGCCGCGGTGCTGGACGTACAGCCGATCGCCATCCCGCAGGAATTTTGCGCTGTCCATCACGCCGGCGAGGCGGAAGCGGACGGCGTCGGGATCGAGCTGGTCGATCTCGAACTTATGCTGGCGGCCTTCGACGGCGACGGTGTAGCTGCCGTCGCGCTCGCGCATGATGTCGAGCTCGTGCGCATCGCCGCCGATGTCGATTTTCGCCGGCAGCGGAAAGGTGGCGGCAAGGCTCCGCCCACCCTGCCACGACGGCGCGCGCGGGTTGGTGACGTAGAGCAGCAGGCCTGCCAGCGCGATCTCGAATGCCGCGTCCGCACGCGGCGCAAGCAGCTCGTTGCGATGGGCGCCGATGAAAGCCGTCGTCGCTTCCCCCTTGGCAAAGCCGGGATGACGCAGGCACGACAACAGGAACGCCTGATTGGTCGTCACGCCGAACGCCGTAAGCTGCTCCAACCCGACGATCAGGCGCCCCCTCGCCTCCTCGCGATTGACGCCGTGGCTGATCACCTTGGCGATCATGGAATCGTAGAACGGCGGAATCTCCGAGCCCGGTTGCAACGCGTGCTCGACGCGGATGCCCTCAGGCACCTGCCAGCGCGCCATGCGGCCGGACTGCGGCATGAAATCCTGCGCGGCATCTTCCGAGCAGAGCCGCACCTCGATGGCGTGGCCGGAGAACTTGATGTCCTGCTGCTTGATCGGCAGCGGCTCGCCGCGCGCGATGCGCAATTGCAGCTCGACGAGGTCGAGCCCGGTGATCGCCTCGGTGACGGGATGCTCGACCTGCAGGCGCGTGTTCATCTCCATGAAGTAGAACGCTCCGCTTGGATCGAGCAGGAACTCCAGCGTGCCGGCGCCCTCATAGCGCAGCGCCTTGACCGCAGACACCGCGACCTCGCCCATCTTCGCGCGCAGCTCCGGCGTGACGGCGGGCGAGGGCGCCTCCTCGATCAGCTTCTGGTGCCGCCGCTGCACCGAGCAATCGCGCTCGCCGAGATGAATGGCGTTGCCGTGGCTGTCGCCGAACACCTGGATCTCGATGTGGCGAGGGTTCTGGATCGCGCGCTCGAGGATGACGGTGGCATCGCCGAACGCGGCTTTCGCTTCCGACCGCGCGCTGCGCAGGGCATCGGGGAAAGATGCCGCGTCAGTGACGAGCCGCATGCCGCGGCCGCCGCCGCCGGCGACCGCCTTGATCATCACGGGGAAGCCGATCTTCCCGGCTTCGGCGAGCATGACCTCGTCGCCTTGCTCAGCGCCTTGGTAGCCGGGCACGATGGGCACGCCGGCCTTCTTCATGATCTCCTTGGCGCCGGCCTTGTTGCCCATCGCCTCGATCGCCTGCGGCGACGGGCCGATGAAGACGAGGCCGGCATCCTTGCAGGCGCGCGCAAACGCTTCGTTCTCGGCGAGGAAGCCATAGCCGGGGTGAACGGCATCCGCGCCGCTGGCCCTGGCCGCGGCCATGATCGCGGGGATGTTGAGATAGGATTGCGCCGGCAAGGCTTCGCCGATGCGCACGGCCTGGTCGGCCTCGCGCACATGGAGCGCATCGCGATCCGCGTCCGAATAGACCGCGACGACGCCGAGGCCGAGTTTTCGCGCGCTACGCATCACGCGCAGCGCGATCTCGCCACGGTTGGCGACCAGGATCTTGAAGAACGGCCGGTGCCGCACTGATCCGTTCCTCATGGGCGGGCCACCGAAAACTGCATGCGCTGGGGCGTCCGCGCATCGCCCTCGCGGCAGATCGCGAGCACCTCCGATAGCACCGCGCGGGTGTCGCGCGGATCGATCACGCCGTCGTCGAGCACGCGGGCGCTGGTCGAGAACACATCCATCTGGCCGTCGAACACACCGATGATCTCAGCCTTCATGGCGTCCAGCCTGTCCTTCTCGATCGGCTTGCCGCGGCGAGCTGCGGCGGCCTCGGTCACGATCGCCATGGTCTCGGCGGCCTGCTCGCCGCCCATCACCGCGGTCTTGGCGTTGGGCCAGGAGAAGCAGAAGCGCGGATGGAAGCCGCGGCCGCACATGCCGTAATTGCCGGCGCCGAACGAGGCGCCGCAATAGATGGTGATCTGCGGCACGGTCGCCGACGTCACCGCCTGGATCATCTTGGAGCCGTGCTTGATCATGCCGGCTTCCTCATAGGCCTTGCCGACCATGTAGCCGGTGGTGTTGTTGAGATAGAGCAGCGGCGTGCGGGTCTGGCAACAGGCCTGGATGAAATGCGTCGCCTTGTTGGCGCCGGCGGGATCGAGCGGGCCGTTGTTGGTGATGATGCCGATGGCCTGACCCTCGATGCGGGCGTGGCCGCAGACCGTGGCCGGGCCGTAATTCGGCGCCATCTCGGTGAAGTCGGAATCGTCGACGATGCGCGCGATCACCTGTTTCATGTCGACCGGGCGCTTGTGGTCCATAGGCATGATGCCGAGCAGCTCGCCCTGGTCATAGCGCGGCGGCTTGAACTGCACTGAGGCTTTGCCCGGCCGCTCCCAATGCAGCGCCGCCATGATCTCGCGCGCGATGCGCAATGCGTCGCGATCGTCTTCGGCGAGATAGTCGCCAAGGCCGGACACCTGCGTGTGCATCTCGGCGCCGCCGAGCTCCTCCTCGGTCGCGATCTCGCCGGTCGCGGCTTTCAGCAGCGGGGGCCCTGCGAGGAAGGCGCGGGTGCGGCCGCGAACCATGACGATGTAGTCGGAGAGCCCGGTCTGATAAGCGCCGCCCGCAGTGGAGGAGCCGTGCGTGACGGTGACGACGGGCAGTCCCGCCGCCGACAATCGCGCCAAGTTACGAAAGATGTTGCCGCCGCGGACGAAATCCTCGACGCGGTAGCGCAGCAGATTGGCGCCGGCGCTTTCGACCAGTTGCACATAGGGCAGCTTGTTCTCCAGCGCGAGCTCCTGCACGCGCAGCGTCTTGTCGAGGCCGTAAGGCTGCAGCGCGCCGGCGTCGATGCCGGAATCACTGGCGCTGACCATGCAGCGGATACCCGAGACGAAGCCGATGCCAGCGATGACGCCGCCTCCCGGCACGCTCTTGTTCGCATCCGTCACGTCGAACATGTAGCCGGCGAGCGTCGACAGCTCGATGAAGGGCGCCCCGGGATCGAGCACCAGCGCGACGCGCTCGCGCGGCAGCAACTGGCCGCGCTTGTGGAAGCGGTCCTTGGCCGCGGCGGACGCCGCGCGCGTGCGCTCTTCCAGCGCGCGCATGCGGTCGATCAGGCCGAGCATGCCGTCGCGGTTGGCGTGGTAGGCGGCGCTGCCGGGGGAGATGGTGTTTTCGAGAATGGACATCAAAGCTCCTGCCCGTCATTCCGGGGCGCGCGGAGCGCGAGCCCGGAATCCATACTCCCGATCGTGGTTATGGATTCCGGGCCTGGCCCTTCGGGCCATCCCGGAATGACGGAATGTGTGACTACCTGTTCGTCCCAAAGATCTTCCGCGCCTCTGCCGGTGACGCGATCTCGCGCCCGGCGCGTCTTGCGCAGGCGGCGACTGCTTCGATGAGCTGTCCGTTCGACGTCACCTTCTTGCCGTCGGCGAGGTAGAAGGTGTCCTCGAGGCCGGTGCGTAAGTGGCCGCCGAGCTCGGCGCAGCGCTGGTGCAGCGGCCAGATCTCCTCGCGGCCGATGGCGGTGACCTGCCAATGCGCCTCGGGGCGCTTCAGCTTCAAGAGGATCGGCAGCAGCTCGGGATCGGCAGGCATGCCGGAGGCGACGCCCATGACGAAATTGTACTCGAGCGGGCCCTTGTACATGCCGACTTGGGTGTACATGCCGACGCAGCGGACGATGCCGACGTCGAAGCATTCGAACTCGGGAATGGTGCCGACCACGTTCATGACGTCGAGATAGTCCTTCACCTTCTCGACCGCATTGTCGAACATCATCGGCGGCCAGGCCCAGCTGTTGTCGGCCTTCACCTTCAGATAATTCAGCGAGCCGGCATTGCAGGCGGCGATCTCCGGCCGGGTCTCGCGGATGCAGTCGAGCGCGCCTGAGTAATTCGGCCCCGACACGCCCGAGGTGTGGTTGATGATCACGCCTGGGCAGGCCTCGCGGATCGCCTGCTGGATCTCCTTGCTGACCGCGACCTCCCAGGACGGCAGATGTCCCTTGCCCGGCGCCTGCTGGCGCAGATGGATGTGCATGATGGACGCGCCGGCCTCGAACGCAGCCCTGGCCTCGCGCGCCATCTGCTCGGGCGTCACGGGCACGTTGTGCTGCTTGGGGTCGGTGAGCACGCCATTCAGCGCGCAGGTGATGACGGCCTTGTCGCTCATGCGTTCAATGTCTCGCACGTTGAGAATTCAACGCTTGCGATCATGTGACGCGCGACATGCGGCTTCTTGCGCGGAGAAGCTGGGAAAAGACGAGCTTTCGTAGGGTGGGTTAGCCGAAGGCGTAACCCACCACTGTCTGCCTCCGTGGACATTGAAGAGGTGGATTACGCCGATCAGCTGCGCTTCGCGCATCTGATCGGCTAACCCACCCTACGAAGCTACGAAGCCTCCGCCATACGCACCGTCTCGGTGCTGCGATAGATCGCAAGATCGCGCGAGCCGACGAAGATCGCCCGCGGCTTCAATCCGTAGAAGCGGCGGATCGAGTGGCTGAAATGCGTGGAATCGGGATAGCCGATGTCCTGCGCCAGATGGGCGAGGTTGAGGTCCTGGTTGGCGAAGTGCAGCAGATACCGCGCGCGCTTCCAGGCGCGGAAGGAGCGGAACGAGATGCCGGTCTCCTCCTTGAACAGGTGCAGGAAGCGCGAGGCCGAGAGGCCGGCTTCAGCGGCGCAGGTATCCGCCGTCACCGGCTCGCCGGAGAAGCGCTCGATGCGGGCCACGGCGCGCATCACGCGCGGATCCAGCACGCGGCGCGGCAGCGCCTCACCAAAGCACATCTCGTCGAACTCGGCGGTGGTGATGTCGCCATAGCGGCGCTGACGCAGCAAGGCGTAGGCGGCGAGGATCTTGCGGACATAGGCGGCCTGGTCGGGTCCGGTCAGGCGGGCGGCCAAGGCTTCGATCACGCCATCCGGCATGCTTTCCGGCTCCAGCGTCACGCTGATCACGGTGCGGTAGTCGCTGGCGATGGAATGCCGCTGGTTCGGCAGGGTGACGAACAGCTCGCCGGTGGCGAGAACGTCGTCGATCGTCAGGTGCAGATTGCCCTTCACTGCGACATAGACATGGCAGCAGCCAGGTGTCCGTTTGCGGGGACGGCCGAGCAGGCCCGCATAAAACACCCGCTCCGGCGTGATCAGCATCAGGTGGTCGGATTCGCGACCGTTATATTCCATTGGGTTCCTCCTCGCGCGGCTCTCTGGCCGCTGCGGACGGAGGTCACCTTAGCGGAAATTTGGGCGCTGTCACGGTAGGATAGCGCTGTCATGAAAACATGCGCGATCGTTCCGGGGGACGGGAGGCGCGAACCTCAGGTGCGCAATTGCGCACCGGGGAACCTCTAGATTCCGGTCGATGCTGCGCATCGCCGGGAATGACAGCCTGGACCTTACGCCCTCACCCTCGGCGTGACATTCTGCTCTTGCCCGGCCTTTTGCTCCGCAGCAACCGCGCGCTTGAAACCCTCGCGCTGCTGCAGGCGTGCCCAATAGGCTGCCACGTTTGACCCAAAATCCTTGGCAAGCCCGATATTGCTCGCGAGCCGAAGCGCGTAACCGATGACGATGTCGGCGGCGGTGAAGCGGCCCGCGCACAATGTTTCGGCATTCGCGGTCGCTGCCTCAACGGCGCGCAGTCTCCCCAGAAACCATTTCGCGTAATCGGTGGCGACCTGCGGGTTGCGGCGCTCCTCCGGCTCGAGCTGGGTGTATCTCAGCACCAGCGTTTGCGGGAAGGTTAACGTGGCGTCGCTGAAGTACATCCAGTTCAAGAACGTGCCGTAGGCGGGATCCTCAGGACCGACCATCAACGGCGTCGGGCCGTATTTGATGCCGAGGTAATGGCAGATGCCGGAGGATTCCGTCATCCTGGTCTCGCCGTCGATCATGAAGGGAATGGTGCCGAGCGGATTGAGCGCGAGATAGTCCTTGGCGAAGACGCGCGGCGGGAACGGCAACATCTTCAATTCATAGGGCAGCCCCATCTCCTCCAGCATCCAGAGCGGACGGAACGAGCGTGCGGCGTCGCAATGATACAGCGTGATCATCAGGCGTTTCCTTTGCTGCCGGGCAACGTGCCCATCATCTTGCACAGCACCATCAGCATGACCTCGTCGGCGCCGCCGCCGATCGAGGTCAGGCGGCTGTCGCGATAGGCGCGGCTGACCGGCGTCTCGTTGGTAAAGCCCATTCCGCCCCAATATTGCAAGCAAGCGTCGGTGAGCTCGCGCCCCAACCGGCCGGCCTTCAGCTTGGCCATGGTCGCAAGCCGCGTCACATCCTCGCCGGCGACCAGCTGTTCGCCCGCGCGATAGATCAGCGCGCGCAGGAGCTCGACCTCGGTCTGCATCTCCGCGAGCTTGAAATGCACGACCTGGTTGTCGAGGATCGACTTGCCGAAGGCTTTGCGGTTGCGGGTGTATTCGATGGTCTGGTCGATGATGTATTCGTGCGCCTTCAGACAGGCGGCCGCGCCCCAGAGCCGCTCCTCCTGGAACTGGATCATCTGGTAGGTAAAACCCTGGCCTTCCTCGCCGATCCGGTTGCGCTTGGGCACGCGGACATTGTCGAAGAAGATTTGCGCCGTGTCGGAGGAGCGCATCCCCATCTTGTCCAGCTTGCGCGCGATCGTGACCCCCTTGCTCTTCATGGGGACGCAGATCAGCGACTTGTTGCGGTGAACGGGGCCGTCGCCGGTGTTGGCGAGCAAGCAGATCCAGTCGGCCTGGGTGCCGTTGGTGATCCACATCTTGCCGCCATTGATGACGTAGTCGTCGCCGTCGGAGCGCGCACTCGTCTTGATCGAGGCGACGTCGGAGCCGGCGCCCGGCTCGGAGACGCCGATGCAGGCGACGTAGTCGCCGGAGATCGAGGGCGCCAGGAATTCGCGCCGCACCTCGTCCGAGCCGAAGCGCGCCAGCGCGGGCGTCGCCATGTCGGTCTGCACCCCGATCGCCATCGGCACGCCGCCGCAGGTGATGGCGCCCAGCTCCTCGGCCATCATCAGCGCGTAGGAATAGTCGAGGCCCGAGCCGCCGAATTCGACCGGCTTGTTCAGGCCGAGGAAGCCGAGGCTGCCCATCTTCTTGAACAGCTCGTGCGCCGGGAAGATGTCGGCCTTTTCCCACGCGTCGACGTGAGGATTGATCTCGCCCGCGATGAATTTTTGTAAGGAGCGGCGGATGTCGTCGTGGTCGGCGGTGAATAACATTCTCTCTCAGCCTCGTCATTCCGGGACGCGCCCCTTGGCGCGGGCCCGGAATCCATAACCACGATCGTGAGTATGGATTCCGGGCTCGCTCCGCTTCGCTCGCGCCCCGGAATGACGCGAGGAGAGAGCGTTCAAAGACCCATCTGCCGCGACGCCAGATCCTTCATGATCTCCTCGGTGCCGCCGCCGATCGCGTTGACCTTGACCTCGCGGTAGATGCGCTCGGCCTTGATGCCGCGCATGAAGCCGGCGCCGCCGAAGATCTGCACGGCTTCCGAGGCGCAGAACGCCATGGTCTGCGTCGCCTGGTTCTTCATCATGCAGATCTCGGCGACCGGGCTCTCGCCCTGCTCGAGCCGCCAGGCCAACATCTCCAGCATCGCTTGCGATGCCGCGACCTTCTGCGCCATGTCGACGATCTTGTGGCGGATGACCTGGTGCTGCGCGAGCGGCTTGCCGAAGGTCTGGCGTTCCCGGGCGTAGGCGATGGCCTCGTCGAGGCAGACGCGGGCGAAGGCGGTGCAGCTCGCGGCCATGCCCATGCGCTCGCTGTTGAAGTTCTGCATAATGATCTTGAAGCCCTGGCCCTCCTCGCCGATCAGGTTCTCGGCGGGCACGCGGCAGGCGTCGAAATGCAGCGTCGCGGTATCGGAGGCCCACCAGCCCATCTTCTTCAGCTTGGTCCTGGACAGGCCGGGCGTGTCGCCTTCGATCAGGAGCAGGCTGACGCCGCCGGCGCCCTCGCCGCCGGTCCGCACCGCAACGGTCAGATAATCGGCACGCATGCCTGAGGTAATGAAGGTCTTCTCTCCGTCCACGACGTAATGATCGCCGTCGCGCCGCGCGCGGGTGCGCAAATTGGCAACGTCGGAGCCGCCGCCCGGTTCGGTGATCGCGAGTGCGGAGATCTTCTCGCCTGCCAGCACCTGCGGCAGCACGCGCGCCTTCACCTCGGCCCGTGCGGCCCGCGCGATCGGGGGAGAGCCGATCGTGTGGCTCATCAGGCTGGCGCTGACGCCACCTGCGCCGGCGCGCGCAAGCTCCTGGCTCGCGACGATCTTCATGAACTGGTCGGCGGCGATGCCGCCATATTCTTCCGGGAATCCAAGTCCCAAGAGGCCAATTTCGGCCGCCTTGCGATAGAGCGTGCGCGGGAATTCGCCGGCTTCGTCCCAGTCATGGGCGAAGGGCGTGATCTCCTTCTCGACGAAGCGCCGCATCACGTCGCGAAACGCGTCGTGCTCGGCGGTATAGAACGGGCTCTTCATCGCGAGACTTGCCTCGAACGGTTTCGTCTCAGCCACCATGGCTCGAACCTCGGCCGCTCACTTGCGCGGAGTGGCTGATTGGCGCGGACGCTTCGAGCGTGGACGTCTTATCCTGGGGTCACAGCGTCAGAAACAACGCGAACGGCTCTTCCACCGTGCGGCGCAAGTGCTTTCGATACAAGGCGTGGTTGGGATCCTCGGGCGCAACCCGGCCCAAGGAAGGTTTTGGGATATTCCTGAGCGGCACATAGGCGATCGGCGCGGCAATTGGCGTGAGCTGGGAGCCGGGCCCGGCGCGCAGCGTCGAGATGATGCCGTACATCTCGCCTGATACCGTCGGCCGCGACACCGTGATCACGCGGTGCTGGCCGTGCTTGATGATGACGAGGTAGATGAAGCCGGACTGATGCGGAACGGCGACCTCGCCGGTATGCTCGTAGGCGGCATCGGTCCGCTCGCCTTCGCGGAAGACCAGCGAGGAGAGTTTCGGCTCCCAGGCGATCTCGGTGCGATAGGCGAAGATCGCGTCCTTGTCGCCGAACGACGGCCGCAGGGTAATGTAGACGTCCTCGAGCCAGGTCACCGCGCGGTGGGCATAGGAGCCGAGGCTGTCGGGCGCGACGTCGTTTGCGGCCGGCGGCGTCGCCACGATGACGCTCTTGCGCAAGGAGACGCCGAGCGCCTGCTCCAGCCGGACGGTCGTCGCCAGCGTGAACGGCCGCCGGCCGCCGAGCACCTTCTCCAGCGTCGACAGGCTGAGCTTGGCCTGCTCGGCCAGCGCCTGCCGGGACATCCGGCGCCGGGCGAGCTCCTCGCGGATGGTCTCGGCGATCTCGCGGCTCTGCTCGTCCGAAAGCTGCTTGTCGGTGAGTTTGTCCTGCGTCTGCATCGTCAGCCCTGCTCCAGGCCGGTCACTGTAGCAGGGCGGACAAAACAGCACAAAACCGCACATGATCGCCCCGGTCGAAACGAGCGGGGGCCGGCCGCGGCGGAACATTGCCGATCATTCTGCTCGCGAAACGCCGCCCCGCCGGCGGATGCTGAGGACCAGCAAACATGCTTCGGAGCAAGCCAAATGAGCGCCTACGACACGGCCGACGGCGACGACCACCCGCTGTTGAGCCGCCTCATCAAGGTCGGACTGTTCCTTCTCGCGCAGGGCATCGCCGTGATGCTGGTCGCCCTCCTGGCCCTGCTGGTGAGTTTCGGGGCGAGCTGGTCGGCAACGACCGAACAGGCCAACCTGCTCCAGCCCGGCGAGGCCCGGTCGGGCAGCCTGCTGCTGAAGGAGGACGGCACTACCACGGAGGCGATCCGTCTCGGGACTGATGTCGACATCACGGTGTCGGGCCCGACCTTGCGCGCCCGCGTCACGCAAGTCTTCCGCAATCCGACCAAGGATTGGGTGGAAGCCACCTACGTCTATCCGCTCGCGGCCGGCGGCGCCGTCGACACGCTGAAGATGGTGGTCGGCGACCGCGTCATCATCGGCGACATCAAGGAACGGCAGCAGGCGCGCGTGATCTACGAGGAGGCGCGCCGCGTCGGCCAGAAGGCCGCGCTCACCGAGCAGGAGCGGCCGAACATCTTCACCAACTCGGTCGCCAATATCGGTCCCGGCGAAACCGTGCTGGTGCAGATCGAGTACCAGGAGCCGGTGCGTCAAGTCGGCAACGAATATTCGTTGCGCTTGCCGCTCGTGGTCGGGCCGCGCTACAATCCCGCGCCGATCATCCAGAGCGTCGATTTCCGCAAGGATGGTTCGGGCTGGGGCGCGGCGACGTCGGACCCGGTGCCGGATCGCGAGCGCATCTCGCCCCCTGTGCTCGATCCCGCCAGGAATGCACCGGTCAATCCGACCAGCATCACAGTACGCCTGCAGGCCGGCTTCGCGCTCGGTGAGGTCAAGAGCCACCATCACAACGTCAAGACGGAAAGCCCTGATAACATGACGCGCGTGGTGACGCTCGCCGACGGCATCGTTCCCGCCGACCGTGATTTCGAGCTGACCTGGAAGCCGGCTGCCGAGACAGCGCCGTCAGTCGGACTGTTCCGCGAGCACATCGGCGATGCCGATTACCTGCTCGCCTTCGTCACCCCGCCGAGCGCCGAGCAGGCGGCGCAGAAGCCGCTGCCGCGCGAGGTCGTGTTCGTGATCGACAATTCCGGTTCGATGGGCGGCACGTCCATCGTGCAGGCGAAGGCGAGCCTGCTCTACGCCCTCGGACGCCTGCAGCCGAATGACCGCTTCAACGTGATCCGCTTCGACGACACCATGGACATGCTGTTTCCGGCCGCCGTGCCGGCCGATGCCGCCCATATCGGCGAGGCGACCTCCTTCGTCGGCGCCTTGCAGGCGCGCGGCGGCACTGAGATGGTGCCGGCGATGCGCGCGGCACTGGCCGACAGGCTCGGCGACACCGGCATGGTCCGCCAGGTCGTGTTCCTGACCGACGGCGCGATCGGCAACGAGCAGCAATTGTTCGATGCGATCACGACGATGCGCGGCCGCTCGCGCGTGTTCATGGTCGGCATCGGGTCGGCGCCCAACACCTATCTGATGACCCGTGCCGCCGAGCTCGGCCGCGGCGCCTTCACCCATATCGGCTCCACCGAGCAAGTGGAGGAGCGCATGCGCGGCCTGTTCGCCAAGCTGGAGAATCCGGCCGTGACCGGCCTCACCGCAAGGTTTTCCGAAGCCAATGCCGACGTCACCCCGGCGATCATTCCTGACGTCTATCGCGACGAGCCCCTGGTGCTGGCGGCGAGGCTCGACAAGCTCGCAGGCTCGCTCGAGATCAAGGGCCGCGTCGGCGACCGCCCATGGTCGGTGACGCTGCCGCTGCAAAACGCGGCCGAAGGCATGGGCCTGTCAAAGCTCTGGGCCAGGCGCAAGATCGCCGATGCGGAGGTGGCGCGCACCCTGCGCGAGATGACACCCGAGGCCTCCGACAAGGCGATCCTGGCGCTCGCGCTCGACCATCAGATCGTCACGCGGCTGACCAGCCTCGTCGCGGTCGACAAGACGCCAAGCCGTCCCGAAGGCGAACCGCTCAAGCTCAGCGAGCTGCCGATCAACCTGCCCGCGGGCTGGGATTTCGAGAAGGTGTTCGGCGAGCGGCCGCATCTGACGCCGACGCAGCTGCACGAGCGCCATGCCGATGCGCGCAATCAGCCGGCAACGCGACGGCCTATGCCTGCTGCGCCCGATGCGATCCGCCTGCCCAAGACCGCGACCTCGGCCGAGCTGAAGATGATCGCAGGCTTCATCCTGATCGTGCTCGCCCTGATCCTGTTCGTGTTCAACCGGCGTCGGACCTTGCTCACCGACGCCGCTTGAGAGAGGAGCTCCCCGAACTCCTCTGTTAGCGCGCGCGGCTGCCCGTCCCCTGCAAACGGCCGCGCGCGTTTTTTTTCACGGTCATTGCGAGGAGCGAAGCGACGAAGCAATCCAGACTGCCGCCGCGGAGACAGTCTGGATTGCTTCGCGGAGCCTGTCATCGGGCCGCGCTTCGCGCGGACCCGGTGGCTCGCAATGACGGGAGACGAAACACAATGCCCCGCTTCATCTCTCCTGTGGCTCTCGCGCTTGTCGGCCTCATCCTGTTCGGCGACGGCGCCTATATCCACGCCAAGGCGTGGCTGGCGCAGATGCTGCTGGAGCGGGCCTTCGACCGGAGCATTGCCACGGGACAGGCGGTGAAGCCCTGGTCCTGGGCCGACACCTGGCCGGTCGCGCGGATCGAGGTGAAGCGGATCGGCGCGAGCGCCATCGTGCTGGAAGGCGCGAGCGGGCAAGCGCTCGCTTTCGGGCCCGGTCATATCCAGCACACGGCTGATGCGGGCGAACGCGGGATCGCCGTCTATGCCGCCCATCGCGACACTCATTTCCGCTTCCTGAAGGATGTTGCCATTGGCGACGTCATCGATGTCACGCGCAGTGACGGTCGACACTTTCGCTATCGCGCGGATTCCTCGGCCGTGGTTCGCTTCGATGCATCCGGCATCGATCCCATGGCACAGGGTTTCGAGCTTGTTCTCGCGACCTGCTGGCCATTCGATGCCGTCACATCCGGACCCGAGCGCTACATCGTGCATGCGACATTGATTGGCGCCGACGGCTAGATCGCCGATCGGACTGACACGCACCGGTGCGCGCTTCATTCCACCACACGGCATACCCAGCCACACAGTTGCCAAAGGACTCGCCATAGAACAGAGTGACGCGACACCAATAAGAACAACAGGTGAGGTCACGCCATGGAAGCCCGTGTGTCTGCTGCGCCCGCATCACGTCCATGGTCTCCGCCGCCCGATGCCAGCGACATCGTCAAGGGCATCCACGCAATGCTGCACCCGCACAACATCGTGCTGGTGGGCGCGACCGACAAGCCCGGCAATTATGCCGAGCGCATCTGGAACAATCTGATCAAATATGGTTTCGAAGGCGGGCTCTATCCGGTCAACGCCAAGCGCGATACCGTCTGGGGCGTTCCCTGCTACAAGGATTTTGCGAGTCTTCCGGAGAAGCCCGATCACGTCCTGGTGCTGGTGCCTGCGCGCTTTGCCGTGCAGGTGATCCGCGACGCCGCCGCAGCCGGCGCGCGGTCGGCCACCATCGTCACCTCCGGCTTCAGCGAGCTGCAGGATGACGAAAGCCAGAAGCTCGCTGCCGAATTGCAGGCTGCGGTGCGCGAGACGGGGCTCGCGGTCACCGGCCCGAACTGCCTCGGCAATTTGAGCGCCGGCGAAAAGCTCTTCACCAATATCGACGATCGCATCGTCACCATGGAACAGGGCGCGGTGGCGATCGCCGGCCAATCCGGCGCGATCGTCATGGCGATCCGACAGACGCTGGAAGACCGGGGTGTCGGTGTAGGCTACATGGTGACCACGGGCAACGAGGCCGGGCTCGAGACGCCGGACCTGATGCGCTATTTCGCCGAGGATCCGAGCATCAAGGTGATCGTCGTCTACCTCGAGGGCGTGCGCAACACCAAGGCCTTCCGCGACGCCTGCAAGGCGGCGCGCGCGGCGAGCAAGCCCGTGATCGCCCTCAAGCTCGGCGCCTCCGAAGGCGGCCGCGCCGCGGCGATGGCGCATACCGGCGCGCTCGCCGGCTCGATCGAGACGTTCGACGCGATCGCGACGCGCGAAGGGGTGATCCGGGTCGGCGGCCTCGACGAGCTGATCGAGACCACCGAGTGCTTCGTGCACGCGGCCGTTCCGAAAGGCGACCGGCTCGCCGCTGTGACGCTGTCCGGCGGCAAGCGCGGCATGCTGATCGACGCGTTCTATGCCGCAGGCCTGAATTTCACGCCGCTGAGCCCGCATGTCAGCGCGGAGCTGGCGAAGATGCTCGGCCCCGGCTCGATCGTCGGCAATCCGCTCGATGCCGGCTTTGCCGCAGTGGTCGATCCCTCCGTCTACATGAAATCGATCAAGCTGATGATCGACGACCCCGATATCGACATCGTCATCGTCGATGCCGAGCTGCCGAAGGCGCCGCACGAGCTGCGCGAGCGCAACTTGCGCATCGTCAACGAGATGGCCAGCAAGGCGGGCAAGCCGGTGATCTACATCAGCGCGATGTCGATCGGCTTCACCGAATACACCAAGGACTTGCGGAACTCGCTGCCGCATCTCGCGGTGATGCAGGGCATGGACCGCGCGGTGACCGCGATCAAGTCGCTGCTCGCCTATGCGAAGCTGCGCAAGGAGGTGCCCGATATCGTCTCGAGCTCGAAACCCGCCGCCCGTGCCGTGCTGGAGAAGACGTTGAAATCGGCGACCGGTGCTGCGCTCGACGAGGTCGCCTCGAAGAAGCTGCTCAAGGCCTATGGCATCCCGATCTCGAAGGAGGCGATCGCGCAGACTGCGGCGGACGCCATCAAGATTGCCAAGCAGATCGGTTTTCCGGTCGTGGCAAAACTCGTCAGTGCGGAGATCCTGCATAAGTCCGACATCGGCGGCGTGGTGCTGAACCTCAACAGCGCAGCCGAGGTAAAGAAGGCGTTCGCCGACATCACCGCGCGGGTGGCGAAGCTCAAGGGCAAGCCGAAGCTCGACGGCATCCTGATCGCGCAGCAGGTCAAGGCCGAGCTCGAGCTGGTGGTCGGCGCCTCGCTCGATGCGGAGATGGGCCCGGTCGTGCTGTTCGGCACCGGCGGCATCGACATCGAGCTGTTGAAGGATGTCGCGCTCGCCGGCGCGCCGCTGGACGAGGCCGAGGCACAGCTCCTGATCGGCCGCACCAAGGCCGGCATCAAGATGCGCGGCTATCGCGGCAGGCCGGTCTTGCACGAGGCCTCGGCGGTGAAGGCCCTGGTCGGGCTGTCCAACCTGATCGCGGATGCGGGCGATCGCATCGCCTCGGTCGACATCAACCCGTTCCTGATCAACACCAGGACGGGTGTGGCCGTCGATGCCCTGATCGTGCTGAACAATGCTGCGGCAAAGCGGGCGGCCGGGCATTGAGGTGCGTGGCGTAATCCACCAATTCGGTGCATTCACGCGCGAGGCGTGACGGGTTACGCTTCGCTAACCCGCCCTACGTACCATCGCGACCTTCTTCCAACCATCCCGCTTTGGCCCTAAACTCAGCCTGCATGGCACGCGCGAGCAATCTTGTGATCGGAACGGCAACGCTGGCGGCGATCGCCGTGGCGTTCGGCGGCCTGCTCGGCGTACAGAAATGGCGCACGATCCAGAGCCGCAGCCAGTTGCGCGTGGTGTTCGAAGGCGGCTCGGCCAGCGGCCTGCGCCGTGGCGGGCCGGTCAATTTCGACGGCGTGCCCGCCGGCCAGATCCTGTCGATCAAGCTGGATAGTCCGCGCAGGATCGTGGCACTCGTCATGCTCGACAACACCGCGCCGATTCGCAAGGACACCGTGGCCGGAATCGAGTTCCAGGGCCTCACCGGCATTGCCGCGATCTCACTCATCGGCGGCGCCCCCTCTGCACCGCCGGTGCCGCTGGACGCGGACGGCATCCCGGTGCTGACGGCCGATCTCAGCGACGCCGAAACCATCGTCGAAACCCTGCACAGCGTCGACCGCACCATCGTGAACAACGCCCCCGCAATCAAGGAGGGCCTGCACACGTTCGAGACTTACACCGCCGATCTCAGGAGTAAGGGCGCGGAGATCGATTCGGTCATGGCCAAGGTCGACAGCGCCTTCGCAGGGTTCGACAAGGCGGCCGCCAAGATCGAGGGCGCGGTGCCGGGCTTCGTCGACGGCAAGGCCGACGAGCTGTTCGAGAAGATCCAGGGACTGCACGAGCTTGCCGGCACCATGAAGAAGAAGTCGGCGGCCTATCTCGAAGACATTCGCCGCTCCCTGCTCGACGTCAGCGAGGCCGCCAACAAGATGAGCGGCACGCCGGCGCCACCGCGGCCCCCGCGCAGGCCCACCGAGCAGAAGCGATAGAGCTCTTTCTTACCCTCCCCTGGAGGGTGACGCAGGCCGCAACAGCTCAGTAATTGCTGGCCGCCGTCCCGTTCGGGATGCCGTCGATCGGGCATTCCTCGGTGCCTGGAGTCGCGCGGGTCATTGCCTCGACCATGTCGCGCGTGCCTTCGGGATCCCTGATCCAGTTCTTGTAGAAATCATACGGGCACGCGGCGACGCCGCGCGGGCTGTCGCCGGAATTGATCATGCCGGTGTAGCCGCGATGAACGAGCTTGTAGAGATGGTTCTGCGACTGGCCGTTGCGGCGCGCGTCGCGGATCAGATGCTTCGACAGCTGCGCGTACTGGATGCCGTAATCCTCCTCGCCGCATTCGCCGAGCGTGCGGCCGTCGAAACCGATGATCGCGGAGTGGCCGAAATAGGAATAGACACCGTCGAAGCCGGCGGCATTGGCGACCGCGACATAGACGTTGTTGGCCCAGGCCATGGCCTTTGAGATCATGACCTGCTGCTCCTTGGCCGGATACATGTAGCCCTGGCAGCGCACGATCAGCTCCGCGCCCTTCATGGCGCAGTCGCGCCAGATCTCCGGATAATTGCCGTCGTCGCAGATGATCAGGCTGACCTTGAGGCCCTTGGGACCCTCGGAGACATAGGTGCAATTGCCGGGATACCAGCCTTCGATCGGCACCCACGGCATGATCTTGCGGTACTTCTGCACGATCTCGCCCTTGTCGTTCATCAGGATCAGGGTGTTGTAGGGCGCCTTGTGCGGATGCTCCTCGTGACGCTCGCCGGTGAGCGAGAACACGCCCCACACTTTGGCCTTGCGGCAGGCCTCGGCGAAGATCGCGGTCTCCTCGCCCGGCACCATTGACGCCGTCTCGTACATCTCCTTGGCATCGTACATGATGCCTTGCGTGGAATATTCCGGGAAGATCACGAGATCCATGCCGGGCAGCCCGACCTTCATGCCGACGATCATGTCGGCGATCTTGCGGGCGTTGTCGAGCACCTCGGCCTTGGTGTGCAGGCGGGGCATCTTGTAATTGACCACCGCGACGCCGACCGTGTCGTTGCTGCTGGAGATGTCACCGTGAAGCATGTGGAGCGCTCCTGTTGTCTGATGCTGGCGTGGGTTAGTGGCTGATCATCCAGGGGCGTGCGGTCGGAAAGCCCTTGGCGCCGCTCCTGGTCTTGGTCACCAGCCGCGCCGGCTTCTTCCTATCCGCCGCGCTCTTGTCCTTCACGGTCTTGCCCGAGGAGCAGCAGCCGCAGCCCGGCCCGTGCGAGGCCTTATATTGCGCCAGCGTCTGCGGTGCGTGCGTGCTGCGCTCGTTGACGGCGTGCGCCTTGCGCTTCTCCGCCGGCATGCAGAAGAAGTTCGGCGCCGTCAGGATGACGCGGGGCGCCATCGTCTCGCAGTGTGGGCAGCTCTGCGGATCGTCGCATTCCGCCATCGGGCGCAGGTCCTTGAAGGGACCGCAGTCGTCACAGAGATATTCGTAGACCGGCATCGCATCATCCCACTTCTGTGCTCAACACAACTCGCTGCCACCGTGCGTGTGGAGACAGCCCCTCACCCCGAACCCTCTCCCCGTGAGAACGGGGAGAGGGAGCGCGGCGTCACTTGTCCGGCGAGATCGGCATCTGAATGTCGCCGGTGATGTGCTTGATGGGTCCGGCCGCCGACGGCATCACGTCGAAGTCGAAGATCTCGGTCGGCAGCCATAGCGTGGCGCAGGCGTTGGGCACGTCGACCACGCCGGAGATGTGGCCCTGGCACGGCGCGGTGCCGAGGATCGAATAGGCCTGGGCGCCGGAATAGCCGAACTTCTTGAGATACTCGATCGCATTCAAGCAGGCCTGGCGATAGGCGATGTGGACGTCGAGATAGTGCTGCTTGCCGGCCTCGTCCACCGAGATGCCCTCGAAGATCAGATAGTCCTTGTAGTTCGGCGTGATCGGCGACGGCTTGAAGATCGGATTCTTGATGCCGTATTTCGACATGCCATCCTTGATCACCTCGACCTTCAGGTGCAGCCAGCCCGCCATCTCGATGGCACCGCAGAAGGTGATCTCGCCGTCGCCCTGGCTGAAGTGCAAATCGCCCATCGAAAGGCCCGCGCCGGGCACGTAGACCGGGAAGTAGATCTTCGAGCCGCGCGAGAGATCCTTGATGTCGCAATTGCCGCCATGCTCGCGCGGCGGCACGGTGCGCGCACCCTCGGCGCCGATCTTGGCCTTCACATCGCCCTTGGCGCGGCCGCCATGGGCGGTCGGCGCGAACGGCGGATTGGCAAGGCCAGGCACGCGGGTCGGGTTGGTCGAGATCAGCTCGGCCTCGCGCTTGTTCCAGGTGTCCAGCATCTTCGGATCGGGCAGACAGCCGATCAGGCCGGGATGGATCAGACCGGCAAAGTTGACGCCGGGCACGTGACGCGACGAGGTGTAGAGACCCTTGATGTCCCAGATCGACTTCTGCGCCAGCGGGAAATGGTCGGTGAGGAAGCCGCCGCCGTTCTGCTTGGAGAAGAAGCCGTTGAAGCCCCACAGGCTCTCCTTGAGCGGACCGACGTCGAGCAGGTCGACGACGAGAAGGTCGCCGGGCTCGGCGCCCTTGACCCCGATCGGGCCGGAGAGGAAGTGCACGATCGACAGGTCGATGTCGCGCACGTCGTCGGCGGAATCGTTGTTCTTGATGAAGCCGCCGGTCCAGTCATAGGTCTCGATGATGAAATCGTCGCCGGGATTGACCCAGGCCACGATCGGGATGTCGGGGTGCCAGCGGTTGTGCACCATGTCGTTTTCATAGGCCGATTTGGTGAGATCGACCTTGATCAGTGTCTCTGGCATCGAGATGCTCCCCTTTTACACGGTTGGTTAGACGGACAGATATTTCGAGACCTGCGCGGCATCGACGGCATCGCGCGGATCGTCGCGCACGATCTCGCCGTTCTCGATCACCAGCACGCGGTCGGCGATGTCGAGCGCGAAGCTGAGGACCTGCTCGGACACGACGATCGAGAGCCCCTTCTCGTCGCGGATGCGCTTTAGGGTGCGCGCCATTTCCTTGATGATGGAGGGCTGGATGCCTTCGGTCGGCTCGTCCAGCAGCAGCACCTTCGGCTTGGTGGCGAGAGCGCGCGCGATCGCCAATTGTTGCTGTTGCCCGCCGGAGAGATTGCCGCCACGGCGGCCCTTCATCTCGAGCAGCACCGGGAACAGTTCGTAGATGTCGTCAGGCACCTCGGAGCCGCCGGAGACGACGAGCCCGGTCTCGATGTTCTCTTTCACCGTCATGGTGGAGAAGATCATGCGGCCCTGTGGCACGTAGGCGAGACCCTTGGCGACGCGCTCAAAGCTCTTGAGGTTGCCGAGCTCGGCGCCATCCATGTTCACCGAGCCGCTCTTGGCCGGCAGGATGCCCATCAGCGACTTCATCAGCGTGGTCTTGCCCATTCCGTTGCGGCCCATGATCGCGACGATCTCGTTCGCCGCGACCTTGACGTTGAGCCCGTGCAGCACCTCGCTCTGGCCGTAGGCGACGTGGAGATCGGAAATAGCCAGCATCAGCGTGCTCCTTGCTTCTTGCGCATGATCTTGTCCGGAAACCGGACGCCACTTTCCGGGATCATGCGCTAGTGACCGAGGTACACTTCGATGACCTTGGGATCGTTCTTCACCTTCTCCATCGTCCCCTCCGAGAGGATCTGGCCCTGGTGCAGCACGGTGACCTTGTGCGCGATGTCCTCGACGAACTTCATGTCGTGCTCGATCACCAGCACCGAACGGTTCTTGATGATGCGGTTGAGCAATTCGGCGGTCTTGGCGCGCTCGGACACGCTCATGCCGGCGACGGGCTCGTCGAGCATCAAGAGGTCGGGATCCTGGATCAGCAGCATGCCGATCTCGAGCCACTGCTTCTGGCCATGGCTGAGCTCGTCGGCATAGGTGTTGAGCTTCTCCTTGAGGAAGATCATCTCGGCGACCTCCTCGACCCGGTCCTTCACCAGCTGGTCGCGCTGAAAGGTCAGCGAGCCGAACACGGTGCGGCCGCGCGGAAACGAGATCTCGAGGTTCTCGAACACGGTGAGATCCTCGAACACCGACGGCGTCTGGAACTTGCGCCCGACGCCGGTCTGCACGATCTCGTTCTCCTTCATCTTCGTGAGCTCCTTGCCACGAAACTGGATCGAGCCCGAGGTCGCCCTGGTCTTGCCGCAGATCAAATCGAGCACCGTGGTCTTGCCGGCGCCGTTGGGGCCGATGATGACACGGATCTCGTTCTCCTCGACATAGAAGGAGAGGTCGTTGACCGCCTTGAATCCGTCGAACGAGACGGTGAGGCCTGAGACCGCGAGCAGGAAGTCCTTGGGCTGGTGTCCAATAAGCATGATCGCCTCCTCACTCTGCCGGCGCGCCGTCGGCGACGGAATTGTCGGTCCAGCCAGACTTCGGCTTGCGCGAGGCGAACAGCCGGTCGATGCGCGGCTGCACGTAATCGGCCCAGAGCCCGGACAGGCCGTTGGGGAAAGCGAGCACGACGGCGATGAACAGCGCGCCGAGACCGAACAACCAGAGTTGCGGGAAGGATTCCGACAGGCTGGTCTTGGCGAAATTCACCAGGATCGCGCCCCAGACCGCGCCGAAGATCGACATCCGTCCGCCGACCGCAGTGTAGATCACCATCTCGATCGACGGCACGATGCCGACGAAGGACGGCGACATGAAGCCGACATTGAGCGCGAACATGGCGCCACCGATCGCGGCGAAGATCGCGGCCATGCAAAAGGCGAAGATCTTGAAGTTGGCGACGCTGTAGCCGGAGAAGCGGACGCGGTCCTCCTGCTCGCGCATCGCCACCAGGATGCGGCCGAGCTTGGTGAGGCGGATGAACTGCGCGATGCCGATGCAGGCGAACAGCAACACCACCTCGACGAAGTACAGGATGATCTTGGCGTGATCGGGCCGGATGTCCCAACCCTTCAGCGTGCGCAGATCGGTCATGCCGTTGATGCCGCCGGTATAGCCCTGCTGGCCGACGATGAGGATGGTCAGGATGGCGGCGACGGCCTGGGTGATAATCGCGAAATAGGTGCCGCCGACGCGGCGCTTGAACATCGCGGTGCCGATGATCAGAGCGAAAAGGCCGGGGACCAGGATGATGGCGAGGATGGTGAAGGTGAGGCTGTGAAACGGCTGCCAGAAGAACGGCAGCGCCGTGATCTGATTCCAGTCCATGAAATCGGGGATGCCGGGCGTCGACTGGATCTTGGTGTTCTCGACGCTGGAGGCTTCGAGCTTGAGGAACATCGCCATGCAATAGCCGCCGAGACCGAAGAACACGCCCTGCCCCAGGCTCAAGATGCCGCCGTAGCCCCAGCACAGCACGAGGCCGATCGCGACGAAGGCATAGGTCAGATATTTCGCGACCAGGTTGAGGCGGAACACGTCAAGCGTCAGCGGCAGGATCACGAACAGCACGGCGGCGAGCGCAATGAAGCCCATCAGTTCGGATCGGTTGAAGAAGCGTGAGTTGATGATCATGACTTGCCTGCTTCTCGTTATTTGCGGACCTTGAGGGCGAACAGACCCTGCGGCCGCAGCATCAGGATGCCGACGACGGCGAGCAGTGTGAGCACCTTGGCCATCGAGCCCGACATGAAGAACTCGAGCGTCGATTGCGTCTGCGAGATCGAGAAGGCCGAGGCGATGGTGCCGAGCAGGCTGGCGGCGCCGCCGAACACGACGACGAGGAAGGTGTCGACGATGTAGAGCTGGCCCGACGTCGGCCCGGTCGAGCCGATCATGGTGAAGGCGCTGCCGGCGACACCGGCGATGCCGCAGCCGAGGCCGAAGGTGTAGCGGTCGACCTTCTCGGTGTTGATGCCGACCGCGCCGGCCATGATGCGGTTCTGCACGACCGCGCGCACCTGGCGGCCCCAGCGCGACATGTAGAGGACGTAGGCGACGGCGATGGTGATCAGCACGGTGAGGCACATCACGAAGACGCCGTTGATCGGCACCTCGATGCTGTCGGTGACGCGCAGCGAGCCCAGCATCCATTGCGGCAGCTCGACGCCGACCTCGCGCGCGCCAAACACCGAGCGATAGGCCTGCTGCAGCATCAGGCTGAGGCCCCAGGTGGCGAGCAGCGTATCGAGCGGGCGCTTGTAGAGGTGCCGTATCAACACCCACTCCACCAACATCCCCAAGGCGCCGGAGGCGAAGAAGGCCAGGATCATCGCGAGGAAGAAGTAGCCGCTGAACAGGCTCGGCAAATAGGCCTGGAAGAGATTGGAGGTCATCCAGGTGACGTAGGCCCCGAGGATCATGAACTCGCCATGGGCCATGTTGATGACGCCCATCTGGCCGAAGATGATCGCGAGGCCGAGTGCCATCAGGACATAGACGGAGAACAGGATCAGTCCGGCAAACCCCTGCATGACGAAGATCGAGCCGAGGTCGCCAATCGAATAGTCGCCGAACATCCATGTCCTCCGTCGGGAAAGGGTCCCGCGTCGCGAGCAGGTTCGCGACGCGGGGGCTTGAGGCATGGACTTGCGATCCACGCCAGGGAGCGGTTTTGTCTTGAGGGGGTGGGACGGGCGCCGCGACTTACCGGTAACGCTTCTTACTGGTAACCCTTCGGGAACGGATCCGGCTCGACGAGATCGGCGGTCTCGTAGATCAGCTCGAACTGGCCATCGAGCTTGGCGCGCCCCACCCGGGTCTTCGACCAGAGGTGATGGTTCTCGTGGATGCGCACATAGCCTTCCGGCGCGCCCTTGAACTCGACACCCGTAGAAGCCGTGGCGATCTTGTCGACGTCGAAAGAGCCGGCCTTTTCGACCGTCAGCTTCCACAGCCACGGGCCGAGATAGGCAGCCTGGGTGACGTCTCCGATCACGGTCTTCTCGCCCCACATCTTCTTGAACGCCGAGACGAAAGCCTTGTTGTTCGCATTGTCGAGCGACTGGAAGTACTTCATGCAGGCATAGGCGCCCGCGATGTTCTCGCCGCCGATACCGTCGATCTCGTCCTCGGTCACCGAGATCGTCAGCAGTGCCTGCTTGGAGAGATCGATGCCAGCCGCCTTGAGCTGCTTGTAGAAGGCGACGTTCGAGCCGCCGACGACGTCGGTGAAGATCACGTCCGGCTTGGTCAGCTTGATCTTGTTGATGACAGAGTTGAACTGCGTCGAGCCGAGCGCATAATATTCCTCGCCGACGACCTTGCCCTTGAGCACGTTTTCGACGTGCTTGCGCGCGATCTTGTTGGAGGTGCGTGGCCAGATGTAGTCCGAACCGATGAAGAAGAACGACTTGGCGCCCTTCTCCTTGGCGATCCAGTTGAGGCCGGCGAGAATCTGCTGGGTCGCTTCCTGGCCGGTGTAGATGACGTTCTTGGACTGCTCGAGGCCTTCGTAGAAGGTCGGGTAGTAGAGCATGCCGTTATACTGCTCGACGACCGGCAGCACCGCCTTGCGCGAGGCCGAGGTCCAGCAGCCCATGATCGCCGCCACCTTGTCGTTGACGAGCAGCTTCTTCGCCTTTTCGGCGAAAGTCGGCCAGTCCGACGCGCCGTCCTCCTGGATGAACTTGATCTTGCGCCCGAGCACGCCGCCCGCCGCGTTAATCTGCTCGATTGCCAGCTTTTCGGCCTGGATCGAGCCGGTCTCGGAGATCGCCATGGTGCCGGTCGCCGAATGCAGGATGCCGACCGTGACCTCGGTGTCGGTGACGGCCAGACCCGTGGTGTTGACCGCCGAGGTCGCCGGCGCCTGCGCAAATGACCCGCGCGGCAGCATGGTGATGGCCGGCACCGCGGCCATTCCCATCAATAATTTGCGCCGCAGCGGCGACAACAGGCCCTTGTTTGCTTCGTCTGACATGAGCACCCCACTTTTGTTCGAGAACACGCGATTGGTGCCCGTGAGGATGGCTCGAATTTATGCAGCGCGCGCATACGCAAGATCGCGTATACTGCACCGCAAAATGCCGACGTAGGCTTCTGGTACGGAATTTGCGAGGGGTCCGGGTCCGTATCGGGAGTGGGGTTAAGTGGCAGGGCGGCAGCGAATAGACCGCGTCAGGCGCCAGTACAATCAATGGGTCGCCAACCAGACGCTGGAAGATTACGCCCTGCGCTTCACCGCCAAGAGCGCGCGGCGCTGGTCCGCCGCCCGCGTCGCCAACACGGCACTGGGCGCGATCTCGTTCCTGGCGATGGAGGCGATCGGCGGGACCATCACGCTGAACTATGGCGTCACCAACGCGACTGCCGCCATCGTCGTGGTTTCCATCATCATCTTCGGCTGCGGGGTGCCTATTGCGTATTATGCCGCCAAATGCGGCATCGACATCGACCTGCTGACGCGGGGGGCCGGCTTCGGTTACATCGGCTCGACCGTCACCTCGCTGATCTACGCCTCCTTCACCTTCATCTTCTTCGCGATCGAGGCCGTGATCCTCACCTCAGCGCTCGAGATGTGCTTCGGGATTCCGCGGCCGGTGGGCTATCTCATCAGCGCCGTCGTCATCATCCCGCTGGTGGCCTACGGCATCACGCTGATCAGCCGCTTCCAATTGTGGACGCAGCCGCTGTGGGTGATCCTTCACATCATTCCGTTTGCCGCGATCGCCTGGCACAACCCGCGCTCCTTTGCGGAGTGGCACAAGTTCTCCGGCGAGCACGGCGACCTCAACGGGCATTTCGATCTCCTGCTGTTCGGCGTTGCGGCCTCGGTCGTGTTCTCGCTGGTGGCGCAGATCGGCGAGCAGGTCGACTTCCTGCGGTTCCTGCCGCGCGACCGTCGCGCCTCCAGGGCCTCCTGGTGGATGGCGCTGATGAGCGCGGGGCCGGGCTGGATCGTGCTGGGCGCGCTGAAGCTGCTGGCGGGCTCGTTCCTCGCCTTCTTCGCACTCAGCCACGGCGTGCCGCCCGAAGAAGCCGCCGAGCCGGCGCACATGTATCTCGAAGCATTCCGCTATGTGCTGTCGCAGCCCGACCTCGCTTTGGCCTTGACCGGCACCTTCGTGATCCTGTCGCAGGTCAAGATCAACGTCACCAACGCCTATGCCGGCTCGATCGCCTGGTCGAACTTCTTCTCGCGCTTGACCCACAGCCATCCCGGGCGCGTGGTCTGGCTGGTCTTCAACGTCGTCGTGGCCCTGCTGCTGATGGAGATCGGCGTCTACAAGGCCCTGGAGCAGACGCTGGCGCTCTATTCCAACGTCGCGATCGCCTGGGTCGGCGCGCTGGTCGCGGACCTCGTCATCAACAAGCCGCTCGGACTGCGGCCGCAGCAGATCGAGTTCAAGCGCGCGCATCTCTACGACGTCAATCCGGTCGGCGTGGGAGCGATGACGATCGCGACCATCGTCTCGATCAGCGCCTTCTACGGCCTGTTCGGGCCGACCGCGAAGGCGCTGTCGGCCTTCATCGCGCTCGCCGCGGCCTTCCTCACGGCGCCGTTGATCGCCTGGGCCACAGGCGGCAAATACTACATCGCGCGCAAGCCGAAGCGGAGCTGGCAGAACATCGAGGCGATCCAGTGCTGCATCTGCGAGCACTCGTTCGAGCCGGAGGACATGGCCTCCTGCCCCGCTTACGCAGGCCCGATCTGCTCGCTGTGCTGTTCGCTGGATGCGCGCTGCCACGATCTCTGCAAGCCGCACGCGAGATTCCAGGCGCAGGTGTCGGAAACGCTGGGCCGGCTGATGCCGCAGCCGATCTACGCCCGGATCAACTCGCAAGTCGGCCACTATATCGGCGTGTTCGTGGTCTCCGCCGGCCTGATCGCCCTGGTGCTGGGACTGATCTATCTGCAGACGTCGGCGAACGTGCACGGCGACAACGAGCTCGTGTCCGACGTGCTGTGGAAGGTGTTCTTCTCGCTCAGCATCATCATCGGCGTGGTGGCGTGGCTGTTCGTGCTGGCGCAGCAGAGCCGCCGCGCCGCCGAGGCCGAGACGCGGCGGCAGACCGCGCTGCTGATCCAGGAGATCGACGCGCACAAGCGCACCGATGCCGAGCTCCAGCGTGCCAAGGAGGTCGCCGAATCCGCCAATCTCGCCAAGAGCCGCTATGTGGTCGGGCTGAGCCACGAGCTGCGCTCGCCGCTCAATGCGATCAGCGGCTATGCGCAGCTGCTCGAGCAGGATACGAGCCTTGGTGCCAAGCCGCGCGACCAGGTCCGCGTCGTTCGCCGCAGCGCCGACCATCTCTCCGGGCTGATCGACGGCATCCTGGACATTTCCAAGATCGAGGCGGGGCGGCTGTATCTGTCGCGCGACGAGGTGCGCTTGAGCGAGTTCCTCGACCAGCTCGTCGGCATGTTCCGCCTCCAGGCCGCCGCCAAGGGCATCGACTTCGTGTTCAAGCGGCCGCCGACGCTGCCGCGGGTGGTCTATGCCGACGAGAAGCGGCTGCGTCAGGTGCTGATCAACCTGCTCTCGAACGCCATCAAGTTCACCCAGTCCGGCAGCGTGCAGTTCGTGGTGCACTACCGCAGCCCGGTCGCCGAGTTCGAGGTGATCGACACCGGCCCGGGCATCCAGGGCGGCGACCTCGAACGTATCTTCGCGCCATTCGAGCGGGGTGCGCTCGGCGCGTCGCAGCCGCAGACCGGCACGGGCCTCGGGCTCACCATCAGCCGCCTGCTCGCTGGCGTGATGGGCGGGGACATCAAGGTCACGAGCACGGTCGGCACCGGCTCGACCTTCAGGGTCAAGATCCTGCTCTCGGAGGTCGCCAATCCCCAGCGCACCGCGCCGGTGGAGGCGCCGGTCTCAGGCTATCACGGCCCGCGCAAGACCATCCTCGTCACCGACGACGATCCCGTGCATCGCGACCTCCTGCGCGAGGTGCTGACGCCGCTCGGCTTCATCCTGCTCAGCGCACCCGACGGCGCCGGCTGCCTCGCACTGGCGCAGCATTGCCGGCCCGATCTGTTCCTGCTCGACATCTCGATGCCCGCCATGGACGGCTGGGCGGTCGCCGAGGCCTTGCGCGCCAGCGGCCACCATCAGGCGCGCATCCTGATGGTGTCGGCAAGCGCGCTCGAGGCTCATGGCACGCCGCTGGCGCAGCCCTTCCACGACGGCTACCTGATGAAGCCGATCGACATCCCGCGGCTGCTGGCGACGATTCGCCAGCTTCTCAAGATCGAATGGCAATACGGCTCGCATGAGGTCGCGGTGCCGTTCTGGCATCCGGAGACCGGATCGAAGCCGCCGCTGCGGCACATCGAGGCGCTGATCGGGCTCGGCCAGATCGGCTACGTCAAGGGCATCCAGCTGAAGCTGGACGAGATCGGCAGCGAGCACCCCGAGCATGCCGACTTCGTCGCGCAGATGCGGTCGCTGGTCGATCGCTTCGATCTCGACCAGTACATGGACACATTGAAGACGTTGCATGCTTATGAGCATTGAATCGAAGAAGCGCGACGTCGCGCTCGTCGTCGACGATTCCCCGGAGACGCTCCGGCTGCTCACCGACGCGCTCGACGGCGCCGGCATGACGGTGATGGTGGCGCTCGACGGCGCCGCGGCGATGCGCATCATCGACCAGATCACGCCCGACATCATCCTGCTCGATGCCGTGATGCCCGGCATCGACGGCTTCGAGACCTGCCGCCGGCTCAAGCGCGATGCGGGTCTCGCCAATGTCCCAGTCATCTTCATGACGGGTCTGGCCGAAACCGAGCACATCGTGCGTGGATTGGAGGCCGGCGGCGTCGACTACGTGACCAAGCCGATCGTGATCGAGGAGATGCTGGCGCGCATCCGGGTCCATCTCGGCAATGCCCGGCTGACCCAGAGCGCGCGCGCCGCGCTCGACGTCTCCGGCCGTTTCCTGTTCGCGGTCAATCGCCAGGGCAGCGTGCTGTGGGCGACGCCGCAGGCGCAGAAGCTGCTATCCGATCATCACGGCGCGCAGGCCGACGACTTCGTGCTGCCGGCGACGCTGCTGCAATGGCTCGAGCAGGCGAAGGCCAAGAGCGGCTCGAAATCCCAGGCCGCGTCGCTGCCCGACAATCCGCAGCTCCGCTTCTACTACATGGGCGAGACCGCGCCGAACGAATTCCTGCTGCGGCTGTCCAAGGAAGCCGGCACCGCGCTGCCGCCCGAATTCACCAGCGAGCTCGGCCTCACCACGCGCGAAGGCGAGGTGCTGGCCTGGCTCAGCAAGGGCAAGACCAACCGCGACATCGCACAAATTCTGGGCCTCAGCCCGCGCACCGTCGACAAGCACCTGGAGCAGATCTACGCCAAGCTCGGCGTCGAGAACCGGACCGCCGCGGCCGCGATCGCCGCGAATGCGACGCGGCGGAATTCGTGAGCGTGCGGCAATGAGTTGAGATGCCGCGCACCCGACGGTGTCGTCCGGACAAGCGCGCCTCAAGCGCGCGCCGATCCGGGACCCATAACCACAGGGAGTAGTTTGGCGAAGACTCGGAGTGACCAGCTCGCTTCATAACCACTCCCTGTGGTAATGGGTCCCGGGCTCGCTTCGCGCCCCGGGACGACAGTGGAGTGTGCGGCTAATCGCCCCTTACATCAGCATCCTCAACTGTAGACGAAAGCCTTGTCGTCCAGGTCCGTCTTCGGAATCTCGTCCTTCTCGGTCCAGTAATCCTGGCTGTGCTGCCATTCCGGCTTGTCGCCGCGCTTGGGCAGCAGGTTCATGTTGCGCATCATGTAGCCGGGGTTGAAGTTTTCCGGATCGATCCAGGGCAGGATCGGCATGTTGTGGTCTTCAGGTCGCAGCTTGACCTCGACCTTCTTTGCACCCTTCGCCTTCATGTGCCCGAGCAGCCGGCAAACGAAATCGGCGACGAGATCGACGCGCAGCGTCCAGCTGGCGCGGAAATAGCCGAACACCCAGACCATGTTCGGCACGCCCGTGAACATCATGCCGCGATAGGTGACGGTGTCGCCGAAGGCGAGCGGCTTGCCGTCGATCTCGAAGGCGATATCGCCGAGCGCGGCAAGATTGAAGCCGGTCGCAGTGACGATGACATCGGCCTCGAGTAGCTTGCCGGACTTGAGCTGGATGCCGTTCTCGACGAAGCATTCGATCTCGTCGGTGACGACAGAGGCCTTGCCGCTGGCGATGCCCTTGAACAGGTCGGCATCCGGCACGAAGGCGATGCGCTGCCGCCACGGCCGGTATTTTGGCGTGAAATGGGTCTCGACGTCGTAGTCGGGACCGAGCACGGCGCTGATCTGGCCGATCAGCTCCTTCTTCACTTGCTCGGGCTTGGACACGCAGAGCTTGGTGAACGCATCCTGCTCGAACAGGATCTTGCGCCGCACGATCTCGTGGATCCAGGCTTCGTCGACCTGCAGCCGGCGCAGCTCTTCCGCGATCTCGATGGCGTTGCGGCCGAGGCGGAAATAGGTCGGCGAGCGCTGCAGCATGGTGACATGGGCGCACTTGTCGGTGATGTTCGGCACCAGTGTTGCCGCGGTCGCGCCCGAACCGATCACGACGACCTTCTTGTTCGCAAGGCCGATGTCATCGGGCCAGGTCTGCGGATGGACGATGCGGCCTTTGAACCGGTCCATGCCCTTCCATTCCGGCGTGTAGCCTTCGGAATGGCGGTAATAGCCCTGGCACATCCAGAGGAAGTTCGCGGTGAAGGTCCTGGGCTCGCCGGTGTCGGTCGTCACGGCGTCGATGGTCCAGAGATTCTGCTCGCTCGACCAGCTCGCGGAATTGATCTTGTGCTTGTAGCGAATGTGCTTGGCGATATCGTTCTCGTCGATCACCTCCTTCATATAGGAGAGGATCTCCTCGGCGGTCGCAATCGGCGGGCCGACCCAAGGCTTGAAGCTGTAGCCAAAGGTATGCAGATCACTGTCGGAGCGAATGCCGGGATAGCGATGTGTGCTCCAGGTGCCGCCGAATGTTTCCTGCGTCTCCAGGATGACGTAGCTCGTGCCCGGAAGCTGCTTCTGGATGTGATAGGCGCTACCGATGCCGGAGATGCCGGCACCGACGATCAGCACGTCGAAATGTTCAGAAGCCTGTTTGGCCGTGGCGTGACTGCGAACAGCGACATTCATTGTTGCTTCTATGCCTTGCTTGTCTTTGTGGCCGTCCTTGATTGGACGGCGCGTTTCCTCCGCGACGGGCATGATCACCCGCCGCGCCTCCGCTTCAAAATGACATAGATCAAGTCGCGGTCAAATCACAGTGCCGCACCCCAGCTCCGCGCGGTCTGCACGATCCAGTCGCGATAGAGCGTCAGCGGCGTCACGCCGGTCAAGCCGCCGCAACCGGCGGCGCCGTTCGGTCCTGTCGACCAGCTGATGAGGCCGACGAGCACGGGACCGTTCGACCTGTCCTCGAACACGGGGCCGCCGGAATCGCCGGTGCAGGCGCCAATTCCGCCGCGAACACCGTTGGTTACGGGATCCACCAGACGGATCTGGAGCGTGCCGGGCTGTCCGGTCGCAACGAGGCCGGCGACGCGCGTCGTGCCGCCGCTCTTGCCATCACCGAGAACCGTGACGCCGATGCCGGCGACGACGAAGCGACTGCCGACCTGAATTGGAATCGTGGGCATGCCGACCGTCACCGTGGATTTTCCCTTCAGTGGAATTTCCAACTGCAGCAGCGCCACGTCGGCGGTGGCGCGATGCGCCTGCATCGCCTGCATGTTGAAGTTCGGATGGATCGCGACGGTGCGCACGTTCAGCAATTGCGGCTGGCCGTCGCCGCCGCGATCGACCACCTTGTAATCCGCGCCCGGCTGCACGCAATGGGCGACCGTCAACACCAGCTTCGGGGCGATCAGGCTGCCGGTGCAGAAATTGCCGCGCGAGCCGACGATGGTGACGACGGCGCGGGCGACGCCATCTGCCTGCGGCGTGCCGCCGCCGACGATGGCGTGAGCGGGCGCAGCGAGCAGCAGCGTAGCTGCGATGAGGGTGGCGAGCTTCTTCATGGGAACACGCATCGGCATCGATGAAGGCGGGCGATTGCTTCGGACTGGCCCTTGCCGATAGCGCATGCTAGCCCTCTTGGAAAGCAATTGACGAGGGCAGGACATTGGCGATCGAGGCGGTGATCTTTGATTTCGGCGGCGTGCTGACGAGCTCGCCCTTCGAGGCGTTCACTCGGTTCGAGACCGAGCGCGGCCTGCCCGCCGATATCATCCGGCGCACCAACGCCGCCAATCATCTGGAAAACGCCTGGGCCAAATTCGAACGGGCCGAGGTCGACATCGAGACGTTCGACGCATTGTTCGCCGCCGAATCGCTCGCGCTCGGTGCGGAGGTGCGCGGCCGAGACGTGCTGCCGCTGCTGCAGGGCGATCTGCGCCCGGAGATGGTCGAGGCCCTCAAGCGCATCAAGGCGCAATTCAAGACCGGTTGCATCACCAACAATCTGCCGGCCAATGCGATCGGCAGCATGACGGGGCGCTCCCTCTACATCGCCGAAGTCATGGTGCTGTTCGATCACGTCATCGAATCCGCCAAGATCGGTCTGCGCAAGCCGGATCCACGCATCTACCAGATGATGGTCGAGACGCTGAAGGTCGACCCGAGCAATTGCGTCTATCTCGACGATCTCGGCGTGAACCTGAAGCCGGCGCGTCAGATGGGCATGACCACGATCAAGGTGACGAGCGGGGCGCAGGCGATCGCGGAGCTGGAGACGGCGACGGGGCTGAAGCTGGGGTAGTTCGACATACGCGGTCATTGCGAGCGCAGCGAAGCAATCCAGAGTCTTTCCGCGGAGGGAGTCTGGATTGCTTCGCTGCGCTCGCAATGACGGTTGTGGCGAGATATCGCCCAACCAAATCTACTTCGCCGCCGTAGACGTCCGCTCCGGAAATGCCGACGCCAGCGCGGCGCGATCCGGCTTCAGCACGCCGCGCTCGGTGATGAGACCGGTGACGAGCCGCGCCGGCGTCACGTCGAAGGCGTAGTTCGCGACCGGCGAGTTTTCGGGCACGATGCGTACCGTCTCCAGCCGGCCGTCCGCGGTGCGGCCGGTCATGTCGGTGACCTCCACGCCGCTGCGCTGCTCGATCGGGATATCGCGGATGCCGTCATGGACGGCGAAATCGATCGTCGGCGACGGCAGCGCGACGTAGAACGGCACACCGTTATCATGCGCGGCAAGCGCCTTCAGGTAAGTGCCGATCTTGTTGCAGACGTCACCATTGGCGGCGACGCGGTCGGTGCCGACGATGGCGAGATCGACCATGCCGTGCTGCATCAGGTGCCCGCCGGTATTGTCCGGGATCACCGTGTGCGGCACGCCGTGATGGCCAAGCTCCCAGGCCGTGAGCGAGGCGCCCTGGTTGCGCGGACGCGTCTCGTCAACCCAGACATGGACCTTGATGCCGCGCTCATGCGCAAGATAGATCGGCGCCGTCGCCGTGCCCCAGTCGACGGTGGCGAGCCAGCCGGCGTTGCAATGGGTCAGCACGTTGACGACTTCGCCCGGCTTCTTCGCCGCGGTCGCCTCGATCAGCTTCAGGCCGTTGTCGGCAATGCCGCGATTGATCTCGACGTCCTGCTCGGCGATCTCGTCGGCGCGCGCATAGGCCGCTTCCGCCCGTTCCACCGGATCGATCGGCGCGAGCGCCGCGCGCATCTCGTCCAGCGCCCATTTCAGATTGATCGCGGTCGGCCGCGCCACGACCAGCGTGTCATAGGCGCGTTGCAGCCCGGCGTCGGAGGCGTCCTCGCGCATCGCGAGCGCCATGCCGTAGGCGGCGGTGGCGCCGATCAGCGGCGCGCCGCGCACCAGCATGTCCCTGATAGCAACGGCCGCATCTTCACACGAGGTCAGCCGCGCAACGACGAATTCATGCGGCAGCCGGCGCTGATCGATCGCGCCGACCGACCAGCCGTCGCGCTCGCGCCAGATGCTGCGGAAATGCTTGCCGTCGACCTTCATGGCATTCTGCCTTTTCGTTTTTCTTGCGTCTCACGCTCGCAGGATGCGCCCGGCCACCGCATCGAGCTTCTTCAGGAGCTCGGGATCGCGCGCCTCGGGCGCCGTGATCAGCGCGGTGTCGAGCGCACGGTCCGAACCAATCGGGCACGGCTCGTGCTCGCGCGGAAAGTCCCTGGCCAGCCGCGCCACCAGCGCCTTCGCCTTGTCGGCGTTCGAATTCAGCACGCGGATGATGTCCTGCACAGTGACCGCATCATGGTCGGGATGCCAGCAGTCGAAATCCGTCACCATGGCCACGGTGGCGTAACAGATCTCCGCCTCACGGGCGAGCTTGGCTTCGGGCATATTGGTCATGCCGATTACGGAATAGCCCAGCGTCTTGTAGGTCATGCTTTCCGCGTAAGTGGAGAATTGCGGCCCTTCCATGCAGACATAAGTGCCGCCGCGCGCGATCGCGATGCCTTCCGCCTCCGCGGCGGCCGCCAGATGGATGCGCAGCCGCGGCGAGACCGGGTGCGCCATCGACACATGCGCGACGCAGCCGCGGCCGAAGAACGAGCTCTCGCGCTTATGTGTGCGGTCGACGAACTGGTCGATGAGAACGAAGGTGCCCGGCGGCAGTTCCTCCTTCAAGGAGCCGCAGGCCGAGAGCGAGATCAGGTCGGTGACGCCGGCGCGCTTAAGCACGTCGATATTGGCGCGATAATTGATGTCGGAGGGGGACAGCCGGTGCCCCTTGTCATGCCGGGGCAGGAACACGATCGGCAGGCCGGCGATGGAGCCACGCCTTAAAGGAGCCGACGGCTCGCCCCAGGGGCTCTCGATCACCTCTTCGCGCGCACCCTCTAAGCCGGGCAGGTCATAGATGCCCGAGCCGCCGATGATGCCCAATACCGCCTGCGTCATGCCTGCTCCACCCTGTCCGCCAAATGCGACATGGTTAAGCTATGCCAGTTTTGCGGCGGATTTGGAACGGGGGGAGATGCGCCCCTGTTAAGCCGCGGTCGCCGGCTGGAGCTGCATCGCGACCATCCGCTCCAGCGTCTCGACGGACTGGAAATTCTCCGGCGTGATCTCGGACTGCGGAATGGTGAAGTCGAATTCGGCCTCGACGCCGAGCATGAGATTGACCATGTCCATCGAGGTCAGGCCGATATCGACGAGCTTGGCCGAAGGTGTAACCTCCGCGGTGAGCGAATTCTGTTCGAGAATGCCCTTCACCAGCTTGGTGATGCGGTTGCGCAAATCGCTATAGAAGGACTGCATCGGTAAAATTTCCCATCTTGTCTATCGGGGTCGGACCGGACCGCCGGCTACGATGGGTGCGGGCTGCCGGTCCTGCAATGGGCTGCACCAATACTTCGCGATTCTTAGTAAACGATGACTCAGATTGTCCGAAATCCGGGCTTCTTCCAGAGTCCTAACGCGATGCCGGAAAATCCGGTGATGCGAACAACCGGGCCTTAACTGTTCGTTCGGAATTGGGTTTTGTTTACCCTCTATTTCATCGACGAATTTGAATTAAATCCGTAGCCTCGTCTCACAAGCAAAGATGGCTGGAGGATCGCTTCAAGCGGCATCGCGAACGATGCCGGCGATCTCGAACGGCAAACCGGAGGCGGACGAGCATGAACGTGCGTGAAGCAGTCCTCACTGTCGACGAAATGCAGGCGAGCTTTTTCGAGCAGGGTCCCTCCCTGATCGAGCGCGCCGCCCGGACCGCCGCAGCGGCCGCGGCCGACGCCGACGAGGTCGATCGCGACGCCCGCTTCCCGCACCGGGCCTTCGACGTCGCACGCGAGCAGAAGCTGCTCGGCGTGATGATTCCGGTCGAGTTCGGCGGCTTCGGCGCCTCGATCCATGACGTCACCGACATCTGCTACACGCTCGGACGCGCCTGCGCGTCCACGGCGATGATCTACGCGATGCACCAGACCAAGGTCGCCTGCGTCGTCAGGCATGGCCATGGCATTCCCTGGATGGAAACCATGATGCGCCGGGTCGCGCGCGACCAGTGGCTGCTCGCCTCCTCCACCACCGAAGGCCAGAACGGCGGCAACATCCGCGCCAGCGCCGCCGCAGTCGATCATGCCGGCGACACCGTCTCGCTGGTGCGCGACGCCACCGTGATCTCCTACGGTGCCGAGGCCGACGGCCTCGTCACCATCGCCCGCCGGGCCACCGATGCTGCTGCCTCCGACCAGGTTCTGCTGGCCCTCGCCAAGGACGATTATTCGCTGAAACGGACGCTGGGTTGGGAAACGCTCGGCATGCGCGGCACCTGCTCGACCGGTTTCGAGCTGAAGGTCGATTGCCCCGCCGACCGCGTCTTCCCTGAAGCCTACGACAAGATCCACGCCCAGACCATGACGCCGTTCGCGCATCTGTGCTGGTCGTCGGCCTGGGCCGGCATCGCCGCGGCGGCCGTGACCCGCGCGCAGGCCTTCATCCGCAAGGCAGCGCGCTCGTCCGGCGGTCAGATGCCGCCGGCTGCGGCGCACTTCACCGCCGCCAAGATGTCACTGGCCAGGCTGCGCGCGCTGATCGCCGCCAATATCGACGCTTTCGCCCGTGTCGAGCATGACGAGCGTGCGCTCGGCTCGCTCGACTTCCAGTCGTCGATCACGCTTCTGAAGGTGCAGGCTTCCGAGCTCGCGGTCGAGACCGTGATGCATGCGATGCGCACCACGGGTCTTTCCGGTTACCGCAACGACGGCGAGTTCACCATGGGCCGCCACCTCCGCGACGTGCTGTCGTCGCCGATCATGATCAACAACGACCGGATCCTGGCCAATGCCGCGACATCGACATTGATGAGCGGGGTGCCGGCGAGCCTTCGCGACTGACGTACCCTCCGCGACCGATTCAACAAGAAAATTTTGAGATAGCAGGACATCGACCCATGAATATTGCCGTCCTCCCCGAATCGCCCGCGACCGCGCCGCAGCAGATCGATCCGCTCGATCATCTCGCCGACCGGCTGTTCCACCGCATGGGCGCCGACGGCGTCTATGCCCGTACCGCGCTCTATGAGGGCATCGTCGAGCGACTTGCCGCGTTGATCACCAGCCATCGCGAAGCCGGCACCGAGGTGATGCGCTTCCCGCCGGTGATGAGCCGCGCGCAGCTGGAAAAGTCCGGCTATCTCAAGAGCTTTCCGAACCTGCTCGGCTGCGTCTGCGGCCTGCACGGCACCGAACGCGAGATCAACGCTGCGGTGAGCCGTTTCGATGCCGGCGGCGACTGGACCACCTCGCTCTCGCCGGCCGATCTCGTGCTGTCGCCGGCCGCCTGCTATCCGGTCTACCCGATCGCGGCGAGCCGTGGCCAATTGCCGAAGGGCGGCCTGCGCTTCGACGTTGCCGCCGATTGCTTCCGCCGCGAGCCGTCGAAACATCTCGACCGGCTGCAATCGTTCCGCATGCGGGAATATGTCTGCATCGGCAGCCCCGACGATGTCGCCGATTTCCGCGAGCGCTGGATGGTGCGCGCGCAGAAGATCGCGACCGACCTCGGCCTCAGCTTCCGAGTCGACTATGCCAGCGATCCGTTCTTCGGCCGGGTCGGCCAGATGAAGGCGGTGAGCCAGAAGCAGCAGCAGCTCAAGTTCGAGCTGCTCATCCCGCTGCGCTCGGAAGAGCAGCCGACGGCGTGCATGAGCTTCAACTATCACCGCGAGCATTTCGGCACGACCTGGGGAATTCAGGACGCCGACGGCGAGCCGGCGCACACCGGCTGCGTGGCCTTCGGCATGGACCGCCTGGCCGTCGCCATGTTCCACACCCACGGCACCGATCTTTCCGCCTGGCCCGCCAAGGTGCGGGACATCCTCGCCCTGCAGCCGCCTGTCGCGGCCGAGGCCCATGGCGAAGGCTGGCGCTAGACCATGATCCGGAAAAGTGCGGAGCGGTTTTCCGAGAAGATCATGCTGAAACGATAGACCTCACGAGGCCGACCATTTCCACGGGCAAGACGAGCGTGATCCATACCAAGGTCCGATGCCGCGAGATCACCGAGTCCGACGTCGATAAGATCGCGGACTTGCTGACGCGCGGCTTCGTCGGCCGTTCACGCGACTACTGGATCCAGGGTCTGCGCCGGCAGGCCTTTCGGGCCGTGCCGGAGGGCTATCCGCGCTTCGGCTACATGCTCGACGACGACGGCAGGCCGGTCGGCGTGCTGCTCTTGATCTACAGCGAACGCAAGGAGGGCGAAGAGACCGCCATCCGATGCAATTTGTCGAGCTGGTATGTCGACCCGGCCTACCGCAACTACGCGCCGCTGCTGACCAAGATCGCCCAGCGGCACAAGCACGTTACTTACTTCAACATCAGCCCGGCGCAGTGGACCTGGCCGATCATCGAGACGCAGGGCTTTCGCGCCTATTGCCGCGGCATATTCTTCTCCGTGCCTGCGCTGGCGCGCGTCCCGCGCTGGAACGAGATCGAGGTCATTCCGCCGCACGCCAAGGAGATCAAGGGGCTTTCCGAGGCGGAGACCGAGCTTTTGACCCGACATGCGCGCTACAATTGCCTTAGCCTCGTCTGCCGCACGCCGATGGGAACCTTCCCCTTCATCCTGCAACCGGTGCGCATCCGTCGCGGTTTCATCGCACCGCCCGCCATGAAGCTGATCTATTGCCGGAGCACCGCAGAATTTGCCGAATGCGCCGGCCGCATCGGACGGCTGCTGCTGCGGCTCGGCAAGATCGCGGTGGCCGTCGATGCCAACGGTCCGGTTCCCGGGCTCGTCGGCATTTACACCGAGCGGCGCGGCCGGAAATACTTCAGGGGCCCGCACCAGCCACAGCTCGGCGACCTCACCGACACGGAGCTCGTGCTGTACGGGCCGTAGAGCAACGCCCGGCTCTGTAAATCTGTACGAGCGGAGCGGGAATACCGCCGCGCTCGTCCGGAGCTACGGCCTATCGCCTTGGCAGCGGGCCGTTTACGCGTGCGCTCACCATCGCCGGTCATTCTCCGTAAACTACAGCGCTTAAGGGAATTTTCCGGCCTGTTCGCTAGCCTCGGCGGCTGAATTAGGTTGCATTAAGTCTATTGCCTGCCGGGGCCCCGCCGACCCATGACGTCGATCCGCGACAGCGAGCTTGGTACAGGCGGTGAGCAGGGCCCTGACGCCCTGGTCGCGCTGAGCCAGCTTGCGCTCGACCACATGGAGCAAGGCGTCTGCGTCTACGATGCCGACAACCGGATCGTGCTGACGAACCAGCGCTACCTGGCGCTATTCGACATGTCGGCCGACATCGTGCGGGTCGGCACGAGCTACCGAGAGGTGCTCGCGCACAGCGCAAGCCGCGGCAACTTTGCGCAGGACCAGCTCGAGGCGTTGTATTCGACCCGGATGGCACAGATCGCCGCGGGCAAGCCGTTCCGCACCGAGCAAATGCTAGCGAGCGGCCTCGTCATGTCGCTCGAGCTGAAGCCGCTTCCCGGCGGCGGCTGGATGACGATCTGCGACGACGTCACCCGCCTCGCCCGGCTCGAAGCGGAACTGCGCGTGCAGACCGAGCGCAGCCAGCACGCGCTCGCCAACATGTCGCACGGACTGATCATGTACGACGTCGACAGCCGTGTCGTCGTCTGCAACGAACGGTTCCTGAAGCTCTACAACCTCGACCCCGAGATCGTGAAACCGGGCGTCGCGCATTCCACGGTGATCGAGCACTGGATGTCGCGCGGCAACCTGCCGGGCATGTCGAGCGACGAATTCTACCAGAACCGGCTGGAGGACGTGCGCACTAGGAAGCCGAAGACGCTGCTGGTGATGCGCTACGACGGACGGATGGTGCAGGCGGTCTCCCGCTTCCTGCCCGACGGCGGCTGGGTGACGGTGCACGAGGACGTCACGGAGCGGCTGCAATACGAGGAAACGCTGCGGCAGCAGAATTTCATCCTCGATGCGGCGCTGGAGAACATGGCGCACGGGCTCGCCTTCTTCGACAGCGACATGCGGCTTCGGGTCTGCAACTCCACCTACCTCAAGATCTATCTGTTGTCGCCGGAGGAGACCCGCCCCGGCACGCACCTCGCCGAGCTGATCGAGCGATCCATGGCGAACGGCGCGTTCTCCCCGGAATACAGCCCGCAGCAGATCCTCAAAGCCGCCCGCGCGCGGATCGCAAGCCGTGATTCCTCGCCGATGCGCCGGCGCATGTCGAACGACACGGTGATCTCGGTGCGCTATTGCGCGCTGGCCGAAGGCGGCTTCGTCGCCACCTATGAGGACATTACCGAGCGCGAGCGTGCGATCGAGGAGCTGAGCGAGCAGTACCGCCGGTTCGACGCCGCCCTGAACAACATGAGCCAGGGCCTGTGCATGCTCGACGCCAGCCTGCGCGTGATCGTCTGCAACCGCCGCTATATTGAGATGTATGGATTGTCGCCGGAGACCGTGAAGCCAGGCGTCTCGATGCGCGACATCATGGAGCACGCCTGCGAGCTCGGCATCCATCCGAACATGACCGGCGCCAAGCTCTATGCCGACTACGTCGAGAGGCTGCGCGAGGGCGAGCACACGCTGCACCGCCATTTGAACGACGGCCGCATCATCAAGCTCAACCACAAGCGGATGGAGCATGGTGGCTGGGTCGTGACCTATGAGGACGTCACCGAGCGCCACAAGGCCCAGGCCCGGGTGGCGCACATGGCGCGGCACGATTCGCTCACCGACCTGCCCAACCGCACGCTGTTCCGCGAGAAGATGGGCGAGGGGCTGAACCAGGTCGCGATCGCCGGCGGCGCCATGGCCGTGCTGTGCTTCGACCTCGACAATTTCAAGACCGTCAACGACCGCCTCGGCCACGCCGCCGGCGACCGCCTGCTGCGCTGGGTCGCGGCGCGCCTCAAGGAGAATGTCGGCGAGCACGACACCGTCGCGCGGCTTGGCGGCGACGAGTTCGCCGTGCTCCAGCGCGGGCCGCAGCCGCAATCGGCCGAGGCGCTCGCCCGCCGCCTGGTCGAGATCATCGGTCATCCGCCGCCGCTGGAAAGCCAGTCGATCCATGTCGGCGTCTCCGTCGGCATCGCGATCGCGCCCGACCACGGACTCGATGCCGATGAGCTGATGAAATGCGCCGACCTCGCGCTCTACCAGGCCAAGGCCAAGGGGCGCGGAGCCTATCAGTTGTTCGAGCCCGAGATGGAGGAACAGGCGCGCAGCCGGCACGCGCTGGAGCAGGACTCGGTCGGCGCGCTGGAAGGGCGTGAATTCCACCTGGTGTTCCAACCGCAGATGCGGCTCGATTCCTCCGAGCTCACCGGCTTCGAGGCATTGCTGCGCTGGAAGCATCCCTCGCGCGGCTTCGTCTCTCCGGCCGAGTTCATCCCGATTGCGGAGGAGAACGGGCTGATCGTTCCGATCGGCGAATGGGTGCTGCGCACGGCCTGCGCCACCGCCGCGTCCTGGCCCGGCGTCACCGTCGCCGTGAACCTGTCTCCGGTGCAGTTCCGCTCCCGCGGGCTGGTGGCGATGGTCACGAGCGCGCTCGCGGAAGCCGGCCTGCCGCCGCAGCGGCTCGAGCTCGAGGTCACGGAGACGGCGCTGCTCGACGACAGCAAGGCGACCATCGACATCCTGCACCAGCTCCGCGCACTCGGGGTGCGCGTCAGCCTCGACGATTTCGGGGTCGGCTATTCCTCCCTGAGCTATCTGCGCAAGTTTCCGTTCGACCGCATCAAGATCGATCGCTCCTTCGTCGGAACGCTCGGCGAAAGCCCGGAGAGCGTTGCCAGAACGATCGCGAGCCTCGGCTCCGTGCTCGGCGTCGAGACCACGGCCGAGGGCGTGGAAACCGAGGAACAGCTCGACTTCGTCCGCGAATGCGGCTGCACCGCGGTCCAAGGCTATTATTTCGGCAAGCCGTGTCTCGCCTCGGAAGTCGGTCGCACCATCGAGACGCTGAACACGGTCCGGCGCGTGGCCTGACCGCTTCGGCCGCTCAAATTCCGCCTCTCGGCACGCGGCCAAACGACGAATTGTCGCAGAGGTCGGCTCTGTCGGCGTTAGCTGACCGACGGCCGCACAGCGATGCGCGCAACACGCTTTTCTTCTCCGTCAAATTCAGGAACAATCGCCTCGGAACGAGAGACGGCGCCCCCAGAGAGGCCGCCGCGAGGGAGGCTTTCGATGTCGGGATACGGGCTGAAGACGATTGCATTTGCCGCGGTGCACGCCGTCATGGGCTTATTGCTCTCCACTGCGGTCAATGCGCAGGACTATCCAACGAAGCCGATCACGTTGATCGTGCCTTGGCCGGCCGGCGGATCGACTGATCTCTCGATGCGCGCGATCGCCGACAGCGCCTCGAAGGTGCTGGGCCAGCCGATCGTGATCGACAACAAGGCCGGCGGCAGCGGCACGGTCGGGCCGGCGACGATGGCCGCGGCGGCGAAGCCGGACGGCTATACCATCTCACAGATCCCGATCACCGTGTTTCGCCTGCCCTTGATGCAGGAGGTGTCGTGGGATCCGACAAAGGATTTCACCTATATCGTCCATCTCACCGGCTACACTTTCGGCGTGACCACGAGTGCGGAATCGCAATTCAAGAGCTGGAAGGACGTGGTGGAGTTCGCAAAGGCGAATCCGGGCAAGGTAACCTACGCCACGCCCGGCGCCGGCACCTCGCTGCATATCGGCATGGAGCAGATCGCCGCGATGTCCGGCATCAAGTTGACGCAGGTCCCTTTCAAGGGCGGCGCGGAGACTAACGCCGCCGTACTGGGACAGCACACCATGCTGCAGGCTGATTCCACGGGATGGCGGCCGCTGGTCGACGCCGGCAAGCTGCGGCTCCTGATGGTGTGGACCGGCGCACGCTCGCCGAACTATCCCGACGTGCCGACGCTGAAGGAGCTCGGCTATCCCATGGTGTATGATTCCCCGTTCGGCATTGCAGGACCGAAAGGGATGGATCCCAAGATCGTGGCCAAGCTGCACGACGCCTTCAAGAAGGCGGTCGAAGACCCCGCGGTGGTGGCGACGCTCGCCAAATACGACATGGTGCCGAACTACAAGAGCACCGAGGATTACAAGAAATTCATCGTCGAGGTCACGGAATCCGAGCGCAAAGTGATCGAGACGCTCGGGCTCGCGAAGAAGTAAGACCGCGCTGCTTGTGTCCCGGACGCGCTGCAGCGTGCAACGCTGCTGCGCAGTGCCGGCACCCATCTTCTTCGCCCACACGCATGGGCCCCGGCTCTGCAGCGCACCTGCCATAGCACGTCGAAGACGTGCATGAACGCAACTTGCGGTGCTGCGCTGCGTCCGGGGCACGAGAGAGAATCGATGAACGATCCAACCAACGTCAAGCTCCGCCTCAGCAACTCCGAACTCTGGGGCGGGCTGATCGGGCTCGCACTCGGCGGCTTCGTGATCTGGTCGGGCTTGAAGCTCAGGCTCGGCACCATCAACGATCCCGGATCCGGCTATGTGCTGTTCTACACGGGCATCCTGATGTGCGTGTTCGCGGGCGCGATCATCGTCTCGGCGATCACCGAGGGTGGGCCGACGCTGGCCTCGCGCTGGGAGAACGTGCGCTGGAGCAAGCCGCTTGTCCTCATCGCCTGCCTCACTGCATTCGCCTTCGCGCTGGAGCCGCTGGGATTCCTGCTGTCATCGATCCCGCTGATGCTGCTGCTGTTGCGGCTGATCGATCCGGTGCGCTGGACCCTTGCCGTTCCGATCGCGGTGCTGGTGCCATTGGGCATGTGGTGGGTGCTCAAGCGGCTGCTGTTGATCCAGTTGCCGTCAGGCCTGTTCGGGATCGGCTGACCCCCATGGATACGCTTGTCAACGTGGCACATGGATTCGGCGTCGCGCTGCTGCCGATCAACCTGCTCTACTGCTTCATCGGCGTGTTCATTGGCACGCTGGTCGGCGTGCTGCCCGGCATCGGCCCGATCTCGGCGATGTCGCTGCTGCTACCGGTGACGCTGTCGGGAACGCCGGAATCCGGCATCATCATGATGGCCGGCATTTATTACGGGTCGATGTATGGCGGCTCGACCACATCGATCCTGGTCAACATCCCCGGCGAGGCGGCCTCCGTCGTCACCTGCATCGACGGCCACCAAATGGCGAAGCAGGGCCGCGCGGGCCCCGCGCTCGGCATCGCCGCGTTCGGCTCCTTCGCTGCCGGCACCTTTGCGCTGGTCGCCTTGATGCTGGTGGCGCCGAAGCTCGCCAGTCTCGCCATTGCCTTCGGCCCGGCCGAGTATTTCAGCCTGATGGTGCTCGGCCTCGTCGTGCTCACCTTCCTCACCCAGGGATCGATGCCGAAGGCATTGCTGATGGCGTGCATCGGTGTCGTGCTCGGGCTGATCGGGCTCGACAGCATCACCGCGCAGCCGCGACTGACCTTCGGCCGCATGGAGCTGATCGACGGCATCGGCCTCGTGCCCGTGGTGATGGGCCTGTTCGGCGTCGCCGAGGTGCTGCTTAACACCGAGCAGGCGATCAAGCGCGACGTCATCAACACCAGGATCACCCATCTCCTGCCGAGCAAGGAGGACTGGAAGGCGAGCGCCGGTCCGGTCGGCCGCGGCACCATCCTCGGCTTTTTCCTCGGCATCCTGCCGGGCGGCGGCGCCGTGGTCTCGTCATTCGCGTCCTACGCGCTCGAGAAGCGGCTGTCGAAGACCCCTGAAAGGTTCGGCCACGGCGCGATCGAGGGCGTCGCCGGCCCGGAATCGGCGAACAACGCCGCAGCCGGCGGCGCCTTCATTCCGCTGATGACGCTCGGCATCCCGCCGAACGTGGTGATGGCGCTGCTGCTCGGGGCCTTCGTCATTCACGGCCTGCAGCCGGGCCCGCTGATGATCACGCAGAACCCCGGCCTGTTCTGGGGCATCGTCGCCAGCATGTATATCGGCAACGTCATGCTGCTGATCCTGAACCTGCCGATGATCGGCATGTGGGTGCAGCTGCTCAAGCTGCCCTACAACATCCTGTTCCCCCTGATCATCCTGTTCACGATCCTCGGCGTCTACTGCTCGAGCAACAACGTGTTCGACGTCTATGTGATGATCGCGTTCGGGATCATCGGCTATTTCATGCGCAAGCTCGGCTACGAGCCCGCGCCGCTGGTGCTGGCCTTCGTGCTGGGTCCGATGATGGAGAACAATTTGCGCAAGTCACTGATCCTGTCGCAGGGCGATCTCTGGACCTTCGTGCAGCGGCCGATCTCGGCAGTGTGTCTTGTGTTTGCCCTGGTGCTGCTGATCGCGCCGCTGCTGCCGTCGCTGCGCAAGAAGCGCGAGCTGGTGGCGCTGGACGAGGGAGCGTGAGGAGATCTCGTAGTCTGTAGGGTGGATTAGCCGAAGGCGTAATCCACCGCTTCTCTCTCGACGCGGACGGTAAAGTGGTGGGTTACGCCTTCGGCTAACCCACCCTACGCCATCTCAGCTCGCCGCAGGCAGCGCATCCGACGGCAGGCCCCACGGGCGCTCCGCCGAAGCCAGCCCGATCAGGCGGCCCTGGATGTAGTCGCAGCCCCAGTCGCGCAGCATGTTTGCGGCTTCGTCGCCCTGCACCCATTCGGCGACGGTCTTAATGTCGAGGCGGCGAGCGAGGTCGATCAGAGTCTGCACGAAGGCGCGATCGTCGGCGGAATGGGTGATGTTCTGCACGAAGGCGCCGTCGATCTTGACGATGTCCACGCCGAGCTTGCGCAAATTGCGGAACGAGGTGTAGCCGGCGCCGAAATCGTCGATGGCGATGCGGCTGCCGAAATGCTTGAGGCGGCTGACGAAGGCGCGGACGTCGTCGACGTCCTGGATCGCGACCGTCTCGGTGATCTCGACGATCAGCCGCTCGGCAACGCCGGGATGGGCCAGCATCAGCGATTCGATCCCCGCCCACCAGTCCGGATCCATGGTCGTATCCGGCGAGATGTTGAGGCTGAGGCAGACGTCGGGCGCCGCCGCAAGCTCGGCGACCACGAGCTCGAGCACGCGGTGATCGACCAGGCGGATCAGGCCGAGCCGTTCGGCGACCGGCACGATGTCGGGCGCGAGCAGCACCTGGCCGTCGCCCTGGTCCATCCGCACCAGGCATTCATGGAATGCGCGCTCGCGCGAGACAGCCGAGACCACGGGTTCATAGGCGAGCCTGATGCGGCGCTCGTTGAGCGCGGTGACGATCTCGTCGGTGACGCGGATGTTGACGCGGCGCTGTGCGTCGCGCGCGGCATCCGGACGCCAGGCCGCGAATGAGCCGGAGCGGCGGCGCTTGGCGGCGTCCAGCGTCTCGTGGGCGCGGTTGACGGCCTCGTCGGTGTTCCGGGCATAACGCGGCAGGCTGACCGCGCCGATCGAGGCGGTGACCGAGACCGGACCGGATTTGGTCGGCACCACCTCGTCGCGGATGCCGGCGAGGAAGCGCTCGGCGGCCACGTTCATGTCGTCGACGGTGCAGTTCTTCAGGATCAGGCCGAACTTGTTGCCGGAGAAGCGCCCCAGCACGTCGCCGCCGCGCAGGCGCGCGCGAATGCGCTTGGCGACGTCGAGGATCACGGCGTCGGCGACGTCGAAGCCGAAAGCATCGTTGACGCGCGCGAGATGATCGATGCCGACCAGCATGAAGGCGGCGGTCGAGCGGAAGCGCGTCGTCTCCTCGATCGCCTCGGCCAGCGCCGCGATCAGATGCGAGCGGTTGAGCTCGCCGGTCAGCGGATCGAGCCGGGCCAGCCTGCTCAATTCCTCGTCCCGGGCGTGGCGCTCATTGTTGATGCGGACGGAGCCGATCGCTCGCGTGGGACGACCGTCGGGACCAGCAAACCAGCGGCCGGTCTCCTCGATCCAGATCACGGGATCGGAGGCGCTCATGCGCACGCCGTACTCGATTCGGTAAGGGGTGCCGTCGGCGCCGTGCACCGGGGACGTCAGTGCCAGCGCCGCCGTCCGCAGCGTTTGCGCGGGCTCGATCAGCTTGGCGAATTCGGCGCCGGTCGAAAGCCGCTCGGCGGGAATGCCGGGGAAAACGGCGCTGACCTGCTCACCCCAGACGATGGCATCGCTGGCGATGTCCCAGGCGAACACGGCCTGACCGAGCGCGGCCAGGATGTCGGAGGCTTGCGGCAATCCAGGGGTCAAAGTCGCCTCGTTTCGGGACAGTGGAGAAGTCCTGAGCCGGCACAGGATAGAGCCAGATTCGCTGCCGAACCTAGGCAAAGTTGATAAACAATTTGGAAACCACGTTTCCGAAGGCGTCGGAACCAATCCGGCTCGGCCGGCATAGGCCTTGCGAGTACAGGACTCGCACCGGCGCCTGCGTCCCGAAACGCGACAGTCTCGCCGGATCAACGGTGATTGCGATGTTGGGTGCTGATCGATCGGACGCGGCGGACAACGGCACAGGCACGGCCCTGGTGCCGCTGATGCCGACGTTGCAGTGGGTCCGCAAGGCGCCGCTGCCGCGCCCCGATCCGAGCTTCGTCACACAATTGATCGCCAATGCCGAGCAGCTGCCGCAAACGAGCCGCCTCCGCCGCGCCTCTTCCGAGGATGCGCTGATGGCCTATGGCAGCAAGCGCCCGCTCGGAACCGTCAGCGCGCGTACGCGGCAGGTGGCTTAAGATTGATTGAAGTGAGAGCGCGCTTCTTACCTCTCGCCGCTTGCGGGGAGAGGTCGGATCGCCTCGGCGATGCGAAGCATCGTCCGGTGCGATCCGGGTGAGGGGTAGAGGTCCCACGGCTATCGCATCCGCGGAGAGAGACGCCCCTCTCTCCGTAAGAACGGGGCGAGGGAGCACACTGCCGCGGCGGTGAGATGCGAGCCAATTCAGAGAAATCAGCGCGGCGGCGTGTCGGAAGACGGTGTGCCGTTGCCCGGCTGCAGCCGCGGCGAGGGAATTTCCGGCGAGGGCGCGGTCTGCGCCGGCTTTGGCGCCGGGTGATCCATCAGCACGGATTCGGCGACGGATTGCGCGGTAGGCGCGGCCGGCGCCGGCTGCGGCGCGATCACCGGCTCGAACTTGCGCTCGGACTCCACGTCCTCCGCCGGCACTTCGGCCCTGCGCTTGGCCTTACGAGGGGCCGGCACCGTGGTCTCGGCGACATAGGTGACGCGGCGGCGCGTGCGCTGGGCGATGCCAGCGAAGAAGTCCGCCATCGCCAGCAGCACCAGCAGAAAGAAGGTGGAGTTGCCGAATTTGGGCCACATCACGAATTCGGCAGCGGCCGCGCCGAAGATGATCAGCGACAGCAAATGATCCATCAGGAATTTCGAGCCCGGCCGCGCACCCTTGACCACCTCTAACAGCAGCAAGACGACGCCGAGCGCGAGCAGGAGATCGGCGAGGGTGACCGGCCAGACCTCTCCGGACACCATAGGCACCTTGAACAGCACGTCCGTGAAGGACACGGTCGGCATCAGGAAGGCGATGATGTTGTAGACCGCGAGCGGAATCAGGAGCAGCGGGAAACCGACCATCGGCTTGATGCCTTCTCGATCAAGATATCCGGACAGAACAATGCAGCGGCGAAGCATCTGCTCCGCCGCCATCACCGTCTATCTCATGGGTTGGCCGAATGGGGCGGGTCCGATCTCCCGCCCGAGAAAGATCCTGGCTTCAGGACTCTTTCTTCTTCAGGACCTGGCGGCCCTTGTACATGCCGGTCTTGAGGTCGAGATGGTGCGGACGACGGAGCTCGCCGGAGTCCTTGTCTTCCACATAGGTCGGCTTCTTGATGGCGTCCGCCGAGCGGCGCATGCCACGGCGCGACGGCGAGGTTTTTCTTCTCGGAACGGCCATTTCAATATCCTCTAGGGATTGGTGTCATCAGGGCATCGTCCGCGAAGGGACGGCTCAGCACCCGCAAATAACGAGGCGAGCTGAATGCCGATCAAGGCCGCGCTTATAGAGGAAGGCTGGCCCTAAAGCTAGGCTCTTGGGCCGGAAAATGCGCCCGGAACGGGCCAAAAATCAACGATTTTCCCGCCAACAGGTCGCAAGCGAGCTCGCCTGCCCCCGCGCCATATAGGTGGCTGCCAGCCGCCGGACGCCCGGTCCCGGGGTCCGGGCGCTGCGCTTGACCGGATTCGGCAGGATCGAGGCCAGAAGCGCCGCCTCGCGGGGCGAGAGGCTTTCGGCCGATTTGCCGAAGGCATAGGCGCTGGCCGCCTCGACCCCGAACTGCCCCTGCGGGCCGAGCTCGGCGATGTTGAGGTAGATTTCGAGAATCCGCTGCTTCGGCAGGACAAGGTCGATCCAAAGCGCCAGCGGGAATTCGAGCGCCTTGCGAACGAAGTCGCGCCCCTGCCACAGGAACAGGTTCTTCGCGACCTGCTGGGTGATGGTGGAGGCGCCCCGGAAGGCGGTGCCGTCCTCCCTGGCGTCGTCGATCGCCTCGCGCAGCGCCCCCCAATCGATGCCGTGATGCTTGCAGAAATGGGCATCCTCGGCCGCCACCACCGCGCGCGGCAGAGAGGGCGACATATCAGCGAGATCGATCCACTCCCGCTGCATCGGCGCGCCCCGCAGGCTGCGCCAGGCCATCAGCGTCGAAACTGGGTGGCCGGTGCGGTAGAACGGCGCAATCACATAGGGCGCGAGGACCACGAGCGCGAGCACCACCAGCAGGATTTTGACGATGCGCAAATCGACCTTTCCGGCACGAACTGACGAGCGGCCACGGGCTGGAGCATTAAGTCTGTGATAATTCGGGCCTTTTCCAGCACTTTTTAGGCCTTCCAAACGATTGACTGGCGCGGGCGCATAAAGGATTGTCCCGCCGAATTTTAGTTCTGGAGCCCTTCTTGATGACCGGCACGTCCCCGTCCGATTTCGCCAAACGTCTGGACAAGACCGCTGATGACACCGAAGCCCTGCTCGGGCGCCTGCTGTCGGACGACATCCTGCATGACGAAATCGCCCGGCCCAAGCGACTGATGGACGCAATGCGCTATTCGAGCCTCAACGGCGGCAAGCGCCTGCGGCCGTTCCTGGTGGTCGAGAGCGCCGCCGTGTTCGGCGTGCCGCGCGAGGCGGCCCTGCTCGTGGGCGCCGCGCTCGAATGCATCCATTGCTATTCGCTGATCCATGACGACCTGCCGGCCATGGACAATTCGGACCTGCGCCGCGGCCGCCCCACCCTGCACAAGCAAACCGACGACGCCACCGCGATCCTCGCCGGCGACGGCCTCCTGACGCTCGCCTTCGATATCATCACCCGCGACGAGGTCCATCGCGACGCCAATGTGCGGCTGCTCTTGACGCGTGCACTGGCGCGCTGCGCCGGCATCGGCGGCATGGTCGGTGGCCAGATCCTCGATCTCGCCGGCGAAGGCCGCTTTGGCGGCAACGAGCCGATCGACGTCGCCCGTATCCAGCAGATGAAGACCGGCGCGCTCTTGCGCTACGGCTGCATTGCCGGCGCGATCCTCGGCCAGGCCTCGAAGGCGGAATATCAGGCGCTCGACGATTACGGCCGCGCGCTCGGCGAAGCCTTCCAGATCGCCGACGATCTGCTCGACGTCGAGGGCGATGCGGCCGCGCTCGGCAAGCCGGCCGGCGCCGATGCCGCGCTCGGCAAGACCACCTTCGTGACCCAACTCGGGATCGAAGGCGCCAAGCAGCGCGTGCGCGACCTGCTCGCGCGCGCCGACAGCGCCGTCTCGATCTTCGGCGACCGCGCCGCCGTGTTGCAGGCCGCCGCGCGTTTCGTGGCCGAGCGGAAGAACTGAGCTAAAGCGCGATGCGATCAGGATGAATCGTCGTCGCGCTTTAGGTTATTGTTCGAGTGGTCAGGAAGGCCGTGCCATTTCAGTTGCAGACCTCGACATTGGCGTCGACGTGGGGGCCGCCGCCGCCGCGATAAACGAGGCGGCAACCGGGCCTGACCGGCCGGCAGAGCAGAGCGTTGCAAAAGATCTGACCACTGCCGCTCGATGCACGACCCGCGCCAGCCGCCGCGGCTGCACCGTAGCCGCCCGCTGCAGCACCGGCCCGCTGCCGCGCGGGGCGGTCCTCGCCGTCGTCGCGCCGCGAGGTCGCGGGCTTTGACGCGGGCTTGGCGGCGCGCTTCTTCTCGCATTCATTGTCGTCGTTCAGCACATAGCCGTTGCCGCAAACGATCCTGGTGCACTTGTCGCCTTCGGCCTTGAAACCGTGCTCGCAGACCAGCGGGCAGACCCGCGACGGCTTGGCCTTGACCGCATCGAGTGCATCGGTGCTCGCCACCTTCACGTCGAGCTTGGTGCCGGCATAGCGGTTGAACTGCGACAGCGACCGCTGCGAGGACGTATTCCAATTGCCGTCGGCCTGCCCGGAGAAGCAGCCGACGCGGCCGAGCTCGCTCTGCACCGAGCGGTTGAGGTCAGCCGGCGCGGTCGCCGGGGTGAGCGCGGCGACGTTGGTGCCGGAGGCGCTCGTGGTGTTGCCCGGCGCAACGCCCGGCGCCGTGGCGGCGAGGTTGACGCGCTGCTGCTCGGCGGCGGCCGCCTGCTGCTGTGCCTGCTCCTTCGCCTTCTGCGCAGCAAGCTGCGCCTGCTCGGCGGCCTTCGCATCGGCCGCGGCCCTGGCTTGCGCATCCTTCTGCGCGCCGAGCGCAGCAAGGCGGTCGCGCTCGGCCTCGGCCTGCTTCGCTTTCGCGATCGCCGCCGCATGCGCCTGCTCGGCGCCGATCTTCTCGAGCTGGAGCTTGGCAAGGCTCGCATAGAACCCGTCGGGATGCTGGGCGAGGAAGGCTTCCCACGCCGGCCGGTTGCCAACCTGGAGCGCGAGCTCGTAGTCGCGGCGGATATCGGCCTGGGGATTGGCTACGGGCGCCGCCGGCGCCAGCTTGACCGGCACCAGCGGCACGTCCTCGCCACCCAGCGAGCCATAGACGAACGGCTCCTGCTTGTTGCCGGTCGACTTCAGCACATCGTCGCGCACGAAGCCGAAGGCGCGGCGGACGTCGAGGCCCGGCGTCGTCAGATGCTTCGACAGCGCGATGGTGAACGGGCTGTTGGCACCGTCGCCGTCCTGCGCGGTGAAGCCGGCCTTGGCCGAATAGGCGATCAGCGTGTTGGGGCTGGACGGCTCGACCTGGGCGAGGCCGCGGCCGATGCCGCGCGAAGCGACCGTGCGCTTCATCCGCTTGCTGAACGGATTGTCGCGGCAGGCATCGAGGATCACCAGACGCAATTGCTTGGCGGGCTCGACCGCGACCAGGACACGGTCGAGGGAGAGCGCCTCGTCAAAAACGTCGGTGTCCCGCTCGAGCTTGGCATCCACCGGGATCAGATAGTTCGAACCCTCGACCTCGATGCCGTGGCCGGCGTAGTAGACCACGGCGATTTCGGCGTCGCGGGTCGCGTCGGCGAAGTCGCGGAGCACGCGCCGTGTCTCCAGCGCCGACAGATCGTGCCGGGAGTCGACGACGTCGAAGCCGGCCTCCTTCAGGGTCTTGGCCATCACCGACCCGTCATTGACAGGATTGGCGAGCGAGGGCGCGTGCTGATAAGCCGAATTGGCCAGCACCAGCGCCACGCGTTTTCCAGCAAAAGCCGGCCCGGCGCCGAACATCAGGCCGAGGGCGACGAAAAGCGGACAAAGTCTGAGCAAGCTGCGCATGACACGACTTCCGATAGGTTCCGGGCCGTCCGGCCCTTTGGGACCGCTTTAGCAACATCCTCCGCCGGCGCTTGTGATGGAGGTCACGAAGCGGACCCCGGCGGCAGGCCGTACGACCTCTCTTGTTTGTCGCGCCAGCGCTGTCGCGGTTCGCCACCGAGCGGCGGTGCGGACCGGGTTCCGTCAGACAACCCCGATGTGCTCCCGATATTGCGGCAGGTCGTCCGTAATTTCATGCCAGGGCGCCTTCGAGCCAACGAAAATATGGGCGCTCGGCCGGATCGAGGGGGCATCGACCAGGGTTCCCATGGCGACGTGGACCCACTCTCCTTCTCGGACCCGGGAATAGAGCAGCGAGCCGCAACGGCCACAATGCGCGTCGTGGGCGGTGTCGTCGCCGAAGATCATCCGGAGGTCGCAACCCTTGACAATGCGGAGCCGGTCTTGCCGGATGCCGGCGAAGGGCTTGAAGGCGGCACCGGTGGTGCGCCGGGAGTTCGAGCAGTGGCAGTTCATCGCATAGGCGAACGCATCGGCCACCTCGAAGCGCACGGCGCGGCAAAAGCATTCGCCGACAAGAATGCGAGCGTTCGAATTTTCTGATTCTGTCATCGTGACGCCTTCACTCAAATCGCTGACACACCCATAGCGCATTTCGACGTGTACGACTAAGTTGGCCCGAAGCCATCATGCAAAGGAACGATCCATGAGCCAGGACCGGTCGAGCGTCGAAGCCGTCGTGCAATCCTATTTTGACGGACTTTACGAGGGCAACGCCGACAAGCTCGGCGCCATCTTCCATCCCTCCGCCGATCTGCGCTGGGTCGAAAAGGGCGAGCTCCAGGTTCTGACTGTGCCGGACTGGCTCGACCGCGTGCGCAAGCGCGCCTCGGCCAAGGCCGAAGGCAAGCCGCGCGAGGACTTCATCGTCACCATCGACCGTTCGGACGACAAGACCGCCTTCATCAAGGTGCGCTGCCAGCTGCCGCCGCGCTATTTCACCGATTATCTCGTGGCGATGAAGCTCGCCGACGGCTGGCAGATCGTGTCGAAGTCATACCGATATGATTTGAGGGAGTGACGGGCGCCGTCCTGCTGCCCGAATTCGGACGCACTCGCTATCCAATTCTCCGTCATTGCGAGCGCAGCGAAGCAATCCAGAATCTCACCGCGGAGACAGTCTGGATTGCTTCGCTGCGTTCGCAATGACGACGCGGCAGCGTCCGCTCCATCTCCCACCTCTGCTCGCCTGGAAATCACCATGCTTGTCGACCGCCGCTCCCTGCTCGCCTCATTCGCCTGGTTGACCGCCTCTCCTGCGCTCGCCGGGGATGCCCCATCAGAATTCGAATCCTACGAGCGCGAGAGCGGCGGGCGGATCGGGCTCTATGCGGAGAATCTCGCAACCGGCAAGAAGCTCGCCTGGCGCGCCGACGAACGGTTCGTGATGTGCTCGACGTTCAAGGCTTCGCTCGCCGCCAACGTGCTGGCGCGGGTCGATCGCGGCGAGGAGCAGCTCGCGGCCATGATCCCCTATGGCCAGGCGGATCTGCTGGAATACGCGCCGGTGGCGAGGGAAAATCTCGCGGCCGGCAAGATGTCGGTCGGCCAGATGTGCAAGGCCATCGTCGAGCTCAGCGACAACACCTGCGCCAATCTGCTGCTGGCGCGGATCGGCGGCCCCGCCGCGCTGACCGCCTTCTGGCGGTCGATCGGAGATACCACCTCGCGGCTCGACCACAACGAGCCCGAGCTCAACCGCTCGCAGCCCGGCGACCCCCGGGACACAACGACGCCGGCGGCGATGGCGGGAAATTTGCGCCGGCTGGTCACGGGCGAGGCGCTGTCACCTGCTTCGCGGGTCCTGCTCACCGACTGGATGGTGAACTGCAAGACCGGCGCAAATCGCCTGCGTGGCGGACTCCCGGCAGGCTGGAAGATCGGCGACAAGACCGGCAACAACGGCAAGGACGCCTCGGGCGACATCGCGGTCGCCTGGCCGAAGCCGGATACGCCGATCCTGATCGCGGCCTATACCCAGGGCGGCACGCCGAGCGCGGCGCAGATCACATCCGCGTTCGCGCGGATTGGGCGGATGGTGGCCGAACGGCTGGCGTGAGCCGCGCATTGACCTAGCCGTCGCTTCCGGGTCAAGACAGACCATCATGGAAGCGAAGTTTCAGACCTTTCTCATCCTGCTGGCCGTGCTGGCAGGCGTGGCACTGGCCGCGCGACGCTTCAACGTCGCCCCTGCCATCCTGCTGATGCTGGCGGGCGTCGGCCTCGCTTTCGTGCCGGGCATGCCGACTGTGGAGCTGCCGCCGGAGCTGGTGCTGCTGGTGGTGCTGCCACCACTGATCTACTCGGCCAGCGTCGCGATGAGCTGGCGCGAATTCAAGAAGAACCTGCGTCCGATCGTGCTGCTCGCGGTCGGCGCCGTGATCTTCACCACGGCGATGGTGGCGGCCGCCACACACTACATGATCGGCCTGCCCTGGACCGTCGGCTTCCTGCTCGGGGCCATCGTCGCGCCGCCCGATGTGGTGGCGCCGCTCGCGATCGCCCGCCGGCTGAACATGCCGCGCCGCATCCTGGTCGTGCTCGAAGGCGAAGGTCTCGCCAACGATGCCACCGCACTGATCCTCTATCGCTTCGCGCTCGCCGCGATCCTCGTCGGCCACTTCTCACTGCCGCTCGCGGCCGGTGAATTCCTCCTCATCGTCGCCGGCGAGATCGCCTTCGGCATCGGCGTCGGCTGGCTCTCCTTGCGCCTTCGCAAATGGTCTGGAGATCCGCAGGTCGAGCTGACGCTGTCGCTGATCACGCCCTATGTCTCGTACTGGCTGCCCGAGCATGTCGGCGGCTCCGGCGTGATCGCAACGGTGGCCTGCGGGCTCTATGTCAGCTGGAACGGCCCATTGCTGATCTCCTCGGCGACGCGCCTGCAAGGCATCTTCTTCTGGGATCTCGTGATCTACCTGATCGAGGGCATGCTGTTCCTGCTCACCGGCTTCCAGATGCGCGCGCTCTACGAGAAATCAAAGACTTTTCCGCTCGACGACATTCTCATCGCAACCGCATTGGTCCTGGTGATCGTCGTGATCGCGCGTTTTGCCTGGCTCTATCCCGCAACTTATCTGCCGCGAATGCTCTCCAGGTCGCTGCGCGAGCGCGATCCTTCGCCGCCATGGCAATGGCCATTCGTGCTCGCCTTCACCGGCGTGCGCGGCGCGGTGTCGCTGGCCGCCGCGCTGGCGCTGCCGTTCACGCTGCCGAATGGCGAGGCGTTTCCGTATCGCGACCTGATCCTGTTCGTCGCCTTCGGTGTCATCTTCGTGACGCTGATCGGCGTCGGCCTGACGCTGCCGCCGATCGTGCGGTGGCTCGGCGTCGCCGAAGCCGGTCGTCACGAGCATGCCGCCGAGCACGAAGCGGAGATCGCCGCGCGCCGTCAGGCGCTGGAGGCCGCGCTGAAATCGCTCGACGCGCTCACGGCGGAAAAAGAGGTTTCCGACGAGGTGATGCGGCTGCTGCGCGCCCGCCACGACATCCGCCTCAACCAGCTCCCGGACTCGCTCGATCCCAACCGTCACGACATCTCTGCCGCCGGCACCGCTCTGACCCGCGACCTGATCGCCGCCGAGCGCAAATTCATCCACAACCTCCTGCGCGACGGCCAGATCACCGACGAGACGCGGCGGCGGATCGAGCGCGATCTGGATCTGGAGGAGGCGAGCCTGGCGAATAGGGAATATCGGGCCGGGCCGCTGTAGCTTCCTCGTCATTGCGAGCGCAGCGAAGCAATCCAGACTGCCGCCGCGGAAAGACTCTGGATTGCTTCGCTGCGCTCGCAATGACGGAGCGCTGAACGACCTGAGCCAACTACCGCTTCTCGCAAAACTCCCTCATCGCGGCCGCGACGGCTTGTGCGACCGCCTCGTGTCGCTCCGGCGAGTTCATCTCCATTTCCTCGTCGCGATTGATGATCGAGCCGGCCTCGAGCAGCACGGCGGCGCTGCGCGTGCGCGACAGCACGACTAGGCTGTCATAGCGATAGACGCCGACGTCCTTGTCGAGCAGCTGGCGCCGGTAGCGGCCCATCACCGGCAAGGTGTACTGGCTCGCATAGTGCAGGCCCTGCTGCTTCAATTGCCGGCCGATCATGCGAGCCAGCATCAGGCTGGTGGCGAAGTGCGGATTCTGCCGCGACACGAACAGCGAATGGCCGGAAAAGCGATCGCTGAAATAGCTCTTTGCGCCGTCGAACTCCCAAGTCTCGAGCAGCTTGTCCGGCACCGAATCATGATGGACCGACAGGAACAGATCGGCGCGGCCTTGGTTCGCAGCGCCGACGCGCTTGAACAGGCTCGGCCGTGCCTTGCCGTCGGTGACGAGCAGGCGGGTTGCGGCAAAGCCTTCGGATTTGAGCTTGGCCGTGATCAGCCGCGCGAGGCGGAAGTTGAAGCCGAATTCCGGATCATTGCGCGCGCTCAACGCGCCGTAGGAGTCCGGCGTGTGGCCGACATCCACGACGATCCGGAATTTCGGCGTCTCGCACTTGAACGAAGGTGAGGGTTTCGGCCCATGTCTCGCACTCTTTCGCGCGATAGCAGCCTCGCCGGCCGTGACGAATGCAAGCGATGACAGAACGATCGAGGCGACCAGCCCGACGATGACGCTCCGCAGGTGCCTCAAGCGCTACTCCGCTGCTGCTCACGCATGCCGGTGCCGGCACCGCTTTCGGTGAGGAAGTTGTAGTCTTCCGGGACGAAAGATGACGCGACCTTCGGCGGCGCTTTTTGCTTTTGATCACCTTGACGCAGGGAGGTCCGAGCGTCAACGCGCGGTCTGACCCAGGGCGCCCCCTTGTCTTGGGCGATCAGGTCGACATCGCGTCGGCAACTAAGTAATTGAGACAAAATGAAAATGCCGATCGTGTCGTTGCGCGATTCGGCACACTGGCAATCGCGCGATTCCCACGCTCGCGGAGATTGTCGGCGACTGTTGCGGCGGAGCGACGGACGGACGCGCAACTAGCCGGTATTTAGGGCGGGGTTTGAATTCGAATCGTCCATTGAATGTCTACGGGGTCAAATGAAGAAACTCGCATTCGCAACCGCCGCTCTGATGGCGCTGTTCACAGGCGCGGCGTCGGCCGCTGACCTTGCAGCCCGACCCTACACCAAGGCACCCGCAATCGCCCCCATCTACGACTGGAGCGGCTTCTACGTCGGCATCAACGGCGGTGGTGGCTGGGCCGACAAGTGCTGGGATATCTACAACGATGCCGGCTTCACCGTTGCGCCGCCCTTCCGGGAAGGCTGCCACAATGCGAGCGGCGCCACCGTCGGTGGTCAGATCGGCTATCGCTGGCAGGCCACCAATTGGGTGTTCGGTGTTGAGGCGCAGGGCAACTGGGCCGACTTCACCGGCTCCAATTCCAGCTTGTTCTACGGCAATTTTACCAACCGCTCCAAGGTTGATGCGCTCGGCCTATTCACCGGCCAGGTCGGCTACAGCTGGAACAACGTTCTCTGGTACGTGAAGGGCGGCGCCGCCGTCACCCACGACAAGTACGAGGGCGTGATCACCAGCATCGACTTGGTGTTTGATCGCGCCAACGAGACCCGCTGGGGCGGCGTCGTAGGCACCGGCTTCGAATTCGGTTTTGCGCCGAACTGGTCGCTGGCGCTCGAATACGATCACCTGTTCATGGGCCATCGCGACATCACCTTTAGCTCGTCGATCGTTCCGGGGGTCACGCGCGGTGATACGATCCGCCAGGATGTCGACATTGTCACCGCCCGCATCAATTACCGCTTCGGTGGCCCGATCGTCGCCAAATACTGACTTTGGCACTTCTTCGACAAACGAAGCCCCGGTCTCGCGTCCGGGGCTTTCCTTTGCGCGAAGCCGACTGATTGATGTTGGTCTCCCGAGCCCGGCCCATTAGACCGGCCTCTCTCCCTTCACCGTCACGCGCGTGCCCGAGCGTGTGTGCGGCCAGTAGTCCCACATCGCGCGGTGCTGGGTGCAGCGGTTGTCCCAGAACGCGATGGCGTTCTCGGTCCAGCGGAAGCGGCACTGGAACAGCGGGTTTTCGGCGTGCTGGTAGAGATAGGCAAGCATCGCGTCGCTCTCGTCGCGCGGGATGCCGTTGATGTGGCGGGTGAAGCCGCGGTTGACGTAGAGCGCCTTCTTGCCGGTGACCGGATGCGTGCGCACGACGGGATGCTCGGCATGGGGATAGGAGGGACGATCGGCAACGCCATAATTGGCATAGAGGCCGCGATAGATCGGCTCGCCGTCATGCAGCGCCGTTAAGCCATGGAGATAGGCCTTCATGCGCTCCGACAGCGCCTCATAGGCCGCATACATGTTGGCGAACAGCGTGTCGCCGCCGCGCGGCGGGCATTGCTTGATGTAGAGGATCGAGCCCATCGGCGGCTCGAGATCGCAGGAGACGTCGGAGTGCCAGCCCTCGCCATTGGCGCGCGGCGAGTTCTTGTCAGCATAGATCTTCATCAAGGCGGGGTCTTCGTCCTCATGCGGGGCGGCGGGATGAAAATGCAGCTCGCCGAACTTGCGGCCGAAGGCGAGGTGCTGCTGCGGCGTGATGTGCTGGTCGCGGAAGAAGATGACGAGGTTTTCGGCGAGCGCGCGGTGGATCTCGTCCATCTGCCGGTTGGAGCGGGCATCGCCATCGACGAGCTTGCCGATATCGACGCCACTGATTTCCGCGCCGATGATGGGAGTGAGCTTTTCGACGGCGATGGTCTCATAAGGCGCGCCTTCGTCCGCGGTGTGACGATAGCGCGGGCCCTGCTTGCCGGCGAGTGAGCTCATGGCGTGTCTCCCGATCGTTTTTGATTGGGAGCCATCGTAGCAACGTAGGGCGGGTTAGCGAAGCGTAACCCGCCACTTCGCGTCCGCAAAAATAAGGCGGGTTATGCTGCGCTAACCCGCCCTACGATTCCGATGTTGAAGAGATGCTTACTCCGCCGCAGGCGCCGGCACCTTGGCGCCCTGGCCGTAGCGCTGGTCGATGTAGTCGATCACCAGCGCCTTGAAGTCGGCGGAGATGGTGGGACCGCGCAGCGTGCGGAACTTCTTACCGTCGACGAAGACGGGCGCGGCCGGCGCTTCGCCGGTGCCGGGCAGCGAGATGCCGATATTGGCGTGCTTGGACTCGCCGGGGCCGTTGACGATGCAGCCCATCACCGCGACGTTGAGCTCTTCCACACCGGGATATTTGGTCTTCCAGGTCGGCATCTCGTCGCGGATGAAATCCTGGATCGAGCGGGCCAGCTCCTGGAACGTGGTCGAGGTGGTGCGGCCGCAGCCGGGGCAGGCGGCAACCAGCGGCACGAAAGTGCGGAAGCCCATGGTCTGCAGGAGCTCCTGGCCGACCTGCACCTCGCGGGTGCGGTCGCCGCCGGGCTCGGGCGTCAGCGAGATACGGATGGTGTCACCGATGCCCTGCTGCAAGAGGATGCCGAGCGCGGCCGAGGACGCCACGATGCCCTTCGAGCCCATGCCGGCCTCGGTGAGACCGAGATGGATGGCGTAGTCCGAACGGGACGCGAGATCCTGATAGACCGCGATGAGATCCTGCACCGCCGAGACTTTTGCCGAGAGGATGATGCGGTCCTTGGGCATGCCGAGCTCTTCGGCGCGCGCCGCCGAGAGCAGCGCCGACTGCACCATGGCCTCGCGCGTCACCGCGCGCACGTCGCGCGGATTGGGCGAGGCCGCGTTCTCGTCCATCAGCTTGGTCAAAAGCTCCTGGTCGAGCGAGCCCCAATTGGCGCCGATGCGCACCGGCTTGTTGTTCTTGTTCGCGATCTCGATGATGTCGGCGAACTGGGTGTCACGCTTGTCCTTGAAGCCGACATTGCCGGGATTGATGCGGTATTTGGCCAGTGCTTCCGCACAGGCCGGATAGGCCGCGAGCAGCTTGTGGCCGATATAGTGGAAGTCGCCAATCAAGGGCGTGGTGATACCGCGCTTGGCGAGGCCGTCGCGGATGTGCGGAACGGCGGCTGCGGCCTCCTCGCGGTCCACGGTGATGCGGACCATCTCGGAGCCGGCGCGCGCGAGCGCTGCGACCTGGGCGATGGTGCCTTCGACATCGGCGGTATCGGTGTTGGTCATCGACTGCACGACGATCGGCGCACCGCCGCCCACGGCGACGTTGCCGACCTTGACCTGGGTGGTCCGGTGCCGGGGCGCCGGGCCCGCAATGTCTGAATCGAGAGGGTTTTCGAGCTTGTTCATGGTGGTCCAAATATCAGGTTTTGGTGACGTTCAGCAATGCATCGCGCGGCGCCGCAACCGATGGGCTGGGACGGTTAACCAGAAAAAGCCCAGCAATTACAAGGACCGCTGCGGCCCCGAATGTCAGGCTCAGGGTGTCATGCATGATGAAATAGCTACCCACCACGCCAAACAAAGGGGTGATGAAGGTAAAAGCGGACAATTTGCTGGCCGAATAGGCCTTCACGAGCGCGAACCAAAGCGTGAACGTGGTTCCGACCACCCAGATCGCCTGGAACGCCATCAGGCCGAGCGACAGCGGCGACGGAGTGTGGGTGATGGATTCGCCGAACAGCCAGGCCGCCAGCCCCAGGATCGGGATCGAGGTCGCGACCTGATAACCCAGGGCCTTCTCGGGCGCGGCGAAGCGCAGCCGCGTGCCCTTGGCAACCAGCGTCGTCGCGGCCCACAACGCGGCGCCCCCGACGATCATGAGATCGCCGAGCAGAACCTGCGAATCGACATTGGGCTGGGGCACGCCGATCGCAAGCGCCACGCCGGCAAAGCTGATGGCAAGGCCGAGCCATTGCGAGGCGCCGAGACGCTCGCCGAGCACCTGGTAGGAGCCGAGCGCCACGAAGAACGGCGCGGTGTAGAGGAACACCACCGCACGGGAAGCAGACGTGAAGTGCAGCCCCTGGAAGATCAACACGAATTCGATGCCGAACATCAGCCCGGCGATCAGGCCCGGCTTCCAGGTGCCGTCATTCTCGAAGAATTTGACACCGCGAAAGGTGCCGATGAGGAACAGCACCGGCAGCGCGCCCATCGAGCGGATGGTGGCCTGGAGCATCGGCGGAATGTCCGGCAGCACCAGCTTCACCGCGATCTGGTTGAATCCCCAGGTCAGGCACAGCATGAGCATCAGGGCGATGGCGCCGGCACTGAGGGGACGGCCGGCGGACGGTATGGCTTGAGGTGCGGACATTTCTTCCCAAAAATCCGGCTTTGCGCCGTTGTTGCTTCAAGACATTTTCTGACAATGCGTGCAGACGCCCGTGATCTCCACCACAGACAGCTTTGGCGCGAAGCCTGAGCTGCGCGCGGCGGCGTTGAGGTCCTTGGCGAAGGACGCCGAGGAGATCTCGCCGACGAGGCCGCAGCGCTCGCAGATCAGGAACGCCACCGCGGAGGTCGAATCGTGGTCGTGGGCTGCGCAAGCGAGATAGGCGTTGCGGCTTTCGATGCGATGCACGAGGCCGTTGGCCATCAGGAAATCAAGCGCACGATAGATCGTGATCGGTGCCGGCCGCGCCATCGACTTGGCGAGCTCGTCGATGATCTCGTAGGCGCCGAGCGGGCGGTGGCTGGAGAGCAAAGCACTCAGCACCTGGCGGCGGATCGGCGTGAATTTCTGCGCTCGCTGCTGGCAGACCACCTCGGCATGCGCGAGCGCGTCCGCGGTGCAGCGGCCGTGATCATGGTCAGGCGCGGGGAATGCCGGCTTTGCGAGGCTCATGTCGCCGTCTTCTAGCATTTCGGCGGGGGAACCCAAAGCACGACGAGCCGTCCGGCTGCCAGCCATGCTCCTCCCGCGGGACAGCACCGCGCCACCGGCCCGTGAAAAATCATAAGCTTGCTTATAATATCCAAGCTTATTGGAGACGACGCTCATGAGCCGCGGGTCGGTTGACCAGAATTTCCTGTTCACGCTCGGTGAGCTCTATCGCCTCTTGCGCGTCTATGCCGACAAGGAGGCGTCGCGCTTCGGCATCACCCGGGCGCAATGGGCGGTGCTGGCCAAGGTGGAGCGCAGCGAGGGCATGAAGCAGTCCGAGCTCGCCGAGCTCCTGGAGATGCAGCCGATCACGCTGACGCGGCTGATCGACAAGCTCTGCGACAATGACTGGATCGAGCGCCGCAGCGACGCTTCGGATCGCCGGGTCAAGCGCCTGTACCTTAAGAAGGCCGGGCGGCAATTGCTCGGCCGCATGAGCGGCCTGAAGTCGGAGCTGACGGCGAACGCACTCGACGGCATCAATCCGGCGGATGCACATCGCCTCCTCACCCAGCTCGAAACCATCAAGGAAAACGTGCGAACCGCGATCCAGGCATCCGGCGCGGAGCAAGCACGCAAGGAGCAGCGCCATGGCTGATCAGGTCGTCAAGTTGCAGCCCGAGCAGAAGAGCGACAGCGGCAAGCCGACCAAGAAGGCCGGCACCGATCCGCGCCGCCGCCTGCTGGCGGGCCTGCGCCGCTATCGCCGTTTCCTGCTCCTGGTCGTGCTGCCTGTCATTGTCGCCATCGGCGGCGTCACCTTCTATCTGCATGGGGGCCGCTATGTCGGCACCGACGATGCCTATGTCGGCGCACAGAAGGTGCTGGTGACGCCCGACATCTCCGGCAAGATCCTGAAAGTGATCGTGAAGGAAGGCCAGTCAGTCAAGCGGGGCGACGAACTGTTCGAGATCGACCCTGTTCCGTTCCGCCTGGCGGTGGAGGAGGCCAAGGCGCAGCTCGCGCAGGCGCGCACGACCTATGACAACCTCGTCGCCAACATCAAGATTTATGGCGACATGCTGGGCCTCGCCCAGCAGGGCATCGATCTGAAGCAGCGCGACGTCGAGCGCAAGCAGGCGCTGGTGAAGAACAATTTCGGCTCGCAGCTCGACCTCGACAACGCCTCGAATGCGCTGGTCACCGCCGGGGCGCAGGCGCAATACATCAAGCAGCAGCTCTCCAACGCAAAGACCCAGTTGCTCGGCAACCCCGACCTGCCGCTCGAGCAATTCCCGCCCTACGCTCAGGCAAAAGCCAAGCTGGATGACGCGCAGCGCAACCTCGACCACACCGTGCTGCGCGCGCCGATGGATGGAGTGGCGACGCAGGTCGAGCAGATTCAGCTCGGCCGCTATGTGCCCGCCGGCACGCCGGTGTTCTCCATCATCGACATCGCCCATCCCTGGGTCGACGCCAATCCGAAGGAGAGCGACCTCACCTATGTCACCGAAGGCCAGTCCGTCACGCTCGAGGTCGACGCGTTCCCGAACCATGTCTTCAAGGGCAAGATCGGCTCGCTCTCGCCCGGCACCGGCGCGCAATTCGCGATCCTGCCGCCGCAGAACGCCATGGGCAATTTCGTCAAGGTGGTGCAGCGCGTGCCGATCCGCATCTATTTCGACGAGACCGACAAATATGTGCGGAAGCTGAAGGCCGGCATGAGCGTCTACGCCACCATCGACACCGGCCATCGGCGCTCGCTCGCCGGCCTGCTCGGCCTGTCCGCGACCGCGGGCCAGGATAAAGAATAAGGATTGGCACGATGTCCGGCAGCCTGATGGTCCCCGGCCTGCGCCGGAACATGGTGACGATCTGCGCCATGACCGCGACCATCATGCAGGCGCTGGACACCACCATCGCCAACGTCGCGCTGCCCTACATGCAGGGCACGCTGTCGGCCTCGCAGGACCAGATCAACTGGGTGCTGACCTCCTACATCGTCGCCGCCGCGATCATGACGGCGCCGGTGGGCTGGATCGCCAATCGCTTCGGCCGCAAGCGCATCTTCATCATCTGCGCGGCCGGCTTCACCATGGCGTCGGTGCTGTGCGGCCTCGCGCAGGACATCAACCAGATGGTGCTGTTCCGCCTGCTGCAGGGCGTGTTCGGCGCAGCGCTGGTGCCGCTGTCGCAATCGGTCATGCTCGACTATTACACGCTTCAGGAACGCGCCAAGGCGATGGCGATCTGGGGCATGGGCGTGATGATGGGCCCGATCATGGGCCCCTCGCTCGGCGCCTGGCTCACCGAGACCTATTCCTGGCACTGGGTCTTCTTCGTCAACCTGCCGTTCGGCATCATCACCGTGCTCGGGCTGATCGTCTTCATGGACGAGACCGAGAAGAACATCAGCCTCAGATTCGACTGGTTCGGTTTCGCCGCGCTGGCGGTTGCGATCGGCGCGCTGCAGCTCGCGCTCGACCGCGGCGAGCAATTGGGCTGGCTGGAATCGAACGAGATCCTCGCCGAGTTCATCGTCTCGGCCGTCGCGTTCTACTTCTTCCTCGCGCATTCCTTCACGACCTCGACCCCGTTCATCCGCTTCGCCCTGTTCCGGGACCGCAACTTCGTCACCGGCTGCCTGTTCATGATCGTGATGGGGCTCGTCCTGTTCTCGACCATGGCACTCGCCTCGCCCTACATGCAGAACGTGATCGGCTATCCCATCATCACCGCCGGCCTGCTGCTGGCGACCCGCGGCATCGGCACCTTCTTCGCCATGATGCTGGTCGGCCGCATGATGCGTTATATCGAGGCGCGCACGCTGATCATCTGCGGCCTGACGCTAACGGCGGGCTCGCTGTTCCAGATGACCGGCTGGACCGATCTGACCCAGGTGCCGGAGATCGTCACCGTCAGCGTCATCCAGGGTTTTGGCTTCGGCCTCGTCTTCGTGCCGCTCTCGACCGTGGCGTTCCTGACGCTGTCGAACGAGCTGCGCACCGACGGCACCGCGATGCTGACCCTGATGCGCAACGTCGCGAGCTCGGTCGGCATTTCCGTCGTCATCGCGCAATTGACGCAAGGCACGCGATGGACCTACGCGATCCTGTCCGAGCACATCAACCCGTTCAACCACGCACTGCAGATGCCCGGCGTCAGCGGCATCATCAATCTGTCGACCGACACCGGCCGCGCCATGGCCGACAGAATGGTCAACGTGCAGGCGCAGATCATCGCCTTCGCGCACGACTACCAGCTGGTGATGCTCTTCATCCTCTGCACCATCCCGCTCGCTTTGCTGATCGGCTCGACCAAAGCCACGCTGCGCAAGCAGGCGGCGGGGCCGGAGCATGCGGTGATGGAGTAGACACGCTCGATCGACAACCTCCGCTGTCGTCCCGGACAAGCGTCAGCGCAGATCCGGGACCCATAGCCACCGGCAGATGCGGGCACCCGGAGTTATCACTTTCGCAACACGACTGCATTCCGGGAGTATGGGTCCCGGATCGGCTCGCGCTTTGGGCGCGCTTGTCCGGGACGACATCGGCATCGGAGCGCCCGCTATAGCAGCTCCTCGCAGCCCAAATCATCCACGGCCGCAAACGCCCGCTCCAGATTGTTCCACCAGATCAGCGGCGGGATGTTGATGCTCCACTGCCAGACCGGCCGCATGATCTGCCAGAGCACCGCCCAGCGATAGTCGCGGTCGAGCGCGCCGCGCGTGTAGCCGGTGATGCCGCTCTCGACCAGCGTGTCGTGGTAGAGATTGAGCAGCAGCCGTTCGAGCGCCTGCCGGCGTTCCGGATACCAATGCATCGCCATCATGTAGGCGAGGTCGTGGGTCGGAACGTTGATGCTCCAGAGATCGAAATCGAAGATGCGCACGGTGTCATCGACGCCCGTACGCGGCAGCAGGAAATTCCAGACATGGGCGTCGCCATGCGTGATGCTGAGGTGGCGGCGTGAATGGTAACGCTGGGACAGCCGCTCCGCCTGATCGATGAGCCGACGGTAGAGGATCCGCCGCTCTTCGCTGAGGCGATCGCCGAGAAGATCGGCAAAGCGGTCGTAATGCCCCGCGAACGTCTCCATGCGTTGCGCGCTGTCCTCCACGCTGGCCCAGGTGCCGAGGGTCTCGCCGAGGCTCGGATGGTCCCACCAGGCTGCATGCCAGCGTGCGAGCGTGGTGACGATGGCGAACGTCTGCTCGCGCGCCGGCGGCACCGGCCAGGTTGTCGCGATCTCGTGGCTGTCGGTGAGATCCTCCAACAGCAGATGCCAGGTGGGGCCGTCCTCGTCGAAATGTCCGTCAAAGCAGCGCGGCGCGAGTCCCGCCGGCATCTGCGGCACCAGCTGCGTGTAATAGTCCACCTCGCGCCGACCGCCATTGGCGAGGCTCGCGGCGAAAGCGGCATTGGGAGTCTTGAGGATCAGCGACTGCGGAGCACCGGCGGACTCGCCGACATAGCGCAGCCCGAGCCTGACGATATGCGACACCACTGTATCGCGCTGATGCAGCACCTTCACCTCGCGGACGGCGCCTGCATCCAGCGCGCCGCCCCGGCGCAGCGCGGCCGTCAGTCGGGCGGGCTCAACGACCGCCGGCAATTGTGGAGATGTCATGAACCAGGATGCCCCTGTCCCCGTCATACTGCACGATCACAATCCCGGGCACCAACGGCGGCTGGCGTCCGGTCAAGCGGCCGCGGTCGATTCGCGGACGGTCCTGACCACGACCGACCGCAGCTGCTCGAGATTGGCCGCCATCCCGGTGATCGCCTGCCTCACATCCGCGGCGCGCTGGTTGACGGAGGCGGCATCGCGGCTGACGTCGCCGATCTTGGCCGAGACCTCCTGTGCGGCGGAGGCCGATTCGGAGATCGACCGCGTGATCTCCCGGGTCGCGGCATCCTGCTCTTCCATCGCGGCAGCGACCGAGGTCGCCACGCCGTCGATCTCGATGATGTGGCCTCCCATGGCCTCGACGGCGTCGACCGCGGCCTGCGTCGAGGTCTGGATCTCGGCAATCAGCCGCCCGATCTCCTCGGTGGACTTGGCGGTCTGGTCGGACAGCGATTTCACTTCGGCGGCAACCACCGCGAAGCCGCGGCCGGCCTCGCCGGCGCGCGCCGCCTCGATTGTCGCGTTGAGCGCGAGGAGGTTGGTCTGGCCTGCGATGCCGCCGATGAGGTCGGAGACCTCCGCGATCTTCTTCACCGATCCGGCCAGCGCCTGAATGGTCGAACGCGCCTGCTCGCGGCCGGCGACGGCCGATTTGGTGACGCTGCTGGTCCGCGCGACCTGGCTGGTAATCTCGCGGATCGAGGCGCTCAACTCTTCGGCCGCAGCGGAGACGGCCTGCGAACTGCCGAGCGCCTGGGTCGAGGCCGCCGCCACGGCTTGCGACTGCGCAGAGAGCGACTTTGCGATCTCAGAGAGGCCGGAAGCGGCTTGCTCCACGCCCTGCGTCGCCGCGGTCGCGGTATCGACCGAGCGGCCGGTCTCGCGTTCGACCGTTTCGGCCATCTGATGCAGGGCGGAGCGCTTGGCAAGCGCCGCCGCCTGCTCCTGCCGCAACTGCTCCTCGCGCAGACGGGAGTTCTCGACCGCCGCCTGCTTGAACACCACAAGCGCGCCCGCCATCGAGCCGACCTCGTCCTGGCGCTGGGCGAACGGAATGTCGGCGGCGAGATCGCCCGTCGCGAGCTTCTGCATCGTGTCCGTCATGCGCACGATCGGGCGCACCACGCCGAGGGCAACACCCAGCAGGCCGGCGGTAACGAAGGCGAGGACGGCGATGGAGACGCCGAGGAGGATATAGAGCATCGCGCTGTCGCGGTCCGCGGCCAGCTTCTCCATGGCGGCATTCCGCTTGTTGGCACTCTCGACGATGCTGTCGATGACGGCGCGGTGCGCGGTATAGGCCGCCTTGAGCTGCGCATAGACGCGCTCGGAAGCCGCCGCGTCCTTGGCCTTGAGGGCGAGCAGAAGCTGATCCGATGCCTTCCAGAATTTCTGCACCTCCGCATCGGATTTCGACACCAGCGCGGTCTTGAGGTCGGCCGAGAGGCTCGAGGAGACCCAGAACGCCTTGCGCTCGTCGTAGTCCTTGCGGAGCTGGACCAGACGCTCGCCGTGGGCCGCCAGCTGATCCGGCTCGCGCATGGCCAGCGTCGCCTCGAGATAAGCTTCGATGATGTATTCGGGCGGCGGCAGGATGTCGGCGATGAGGTCGTTGCCGAGCTTTATGTCGGAATAGAGCGGACCGCCGACCTTGAGCTCTTTTAGGGCGTACAGGCTGGTCGAAACAACGGCGGCGAAACCAATGGCGAGAACGACGCCAAACGCGACGATCGCAGAGGACAAGGACAGACGAAATTTCATGAAACAATCCAGGTCGGCGTCGAAACTGCGGCCACCCTAGACGACTACGGTAAATACGGGATTGATTCGCGCCGGAATTGTATTTCACGAACCCCGCATGAATACGGAGATTAGGCGTCAAGTCATCGGTATTGAGTCAGCGAGGCTGACGCACAACCGCGCAAATTCAACGTTCGAGTCTGATGCGGCAACGCAGCACCGGCTCCGATGCGCCGAATGAGATATGTGTGCCGAGGAGCAGGCCTCCCCGGCACGCCCTGCCCTCATACGTCGAAGAACACCGTCTCGTTGTCGCCCTGCAGGTGCAGGTCGAGCCGGTAGACCGGTTTGCCGGCCTCGCGGACCGCAGTGATCGTGGCGCGGCGGTCGGCAGGCACCAGCGCCAGCACGGGATCGGCGGCGTTGCCGGCCTCGTCGTTGAAATAGATGCGGGTGTAGAGATGCCTGAGCATGCCGCGGCCAAACACCGCAACCAGGATGTGCGGCGCCTGCGGCTTGCCCGCGGGATCCGGCACCGCGCCCGGCCTGATGGTCTCGAAAGAATAGTTGCCGTCCTTGTCGGTGCCACAGCGGGCAAAGCCGCGGAAGCTCGCATTCGGCAGCGCGCGCTTGTCCTGGGGATCGGCGAAGCGGCCCTGCGCATCCGCCTGCCAGATCTCCAGCATGCAATCGGGGACGGCCACGCCGTCGCCATCGAACACCCGGCCCTCGATGCGGATGCGATCGCCGGTGACATCGGGCGTCAGCGTCGAATTGGTGAACGCGTCGTTCCAGGCGTACTCGCCGGTCGGCGTCAGGCCGTATTTGAAGAACGGACCGACCGTCTGCGATGGGGTGATCCCGTCGGGCTTCGCGGACTCTTGCACTTAATGGCTCTCCATGGGGGTGGCGTCTTTGCCGCGCAGCACGATGTCGAAGCGGTAGCACAGCGCCCATTCGGGCTGGGTATTCTCCAAGTCGAACGACGAGACCATCCGCGCCCGCGCCTTCTCGTCCGGCACCGAGTTGAAGATCGGGTCGAACGCGAACAACGGGTCGTTCGGGAAATACATCTGCGTCACCAGGCGCGTGACGAAGGAATGGCCGAACACCGACAGATGAATGTGCGCAGGCCGCCAGGCGTTGTGGTGATTGCCCCAAGGATAGGCGCCGGGCTTGATCGTCACGAAGCGATAATAGCCGGACGCATCGCTCACGGTGCGGCCCGCGCCGGTGAAATTCGGATCGAGCGGCGCCGGATGCTGATCGCGGACGTGAACGTAACGGCCGCAGGAATTGGCCTGCCAGATCTCGACGAGCGAGTTCGGCACGCCGCGGCCGTCCTCGTCGCGCACATGGCCATGCACGATGATGCGCTCGCCGAGCGGCTCGCCCGCGTGCTGGCGGGTGAGGTCGTTGTCGCCCTCGCGCACGGTCTCGTGGCCGTAGACCGGCCCGGTCAGCTCCGACAGCGTATGGGGCATCGGAATCAAGGGCTTGTTCGGCGCGCGCTTGATCGAGCTCTTGTAGTCGGGCGACAGCGGCAGCGGATGCGCCGCGTTGCTGCCGGTGGGATAGATGAATGTCATTGGCGAACTCCTCCCCGGCCGTTTTCGGTCCGGCCGGCCAACTCTTCCGCCAATCATTATAGGATATAACTAATTTGGGAAAGCCGGTTTGGCGGCGTTCCCGCGCATGGCAGCCGGCCGCTGCTACCTGATCGGCGCACGCGGAAGCACGGCCTCTCCGGCCTCGAGCCGGTAGGTATGGTCGAGCGAATACCAAGGCAACGAGGCGTCCTTCGCCGTCGGATGCGGCGTATCGTGGCGCACGAACTTGCCGATCAGCGCTTGCGTCACACCGAACTGCACGTCGCTGTCGATATGGGGGTCGCTGGGATCATAGACCTGCGAGATCAGCACCTTGAATCCCGGCTTGAAGATCAGGGCATGCAGATGCGCGGGACGATAGGGGTGGCGGGCCTGCGCCGCGAGCAGGCGGCCGACGACACCATCGGTCGGAATGGGATAGCCGATCATCATCACCGAGCGGAAGGAAAAGCGCCCGTCGGAATCGGTCCTGAACTTGCCGCGCAGGTTCATGTCGGCCTGCTCGGGGTCCTGATTCTCGTAGAGGCCGACCGGCGAAGCGTGCCAGACATCGACCTCGGCACCGGCGACGGGCCGGCCATCCTGATCGACGACGCGGCCGCTGACGAACAGCGTGGCTCCCGGTGTCTGCGAGCGCACGATCGATCCGCCATTCTCGACTCGGGGCGAATTCAACCGCCAGAACGGCCCGAGCAATGATTGATCGGTCTCCGTATTGCCCTGATCGCCGTTGTTGAGCAGGCACACCAGCGAGGAGACGCCGAGCGACCCCGCCATCAGCACGACTTCGTTATGCGTGTCGGTGGTCAGCTTGCCGAGCTCGGCCACGATCGCCGTGGCATCGCGGAACTCCTTCTCGGTCAGGCGGACATCGCGGACGAAGGCGTGCAAATGCTTGACCAGCGACACCATGATCTCGCGCAGCCGCGGATCGGACGTCCGCTCCATCACCGCCAGGGCCGCGGCCGTGACGTCCTTCTCGCGCTCGATGATCATGGTACGGTCCTCTCACTTTCGTCATGGCCGGGCTTGTCCCGGCCATCCACGATCTTCTCACAGCACCAAAAACGTGGATGCCCGGGACAAGCCCGGGCATGAAGAGTCCGGGCACCAAGCCCCGGGATGACGAGACGCTACGCGTCTCGTCAATTCACCTTCTCGATCGCGACGGCGACACCCTGGCCGACACCGACACACATGGTGGCGAGCGCGAGCTTGCCGCCGCGCTTCTCCATGCCGTGCACGGCAGTGAGCGCGAGGCGGGCGCCGCTCATGCCGAGCGGATGGCCAAGCGCGATGGCGCCGCCATGCGGATTGACGAAATCGGCGTCATCGGCGACGCCGAGCTGGCGCATGCAGGCGATGCCTTGCGAAGCGAAAGCTTCGTTCAGCTCGATCAGGTCGAAATCGCTGATCTTCTTAGCCAGCCGTTCCATCAGCTTGCGGGTCGCCGGCACCGGGCCGATGCCCATGATCCGCGGCGGCACGCCGGCCGAGGCGAGCCCGAGGATGCGTGCCCGCGGCGTCAGGCCGTGCTTCCTGACCGCGGCCTCCGAGGCCAGGATCATGGCAGCGGCGCCGTCATTGACTCCGGAGGCATTGCCGGCCGTGACGGTGCCGGGATTGCGCACGATCGGCTTCAGCTTGGCGAGACCTTCCAGCGTGGTCTCGGGGCGCGGGTGCTCGTCCTTATCGATGGTGATCGGGCCGGCCTTGCCGCCGGGAATGGTGATGGGCGTGATTTCCTCCGCGAAATAGCCGGCGGCGATCGCGGCGCCTGCGCGCTGCTGCGAGCGGATGGCGAAAGCGTCCTGGTCGGCGCGCGAGACCTGGAACTCCTCAGCGACGTTCTCGCCGGTCTCCGGCATGGCGTCGACGCCGTACTGCGCCTTCAGCAGCGGATTGATGAAGCGCCAGCCGATGGTGGTGTCGAAGATCTCGGCCGAGCGCGAGAAGGCCTCCTGCGCCTTGCCCATCACGAACGGCGCGCGGGTCATCGACTCGACGCCGCCGGCAATGGCGAACTCGATCTCGCCGGAGCGGATGGCGCGGCCCGCGGCGCCGACCGCATCGAGGCCCGAGGCGCAGAGCCGGTTCAGAGTCTGGCCGGGAACCGAATCCGGCAGGCCCGCCAGCAGCAGCGCCATGCGCGCGACGTTGCGATTGTCCTCGCCGGCCTGGTTGGCGCAGCCGAAGAACACCTCGTCCACCTGCGCCCAGTCGAGATTGGGGTGCTTGGCCATCAGCGCCTTGATCGGGGCGGCGGCGAGATCGTCGGCGCGCACCTTGGCGAGTGAGCCGCCGAAACGGCCGATCGGGGTCCGCACGGCATCGCAGATAAAGACGTCACGCATCGTTGTTCTCCCTGAATGCCGCGATCCGGCCAAATTCTTCAATGTCGGCGGAGTTTTAGGAGGGCACCCGCGGCAGGTCAATTGACGGTTTCGCGGGGCAGGCGTCATTCCGGGGCGCGCCATTTTGCGCGAACCCGGAATCCATTTGGCGGCGTGACGTGCGGCCCGATGGATTTCGGGATGCGCCGTTCCGGCGCATCCCGGAATGACAGCGGAAAATGTGCTAGCCGCTTCCGCTACACGGACAACGTGGAAAACCTCCGCTTCCCGGCCTAAGCGATAGGAGGAGGTACCGAAATTTTGTAGGTTGCGCCGCCCATGACGATGCAACAGCCGATACAAGTTCCGCCCGCCGACGAACCGCCCGCGCCGCAGGCCGAGGCTGCCGCGCGCGTCACGCCGATGATGGAGCAGTATCTGGAGATCAAGGCAGCGCATCAGGGCTTGCTGCTGTTCTACCGGATGGGCGACTTCTACGAATTGTTCTTCGAGGATGCCGAGATCGCTTCAAAGACGCTCGGCATCGTCCTGACCAAGCGCGGCAAGCACCAGGGCGCGGATATCCCGATGTGCGGCGTGCCGGTCGAGCGCTCAGAGGATTATCTGCATCGTCTCATCAACGCCGGGCACCGGGTCGCGGTGTGCGAGCAGACCGAGGATCCCGCGGCTGCGAAAGCGCGCGGCAACAAGAGCGTGGTGCGCCGCGGCGTGGTGCGGCTGGTGACGCCGGGCACGCTGACCGAGGACACGCTGCTGGACGCGCGTGCCAATAATTACCTGCTGGCGATCGCGCGCGCCCGCTCCTCCGCCGGCGGCGACCGCTTCGGCCTTGCCTGGATCGACATCTCGACGGCCGAATTCATGGTCACCGAGGTCTCCGGCGGCGAGCTCGCCGCGACGCTGGCGCGCATCAACCCGAACGAGGCGATCGTCACCGACGCGCTCTTTGGCGACAACGAGCTCGGCCAGACCTTGCGCGAGCTGCCGGCCGTGACGCCGCTGACCCGCGACGTCTTCGACGGCGCCACTGCCGAGAAGCGCCTCTGCGACTATTTTGCCGTCGCGACCATGGACGGGCTGGCGCAGCTGACGCGCCTCGAAGCCACCGCCGCGGCCGCCGCCGTCACCTATGTCGACCGCACCCAGGTCGGCAAGCATCCGCCGCTGTCGCCGCCCGCGCGCGAAGCCTCGGGCGCGACCATGGCGATTGACCCGGCCACGCGCGCCAATCTCGAGCTGACGCGCACCCTCGCCGGTGAACGCCGCGGCTCGCTACTCGACGCCATCGACTGCACCGTGACCTCGGCAGGCTCCCGCCTGCTCGCGCAGCGTCTGGCCGCGCCGCTGACCGATGCGCCGGCGATCGCCCGGCGGTTAGACGCTGTCAGCGCCTTCGTGGCCGATTCCGCCGCGCGCGAGGACATCCGCAGCATCCTGCGCGGCGCGCCCGACATGTCGCGCGCTCTGGCCAGACTCTCGGTCGGCCGCGGCGGGCCGCGCGACCTCGCCGGCATCCGCGACGGCATCATCGCCGCCGACCAGGTGCTGACGCGGCTCGCCGAAATGGATCAGCCGCCGCAGGAAATCGCGGCGGTGATGGCGGCGCTGCAAAGACCGTCGCGCGCGCTCGCATCCGAGTTCGCCAGCGCGCTCGACGAGCAGCTGCCGCTGATCAAGCGCGATGGCGGCTTCGTGCGCCAGGGCTACGAGCCCGCGCTCGACGAAGCGCGCAACCTGCGCGATGCCTCGCGTCTGGTCGTGGCCTCGATGCAGGCCCGTTACGCCGACCAAACCGGCGTGAAGGGTCTCAAGATCCGGCACAACAACGTGCTCGGCTATTTCGTCGAGGTCACCGCCCAGCACGGCGACAGGCTGATGTCGCCGCCGCTGAACGCGACCTTCATCCATCGCCAGACGTTGGCGGGACAGGTGCGCTTCACCACCGCCGAGTTAGGGGAGATCGAGGCCAAGATCGCCAATGCCGGCGACCGCGCGCTCGGCCTCGAGCTCGAGATCTTCGAGCGGCTCTGCGCCAAGGCGCTCGCGATCAGCGACGATCTGCGCACTGCCGCGCAAGGCTTTGCACTGCTCGACGTCGCGACGTCACTGGCCAAGCTCGCCGTCGACGAGAACTATGTGCGGCCCGAGGTCGACGGCTCGCTCAGCTTTGCCATCGAGGCCGGCCGCCATCCCGTGGTCGAGCAGGCGCTCAAGCGCAACGGCGAGCCGTTCATCGCCAATGCCTGTGACCTCTCTCCCGCGCCGGCGCAGAAGTCAGGCCAGCTCTGGCTGCTCACCGGTCCCAACATGGCCGGTAAATCGACCTTCCTGCGCCAGAACGCGCTGATCGCCTTGATGGCCCAGATCGGCAGCTTCGTGCCGGCCACGCGCGCGCGGATCGGCATCGTCGACCGCCTGTTCTCGCGCGTCGGCGCCGCCGATGATCTCGCCCGCGGCCGCTCCACCTTCATGGTGGAGATGGTCGAGACCGCGGCGATCCTGAACCAGGCCGGCGAGCGCTCGCTCGTGATCCTGGATGAAATCGGCCGCGGCACCGCGACCTTCGACGGCCTCTCGATCGCCTGGGCCGCGATCGAGCACCTGCACGAGAGCAACCGCTGCCGCACATTGTTCGCGACGCATTATCACGAGCTGACTGCGCTCGCGGCCAAGCTGCCGCGCATGTTCAACGCCACGGTGCGGGTGAAGGAATGGCAGGGTAACGTCGTGTTCCTGCACGAGGTGCTGCCGGGCTCGGCCGACCGCTCCTACGGCATCCAGGTGGCGAAACTCGCCGGCCTGCCGCCGGCGGTGATCACGCGCGCCAAATCGGTGCTCTCCAAGCTGGAGGCGCAGGATCGCGGCCAGACCGCGCGAGCCCTGGTGGACGATCTGCCGCTGTTCGCAGTGCCCTCACGCGCCGCCACTGAAGCCGCGCCGCCGAGCGAAGCGGAGCTGCTGATGGAGGCGGTGAAGGCGCTGCACCCCGACGAGATGTCGCCGCGCGAGGCGCTCGATACTCTGTATGCGCTGAAGGCGAAGCTGCCGAAGCAGTGATGGTGCCGTCGGGTGGGCGAAGCGGAGCGTGCCCACCGCTCCATGAAGCGATCGGGGAGAGATGGTGGGCACGGAGCGCAAAGAGCGCGCCTCTGCCCACCCTACAATTCCGAGCCCGGCCTACCCCCTCGCCGCGATCGCCGCGGCTTCCGCGGCGGCGCGCTGCATGCTGGTCGACATCTCGTTGGTCACCGTGCTCTGCTCCTCGATCGCGGCGGCGGTCGAGGTCACGTACTCGCTGACATTGTTGATGGCCTGCTTGATCGAGCCGAGCGCGCTGACGACGTCGCCGGAGATGCTGTTGAGGCTGCCGATCTCCTGACCGATCTTGTCGGTCGCCTGCTTGGCCTGGTTGGCGAGACTCTTGACTTCGGAGGCGACCACCGCGAAGCCGCGGCCGGCCTCGCCCGCGCGCGCCGACTCGATGGTGGCGTTGAGCGCGAGCAGGTTGATCTGCCCGGTGATGTTGTTGATCATCTCGACGATGCCGCTCATCGCCTGCGCGGCCTCGGTGAGGCGCTGGGCCTGCGCGTCGGCGGCGCCGACCTGCTCGACCGCGCCCATCGCGGTCTCGCGCGACTTGGTCATGGCCTCGGAGATCTCCCGCACCGAGGCGTTGAGCTCCTCTGAGCCGGCGGCGACCGATTCCATCATGCCGCGCACGCGCTCGTTGCCCATGCGAACCAGGACCTGCTTGGTGACGTCGGTGGCGTATTTGACGACCTTGAACGGCTTGCCGTTGAGATCGAGGATGGGATTGTAGGAGGCCTGGATATAGACCTCCTTGCCGCCCTTGCCGATGCGCTTGTATTCGGCAGCCTGGTACTGGCCGCGATTGAGCGCGGCCCAGAACTCGCGATAGCCGGCGCCGTCGCGCTCGGAGGGCTCGACGAACATGCTGTGGTGGCGGCCCTTGATCTCGGCCAGCGAATAGCCGAGCGCGCCGAGGAAGTTGGCGTTGGCGGTGATGATCGTGCCGTCCATGTTGAACTCGATCACGGCCTGGGCCTTGTCGATCGCCGCGATCTGGCCGGCGAGATCGGCATTCTTCAGCTTCTCCGCGGTGACGTCGGTCGCGAACTTGACCACGCCGTACGGCTTGCCGTTTTCGTCGAGCAACGGATTGTAGGAGGCGAGGATCCAGACCTCGCGGCCGCCCTTGCCGATGCGCTTGAACTCGCCCGCCTGGTATTCGCCGCGGTTGAGCGCGGCCCAGAATTCGCGATAGGCCGGGCTGTTGCGATCGCCGTCGGCCACGAACAGGCTGTGATGCTTGCCCTTGATCTCGTCGAGCGAATAGCCTAGCGCCTTGCAGAAGTTCTCGTTGGCCGAGACGATGGTGCCGTCGAGATTGAACTCGATGACGGCCTGGGCGCGGCTGATGGCAGCGATCTTGGAGGCGTCCGTCATGCTGCGGATCTTCTTCGCGGTGATGTCGGTCGCAATCTTGGCGACCATCACCGTCTTGCCGTTGCCGTCGAGCACCGGATTGTAGGATGCCTCGATCCAGACCTCGTGGCCGTCTTTCGCGATCCGCTTGAACTCGCGCGCCTGATACTCGCCACGGTTCAATGCAGCCCAGAACGCCTTGTACTCGGCGCTGTCGCGCTGGTCGGCCGGCACGAACATCGAGTGATGCTTGCCCTGGATCTCCTCGAGCCGGTAGCCGAGTGCGTCGAGGAAATTCTTGTTGGCCGTGACGATCGTCCCATCAAGGTTGAATTCGATCATCGCCTGCGAACGGCCGATGGCATCGAGCCGCGCTTGTGCATCACCGTGGGACTTGCGACCGAACATCAGGAAATCTCCATCTCGAAATTGAGCCGAAGGGGATGTCCCCACCGGTATCAAGGAACTGATCGTGCAGCAGTGCTGGCATATTCCAATCGCGCTCCCCCGGATCCGATTGAGTTGGATGCAGCTCCGTTACGTTTTGTACGAACAGCTGCGGAAGCGAGCGAGCAGCCTGATTCCTACGGCAAAAGCTCGAACAAAGTTCTAATTTTACTGTCGGGAATTCGACGGGGGTGGCCCTCCGCGCGAGGACGCTGGAGCTCACACTGGAACAGCACGGCAGGACTTGAAATGATGGCGCTCATTCAACGGTTTGATCTGAGCAGGCCACATCGGCTTCGCGCGACGTCGCGTCGCGCAAATCCGTAGTCTCACGGCATCGGCCGCGCACGACGCAAGGCGCGCCGTCCAATTCCCCACAGCGTCAGATTCCAGGCCACGCAGGTTGCGAGCGCGAGGCACAAGCCGGCGACGGAGCCGAACCACACGACTGCAACGTGCAGGACCGCAATCGCCATGCCAAATCCGAGCAGGCCCCAGGCGGAGTTGGCGAGCACGGCAGCAGTCGGCGGTCCACCGATGCGCGGATGCAGGATGACCATGATGCTGGAGAACACCACGGGAAAGAGTGCAATGATGCCGCTGATGCGCGGGCCGACCCAACTCGATGTCGAAACCACGATGGCGACAAGGGTCGCAACCAGCGCAGCGCGCATCGGCACATCGTACCAGCGGCGCGTCACCAGCGGCATCTTCGCATGGCGATAGCGCGCGAGCAGTGGAATGCAGATCCCGAACGCGATCAGATTGGCGGCGAGCCCCGCGGCGAGCGACCAGTCGAACTGGCGGATAATCGAGGCCATCCCGATCCATACCGCGAAAGCGCTTCCGCAACTCACCACGAGAGTGTGCCGCTGCGACAGCACAACGTAAGTGAGGCACATCAAGATCGTTGCCGCATTGACCGGCAGGCTCGCCAGCGCGCCCTGGGCGACGAACGCGGCGTCATGATCGATCGCAAGGAAGACGTAGGACGGCCCGGCCGAGACCGGCAGGGTCGCGATCAGCGCGCCGATCACGGGTCCCGAGCGCTCGGTGATGATCGATGCCGTCACCACGAACGCCGCCGCGATCGCCATGCGCAGGAGCAGGAAGAGGAGGAAGTGGAGGTCGAGGGACATTTCTTGTTTTTGTGCCGGGCAAGCGACGCGCTGATCCCGAATTTACTCAGTCCGTCATTCCGGGGCGCGCGGAGCGCGAGCCCGGAATCCATAACCACAGGCCGCGATGCTTTAAGGAGGCTGGATCAACGACCGCCCGAAATCACGACGGCCTGGGGTTATGGGTCCCGGGCTCGCGCCAAAGAGCGCGCCCCGGGACGACACCGATTGCGGAGTGACAGCCTTCGCCCCTCACATCCTTTGCATCGATACCGAAACCTTCGGGCCGTTCTTGATGGTCTGGTAGACCACGCAATAGCGCTCGGTGAGCTTGAGCAGCAGATCGAGCTTGTCCTGCGGCGCTGACGTGTCGACCTCGAAGCGCAGGCGGATCTCGGCGAAGCCGACCGGGGTCTCCTTGTCGATGCCGAGCGTGCCGCGGAAATCGAGATCGCCCTCGGCGTAGACGTTGCCGGTCTTCAAGGGCACCTCGATCGCGGTCGCGACCGATTTCAGCGTGACGCCGGCACAGGCGACCAGGGCTTCGAGCAGCATGTCGCCGGAGCAGAGCTCGAGGCCGGAACCGCCTGTGCCCGGATGCAGGCCGGCCATCGCGATAGCGCGGCCGGTCTCGACCTTGCACGCGATGCCTTCGCTATCGGTGGAGCCCTTGGCCTTCAGCGTGATCAGCGCAGCCTTGGGATCGGTCTTGTAGCGCTCCTTGATCGGGGCCTGCATCTGGCGCAGCTCTGCAGCGTCCATCTTGTTCTCTCCCGGGGATATTGACGAGCGGTATAGAGCGCGATTGGTTTTGTGTCAGCCCATGATTGGTGGAGGCAGTCATGACCAGCCGGGATCCAGGAGAAAAATCTGAGCACATTCATGACGTTACCCCAGGCGCCGATATCGGTATCGAAGCCGATTCATCTGCGTGGCGAAACTCGCCGGTCGTCCCTTGCGAATGTCTCGTGACAGCGCCTGTCACCTCTTATATCCGGTAAGATATGGACAGCGTCGTGACTGAGCAGAAGGCCGGGGTGGACGAGCGCTTCGATACCGCGCGGATCACCGCCGCGGTCGATGCGCTTGCCGAGAAGCACGAGGGGCGCGAGGACGCGTTCCGCACGGCGATGGCGCTATTGCTCAAGGCGGAGCTGATCGCGGCGCGCGCCGCCGCCCAGGCGATCCTTCTGAAGGACCGCCACGGCCGCCGCTGCGCCGAGCGGCTGTGCCACGTGCAGGACGAGATCATCCGCATCCTGTATTCGGCCGCGACGCGCCATCTCTACCGCTCGCCGATCCCGAGCGGCGCCGAGCGCATGGCGGTGGTCGCGACCGGCGGCTACGGCCGCGGGCTGATGGCGCCGGAATCGGACATCGATCTGCTCTTCATCCTGCCCTACAAGCAGACCGCCTGGGGCGAGCAGGTCGCCGAAGCCATTCTCTATTGCCTCTGGGACATGGGGCTGAAGGTCGGCCACGCCACCCGATCGGTCGATGAATCGATCCGGCAGGCGCGCGGCGACATGACGATCCGCACCGCGATCCTGGAGACGCGCTTCCTCACCGGCGACAAGCCGCTCTATGACGAGCTGGTCGAGCGCTTCGACAAGGAGGTGGTGCAGGGCACCGCGTCCGAATTCGTCACCGCAAAGCTCGCCGAGCGCGAGGAGCGCCACCGCCGCGGCGGCCAGTCGCGTTATCTGGTCGAGCCCAACGTCAAGGACGGCAAGGGGGCCTTGCGCGACCTGCACACACTGTTCTGGATCGCCAAATACGTCTACCGCGTCCGCGATACCCACGAGCTGGTCGCGCGCGGCGTGTTCGACGCGCAGGAATATCGCAGCTTCCGCCGCTGCGCCGACTTCCTCTGGTCGGTGCGCTGCAACCTGCATTTCTACTGTGGCCGCGCCGAGGAGCGCCTCTCCTTCGATCTCCAGCGCGAGATCGCAATACGTCTCGGCTACACCTCGCATCCGGGCATGCAGGACGTCGAGCGCTTCATGAAGCACTACTTCCTGGTCGCCAAGGAAGTCGGCAACCTCACCGCCATCCTCTGCGCCAAGCTCGAGGACCAGCAGGCCAAGCCCGCGCCGGTGCTGAGCCGGGTGATGGCGCGGCTGCGACCGAGCGCAGTGAAGCGGCGCGTCCCCGACAGCGACGACTTCATCGTCGACAACAACCGCATCAACGTCGCCGCGCCCGACGTGTTCAAGCACGACCCGGTCAATCTGATCCGCATCTTCCGCCTCGCGCAGAAGAACAACCTCGCCTTCCATCCGGATGCGATGCGCGACGTGACGCGCTCGCTCGGCCTGATCAACGCGGGCTTGCGCGAAAATCCCGAGGCCAACCGGCTGTTCATGGAGATCCTGACCTCCGACAATGCCGAGATCGTGCTGCGGCGGATGAACGAGACCGGCGTACTCGGCCATTTCATCCGCGCCTTCGGCAAGATCGTCTCGATGATGCAGTTCAACATGTATCATCACTACACCGTCGACGAGCACCTGATCCGCTGCATCGGCTTCCTGCAGGACATCGAGCGCGGCGGCATCGAGGAGTTCGCGCTGGCGAGCGACCTGTTCCGCAAGACCCGGCCCGAGCACCGCGCGGTGATCTACATCGCAACACTGCTGCACGACGTCGCCAAGGGCCGTCCCGAGGACCACTCCATCGCCGGCGCCAAGGTGGCGCGGCGGCTCTGCCCGCGGCTCGGCTTCAGCCCGGCCGATACCGAGCTCGTGGCCTGGCTGATCGAGGAGCACCTGACGATGTCCACAGTCGCGCAGTCGCGCGACCTCTCCGATCGCAAGACCATCGAGAATTTCGCTGCCGTGGTGCAGTCGGTGGAGCAGATGAAGCTCTTGACCATCCTGACCACCGCCGATATCCGCGGCGTCGGGCCGGGCGTGTGGAACGGCTGGAAGGCGCAGCTCTTGCGCTCGCTATACTACGAGACCGAGCCGGTGCTGACCGGCGGCTTCTCGGAGGTCGACCGCGGCAAGCGCCTCGCCGCTGCGCACGCCGAATTCCGCATGGCCTTCGCCGAATGGCCGAACGACGAGCTCGACGCCTATATCGGCCGGCACTATCCGGCCTACTGGCTCAAGGTCGAGCTGCCGCGCAAGATCCGGCACGCCCGCTTCGTCCGCTCCAGCGAGCAGGCCGGCCACAAGCTCGCGATCAATGTCGGTTTCGACGAGGTGCGCGGCGTCACCGAGCTGACGATCTTCGCCGCCGACCATCCCTGGCTGCTGTCGATCATCGCCGGCGCCTGCGCCTCGGCCGGCGCCAACATCGTCGATGCCCAGATCTACACCACGACCGACGGCCGCGCGCTCGACACCATCTCGATCTCGCGCGAATACGACCGCGACGAGGACGAGGGACGGCGCGCCACGCGCATCGGCGAGATGATCGAGGACGTGCTGGAGGGCAAGCTGCGCCTGCCGGAAGTGGTGGCGCGGCGCACCGTGCGCAGCAAGGCGAAGCCTTTCGTGATCGAACCAGAGGTGACGATCAACAACCAATGGTCCGATCGCTACACCGTGATCGAGGTCTCCGGGCTCGACCGGCCCGGCCTGCTCTACGAGCTGACCACCGCGATCTCCAAGCTCAACCTCAACATCGCCTCGGCCCACGTCGCGACCTTCGGCGAGCGCGCGCGCGACGTGTTCTACGTCACCGACCTGCTGGGCGCGCAGATCAACGCGCCGACGCGCCAGGCCGCGATCAAGAGCGCGCTGACCCATGTGATGGCCGGCGACAAGGCGGTTCAGCCGGCGGCGTAGGACGCTCGGGGGATTCTCTCCACTCGTCATTCCGGGGCGCCGCGTAGCGGCGAACCCGGAATCCATTTATCGGTACCGTCGGTGTCGCCCGATGGATTCCGGGTTCGCGCTACGCGCGCCCCGGAATGACGAATTGAAAGACCTAAACCTCCACCCCCTCGTGCCGCAGCAGCCAACGCTTCCGCTCGAGGCCACCACCATACTTCACCAGCGAACCGTCCGCTCCGATCAGGCGATGGCACGGGAGCACCACGCTGATCGGATTTGAGCCGTTGGCGTGGCCGACGGCTCGTATCGCCCTGGGCATGTCGATCTTCGCGGCGAGCGCGCGGTAACTCATCGTGGTGCCGGCGGGGATCTGCGCGAGCGCGGTCCAGACTTTTTGCTGGAACGGCGTGCCGGCGATACGCCATGCGATGCTCTGGAGCTGACCGAGATCACCTTCGAAATAGCGCGACAGTGCGGTCCGCATGTCCGACGGCGCAGGCTGATCACGCAGATCCACCGCGCGATAGTGCAGGCGCAGCAGATCGCGCATGCGGTGCTCATAGTCTTCCCAGTCGAGCGCGCGCAACACGCCATCGGCGTCGGTGACGAGCAGCGCAATCCCGATCGGCGTCGCCAGGTGGTCGAGACCGAAGCGTTCAGGCACCTTGGTTGATCGAGCGGACATTGCGGCACCAGCAATCGAAACACATCGATCGCACTTGCCACGGCGGCCGTGCTAACGTCCACCCGAAAGCTGATGCTTTGGGGGAGCTCACCTTGATCCTGATCGCCAATATCCTGGTGGCGCTGGTCGCGGCGCTGCACGTCTTCTTCCTCGTCCTGGAGATGTTTCTCTGGGACAAGCCGCTGGGTCTGAAGGTGTTTCGGAATTCGCCCGAGAAGGCCGAGATCACCAGGGTGCTGGCCGCCAATCAGGGCCTCTATAACGGCTTCCTCGCTGCCGGCCTGGTCTGGAGCCTGTTCCACGGCAATCCGGCCTTCGCGTTCCAGATCAAGGTGTTCTTCCTGCTCTGCGTGATCGTGGCCGGCGCCTATGGCGCTGCGACCGTCAGCACGCGGATTCTGATCGTGCAGGCGCTGCCGGCGGCAATCGCGCTGATTGCGATGTTTCTCGCCTGAGACGCTACGGCGCGGCGCCGCGATCCTTGCGCTGCGGCGAAGCTTCCTCCACAATCTTCGGCAGCGATGGCGACCGTTGCAATCAACGGAGAAAGACCATCGACCTAAAATTCCGTCAGGAGGAACTAACCAACATGAACAATCGCAGAGCCTTCCTAGCTGCCACGGCGGCGTTCGCCGTCGCAGTCTCGACCAGCCAGGCCCTCGCCCAGAAGAAATACGACACCGGCGCAAGCGACACCGAGATCAAGATCGGACAGACCGTGCCGTTCTCCGGCGCCTATTCGGTCTACGCCAATATCGGCAAGACCCAGGCCGCATATTTCAAGATGATCAACGATCAGGGCGGCATCAACGGCCGCAAGATCAATCTGATCCAATATGACGATGCCTATTCGCCGCCGAAGACCGTCGAGCAGGTGCGCAAGCTGGTCGAGGGCGACGAGGTCCTGTTCACCTTTCAGCTGATCGGCACAGCGGCGAACGCCGCCGTGCAGAAGTACCTCAACGGCAAGAAGGTACCTCAGCTGCTGGCCTCGACCGGCGCCGCGCGCTTCAACGATCCGCAGAACTATCCTTGGACCATCGCTTACAATCCCAACTATGTGTCCGAGGGGCGGATCTACGCAAAATACATTCTCGCCAATCACCCCAACGCCAAGATCGGCGTGCTCTACCAGAACGACGACATGGGCCGCGACTATCTTGCCGGCCTCAAGAGCGGCCTCGGCGACAAGGCCAACATGATCGTCGGCGAGGTGTCGTATGAGGTGACCGACCCCACCGTCGACTCGCAGGTGGTGAAGCTGAAGTCGATGGGCGTCGACCTGTTCTATAACGCCTCGACGCCGAAATTCGCGGCGCAGGCGATCAAGAAGCTTGCCGATCTCGGCTGGACGCCGGTGCACATCCTCGACATCAATGCGAGCCCGATTTCGGCGACGCTGAAGCCGGCAGGCCTCGACATCTCCAAGGGCATCATCTCGACCAATTACGGCAAGGAGCCGAGCGACCCGCAGTGGAAGGACGATCCCGGCGTGAAGGCTTTCTTCGCTTTCATGGACAAGTATTTCCCGGAAGGTGACAAGCTCAACACCATCAACACCTACGCCTATTCGGTCGCCGAGCTCTTGGTGCAGGTCTTGAAGCAATGCGGCGACGATCTGACGCGTGCGAACATCATGAAGCAGGCCGCCAATATCAAGGGCTACACGCCGAGCCTGGCGCTGCCCGGCATCAAGATCAACACCGGGCCGAACGACTACCGCGTCAACAAGCAGATGCAGATGATGAAGTTCAACGGCGAGCGCTGGGAGCTGTTCGGACCGATCATTGAGGACACCGGCCCGTCGGGCTAGAACGCATCTGCCTCTGCGACGTCATGCCCGGGCTTGTCCCGCCTGCGCGGCCGGAGCCGCTTCGGCGAGGCGAAGGCCCGGGCATCCACGTTCTTGGGGCGTCAAGGAAGCCGTGGAGGCCGGGTCAAGCCCGGCCATGACGATCGAGAGAGCCTCCTACTTGGCGTTCAGGTCCGTATCTCTCCAAAGTTCTTCCCGACCGGCAGCACGGCGTGCCGGATCAGCCGCGAATCCTCCACCGCCGCCTGGCGGTGCTTCACCGCCTCGCGATAGACGGGGTCGCGGATCATCTCGACGAAGGCGGCGACGCTCGGATATTCGGCGATGAAGCAATGGTCCCAGCGTTCCTCCTGCGGGCCGATCAGCATCAACTCGAATTTGCCCTGCCAGACGATGCGGCCGCCGAGCCGTTCGAACACCGGGCCGCTTTCGCGGCCATAGGCCGCATAGGCTTCCGCGCCGCTGGCCTTGCGGCCGTCGGGATAGGCCGCCTCTTTGCGCAGGCGCACCAGGTTGAGCATGTGGATCGGGCCCGGCCGATCGTTCTCCCGGAATTGCGCGAAGATCTCCTTGGTCGGATCGATATGGCCCATGGCGCTCCCTCTTCTTATTGATACGAGCGATCCTAGCCTTGCGGCCCCGGAAGCGGAACTGCGGCCGGCGAATGCCGCATCTCCTAATCGTGCGTTAACGCCGGGGTAACCCGGCCTTAAACAGCGACCGCTAGCGTCTCGGCGGGGCGGGCTGACCGGGCGTTTTGCGTATGGCGTGGGGAAAGAAAAAGGGTGCGCGGAAGGAGCCGCTGTTCGGCTTGCCCGCGGCGCTCGCCGATCTGCGGCTCACCCCGGCAGACCGCGTTCCCGGCGGCGACGACAAGCCGAAGAAATCCGCGAAACCATCCGCCAAGCGCAAGAACGAGGATGCCGGCGACGAGCCGCCGCGCGAGCGCAAGGCGCCAGCCGGCCGCAGCGGCGCCAAGCGTCGAGCGAAGTCGCGTGGCGGGTTCGGTCTCGGCCGCCTGGTCTATTGGGGCGCGGTGCTGAGCCTGTGGGGCGTCATCGCGGTGATCGGCGTCGTGATCTATGTCGGCGCGCATCTGCCGCCGATCCAGTCGCTGGAGATCCCGAAGCGCCCGCCAACGATCCAGATCGTCGGCATCGACGGCAGCATTCTGGCCCAGCGCGGCGAGATGGCCGGCGCCAATGTCGCGCTGAAGGATCTGCCGCCGTATTTGCCCAGGGCGTTCATCGCGATCGAGGATCGCCGCTTCTATTCGCATTTCGGCATCGATCCGGTCGGCATCCTGCGCGCCCTCGTCACCAATTTGCTCCATCGCGGCGTGTCGCAGGGCGGCTCGACCTTGACGCAGCAGCTCGCGAAAAATCTGTTCCTGACCCAGGAGCGCACTATCCGGCGCAAGCTGCAGGAGGTGGAGCTCGCGATCTGGCTGGAGCGCAAGCATTCCAAGGATGAGATCCTGGAGCTTTACCTCAACCGGGTCTATTTCGGCTCGGGCGCCTACGGCGTCGAGGCGGCGGCGCAGAAATATTTCGGCAAGTCGGCGAAGGCCGTGACGGTCGCGGAAGCCGCGATGCTGGCCGGCCTCGTCAAGTCGCCGTCCCGCCTTGCCCCGAACCGCAACCCGGAAGGCGCCGAAGCGCGGGCCCAGATCGTGCTCGCGGCGATGGCGGATGCGAAGTTCATCACCGACGCGCAGGCCAAGGCCTCGATCGGCCATCCCTCCTACAACGTGAAGCCGGCCGGCGCCGGCACGGTGAACTACGTCGCCGACTGGATCGGCGAGGTGCTGGACGATCTGGTCGGGCAGATCGACGAGAGCATCAAGGTCGAGACCACGATCGATCCGAAGCTGCAGAGCGTCGCCGAAGCCGCCATCATCGACGAGCTCGCGGCCAAGAGCGTGAAGTTCAACGTCAGCCAGGGCGCGCTGGTCGCGATGACGCCCGACGGCGCCGTGCGCGCCATGGTGGGCGGGCGGAACTATTCCGACAGCCAGTACAATCGCGCGGTCACGGCCAAGCGCCAGCCGGGCTCCTCGTTCAAGCCGTTCGTGTATCTCACCGCGCTCGAGCAGGGGCTGACGCCCGACACCATGCGCCAGGACGCGCCGATCGAGGTCAAGGGCTGGCGTCCTGAGAACTACACCCATGAATATTTCGGCGTGGTGACGCTGACGCAGGCGCTGGCAATGTCGCTCAACACGGTGGCCATCCGTCTCGGCCTCGAGGTCGGGCCGAAGAACGTGGTGCGCACCGCGCATCGGCTCGGCATCTCCTCCAAGCTCGAGCCCAACGCCTCGATTGCGCTCGGCACCTCCGAAGTCTCTATGGTCGAGCTGGTCGGCGCCTATGCGCCGTTCGCCAATGGCGGCCTCGCGGTGGCGCCGCATGTGGTCACGCGGATCAGGACGCTCGGCGGCAAGCTGCTCTACATGCGCCAGCCCGAAGAGCGCAATCAGGTCGTCGACCCCCGCTATGTCGGCATGATGAACGCGATGATGCGGGAGACGCTTGTTTCGGGCACTGCCAAGAAGGCGGAGATCCCGGGCTGGCCGGCGGCGGGCAAGACCGGCACCAGCCAGGATTACCGCGACGCCTGGTTCATCGGCTACACCGCGAGCCTCGTCACCGGCGTCTGGCTCGGCAATGACGACAACTCGCCGACCAAGAAGGCGACTGGCGGCGGCCTGCCGGTCGAAGTCTGGTCGCGCTTCATGAAGGCCGCGCACGAGGGCGTGCCGGTGGCGGCCTTGCCGAGCTCACCCGGCGGCTGGGGCCTGTCGAACCTCGCGCAGGCGGCCTCGCAGGTATCGCCGCCGACGCCCGCGGCACCGCCACAACCGAACGCCGGCGGCTATCGCCCGCCGCCTCCGACGCGCGCCAATGTGCGCCCCGAGGCGGCAGCCGGGCTCGATGGCTGGCTGATGGACCGGCTGTTCGGCGGGAATCGCTAGGCCTTGCGAAGGGCCTCCAAACAAAACTGCGAAAACAACCCCATGCACAGTAGAATGCGACGTCCGGCGAGACGCACGCTGGATGCTGCGAAGCGGTTGATGCGCCAGGATTAATCAGGCAAGCGGCGCAATCGTCGCGAAGTGTGGCGAGAATGGAGCGGTGATGCCTGCCCACCCTCTCCTGTCATTCCCCGCGAAGGCGGGGAATCCAGTACTCCGCGGCATCGAGATTCATAACGGCTGCTGCGGCGTACTGGATCGCCCGCCTTCGCGGGCGATGACAGCGTTTGCTGGGCTGGCAGCGCGGCCTGATCTGCGAGGAACTAATCCTCGACGCCATACCGGTGCAGATCATTCCCGTACGTGTCGAGCCACTTCTTGGCGCGCTCCATCGACGGGCAGACCTTGCCGCAGACGCGCCAGAAGCGCGGCGAGTGGTTCATCTCGACGAGATGGGCGACTTCGTGCGCGGCGAGGTAGTCGAGCACGAAGGGCGGGGCGAGGATCAGCCGCCAGGAGAACGACAGCGAGCCAGCCGAGGTGCAGGAGCCCCAGCGGCTGGACTGATCGCGGATCGACAGGCGCTTGACCCTGACCCCAAGCTCGGCGGCATAGGCTTCGGCCGAACGCTGCAGATCCTTGCGCGCCTCGCGCTTGAGGAAGTCGCTGACGCGGCGGTCGACATGCTCGAGGCCTCCGGCGACGCAGAGAATGCGCTCGCCGCTGTCACGCACCTCGGTCCACACCGTGCCGCGGGTGCCGGCGCGATGAACGATGCGATGCGGCGTCCCGCGCAGCGGTATCACCGTGCCCGGCTGGAACGGTGCGGCCTTCGGCAAGCGGCCGAGGCGCGCTGCGATCCACGCACCGTGACGCTGTGCGAAGTCCTTGGCCTCCGCAAGCGTGCCGCGCGGCGGCATGGTGAGGATGGCTTCGCGGTCGCTCGGATGGATTCTGAGCGTGTAACGGCGCGCGCGGCGGTGCCGGCGCAGCCGAATCGCAAAAAATTGCGATCCGTGGGTGATGACGAGGGTCTTCGGTTCGTGGGGCCTACGATAAAGGAGTGCGCGGGTGGCCATGTCTGTCAGTCCGGGGGGCAGGAGGGCGCCCGGATTCTGCCATAACCGCCGCCATGGGAAGCGCTCGGCGCAAAAACAAATCATTTGCCCAATATACAGCGGTCAGGCGTCCGGGAGACCCTACAGACTGGGGTTGGAACCGGCTTTTTTCGCCCCCGCTGGACGCATGCAACACCCCCAAGGGGTGAGGGCAGACTCACTCCTATAAAGCTACCTAAATACCGCGAATCTGGCGTGGAGTTGCGCCCGCCGGAGGCCGCGACAGGGGCCGAAATTTCGACGGGAAAGCCGAAATTCGAGGTTATTCAGCCGCAAGCGCCTGCAACGAAGCAGGATTCGCAGCCGAAACCATGAAGTCGTGAATCCGTGGCACGATCTCCGATTTGAAACGCGATCCATTGAACACGCCGTAATGTCCGACGCCCTTCTGGACGTAATGAACGCGGCGATGATCGGGAATCGCGCTGCACAATGTGTGCGTCGCCTCGGTCTGACCGAGACCGGAGATGTCGTCGTTCTCGCCTTCGACCGTCATCAACGCGACGCGCTTGACCTTGGAAGGATCGACGCGGGTTCCGCGATGGGTCATCTCGCCCTTCGGCAACGAGTGCTTCACGAACACGGTGTCGACGGTCTGCAGGTAATACTCGGCCGACAGATCCATCACCGCGAGATATTCGTCGTAGAAGTCGCGATGCTTGTCGGCGAGATCGCCGTCGCCCTTCACCAGATGGGCAAACAGCTGCTTGTGGGCATCCATGTGCCGGTCGAGATTCATGCTGATGAAGCCGTTGAGCTGCAAGAATCCCGGATAGACGTCGCGCATCATGCCCGGATGCGGGAACGGCACTTTGGTGATGACGTGGTTGCGGAACCAGTCGATGCCGCGCTCCTGGGCGAGATTGTTCACCGCGGTCGGATTGCGGCGGGTGTCGATCGGGCCGCCCATCAGCGTCATCGACGTCGGCACGAACGGATCGCGCCGCGCTTCCATGATCGAGACCGCCGCGACGACGGGCACGGAGGGCTGGCACACCGCCATCACGTGGGTGTTGCCGCCGAGCACATGCAGCATCTCGATGACATAGTCGATGTAATCGTCGAGATCGAAGCGGCCTTCGCTCAAGGGCACCATGCGGGCATCGGCCCAGTCGGTGATGTAGACCTCATGCGCCGGCAGGAAGGCTTCGACCGTGCCGCGCAGCAGCGTCGCATAATGGCCGGACATCGGCGCCACGATCAGCACGCGCGGCTGCGGGCTGCGCAGCGGACGAGCGAACTTGCGGTCGAAGTAGAGCAGCTTGCAGAACGGCTTTTCCCAGACCGAGCGGATCTCGACGGGGACGCGGATGCCGTTGACCTCGGTGTCGTTGAGACCCCATTCCGGCTTGCCGTAGCGGCGCGTGGTGCGCTCAAACAATTCGCAGGCCGCGGCGACCGACTTGCCGACCTCGGTGCGCGACCAGGGATTGAGGGGATTCTGAAACAGCAGCTTGGTCGCGTCGGTGACCGCACGCGCCGGATTGAGAGAGGCGTGCGCCATCTCGTACATCCAGTACATCGGCGTCGTCAGGACCGGACTGCCTTCTGCCGCCAGGGGCGGTGCGCCGCCGAACTCACCAATAGGCATCGTCATATTCCTCTTCGCATCGCAGCATACTGCCGAATGCGTAATATTGCGTCAATGCATGGTTCCGTACATCTACGTGCCAAAAACCGCCAAATCAGCGTGAATCCACGGGAAAGTGACTTTATTCACCGCTCGACAGCAGCGAGCCGTGCCGCTTTGCGCTGCGCAAAAGGGCAAGGAATGCCCCAAAAGATGCAACCAAAAGGACGGCGTTGATGAGCAACGCCTCCATCATCAGATCGCTCCTAAAGGTCTGCTCGATCAGCAGCGCGCGCATGCCCTCGAAGGCATAGGTCGGCGGCAACGCCCAGGCGACGTATTGCAGCCAGACCGGCAACACGCTGACGGGATAGTAGACGCAGGCGAGCGGCAGGATTGCGAACATCAAGGTCCAGACGATGCTCTCGGCGCCGAGGCCGTTACGCACCACGAGGCCCGAGACGAAGATGCCGACCGACCAGCTCGTGAAGATCAGATTGCAGAAGAACGCGATCAGGGGCAGGCCGAGGGCATAGATGTTGAAGTGAAACAGGAACAGCGCGAGCAGGGTCATCGGAATGATGCCGATCGCAAGCCGGATCAGGCTCATGACCATGAGCGCCAACAGAAACTCGATCGGCCTCAAGGGGCTCATCATGAGATTGCCGAGGTTGCGCGCCCACATCTCCTCCAGGAACGAGATGGAGAAGCCGAGCTGGCCGCGGAACAGGATGTCCCAGAGGATGACGGCGCCGATCAGCGTGCCGCCGGCGCGCGCGAAGAAATTGGCGTTCTCGGCGATGTAATACTGGAGAAAGCCCCAGGTGATGACCTGCAGCGCCGGCCAATAGAGCAGCTCGAGCAGCCGCGGCCAGGACGACAGCAGCAGATACCAATAGCGCAGGATCATCGCGCCGATGCGGTGGAGCGAGATGCCGCGGTGGAGGGAGAGCTCGGTCATGGGGGCAGCCCATAGCTCGGATGAAAAGTGTCATCCCGGGACGCGACATGTTCGCGGGCTATGATGCGCAATTGCGCATCTGAGGATCCATAACCACAGGATTGAATTTGGCGAAGACTCGGAGTTACCAGTCTCGCCTCACAGCTGCCGCCTGTGGTTATGGATTCCGGGCTCGCGCTCCGCGCGCCCCGGAATGACGTCGCTCCATTGAAGTTACGATTACAGCTCTCCCTCACCGCACCGCCTCCTTCGCGCCGTTTGCCCTGCCGCGGGCGACGTCGAGAAACACCTCCTCCAGCGTGGTGCGGTTGTAGCGGGCCATGATCGCCGCGGGGGTATCGTCGTCCTCGATGCGGCCGCGCTTCATGATGATGACGCGGTCGCAGAGCCGCTCGACCTCGAGCATGTTGTGCGAGGCGAGGAGAATGGTGGCGTTGTTGTCCCGGCGATACCGCTCCAGATGCGCCCGCACCCAGTCGGCGGTATCGGGGTCGAGCGAGGCGGTCGGCTCGTCCAGGAGCAGCAGCTCGGGCTGATTGATCAGCGCCTTCGCCAGCGCAACGCGGGTCTTCTGCCCGGCGGAGAGCTTGCCGTTGGCGCGGTCGATGAAATCGCCGAGGTCGAGGTCGGCGGCGAGCCTGGCAATGCGGTCAGCGAGGTTCTTCACCGCATAGAGCTTGCCGAACACGGTGAGGTTCTGCCGCACCGTGAGCCGCATCGGCATGTCGACATAGGGGCTTTCGAAATTCATCCGCCCCAGCACGGACGCACTCTCGTCCGGCATCTCGTGACCGAGCACCTGCACGCGGCCGGAGGTCGGCAGCACCAAGCCCATGATCATCGCGATGGTCGTGGTCTTGCCGGCGCCGTTGCCGCCGAGCAGCCCGGTGATGCTGCCGCGCGGCAGCGAAAAGGAGATGTCGTCGACGGCGCGGGTCTGCTTGTAGACCTTGACGAGGTGATCGACCGCAATTGCCGCGGACGAATCTCGATCCGCGACAGTGGGCCGACTTGAAGCCTTGCCATTCTCGGTCATGCTGGCCGTTCTTCTGCTATTGCATCGGCGAGCGCAAGGCTCGATGTAAGGGCTCCTCACCGGGCGGTTCCGTCAGCCCGGCGTCCGTGACCTTGGAAGGCGCCGCCACATTGGCCGATATGACCAAAATTGCCGATTCCGACTTCCATCACGCGCAGCGGCATATCCGGCTGGACACGATCCTGCGGCTGCGCTGGCTGGCGGTGCTGGGGCAGCTCGCCGCGATCTTCATCGTGGCCCAGGGGCTGGAGTTCAACGTCGAGATCATTCCCTGCGTCAGCATCATCGCGCTCTCGGCGGCGCTCAACCTCGCACTCCAGACCGCAGCCAATCCGATGCAGCGGCTGGAGCCGATGCAGGCGGCCGGCCTGCTTGCGCTGAACATCGTCGAGCTGGCCGGCCTGTTGTTCTTCACCGGCGGACTGCAGAACCCGTTCTCGTTCCTGTTCCTCGCGCCAGTGCTGATCTCGGCCACGGCGCTGCCGGCCCGTTTCACCTTCGGCCTTGGCCTGCTCGCGGTGGCCTGCGCGTCGGTGCTGTTCTTCTTCCATTTTCCGCTGCCGTGGGATTCCGAGGATCCCCTGGTGCTGCCGCCGGTCTATCTCGTCGGGGTCTGGCTTTCGATTGCGCTCGCGATCGGCGTCACCAGCCTCTACTCGTTCCAGGTGACCGAGGAGGCGCGCAAGCTTGCGGACGCGCTGGCCGCAACCGAACTGGTGCTGACGCGCGAGCAGCACCTGACCCAGCTCGACGGCCTTGCAGCCGCGGCCGCACACGAGCTCGGCACGCCGCTCGCGACGATCTTCCTGATCTCGCGCGAGCTGGAAAAGACGGTGAAGGAGCCAAGCATCGCCGCCGACCTGAAGACCTTGCGCGAGCAGACCCAGCGCTGCCGCGACATCCTCAGCAAGATCACCCAGCTTTCCCCCACCGGCGCGCCGTTCGACCACATGAAGCTGTCGGAGCTGATCGAGGAGGTGGTGGCGCCGCATCGCGATTTCGGCGTCGAGATCAAGGTGCGGATCGCGGTGGCCGCGGCGGCGGAGCCGGTCGGCTCGCGCAATCCCGCAATCCTCTACGGCATCGGCAACATCGTCGAGAATGCGGTCGATTTCGCCCGCACCACCGTCGAGGTGAACGCCTGGTGGAACCAGGACCATATCGAGCTCGTGATCTCCGACGACGGACCGGGCATTCCACCCGATATCCTCAACCGGATCGGCGAGCCCTATCTGTCGCGGCGACGCCCCCAGGATGATGGTGGCGGCGAACGGCGCGGCCTCGGCCTCGGCGTCTTCATCGCGCGCACCTTGCTGGAGCGCACCGGCGCGAAGGTCTCGTTTACCAACCGAATCTTTCCGGACCATGGTGCGGTGGTTCAGATCACATGGCCGAGACAGCGTTTTGAGGCTATCGAGACGCTCGAAGAAACAATAGGATAGCCGCGACCTTGCGTCGCACAATGGGGCGGGTCGACCATTTGCCGCCTTGGCACCGCGCGATTGCGACGCCATATGTCGATGCGCTGGAGAGAGGAAACAACCTTGAACGCCATTGCCGACCTGAACGAACAGACCGACCGCTCGCTGCTCATCGTTGAAGACGACAAGCCGTTTCTGGAGCGTTTGTCACGGGCCATGGAGAGCCGCGGCTTTTCGGTGACATCATGCGACACGGTCTCGGACGGGCTTGCGCAGATCGGCAAATCGGCGCCGGCGTTCGCGGTGGTGGATCTGCGGCTCGGCGACGGCAACGGCCTCGACGTGGTCTCGGCGCTCAAGAAGAAGCGGCCGGATGCGCGCGCGATCGTGCTGACCGGCTACGGCAACATCGCCACTGCGGTGACCGCGGTGAAGATGGGCGCGATCGATTATCTCTCCAAGCCCGCGGATGCCGACGACGTCGTCGCCGCACTGCTGTCGACCAACACGGACAAATCCGAGCTGCCGGCCAACCCGATGTCGGCCGACCGCGTCCGCTGGGAGCACATCCAACGCATCTACGAGATGTGCAACCGCAACGTCTCGGAAACGGCGCGCCGGCTCAACATGCACCGGCGTACCTTGCAGCGGATCCTGGCGAAGCGCGCGCCGAGGTAGCGGTCTCGTAGGGTGGGCAAAGGCGCGAAGCGCCGTGCCCCACGTTCTCTATTTCGATCCTGATTAATTTTAATTGGTGGGCACGCTTCGCTTTGCCCACCCTACGACACTGCGTAGCCCGGATGGAGCGCAGCGTAATCCGGGATTGGCGCGACGGGCTGCAATTGTCCCGGATTGCGCTGCGCTCCATCCGGGCTACGAAGTCAGCCTACTCCCAGAAATCCGCATGACCCTGCGGATCGACCAGGCGGTTGATCCGCAAGGCCGCCGCCATGGCGAACCGCACCGTCATCTGCTTGCGGGTGGCGGCGGCGAGCTTGTGCTCGGGCGCCTCGCAATGCAGGTGCGCGCCGTATGCGTCGGCGACGATCAGGCCAGTGTCACCGGGGAAGATCTCGCACGGCAGATCCTGCGTGAAGGCGAAGAACAGCCGGTCGCAATGGGCGCGGTATTCGTGCCATTTCTGATCGGCGCGCAGATCCTCGACCGACGACTTGATCTCGACGATCCAGATCTCGCCGCGCTCGTTCAGCGCGACGAGATCGGCACGCCGGCCTGACGGCAGCGGCAATTCGCTGATGCAGGAGAAGCCGAGCGAGCGGAGCAGACGCGCGGTGCCGCGCGCGATCGCCAGCGCCGTCTCCGACTGGCGACGATCCGGCGGCGGCACGAGTGTGATGCGGGCGGTGTTGTCCATGGCAGGAGAATAGCCGATTCCGTTCTGCACGTCATTCCGGGGCGCGCGCAGCGCGAGCCCGGAATCCATAACCACAGGGAGGCGTGTGGGGCAAAACGGGCGACTCCGAATCGTCGCAAAACTGCGTCCTGTGGTTATGGGTCCTCAGATGCGCAATTGCGCATCATAGCTCGCGGCTTCGTCGCGCCCCGGGACGACAGTTTACGGCGCCGCCACCACCACGCCCTCGTTGCCGCGCAGGTCCAGCACGCCTTCGATCTCCTCACCTTCGCGATCCAGGAACGTCGACAGCAAGATGCTGCTGCCGAAACGGATCGCGCTGGTGGTCACCGCGACCGGATCGGAGCCGAGATTGAGCGCGACGATCACGGCCTTGCCGCCGGCCGCGCGGCGATAGATCAGCAGATCGCCTTGCGCGGCGATCGGATGATAATCGCCCGTGACCAGCGGAGGGCAGCTCTTCCGCAAGCCGATCAGGCGCTTGTAGAGGCTGAGGATCGAACGCGGATCGGCTTCGAGATTGGCGACATTCTCGCGGATGTGGTCCTCCGGCAGCGGCAGCCACGGCCTTGCTTGCGAAAAACCTGCGAAGTTCGAGGAATCCCATTGCATCGGCGTGCGGCAGCCGTCGCGGCCGACACCGATGCCGGGGACGTTCTTCTCGAAGGGATCGCGCACGTCCTCCGGCGCGACCGCGAGCTGGTGCATGCCGATCTCGTCGCCGTAGTAAAGCGTCGGCGTGCCGCGCAGCGTCAGCAGCAGCATCGCCGCGACGCGGGCCTGCTCGGGCCCGACGCGGCTCGCGACGCGCGGACGATCGTGATTGCCGAGCACCCAGTTGGGCCAGGCGCCGCGCGGCAATGCCTTTTCGTAATCCTCGATGATCTTTTCGATCGAGCGGGCGCTCCAGAAGGTCGAGAGCAGCGCGAAGTTGAACGGCATCTGCGCGCCGGTGAGATCGTTGCCGTAATAGGCCATGAGCCGGTGCAGCGGCAGATAGATTTCGCCGATCAAGACGCGCGCGCCATAGGAATCGGTGACGCGCCGCATCTCGGCGATAACGTCGTGCACCTCCGGCTGGTCGGTGGAATATTGCGTGAGGATTTGTTCGTTCGGCGGACGGCCCTCGACGTAGTGCGGGTTGGCCGGGTTGTCGCGGAATTCGGCGTCCTTGATCAGGTGCCAGATCACGTCGACGCGAAAGCCGTCGACGCCCTTGTCGAGCCAGAACCGCATCACGTCGTAGATCGCGGCGCGGACATCCGGATTACGCCAGTTGAGATCCGGCTGCTGGGCGAGGAAGGCGTGGTAGTAATATTGCCCCGTGGCCTCGTCGAAAGCCCACGCGCTGCCGCCGAACTCGGACAACCAATTGTTCGGAACGCCGCCGCCTGGCGCCGGATCGCGCCAGATGTACCAGTCGCGCTTGGGATTGTCGCGCGATGACCGGCTCAGGGCGAACCAGGGATGCTGGTCGGAGGTGTGGTTCGGCACGAGGTCGAGGATCAGCTTCAGGCCGTTGTCGTGGGCGGCTGCGAGCAACGCGTCGAAATCCGCCATCGTGCCGAACAGCGGCTCGATGCCGACATAGTCCGAGATGTCGTAGCCGAAATCGGCCATCGGCGAGGGAAAGATCGGCGACAGCCAGATCGCATCGACGCCGAGCGATTTGACGTAAGGCAGCCTCTTGAGGATGCCGGCGAGATCGCCGACGCCGTCACCGTCCGAGTCCTGAAACGAGCGCGGATAGATCTGATAGAAGATGCCGTCGCGCCACCAATTCTCGTTGTCGTGAGCCATGCCAAAGACCACCCAAATCTGACGCCTTGCGCGGGAGAACGCGACAGCAACGCCCCGGTTCAAATTGGCAAGCCAATTGGGACGGCCGTGTGACGGTTGTTCCCCGGTGCGGGGACGAATCTTTTGCTTGGCGGCTCGGCAAAAATCGGCATTGTGAGGCCATGACCGAGCAAAACGACAGCCAAGAATCCCGGCAAGAATCCCGGCAAGCCAAGGCGGGCGCGATCATCGTTCCCGTGACGCTGTTCGAGCAGAACTGCACCATCATCTGGGACGAGCCTTCCAAGAAGGCCGTGGTGATCGATCCCGGCGGCGACGTGCCGAAGATCCTGGATGCGATCAAGCAGACCGGCGTCACCGTGGAGAAGATCTGGCTGACCCACGGTCATATCGACCATGTCGGCGGCGCGGCCGAGCTGCGCGATGCGCTCACGGTGCCGATCGAGGGACCGCATGTCGCGGACAAGTTCCTGCTCGACAACGTCGTGGCGAGCGGCGCGCGCTTCGGCATGACCGGAGGACGCGACTTCACGCCGGACCGCTGGCTCGACGAAGGCGACAGCGTGTCGATCGGCGGCTTGCAGTTCGACATCCTGCATTGTCCGGGTCATTCGCCCGGCAGCGTGGTGTTCTTCAACAAGGATCTGCGGTTTGCCCATGTCGGCGACGTCCTGTTCGCCGGCTCGGTCGGACGCACCGACCTGCCCGGCGGCAGTCACGCCACGCTGATCAGTTCGATCAAGACGAAATTGCTGCCGCTCGGCGACGATGTCGGCTTCATCTGCGGCCACGGCGCCGGCTCGAGCATCGGCCAGGAACGGATGACCAATCCGTTCATCACCGGCGAGATGTAGGCTTATTCAGCGGCGTCCGCGAGTGCCGTCGCCTCACCGAGATTGCGCTCGCCCCACTCGCGGATTGCGGCAACGACGGGGACGAAGCTCTTGCCCTTGCGCGTCAGGCGGTACTCGACCTTCGGCGGCACCTCGCCGAAATCCTTGCGGTCGATCAGGCCGCTCATCGTCAACGCCTTCAATTCGCGGCTGAGCACGCGCGGGGTGATCTCGGCGCTGCCTGAAGCGCCGCGCAGCAAGCCGCTTCTGATCTCGCCGTAGCGGCGCGGGCCGTCCTTGAGATCCCAGACGATGCGCAGCTTGTATTTGCCGCTGATCATCTTCTGAAACGCCGCAACCGGACAGGTGCGCGCGGGAGACGTCTTCGCCATGTCGTTTCCTCCATGTGGAAGATTCTTGTTTTGACGCGTTTTCTTTACGCGAACCGGTATCCACTTCGCTCGAAAACGCTATGCGATGAGGATAGGAGCAACGACGAAAAAGTCCATACTATCAATTTTGTCCATACTTGCGGGATCGTATCGAGCGCGCAGATGATGACGCACAAGACGAACAGGGAGCGTCACATGAAGCACTTCATGATCAGATACGAGTTCAAGAACGGCACGACGGAGGAATGGCACCGCGAGATCGGCCGCTTCATCGCGGCGATCGACGCCGATGCGGAGCTGAAGGGGAGGATCGGTTATCGTTGCCTGAAGCATCGCGACGACGGCAGCTATCTCCACTTCGCCAGCGTCGCCGACGATGCTGCGCAGAAAACGCTACAATCACGGGACTTCTTCAAGCACTACCAGGAGGTGACGCGGAAGGTCGCGGGCGGCGAGATCAGCGTGACGCCGGTCGAGGTGATCGATCAGACGGGGTAGCTTTTCGCGGAGCTGAATTGAAGCCGCCGCTACAACTTCGCTGTCATCCCGGACAAGCGCAAGCGCAGATCCGGGATCCATAACCACAGGGAGATGTGGTTACGGGGGCTCGGAGTCACCTCTCCGTGCCCAACTTTGTCCTGTGGCTATGGGTCCCGGATCGGCGCGCGCTTGAGGCGCGGGGACGACAGCGGGGCTACTTCATCAGCCCCGCAGCCGTGAGCGCGCGCGTGATGATCTGGCCGAGGTCGAAGCCGCGCGCCTTCTCGCCCTGCGGCTCGGCAGGCTCCGCGGCGACGAGGGTGCGGATCGAGCGGGCGAGATGCGGCGCGGGCGAGAGCGCCGGCTTCGCAGTAGGCTTCGTGGCGGACTTGGCGACGGGCTTGGCTTCCGCCTTCGTCGTCGCGGCGTCCGCAATCCAACCGGTGAGGCCGAAGAACTTTGCGATGTGGTAGGACGAGGAGATGCCGGCCTCGATCAGGAAGGCGCCTTCGATGCCGTAGCGCTGATCGTTGTCGGCGAGCCCCAGCGGCGTGCCGTGCGCCATGTCGGTGATGGCATAGGACTCGACCAGCGTCTCGCCGTCCTTGTCCCACCAGGCCTGGCGCGGATAGCCGTCGACATTGGTCTCGGCCATTGGCAGTTCGGGCAGGCCGTGCAGGTCGAGCCATTGCTTGACAATCTCGTTGGCATTGCCGGGATTGACGGTGCGGTCGGCGCTGCCGTGCCACACCGAGACCCTCGGCCAGGGGCCGCGATGATCGGAGGCGCTGCGCACGAGATCGCCGAGCTCGCGCGCAGGACGCGCCGGAGAATGAAACATGCCATCGAGCGCCTCGCGCAAGTTCGAGGCAATGCCGTAAGGCAGCCCGGCAATGATCGCGCCGGCCGCGAAGACTTCCGGATAGGTCGCGAGCATCACCGAGGTCATGCCGCCGCCGGCCGACAGGCCGGTGATGAAGACGCGCCTGGGATCGATTCGATGCGTCTTCACCATGTGCGCGATCATCGCGCGGATCGAACCCGGCTCGCCGCTGTTCCGCGCGGTGTCCTCCGGATTGAACCAGTTGAAGCAGGTGTTGGCATTGTTGATGCGCTGCTGCTCGGGCATCAACAGGGCAAAGCCGTAGTGTTGCGCGAGCGTCGACCAGCCCGCGCCGAGATCGTAGGCGGCCGCGGTCTGTCCGCAGCCATGCAGCACGACGACGAGCGCGCGCGGCCGCTGCAATTGCGCCGGCACGAACGCGAACATGCGCAAGGCGCCGGGATTGTCGCCGAAGCCAGTGACCTCCTGCAGCGGGCTGAGTCCATCTGCACCGCGGCCGGGCTCGGCGAAGCGCAGTCCGTCCAGCCGGGGCAGACGTCTCAACAGATCGATGTTTCTGGCTAACGACACGGCAAGTTCCTGGTGGGCGACGTTCAACGTCCAGCCCAACCAGATAGTTGCTGCGGCGCAAAATAAAAAGACCGTGCGCTGTCAATCTCGCGAAATTCGCCGGAAATCCGCAAGAATCCGCACGTATTAACCGCAACGTCGCAATCTCGTGCCGATGCGCGGCGCATCCGCGCCGGAAATGCGGCGCCGATCATGACGAATGTCACAAATGACACGAGCGAGGCGAGGAATTCTGCGCGCGCTGATTGTGAGGCTTCGCGGAGGTGTCGAACGCGAATGAAGGGACCCGCCCAATCGCGCTGCGTGTCGTTGGCGTGATGAAGCGCGAAGCGGGCGAGGACTACAACGTCTCGCTTGCCACCGCGCATGCCTGCATTCCACCGCGCGGGACATCGCGTGATTGCGTTCGTGCCGTCAGGCACGTAGCCTGACACGACCAACAAACAGAAAATTCAGCCGGAGAGACCGCCATGGCGCGCCTGAAGTTCGGAGCCTTTCTTGCCCCGCATCACCCGATCGGGGAGCATCCGATGCTGCAGTTCCGGCGCGATCTCGATCTGGTCGAGCAGCTGGATGCGCTCGGCTATGACGAGTTCTGGTGCGGCGAGCATCATTCCTCGGGCTGGGAGATGATCGCCTCGCCCGAGATGTTCCTGGCCGCGGCCGGCGAGCGCACCAAGCGGATCAAGCTCGGCACCGGCGTGGTGTCGCTGCCCTATCACCATCCCTTCAACGTCGCCCAGCGCATGGTGCAGCTCGACCATATGACCGGCGGCCGCGCCATTTTTGGCTCCGGACCGGGCGCGCTCGCCTCCGACGCGCACACGCTCGGCATCGATCCGATGACGCAGCGCGACCGCCAGGACGAGGCGATCGGCATCATCCGCCGCCTTTTCAACGGCGAGCGCGTCACCGCCAAAAGCGACTGGTTCACGATGAACGACGCCGCGCTGCAGATCCTGCCCCTGCAGGACGAGATGCCGTTCGTGGTGGCTTCGCAGATCTCGCCCTCCGGCATGACGCTCGCCGGCAAATACGGCATCGGCATCATCTCGCTGGGCTCGATGACGACGCAGGGCCTGATGTCGCTGCAGCAGCAATGGCAGTTCGCCGAGGATGCCGCCAAGAAGCACGGAACCACGGTGCGTCGCGCCGACTGGCGCGTGCTCTTGACCTGGCACATCGCGGAAACGCGTGAACAAGCCCGCCGCGAGGCCGGCGCCGGGCTGATGCGCTGGCACAACGAATATAATGTCGGCACGCTGCAGCGGCCGGGCCTCACCGCGTTCTCCTCGCCCGACGAGGCCGTCGACAAGACCGCCTTCGTCGAGGGCGCGGCGTCCACGATCGGCACGCCCGACGATCTCGTCAAGACCATCAAGAACGTGATGCAAGTCTCCGGCGGAGTCGGCGCCATCATCGGCTTCGTGCACGACTGGGCCAATCCGGAAAACACCCGCCGGAGCTGGGACATGGTGGCGCGCTACGTTGTGCCGGAGATCAACGGCTATATCGATGGGCTGCGCAGGTCGCAAAAATTCGTGATCGAGAACCGCGCGATCTTCGAGCGCGCGGGTCAGGCCGTGATGGCCAAGATCATGGAGAATGAGAAGGCCGCCGAGGCGCTGAAAGTGACCGGCCCCGGCCGCGTCGCCATCCCCGCCGTCAACGCGCCGGATCTGCAGAAGGAAGCGGCGAAGCGTTAGGGCGCGAAATCCCTCGTTGTCCCGGCCTCGACCGGGACAATGATGGTTGTGTGACGATTTTGTGCGCAAGACGACCGCAGCTCATCGCGGCCGGATCGTGCTATGTTTGCGGGGCCAGCCAACCGGAGCAATCGTCATGTCGATGCAGAATGTGGCCGCCCCTGCGCTTCCGTTCACTCCGCCCAGGCGCAACGAGCTGACCCACATTCCCGGTGACGAAGGCTGGCCGATCATCGGCAAGACCTTTCAGGTGCTCGCCGACCCCAAGGGCCATATCGAGGCGAGCGGCGCCAAATACGGCCTGGTCTACCGCACGCATTTTTTCGGCGAGACCAATGTCGTGCTGCTCGGGCCCGAGGCCAACGAGCTCGTGCTGTTCGACCAGCAGAAGCTGTTCTCCTCGACCCATGGCTGGGACAAGGTGCTGGGGCTGTTGTTTCCGCGCGGATTGATGCTGCTCGATTTCGAGGAGCATCGCCTGCATCGCAAGGCGCTCTCGGTCGCGTTCAAGTCCGGACCGATGAAGTCCTATCTCGGCGACCTCGACCGCGGCATTTCCGCGCGCGTCGCGCAGTGGAAGGCAAAGCCCGGCGAGATGCAGCTTTATCCGGCGATGAAACAGCTTACGCTGGATCTCGCCGCGGCCTCCTTCCTCGGCGCCGATATCGGGCCCGAGGTCGACGAGATCAACCGCGCCTTCATCGACATGGTGGCCGCCGCCGTCACCCCGATCCGCCGCCCCCTGCCCGGCACCCAGATGGCGCGGGGGGTGAAGGGACGCAAGCGCATCATCGCCTATTTCCGCGAGCAGATTCCGCTGCGGCGCGGCAATCACGGCGGCGACGATCTGTTCTCGCAGCTCTGCCGCGCCACCCATGAGAACGGCGCGCTGCTGTCGGACCAGGACATCATCGACCATATGAGCTTCCTGATGATGGCCGCGCACGACACGCTGACCTCGTCGCTGACCTCCTTCATCGGCGAGCTCGCCGCCAATCCGGACTGGCAGGACCGGCTGCGCGCGGAGGTGCTCGCGCTCGGCCTCGCCTCCGGCGCGCCGACCAGCTTCGACGATCTCGAGAAGATGCCGCTGACCGAGATGGCGTTCAAGGAAGCGCTGCGGCTCAAGCCGCCGGTGCCGTCGATGCCGCGCCGCGCGATGCGCGATTTCAGCTTCAAGGGTTTTGCGATCCCCGCCGGCACGGCGATCGGCATCAACCCGCTCTATACCCACCACATGAAGGAGATCTGGCCGGAGCCGGACCGCTTCGATCCCCTGCGCTTCACCGAGGACGCACAGCGTGGCCGTCACCGTTTCGCCTTCGTGCCGTTCGGCGGCGGCGCGCATATGTGCCTCGGTCTGCACTTCGCCTACATGCAGGCGAAATGCTTCGCGCGGCACTTCCTGGAGAATATCGAGGTGTCGCTCGCGCCAGGCTACAAGCCGGACTGGCAGATGTGGCCGATCCCGAAGCCGCGTGACGGGCTGCGGGTGAAGGTGAAGGGAATCTAACGACAAATACCGTCATTCCGGGGCGATGCGCAGCATCGAACCCGGAATCTCGAGATTCCGGGTTCGCACTTCGTGCGCCCCCGGAATGACAGCACATAGTCCTCCGCTACGCCCCCTGATCGAACGCCTTGCGCAGCGCCACGTAGCCCTGCTGCTGCTGGCTCCAGTTGCGGCCGCCGGTCATGGCGCCGTCGACGACGAGGTCGTGGCCGTTGATGAAGCTGGATTCGTCGCTGGCCAGGAACACTGCGGCCTGGGCGATATCTTCAGGAAGACCCGCGCGGGGGATCGGCTGCGCGGTCTTGTAGACTTCGCGCATCACCGCCGGCGTCTTCTCGGCGGCATCGGTCGAGAGCCCCAGCGCCTTGCCGAAGATGCCGGTCGCGATCGCGCCGGGCGAGATCGAGTTGACGCGAACGTTGGATTCGCCGAGCTCCATCGCCACGCATTTGGTGAGATGGATCACCGCCGCCTTGGCCGCGCCATAGACCATCGACGACGAGAAGCCGGCGAGGCGGCCGGCAATGCTGCCATTGTTGATGATGCTGCCGCCGCCCTGCTTCTTCATGTAGGGCGCGGCGTGCTTCATGCCGAGCATGACGCTGCGCACCAGCGTCGCCATCGCCGCATCGAAACGCTCGACCTCGAGCCCTTCGATGCCGCCGGTCTGTGCCGGCCCGCCGGCATTGTTGAACAGGCAATCGATCCTGCCGAACTTGTCGACCGCGAGCGCGATCAGCGCCTGCATCTGCGCTTCGACGGTGACGTCGGTCTGACGGAAGATGCAGCTTTCCCCGAGCTGCTTCGCCAGCGCCTCGCCTTCCGGTACGCGCCGGCCTGCGATCACAATTTTGGCACCTTCGGCAACGAAGACTTCCGCAGTGCGCAATCCGATGCCGCTCGTCGCCCCCGTGATCACCGCAACCTTGCCGTCCAGCCTGCCCATGGAATGTTCCTGTTTTCGAGTGATTTGATGCCAAATGGCGAGTGCCGGCCGCCGCCGTCGCCGCAGCGGTCACTATTCCTGCCCGCTTCCGACAAGGCAAGCTATGCTTGTATGGGCGGCATGCGTAACATTCTCACGGGCCGCTCGATCGTCGAACGCCTATCGCAACCAGGCAGGGCATGAGGAAGCTGATCGACGAGTTCCGCAAGGGCTGGCAGGGTGCGGCGCCGCCCTCGCTCGCTCTGAGCATCGGCTTTGCGGTGGTCTGCCTGTTGGCTGCAACCCTGGTCCGCTGGGGCCTCGCTCAGGTTCGTCCCGACATCTATTTCACGCCGTACTTCCCGGCCGTTTTCTTTGCTGCGGCCCTGGGCGGATTCCGGATCGGCATCGTGACGGCGCTCGTCGGCGGCGTGCTCGGCGTCGCGCTGAATTTCGGCGATGCGTTTGCCGATCGCGCGCGGTTTGTCCTGCTGGCGCTTTACTGGACCGTGTGCGCGATCACCATCTGGGGTGTCGAGCACTATCGCACCATGCTGGCCGAGCAGCGCCGAATTTCCAGACGCCTGATCGAGGAAGAAGATTATCGCAAGCTGCTGGTCGAGGAGCTCCAGCATCGGCTGAAGAACAAGCTGTCGACGGTGCATGCCGTGGTGCACCAGGTGTTGCACGACCAGCCGCAGGTCTGGGCCCGGGTCGATCCGCGGCTGCGCTCGCTGGCCGCAACCGATGATTTGATTTCGCGGATCGACAAGGCCGGCTGCGACATCCGCGACCTCCTGATCTCCGAGCTCGGGCCTTACGGCCATGTCCGCTTCACGCTCAACGGCGAGCGGCTGTTCCTGCCGCCCAAGCTCGCGGTCACGCTGTCATTGATGTTTCACGAGCTTGCCACCAATGCAGGCAAGTACGGCGCATTCTCCGCGCCGCGCGGTCTGTTGCAGGTGTCATGGACCATCACCGACGACCGCCTGACGATCACCTGGGACGAAACCGAAGGACCGAGCGTGGACAAGGTGTCGGAGCCCGGCTTCGGCACCAAGCTCTTGAAATCGGCACTGTCGGCTTTCGACGGCAAAACCGAGATCACGTATCTGAAAACCGGGCTGCATTGCATCATGCAGTGTCGAATTCCACGAAGCGAATAGTCCCGCGAGCAAAGCGAAAGCAGAATCGCGCACCTCGCCCGCTGTTTTACCGAGCGCGTTGACGCTCCGTTAATGACGATCGCCAGCGCGCGTCGGATCGTCGCAAGTGTTTTCTCCAAAACACCCCCGTATTTCTCCTGACCCCTTAACCAAACTTAAGAGGGAACCGCGGAAGATCGCGCCCATTGCAAAGGCGCGCTGAAACAACAAGATTCATGGCTTCTATGAACGACAATCAATATTCCGGCGCGACTGAAGCCGAGCTCGGTTTTCTCAAAGAAATCGTTAGAATGCTGCCGGCCGGCCTCACCGTGCAGGACGCGCATGGCGAGCTGCTGCTGGTCAACGATGCCGCCGCCGCGCAGCTCGGCCTGGACGGCAGCCGTCCTTCACCCGATCTGACGCCGCGGCGCGAGGCCTGCCGCCAGGCCCTGAGCGACGGGCAGCCGGTCGTGACCGAGGAAGCGCTTCACGTCGGCGCCGCGCGGAAGGTGCTGCTCACGACCCATCGCCCCGTTCGTCTCGACGGACGCGAGCTGCTGATCTCGGCATCCTCCGACATCACTGAGCAGAAGAATTTCGAGGACCAGCTGTTCCGCTCGGCCTATTTCGACGAGCTGACCGGGCTGCCCTCGCGCCGCGTGATCGAGCACCGCGCCAATGCCCTGCTCGCGCGCGACCGCAGCGGCGAACGTTTTGCGCTGGCCTTCCTCGACGTCGACAATTTCAAGCACATCAACGACTATTACGGCCACGCCGTGGGCGACGCGCTGCTGGTCGAGCTGGCGAAGCGGCTCGGACGGGACTTGCGCGATTCCGACATACTCTCGCGCATCTCGGGCGACGAATTCCTGCTGCTGCTGTCACCGGTCCAGAGCCAGGAGGAAGTCGCCGAATTCATGCAATCGACGCTGGAGCGGCTGACCGCGCCGTTCTTCATCGACCATTCGGAAGTGTTCGCCTCGACCTCGGTCGGCATCAGCCTCTATCCCGACCATGGACGCAGCTTCGAGACGCTGCGGCAGAACGCGGACATCGCGATGTACCGCATCAAGAACAACGGCAAGGGCCTGGCCGCCTTCTTCGATGCCAGCATGGAGCGCGAGGCGCAGGCGCGGATGAAGGTCGAGCAGTCGCTGCGGCTCGCCATCCTGGAAAAGCGCTTCTGCTGCGCCTTCCAGTCCAAGGTCGACATCCGCACGCAGGCGGTGAAGGGCATCGAGGCCTTGGTGCGCCTGCGCGACGACGAAGGCGTGATCCAGGCGCCCGGCTCGTTCATCGATCTTGCCGGCGAGCTCGGCCTGATCGACGAGCTGACCCATCTCGTGCTCGCCGAGATCGTCAAGTCGATCGACCTGATCAACGACACGTTCGGCCCGGAAGCGACCATCAGCATCAACGTCGCCGCCAAGCAGGCCGGCAATCCCGAATTCATGCGCAGCTTTGCGCAGGCGCTGGAGAAGACCGGCTTTCCGCAGCGGTTCATGATCGAGGTGACGGAAGACGCTTTCGTCGCCAAGAATCATTTTCAGGACGAGATTCTGCCGATGTTCCGCAAGCTCGGCGTCGGCATCTCGATCGACGATTTCGGCACCGGCTATTCCTCGCTCTCGGCGCTGGCCGACATCACCGCCGACGAGATCAAGATCGACCGCTCCTTCATCACCGACATCCATAAGCGCCCGCGCAGCCAGGGAATCCTGCGCGCGATCGAATCCTTGAGCGAGGCGCTCGGCATGACGGTGATCGCCGAAGGCCTCGAATCCTACGAGGAGCTGGCCTATCTGCAGGCGGCGACCAAGATCCGCTACGCGCAGGGCTATTATTTCTCCCGGCCGATCTTCCTGGAGGAGCTGAAGCTCGCAACGCCCGCCTCGAGCGAGGCGCGGGTCAGCGTGGCAAGCCGCCCGGCGCAACAGCACCGCCAGGGCTATTCGCGGGCGAGCGGGTACCGGCGGTAGGGGCGAAGCCGCCGCCCGAGGCCTATTTCTCCCTTTGAAATCGCTACACTTTTGCTAATACACGGGGCGGACCTCCCCGAGGTATTTCATGCCTGCCGCCGCCTCCTCGATCAGCGATCCCGCCTATCTCCGTGCGCGCGCGATGGAGACGCTGTTCGAGCGGCTGGAGAAGCTCTGCGAGGGCGCGATTGCGATCGATCGCGGCGGGCGCGTCGTCTACGTCAACGAGAAATATCTTGCCGCGCTCGGTCTCGACCATACCAGCGAGGCGATCGGCCGGTCGATCGAGGAGGTCATCCCGAACAGCCTAATGCGGAAGGTGGCCGAGACCGGCGAGCCGATCCTGCTCGACATCATGGAGCTCGGCGGCGAGCAGCTCGTCGTCACCCGCATGCCGATCGAGGACGAGAACGGAACGGTGATCGGCGCGATCGGCTTCGTGCTCTATGATCATCTCGAAAGCCTGAAGCCCCTGCTCGCCCGCGTCGCCCAGCTCGAGAGCGATCTGCGGCTGGCGCGGCGGCAATTGTCCAACGCCCGCGCGGCGCGCTTCACCTTCGCCGATTTCGTCGGCACGACGCCTGCCATTGCTCACGCCAAGGAGCTCGCCAGCCGAGCCGCGCGGCAGAGCGTCACGGTCCTGCTCACCGGCGAGACCGGGACGGGCAAGGAGATGCTGGCGCAGGCGATCCACAACGCCTCCTCGCGCGCCGACAAGCCGTTCGTCAGCGTCAACGTCGCCGCCATCCCGGAGACGCTGATCGAGTCGGAGTTCTTCGGCACTGCGCCGGGCGCCTATACCGGTGCCGACCGACGGGGACGCGAGGGCAAGTTCCGCATTGCCGACGGCGGCACGCTGTTCCTCGACGAGATCGGCGAGATGCCGCTGCAATTGCAGGCCAAGCTGCTGCGCGTGCTCCAGGAGCGCGAGATCGAGCCGCTCGGCTCGGACAAGATCACCAGGGTCGACGTCCGCGTCATCGCCGCGACCAATGTGGACCTGCGCAAGCGTGTCAGCGACGGCGCATTTCGCGCCGATCTCTACTACCGGCTCAACGTGCTTTCAGTCGACCTGCCGCCGCTGCGCCACTGCCTCGACGATCTCCCCGACATCTGCGCCCGGCTGCTCGACGACATCAGCGCGTCCGGCGATTACATCAAGGCGAAGATCACGCCGAGCGCGCTCGCCGCGCTCGCCCGTTACGATTGGCCCGGCAATGTCCGCGAGCTCCGCAACATCCTCGAGCGCGCGCTCATCCTCAGCGATTCCGGACGGCTGACCGGCGAGGATGTCGCCCGCATTCTCCCCATCGGCACCGAGGTCAGGCTTGCACCGGCCGAGCGCCCGGCCGGATTGGTGGTACCCTATGCCGAAGCCGAGGCCGAGTTCGAGAAGCAGACGCTCGAACAGGCGCTCGCCGCCAGCAACGGCCAGATCACCGAGGCCGCCCGGATGCTGCGGATCTCGCGCGCGACCTTCTACAAGAAGCTCGCCAAGTTCGGCCTCGCCTCGGGATCGGCACCCGTCTGAGTTTCGAGACACCGGACTGTCCGGAGTCTCGGATTCCGGACACCGCACCCGGCTGCTCTTCCGGGACAGATTGCAGGCAATTGCCGCAGATTTCAGCGATTGCGCGAAGCTGCGGGATCTGGCGCGGACCTTGCTCTCCGCTTTGCCGTCTTTCCTTCGCGAGGAGCAACCTGTTCCGGGGCAGCGCTTCGCGATAAGATCAAGCACAACAAGGCCTACGGTCCAGGGAGCGGGAGGAACGCCGTGAGCCATCATCCAGCTCTGCCTTACTTGCGCAACTCCGAGAAGGGCAAGGTCGTCTCGGCGAATGAAGCCGTCATGCTGATCCGCGACGGCGACACGGTGGCGACCGGCGGCTTCGTCGGCATCGGCTTTGCCGAGGAGATCGCCATCGCACTGGAGGAGCTCTATCTGTCCCATGAGGGCGATGCCCCCTATACGCAAGGCAAGCCGCGCAATCTGACGCTGGTCTACGCGGCCGGGCAGGGCGACGGCAAGCAGCGCGGCCTCAATCATTTCGGACATGAAGGCCTGGTGCGGCGCGTGATCGGCGGGCATTGGGGCCTTGCGCCGAAATTGCAGCAGCTCGCGATCGCGAACCAGATCGAGGCCTACAATTTGCCGCAGGGCGTGATCACGCACCTGTTCCGCGACATCGCCGCGCGCCGGCCCGGCCACATCACCCGCGTCGGCATGGGCACCTTCGTCGATCCCCGGCACGGCGGCGGCAAGCTGAACGCACGCACCACCGAGGACCTGGTGGAGCTGATCACGCTGCGCGGCGAGGAGTGCCTGCTCTACAAGACCTTCCCGATCGATGTCGGGATCATCCGCGCCACCACCGGCGATCCCGACGGCAATCTCACCATGGAGAAGGAGGCCCTGACGCTGGAGGCGCTTGCCATCGCCATGGCGGCGCATAATTCCGGCGGCATCGTCATCGCCCAGGTCGAGCGCGTCGCCGAGGCCGGTAGCCTCAATCCGCGTCAAGTGAAGATTCCCGGCATCCTCGTCGACTGTGTCGTGGTGTCGAGGCCCGAGAACCACTGGCAGACTTTCGGCACGCAATACAATCCGGCCTTCTCGAGCGAGATCCGGGTCCGCGCCGCCTCGCTGCCGGTGATGCCGATCAGCGAGCGCAAGATCATCGCCCGGCGCGCCGCGCTGGAGCTGAAGGCCAACAGCGTCGTCAATCTCGGCATCGGCATGCCCGAGGGGATCGCCTCGGTCGCCAATGAAGAGCGGATCATCGACCTCATCACGCTGACGGCGGAGCCGGGCGTGATCGGCGGCATCCCGGCGAGCGGCATCGATTTCGGCGCGGCGATCAACACGCAGGCGGTGATCGACCAGCCGTACCAGTTCGATTTCTACGACGGCGGCGGTTTGGACGCCGCATTCCTTGGGCTTGCCCAGGTCGACCGCGCCGGCAACCTCAATGTCAGCAAGTTCGGGCCGAAGCTCGCAGGCGCTGGCGGCTTCATCAACATCAGCCAGAACGCCAAGGAAGTGATCTTCGTCGGCACGTTCGGTGCGGGCAAGCAACGCATCGCGGTAAAGGACGGCAAGCTCGTCATCCTGGACGAGGCCACGTCGCGCAAATTCGTCGAGAATGTCGAGCACGTCACCTTCAGCGGCCCGTTTGCCGCCGCGCGCAAGCAACGCACCCTTTACGTCACCGAGCGCTGCGTGTTCGAGCTCCGGGAGGACGGGCTCGAGCTCGTCGAGGTCGCGCCCGGCATCGACATCGAGCGCGACATCCTGCGCCTGATGGACTTCAAGCCGCTGATCCCGCGCGACCCCGCCCTGATGGACGCGCGCATCTTCGGCGACGGCCTGATGGATCTGCGCGAGCGCCTGCTCACCATCCCGCTCGACCAGCGCTTCACGCTGGACGAGCAGCAGAACCTGTTCTTCGTCAATCTCGAGCGCTATCCGCTGCGCAGCAAGGCGGAGATCGACACCATCGCCGCCATCGTCGAGGCCCGCCTGGCGCCGCTCGGACGCCGCGTCTACGCCATCGTCAATTATGACAATTTTTCCATCCTGCCGGAGCTGATGGACGATTATTCGGCGATGGTGCGCAGCCTCGTCGACCGCTTCTATTCCGGCGTGTCGCGCTACACCACGTCGGGTTTCCTGCGCATCAAGCTCGGCGAAGCCCTGGAGAAGCGCGGCGTCGCGCCGCACATCTTCGAGAGCGCGGAGGAAGCGCAGTCGGACTGGCGCCAGGTCGAGGCCGGCGCGGCGCGCAATGCGAGCCAGGCTCAAAAATGATGCATGCTCTCGCGCCGGCGCACGCCGCCGGAAGGATCAATTGCAATGTTCGTGACGTTGTGCAAATCGCTGTTGGCAGAAACTTTACATCAGGAGGGACCATCGTGCGTCGATCACTCATCATAACAACAACCATCCTCGCGCTCGGCGCGGGCACCTCCGCGCTCGCCGACGATCTCAAGATCGCACTGATCTACGGTAAGACCGGTCCGCTCGAGGCCTACGCCAAGCAGACTGAGACCGGCCTGAAGATGGGATTCGAATACGCCACCAAGGGCAGCATGACGCTCGACGGCCGCAAGATCGTCATCATCACCAAGGACGACCAGGGCAAGCCGGACCTCGCCAAGGCCGCGCTCTCGGAGGCCTATCAGGATGACAAGGTCGATATTGCGATCGGCACGACCTCGTCGGCCGCGGCGCTCGCCATTCTTCCCGTCGCCGAGGAGAACAAGAAGATCCTGATCGTCGAGCCCGCGGTCGCGGACCAGATTACCGGCGAGAAATGGAATCGCTACATCTTCCGCACGGCGCGCAACTCCTCGCAGGACGCGATCTCCAACGCGGTCGCGATCGGCAAGCAGGGCGTCACCGTCGCGACGCTGGCGCAGGACTACGCCTTCGGCCGCGACGGCGTCGCCGCCTTCAAGGAGGCGCTCGCCAAGACCGGCGCGACGCTCGCGGCGGAAGAATATGCCCCGACTTCGACCACCGACTTCACCGCGGTCGGCCAGCGCCTGTTCGATGCGCTGAAGGACAAGCCCGGCCGCAAGGTGATCTGGGTGATCTGGGCCGGTGCCGGCAATCCGCTGGCCAAGCTCCAGGACATGGACCCGAAGCGCTACGGCATCGAGCTGTCCACCGGCGGCAACATCCTGCCGGCGCTCGCCGCCTACAAGGGTCTGCCCGGCATGGAAGGCGCGACTTACTACTTCTATGAGATCCCGAAGAACCCGGTGAACGACTGGCTCGTCGCCGAGCATCAGAAGCGCTTCAACGCGCCGCCGGACTTCTTCACCGCGGGCGGCTTTGCGGCTGCGATGTCCGTCGTCGCCGCCGTCACCAAGGCGAAGTCGACCGATACCGAGAAGCTGATTACCGCCATGGAAGGCATGGAGTTCGACACGCCGAAGGGCAAGATGGTGTTCCGCAAAGAGGACCATCAGGCGCTGCAGAGCATGTATCACTTCAAGGTCAAGGTCGATCCGAACGTCGCTTGGGCCGTGCTCGAGCCGGTGCGCGAGCTGAAGATCGAGGACATGAACGTTCCGATCAAGAACAAGCGGTAATGGCGCTCACCTCTCCCGCTTGCGGGAGAGGTCGCGCTGAAGGCGCTGGTGAGGGCTACCGCCCTCTCGTGGGACCTGTGCCCCCTCACCCGATTTGCTGCGCAAATCCTCTCCCCTCCGGGGGAGAGGTGTCACAACCAGCCGACACGCTTGAACCCATGCCGCTCACCCTCGAAACCCGCGACCTCACCATCCGCTTCGGCGGCCATGTCGCGGTCAACAATGTCTCCTGCACGTTTCGCCCGGGCGAACTCACCGCCATCGTCGGGCCGAACGGCGCCGGCAAGACCACCTATTTCAATCTGATCTCGGGCCAGCTGCGGGCATCCGGCGGCAGCATTCTGTTCGACGGCGCCGACATCACCGAGCATTCCGCACCAATGCGCACCCGTGCGGGTCTCGGACGTGCTTTCCAGCTCACCAATCTCTTCCCGAACCTCTCAGTGGAAGAGAATGTCCGCCTCGCGGTGCAGGCGGCAGCGGGCACGCATTACGACATGCTGCGGCCCTGGATGGTGCGCCGCGACCTGATCGCGCGCGCCGACGCCATCCTCGACCAGGTCGCGCTCGGCAATCGCCGCGGCGTCACTGCGACCGCGTTGTCGCATGGCGACCAGCGCAAGCTCGAGGTGGCGCTGATGATCGCGCTCGGGCCAAAAGTCTTCATGTTCGACGAACCGACCGCCGGCATGAGCATCGACGAGGTGCCGATCGTCCTGAACCTGATCGCGCAGCTCAAGCAGGACAGGAGCAAGATCATCCTCCTGGTCGAGCACAAGATGGACGTGGTGCGCTCGCTCGCCGACCGCATCATCGTGCTGCATAACGGGCAGCTGGTGGCGGACGGCGCACCCGCCGAGGTGATCGCCTCGCCGATCGTGCAGGAAGCCTATCTCGGCGTCGCGCCCAAAAGCGCTGCAGGGAGCGCAGCATGAGCGATCTCCTCAAGCTTTCCGGCGTGCACACCCATATCGGGCGCTATCACATCCTGCAGGGCATCGATCTCGCCGTTGCGGAAGGACAGGTCACGATGCTGCTCGGCCGCAACGGCGCCGGCAAGACCACGACGCTGCGCACCATCATGGGGCTGTGGCAGGCCTCGAAAGGCGAGATCACCCTGGCAGGCCAGCGCATCGAGAGCCTTGCGACGCCCGACATCGCGCGGCTCGGCGTCGGCTACGTGCCGGAGAGCATGGCCGTGTTCTCCGATCTCACGGTGAAGGAGAACCTGGTGCTGGCGGCGCGCGACGCGCCACTCGACGACAAGCAGCTGGATTGGATCTTCGGCTTCTTCCCGGCGCTGCGCCGCTTCTGGCTGTCGCGCGCGGGAAGCCTGTCGGGCGGGCAGAAGCAGATGCTGTCGATTGCGCGCGCGATCGTCGAGCCGCGCAAGCTGCTCCTGATCGACGAGCCGACCAAGGGGCTGGCCCCTGCGATCGTGATGGCGCTGATCGAGTGCCTGAAAGAGATCAAGCGCAAGGGCGCCACGATCCTTCTGGTCGAACAGAATTTCTTTGCCGCCCGCGAGCTCGGCGACAGCGTGCTGGTGATGGACAACGGCACCATCGTCCATCGCGGCGAGATGGCGGCGCTCGCCGCCGACGTGCCGCTGCAGGAGCGGCTGCTCGGCCTGAGCCTGGAGACGCATCAGTGACTGACCTTGCTGCAAACGATCCGCTGCCGAAGCCGAAGCGCGATCTTGCGCCGATCCTGCTGCCGATCGCGCTCGCACTTCTCATGATTCCCTTGATCGGCTCAACCAGCTCCTGGCTGACCCTGACCGTCGCGAGCCTCGCCATGGGCATGATGATCTTCATCATGGCCTCGGGGCTGACGCTGGTGTTCGGCCTGATGGACGTGCTCAATTTCGGCCATGGCGCCTTCATCGCCGTCGGCGCCTACGTTGCCACGCTGGTGCTGGCCCCGTTCGCGGCGTCCATCCAGGCCGACTCGCTCTGGATGAATCTTGCGGTACTGGCACCGGCCGCGCTGCTGTCGATGGCGGTGTCGGGCGCGCTCGGCCTCGTCGTCGAGCGCGTGCTGATCCTCCCGGTTTACGGGCAGCACCTGAAGCAGATCCTGATGACGACCGGCGGGCTGATCGTTGCCGAGCAGACGCTCTATGCGCTGTGGGGACCGCAGATCATCCCGATGCCGCTGCCGGCCTCGCTCCGCGGCTCCTTCATCATCGGCGACGTCGCGATCGCCAAGTACCGCGTGCTGGCGATGCTGATCGGGCTTTCCGTCTTCATCGCGATCCAGCTCGTGCTCAACCGCACCAAGCTCGGCCTCCTGATCCGCGCCGGCGTCGAGAACCGCGAGATGGTGGAGGCGCTCGGCTACCGCGTCCGCCGCCTGTTCCTCGGCGTGTTCATGACCGGATCGGCGCTGGCCGGCCTCGGCGGCGTGATGTGGGCGCTTTACCGCGAGCAGGTGCACGCCTCCATGAGTGACGACCTCACCGTCCTGATCTTCATCGTCGTCATCATCGGCGGGTTGGGATCGATCGGCGGCTGCTTCATCGGCGCCATCCTCGTCGCCATGGTCGCCAATTACGGCGGCTTCCTGGTGCCGAAGCTCGCCCTCGTCTCCAACATCCTGCTGATGGTCGCCATTCTGATGTGGCGGCCGCGCGGCCTCTATGCGGTGACCAGCCGATGATGATCCTCTCAGGCGATCCGCCGCGCAGCCGCGTCCTGACGCTCGTTCTCGTCGTCATCATCCTGGCGCTGGCGGCAGCGCCATTCCTGTTCCCGGGCGCCAAGGCACTGAACGTCGCGGCCAAGATCTGCATCTTCGCAGCCCTCGTCGCCTCCTACGATCTCCTGCTCGGCTATACCGGCTCGGTGTCGTTCGCCCACACCATGTTCTACGGCATCGGCAGCTACGCGATCGCGATCGCGCTGTACGGCCTGGGTCCGAACTGGGCCGCGGTCGCCACCGGCATCGTCGCCGGCCTGCCGCTCGCAGCCCTGCTTGCGCTCGCCATCGGGCTGTTCTCGCTACGGGTCGCGGCGATCTTCTTCGCCATGATCACGCTCGCGGTCGCCTCGGCCTTCCAGGTGCTGGCCTCGCAGCTGTCCTGGCTGACCGGTGGTGAGGACGGGCGCAGCTTCCAGCTGCCGGAGCTGCTACGCCCCGGCACGGTGCTGATCTCCAAGAACCTGTTCGGCTTCGAGATCAACGGCCGCATCCTGACCTTCTACCTGGTGTTCGCGATCTCGGCCCTGATGATCCTCGCGCTGCTGCGCGTCGTGAACTCGCCGTTCGGGCGCGTGCTCCAGGCGATCCGCGAGAACCGCTTTCGCGCCGAGGCGCTCGGCTTCCGCACCGTGTTCCACCTGACCTACGCCAACTGCCTCGCCGCCCTCGTCGCGGCCAGCGCCGGCATCCTGAATGCGCTGTGGCTGCGCTATGCAGGTCCCGACACCTCGCTGAGCTTCTCCATCATGCTGGACATCCTGCTGATGGTGGTGATCGGCGGCATGGGCACGATCTACGGCGCGATCATCGGCGCCACCATCTTCATCCTCGCCCAGAACTATCTGCAGTCGCTGATGGGCGTCGCCTCCAAGGCGGCGGACGAAGCCGGGCTGCCGCTGCTGCCGGGGCTGTTGCATCCCGACCGCTGGCTGCTGTGGCTCGGGCTGCTATTCATCGCCAGCGTCTATTTCTTCCCGACCGGCGTGGTCGGACGGCTGCGCCATGGCGGCGGCAAGAAGACCGCCGGCGCCTCGCATTAACCGATGATTCATGATGCAGCGCTGCGTTTGCGGCGGGCGCCGCACAACCGGCGCGATACAAGCGCGGCTACATATTGGCGCCATCACGCAACCGGATTAACGCTCAGGTAACTGGTTTTCCTAAGGTTTGCGCCATTTGTGCGGTGTATTCCTGTTCTTCCAGGGAGGGGGAATGCGCCAGGTCTTTGCCAAGGCAGCAGCCGGAATGTCTCTAGCCGCGAGGAACGGCTGGGAGGCCTTGGCGCGCCGCGGTCCTGTCCTGTGGCTGACCTTGTGCGGCGTATTTCTGGTCGCGGGCATTTTCATCGTCACGGCCATGGCGGTCGGCGAATTCCGCGAGCGGACCCTCGCCAACCGCGAGCGTGAGCTCGAAAATACGGTGAAGCTGATCGCGCGGCATTTCGATCAGCAATTCGAGGATTCCGACGTCGTCGCCGCCGACCTGATCGGACAGATGAACCTGCCGGAGATCACCTCGCCTGCGATGTTCCGCGAGCGCCTGTCCGGGCCTGCCGCCAACCAGATGCTGCGCAGCAAGATGAGCTCCGTGTCGTATCTCGGCGACATCGCGATCTACGATGCCGAGGGCGAGCTGATCAACTGGTCGCGGGCCCAGCCGCTGCCCAAGATCAACGTCTCCTCACGCGCTTATTTCAAGACATTCAAGCTGAATCCGCAGTCCGAGCCGGTGCTTCTGGAATCGGTCCGCAGCTTCATCATCAACAAATGGACCACGATCGTCGCACGCCGCTTGAACGGCGCGGACGGCACCTTCCTCGGCGCGATGGTCCGGCGGATCAATCCGGACAGCTACCAGCACTACTTCGCCTCCGTCGCCCTCGGCGAGGGTACGGCCATCTCCCTGTTCGACCGCGAAGGCAAGATGCTGGCGCGTCATCCGCATCGCGAAGAGCTGATCGGGCGGAACTTCAGGGATGCGCCACTGATGCAGAAGGTGCTGGCGCAAGGTGGTCATCAGAGCCACCGCGGCAACAGCCCGATCGACGGCGAGGAGCGGCTCGGTTCGGCCGCCTCGCTGAAGCACTTTCCGCTGGTCATCATCGCCACCAATACCACAGCGGCCGCGCTCGCGGACTGGCGCCAGCAGACCGGCTTCCTGGTGGCGACCGCTGCCCTCTCGGCCGCCACCATCGCGCTGATCCTCTATCTGATCATCCGCCAGATCAACCGGCAGAACCGCGAAGCCCAGCAGCGCATCGAAGCGGAGCGGCTGCGGCTCGACACCGCCCTCAACAACATGTCGCAAGGGCTGATCCTGTACGACGCGGGCGGCACCATCGTCACCTGCAACCGCCGCTACGCCGACATGTTCGGCCTGTCCCACGACGTCATCAAGCCCGGCTGCCACATCCGCGAGGCGATGTATCATCGCAAGGAGCGCGGCGCATTCGATGGCGATGTCGAAGCGTTTTGCGCCGACGTCATGAGGGTCGTCGCCGAAGGCACGGTCTCGACGAGAACGCATCAGCTGGCCAACGGCCGCGCCTTCCAGGTCATCAACACGCCGCTCGCGCAGGGCGGCTGGGTCGCCACGATCGAGGACATCACCGAGCAGCGCAATCTGGAGCAGGAGCGCGACCGCAACTACACCTTCCTGCGCGAGATCATCGACCATATCCCGTCACGGATCACCGTGAAGGATGCCCGCACGCGGCGCTACCTGCTGGCCAACCAGGTGGCCGAGCAACAACTCGGCGAAACCAGCAAGACGATCGTCGGCAAGACCGCGTTCGATCTCTATCCGGCAGAAACCGCCGGGATCATCACCCGGGACGACGACAAGCTGCTGCAATCGCCGGACGGGCTGTTCCTGGACGAGCACGTGTGGACCACGCCAAGCATCGGACGGCGCTACATCACGTCCACCCGGATCGGAATCCGCGACAGGTCGGGCGAGCCGCGCTACATCATCAATGTCGTCGAGGACGTCACCGAGCGGCGGCGCGATCACGAGAAGATCGCGCATATGGCGCATTACGACGCGCTGACCGACCTGCCGAACCGGGCCCTGTTCCGCGAGCAGATCGAATGCGAGCTGGAGAAGGTCGCCGAAGGCGGCCAGTTTGCGCTGCTCTACATCGACGTCGACGAGTTCAAGGGCATCAACGATTCGCTCGGTCATCACGTCGGCGACGAGCTGTTGAAGGCGATAGGCGGCCGTCTGCGCGGCTGTCTCAAGCAGGGCGATTTGATCGCGCGGCTCGGGGGCGACGAATTCGCCGTGATCCAGACCGACATCGGGTCTTCCGCCGACGTGCTGTCCTTCGTGAAGCGGATCTACCAGGCGATCCGGCAGCCCTATCATTGCCTCGGCCATCAGCTCTCCACCGATGCCAGCATCGGCATCGCGCTGGCGCCCCAGGACGGCGCCGATCTCGATCAGCTGGTCAAGAACGCCGACCTCGCGATGTACGGGGCCAAGGCCGAGGGGCGGCGCACCCACCGCTTCTTCGAGCCCGCAATGGATGCCTGCGCCAAGGCACGCCTCAGCATGGAGCAGGATTTACGCCAGGCCCTCGTCAACGGCGGCTTCGAGATTCACTATCAGCCGCTGGTCGACCTGCGCTCGGGTGAAGTCTCCGGCTGCGAGGCGCTGCTGCGCTGGCGCCATCCCCAACGCGGCATGGTGTCGCCGGCGGAGTTCATTCCGGTTGCCGAGGATACCGGCCTCATCACCGAGCTCGGCGACTGGGTGCTGCGCACCGCCTGCAGTGAGGCCGCGACCTGGCCGGCGCATGTGCGCCTCGCGGTCAACGTCTCGCCCGTGCAGCTCAAATGCGACACGCTGGCGCTGCGAATCGCGGGCGCGCTCGCCGCCTCCGGCCTCGACCCGCGCCGGCTCGAGCTCGAGATCACCGAGGCCGTGCTGATCCGCGACGACGAGGCGGCGCTCTCGATCCTGCACCAGTTGCGGTCGATCGGCGTGCGCATCGCGCTCGACGATTTCGGCACCGGCTATTCCTCGCTGAGCTATCTGAAGCGCTTCCCGTTCGACAAGATCAAGATCGACCGCTGCTTCGTCGTCGACATCGCCGAGGCGAGCGGCTCGCCCGTCATCGTGCAGGCGGTGGTGAACATCGCGGCCGCCAGCAGCATGACCACGGTCGCCGAAGGCGTCGAGACCGAGGCGCAGCGCGACATGCTGCGCGCGCTCGGCTGCACGCAGATGCAGGGCTATCTGTTCAGTGCACCGAAGCCGGCCAGCGAGGTACGCAAGCTGTTCGGTCCCTCCGATGGCTTGCCCGTGGCTGCGGTGGCCTGATGCCGAAGTCGCGCAAGGCGCTCGATGTCGCCGATTCCTACGCCGTCCGGCTGATGCAGCACCTCGTGGTGCCGACCTTCGTGATTGACCCGAAGCGCCGCGTCGTGATCTGGAACAGAGCCTGCGAGCGGCTGACCGGCGTCGGGGCCGCCGAAGTGATCGGCACCAGCAAGCACTGGCAGGCATTCTACGAGACGAAGCGCCCCTGCCTTGCCGACCTCGTCGCGCTCGATCGGCCCGAGCAGTTGCCGGAGTATTATTCGGAATATGCCGCGCGCGGCCACAACGGGCTCGGCTTCTCCGCGGAGAACTGGTGCGTGATGCCCAAGCTCGGCAGCCAGCTCTATCTCGCCATCGACGCCGGCCCGATCCACGACGAGGCCGGCAACCTGATCGCGGTGGTGGAGACGCTGCGCGACCTCACCGACCAGAAGCGCGCCGAGATGGCGCTGAAGGAGCTCGCGACCAAGGACGGGCTCACTGGCCTCGCGAACCGCCGCGCCTTCGACCAGATGCTGCTCGGCGAATGGGCTCGCGCCCAGCGCACGCAGAAGCCGCTGGCCCTGCTGTTCGTCGACGTCGACCATTTCAAGCTGTTCAACGACCAGCACGGCCACCAGAGCGGCGACGAGTGCCTGCGCGCGGTGGCCGCCGTCGTCAACCGGCACGCGGTGCGCCCGCTCGACCTCGCCAGCCGCTATGGCGGCGAGGAGTTTGCGCTGATCCTCCCCGACATGGATTGCGACAGCGCCTGCATGGTGGCCGAGGCGATCCGCTGCGCCGTGATGGCCTTGGCGATCGCCCATGGCGCGATCGGCGCCGGCGACCACGTTACCCTCAGCGTCGGCGTCGCAAGCCATATTCCCGGCGGTGCCGACGGCGGCCCCGACCGGCTGCTCGGCGCGGCCGACGAGGCGCTCTATGTCGCCAAACGCCTCGGCCGCAACCGCGTCATCTGCGCCGAACGGGTTTTGGCCGAATTCGCCGCCCTCGGCGGCAAGTCGGTTCCGGACCCGGTCAAGCGCAAATCGGCCTGAAGCGCGCTTCCATCGAGAAGCGGTTGCCCGCCCCGCGCCAATCGGCTAAGGAACGTGCATTGCACCCGTAGCTCAGCTGGATAGAGCGTTGCCCTCCGAAGGCAAAGGTCACACGTTCGAATCGTGTCGGGTGCGCCAGTCTTGGCAGCGGTTCACACCGCCCCCCACGTCAGCATCGCCAGAATCGTCTGGATCTGATCGGAGGCGGACTCGACCAGTCCGTCGTACGACGTCTGACCGTGTGCGGCGGCCTTCAGGATGCATTCGGCGACGGCCGCCTTCAGGCCGAACACGGATTGATGCGCCGGTACGCTTGCCATCACGGCTTCCAGTGCCTGACGCATCGTGTGAATGAGCTCGGAGCTGTATTGCATGGGCTGACCTCCGCGGGCTCATATTGGGTCGCGTATCCACGCTTGCTACTCACAAGCGTGAGATCGTTTTTTGAATGGGTCGAGACGCAGCGTCTCAATTCAAACGCCAGACCGCCGCATTGAGCACGCCGGCAAAGGCGACCCAGGCTGCGTAAGGCACGAACAAGGCGGCGGCCAGCCTGTCGCGTGACATCTCAATGGTAATGTAAGTTACGATCGCGACGAACAGGCCGATGAGGATGACGAGCGCGGCGCCGATCTGGTGCATCGTGAACATGACGGGAGACCAGGTGAAATTCAGCGCCATTTGCGCCGCCCAGGCCAGCATCGCCTTGCCCCTGGGCTCACGGCGAAAGGTTCGCCATCCCGCAACAGCGATCAGAACGTAAAGGATGGTCCAGGCGATCGGGAACGCCCAGTTCGGCGGGACGAAGCTCGGCTTGGCAAGGCCGGCATACCATTCACCGGGGGGATTGGTCGCGCCGATCAACCAGCCGGTGCCGACGACGCCCGCCACGAAGACCAACAACTGAAGCATCCGTCACCTCGCCCTTCTCATCATCCGATTGTAACATCCTTCCATGAGCCAATCCGACTCGATGCCTGGCGCAGCCGCGGCCGTGCGACGAGAAGCGATGCGCTGAGCGCCATGGCAAGGTCCTGCGTCTTCTCGCAGCAGCGTCGGATGGGTTGCCGACGTTGACGGAGACGGCCTGACCGGGGCGAGCCCGATTGGGGGAGAATTCGGCCCGTCCTGCGGTTGAGGAACGCATGCGGGCGCGCTAAAGGCAAGCGGGCGCGCGCGGATCCGCAGTCGGACGAACCGCCGCCAGTGGATTCAGCACTTGGTTACAAAGCTATCCCATCGACGCGACATTGACGGGCTCCGGGCGATCGCCGTCTTGAGCGTATTCCTCTATCATTTGGACGTTCCGCCGTTCGGCGGCGGCTTCGTTGGCGTCGACCTGTTTTTCGTCGTGTCCGGCTATCTGATCTCTCGGATCATTCTCAGCGAGGCTGATCGCGGCGAATTTTCGCTCCAGCGATTTTACGAGCGCCGCATCCGGCGCCTCTTTCCCGCAGCGATCGTCACCATCATCGGCATCTTGGCCGTCGGTGGCCTCTGGTTCTCTCCGGAGCTTTTCAAGGGCCTGACTCAAGACGCCGTGGCTACGCTGGTATCGGTCTCGAATTTCTACTTCTGGCGCGGCAGCCACGCCTATTTCGCCAACTCGACCGATCCCATCCCCGTGCTTCACTTCTGGTCGCTGGCCGTCGAGGAGCAATTCTATCTGTTTTGGCCCGTGTTCATTCTGCTGGGGCGCCGATTGCTCGGTCGCGCACTGCCTTTGCTCATTCTTGGCATCGCAATTCTTTCGCTCGGCGTCGCGCAAGCGACACTCGCAACCGACAGCTCGGGTGCTTTCTACCTGCCGACCTGTCGCGCCTTCGAATTTGCGATCGGAGCGCTGGTCATCTTTGCTGAGCAGAGGCTGACCTTCCCGGCCGGAGCGCGCTCGCTGTTGGCTGCCGCCGGATTCGCTTTGATCGCTTACGCGGTCGTCAGCTTCGACAGTGCGACCTCCTTCCCTGGCGCGACGGCCCTCATCCCATGCCTGGGTGCAGCCTGCGTGATCTTGGCGGGCGAGCGTCACGTCCTTTCGCCTGTCCTGACCAATCCGCTGAGTGCGGGGATCGGGCTGGTGTCCTACTCGCTCTACCTCGTGCACTGGCCCCTGATCGTCTACGCAAACTACATCCTGGGCGATGACGCCAAGTCGGTCGCGGTGAAAGTGCTGATCGTCGCCCTCGCGATGGCGCTGGCTGCGCTGATGTATCGGCTGATCGAACAGCCGTATCGCGCGGGTCGCTCGTCACTGCTGCGAGTCGCCGGCCCCGCCGCCGCGACGATCGTCGCGCTCGCGATTGTTGCATTTGTGGCCAACCGCCAAGATGGCTGGCCATGGCGGCTACCGGCACAGGCTCGCGAGGTCGCCGATCTGCAGCGTTTCGGCTTCTGGCCATGCGCCAAGAGCGCACAATCGAAATGTGCCTTCGGTTCATTGAGCGGCCCCGTCGGGGTGCAAGTGCTCGGCGACTCCTTCGCCGAGCACTATGTCGCAGCGCTGGATCCGGCGGCAAAGCGCGCCGCCGTCCGGGGAGAGGCCTATACGGCCGAAGGTTGTCCGTTGCTCGTCGGCCTCGTGCGAACAGCTTTCGACGGCTCGCAGGACTGCAAACGCCAGCGCGATACCTACCTCGCCGCGATCAGGCAGAACCAGGCTCCAATCGTGCTCAGTCAATCCTGGATGACCTACGGCGATGCGCTCCGCAACGAGCTCGCGCCGGAGGTCAATGCACCGGCCCTGCAGGTCTGGCGGGCCGGCATCGAGAACACGATCCATGAGCTCGGCGGCAGCGGACGGCGCATCCTGATCATAGCGCCCGGAGTCGAGCCGGGCTGCCGCAGTCCGATGTCCCGCTTCGCACCGGGACCGCTCTGGCACGCGCCAAGCAAGCCCTGTCCTGCTGTGCCCCTTGATCGCGTGCAGGCCGACAATCGCGAATTCCACGCCATGCTCGAGGAGATCCGGAGCCGCTACCCGAACCAGGTCTTTCTGCTCTATCCAGAACGCTATTTGTGCGGAGAAGCCGAGTGTCCGACCGCCATGGACGGCCTCTGGCTCTATTGGGACGTCAATCACCTCACGGTCGCAGGTGCGCAGCGCGTTGGCGACGGAGCCTCAAGCCAGCTCCTTGAGTTCATCCGTGGCAAGTAGGAGCCTCTGCCTCTCCCAAGCCATCGCGGCCGAGCCGAAGCCATCTCGACTGAGCGGAACTGACGAGCGCCTCTCGTCACGAGCCTGAGATGGCTTTTGACCCTGCCGCGATTGTGCAGCTCAATTCAGCCGCCGGATCGACGGAAGCATCCCTCAGCTCGCGCATCTCCCCACGCGATTGTATCATCTTTCCATGAGCGAATCCGACCCGACGACCGGCGAGCCCTCGCCTGTCCGCAAGATCATCCATATCGACATGGATGCGTTCTATGCCTCTGTGGAGCAGCGTGACAATCCGGAGCTGCGCGGCAAGCCTGTGGCGGTCGGCGGCTCCGCGGAACGCGGCGTCGTTGCGGCTGCGAGCTACGAGGCCCGCAAGTTCGGCGTCCGCTCGGCCATGCCGTCGGTGACGGCGAAGCGGCAATGTCCCGATTTGATCTTCGTCAGGCCGCGCTTCGAGGTCTACAAGGCGATCTCCAGACAAATCCGCGACATCTTTGCCGAGCACACGCCCATCATCGAGCCGCTGTCGCTCGACGAAGCCTATCTCGACGTGACGGAGAACCTGCAAGGCATCCCGCTGGCGCGGGACATCGCGCTTGAGATCCGCGCGAAGATCAAGGCGGAGACCGGCCTCACCGCGTCGGCGGGTATCTCCTACAACAAGTTTCTGGCCAAGCTCGCGTCCGATCATCGCAAGCCCAACGGCCAGTTCGTGATCTCGCCGGAGATGGGGCCGGCCTTCGTCGAGCCGCTGCCGGTCGGCAAATTCCACGGCATCGGTCCGGCGACGGCTGCGAAGATGAACGCGCTCAGCCTGTTCACCGGCCGGGACATCCGCAACCAATCGCTGGAGTTCATGAACGCGAATTTCGGCAAGTCAGGCGCGTATTATTATTGGATATCGCGCGGCGTCGACCAGCGGCCGGTCCGCGCCAACCGGATCCGCAAATCCGTCGGCGCGGAGAACACGTTCTCGACCGACCTCGATGCGTTCGACGCGCTTGCCGCCGAGTTAAGGCCGCTCGTCGACAAGGTCTGGCGGCATTGCGAGGCGACGGGCAATCGCGGCCGCACCGTCACCCTGAAGATCAAGTTCGCCGATTTCGAGATCATCACGCGCAGCCGATCCGTCGCGGCGTCCGTTGCCGGACGCGACGATCTGGAGCGGCTGGCCTGCGGCCTGCTCGAAGCCGAGATGCCGCTGCCCAAGCGCGTCAGGCTGCTTGGGGTCTCGTTGTCGTCGCTCCACCCCGCCGGCGAGTCGGAGCCGCAGCTGACGCTGGGCATCTGAACGCGGCCCAAGCTTCGGCGACAGAGCGCACCAGGCGCGACGAACGGCGGCGGATCTTCCGACCCGCTACCGATTGAGGTCGATCGCGCGCGAGGGTACTCAATGCTTCATATGCTCGAACACCACGATCACGCCGGTCGGTTCGGGCTCATGCGCCATCAGGCGCGTCAGGTCGGAATCGCCCCAATCAGCGAGGCTGACGACCTCGCCACTCTGGCGGTCGCTGCCGAGCGATCCCGTCGGCTCGAGCACCTTGAGGCCCATCTCGTCGACGAAGAAGGTGTGCTCGCCGAACATGCTGTTGAGCTGCGGCATCGCCGGATGTTCGTCGGGCAGCACCTGAGCGCCGAGCTGGTTGACGGTCTGCTTCACCTGTTCAGATGTGAGCTTCATGAGCTGCTCCGTTGTTGGATCCGGTTTCATCGAGCCAAGCGGGAGCGAGCATTCCCTGCGCCCTTGTGCGCCCGGCTCTGATCCCGAACAGGTGCTGCGGACAAATGTTCCTGTGAAATGTATTTCGTGATCGCGGGTTTCATCGGCCGCGTTCGCAGCACAAGATCGCCACAGGATGCACACGATCTGTCGATCGATGCGCTACTCGCTGCTGTTCTCGCCAACCGACAGCGCGCAGATGCGTGACAGATATGTGTACGGCAGACCGGTCTCCTCGGCCCAGGCGTTGAACTGCGCCTGCACCTTGGCGAGATCGCCCTTCGACTTGACCTCCTCGGCGATGTCGAGACCGGCAGCGCGCAGGCAGGCCACGACGTCCTTCGACGTCACGAAGCCGTCCCAGCCGACGAAGCGGAGCAGCATCTGGCCGGTGTTGCCGCCCAGCCGGCTGCCGCGCTTGTTGAGGAGATCGAGCAGGCCGATCTCGTCGGACGACGGCCATTTCGCCAGAAACTTGCCGAAGCTGCCGTGCTCCTTCGCGATCTCCTGCACGAAGGCGGCGTTGTCGCGCACCGACATGATCTTGGCACCGTTGCGCACGATGCGCGCGTCGCGCAGCAGGCCCTCCCAATAGTCTTCGGGTTGGAAGGTGAGCTTGGCGGGCTGGAAATGCAGGAAGGCCTGCCCAAAGCCGTCCCATTTGGAATCGATCACGCTCCAGGCAAAGCCGGCGCAGAACACCCGCTTGGTCATCTCGGCGAGGATACGATCGTCGCCGAGCTTGGCGAGCCGCTTGAGGTCCGGCTTGGCCGGCATCAACTTGTCCAGCGCCTTGGGCCCGCCCTTGCGCTTCTCGGCACGGGCGCGAATGGTCTTGAAGGGGGTCATGTGAACACAGGTGTTGAGGGCAGGCCACGACACCAGAATTCGGCGATCCGGTCCAGCCTCGCATTGCCGCCCCTTGCGCTCTGCGACGGGACGCAGCATGCTGTCGCTCATTGGATTGATGCAAAGGGGCGGCCGGGCTGGTCTGCTTCTTGCTTTATGCCGTTTTTGGAATTCCCTGACATTTTGCTCTCTGGCCGTCGGATTATCCATGCGCTGCCTGGTCGTGGCCGACCTGCACTATTCGCTGCCGCAGCTCGACTGGCTGGTCAGCGCGGCGCCGCAATTCGACCTCGTGATCTTCGCCGGCGACGCGCTCGACATCGGCTCGATGGTGGATTTCCGCGCCCAGATCGTGGTGGTGAAGAAGTATCTCGCGCTGCTGGCCGCGACGACCCGCGTGATCCTCTGCTCCGGCAATCACGATCTCGACGAGCGCAACGCCGAAGGTGAGAAGATTTCGCGCTGGATCTCGGAGGTGCGCGAGCTCGGCATCGCCTGCGACGGCGACGGCCTGACGGTCGGCGATACCCTGCTCACGGTGTGCCCGTGGTGGGACGGACCCCAGGTCAAGCAACGCCTCATCGAGCAGTTGCGCGATGCCGCAGCCGTCAGGCCGCAGCGTTGGATCTGGGCGCATCATGCGCCGCCGGCGGATTCACCGACGAGCTGGGGCGGCAAGCGCTTCTTCGGCGACGTCGAGCTGGTGCAGTGGATCATGCAATACCAGCCGTCGATGGTGATCTCGGGCCATGTGCATCAATCACCCTTCATCAGCAATGGATCGTGGTTCGATCGGCTGGGCCAGACCTGGGTCTTCAACACGGGCCTGCAACCCGGCCGTCCCCCAACCTACATCGTGCTCGATCTCGACGCCGACAAGGCGTTCTGGCTGGCGGCCGGCGCGGCGCAATGGATCGACCTGAATGCGCCGCTGCGGCGGCCTGCCGCCCCCATCGAGGCTCCGCCCGACTGGCTCACATTCTTGGATCGGATTGCCGATCAGAGCCGGGCGAAACCTCAACCGGCGGCAGGTTGATCATGCTCTGGAGCACCTCGCCGACCATGGCCAGATGCGTGCCGTGGCCGGCATATTGCCGCTTCAGATCGGCGAGGTAGGTGTTGGCGACGTTGAGCCGCTGCGCGAGCATTTTTGCGATCAGCAGTGCCACGCCCGGCTCCTTCTCGAGGAACGCGGCGGCATCCTCGAATTCGTAGACGATGGCGTCGGAGCAGGCCCGTACCGTTGCGGTGTGCGGCTGGCCCAGCAGCACGGACATCTCACCCAGCACCGCGCCGGGCTCGGTGACGGTGGCGACCACCATCTCGCCCTTGAGCACCTCGAGCCTGCCTTGCATCAGCACGAAGAGATGGCCGGAGGTGCCACCCTCGGCGACGATGATGGTGCCGGCGGCAAGCTGCCGTTCCGTTCCGCCGGTGCAATAATCGAGGACTGCGCGCATGGTGCGAACGCTCCCGTACACTACGCCGGAAGACTAGAGCACGATCCAAGCCAGGCGGCAATCGGCAGAGAGCCGGCTGGTGCGCGAGGCGCGTCACACCCGCGAGAGCGAGGGCGCCTCTCCGGGCATAATGGCTTGCAGCCCGCCGAAGCGGCGCTCGCGGCCATGGAAGGCGGCGAGCGCCTCGGCAAGATCGCCCGCGTCGAACTCGGGCCACATCCGCTCGGTGAAGTGCAGCTCGGCATAGGCGCCTTCCCAAAGCAGAAAGTCCGACAGCCGCTTCTCGCCGGAGGTGCGGATGATGAGGTCGACGTCGCGAAGGCCAGCCTCGCCCGTGACGAGCTGCGAGAAGGCTTCGCGCGTCAGGCTGGTCAGCGCAGCCGCGTTGGCCGCGGCATGGAGGATGGCGTCGCGCGCGGAATAATCGACGGCGATGCGCACATGCAGCGTGCGGCCATCGGCGGTGGCCGCCTCGGCGCGCGCGATCGCGGCGGCGATGCCGTCGGGCAGGCGATCGCGGCGGCCGATGACGGAGAGGCGCACGCCGTTCTTGACGAGGCTCTGCACTTCGTTCGCGAGGTAGAAGCGCAGCAAGGTCATCAGCGCCGCGACCTCGGCCTTCGGCCGCCGCCAATTGTCGGTGGAGAAGGCGTAAAGCGTCAGCGTGCCGACGCCCTGCTTGGGCGCGGCCTCGACGATGCGGCGGATGGTCTCGACGCCGGCCTCGTGACCGCGCACGCGCGACAGGCCGCGCCGCGTCGCCCAGCGGCCGTTGCCGTCCATGATGATGCCGACATGAAGCTTCTCGTTGCGGGACGTGATGTCACTTTGCATTGCAAAGTCTCCGGTCAAAAAAGGGGAGGATCAGGTCGAGGCGATGCCGAGACGGCCGAGCGGCGGCGCTTCGCGGCCGGCGGCCTTCGCCGCGTCGCGCACCAGCCGCTCGAGCACGGCGAGATAGTCGAGGAAGCGGCGGCGGCCGGCCTTGGTGAGGCGGCAGCTGGTGTGCGGGCGATTCCCTTCGTAGCCCTTGGTCACCTCGACGAGGCCGGCTTCCTGCAGCACGGCAAGGTGCCGGCTGAGATTGCCGTCGGTGAGGCCGCAGAGCTGCTTGAGATCGCCGAACGCCAGCCCCTTGGGATGCGCCATCAGCGAGGTCAGAAGCCCGAGCCTCGCCTTCTCGTGGATCACGCGGTCGAGGCCTTCATAGGAGAAGGGCGCGCTGTCAGTCTTCGACATCGTTGTCTCCGGACGCGAAATGCAGAATGGCCGCCATCAGCGATTGACCGATCAGGAAAGGTAGGCCCATGGTCCATGGCGACAGCGTGTGGGTTCGGCTCGCGAGCACCACGACCGCGAAGCCGGACACGAAATACCAGGCGCCGGCGAGCGCCACCGTGCGCGGCAGCGAACGGACCGAGGCAAAGATGCCGAGCGACACCAGGACCTGCCACAGACCCGGCAGCAGCCACAGCGTCTCGCTCGCGAACTTCCACATCACCACGGCGAGCAGAACGCCGGCAACGCCCGCCGGCAGGAACTGCTCGACCGCCTGGTGGATCATCGCGTCGGCGAGACCGGAATGATGGCGTCGCGACCGGGCGCGCATCTCGATGCCGATGATCAGTCCGGACAGCGCGGCGGCGATGAACCAGCCGACGAAGAAAACGAGCGGCTCGCCGGTGGGATCATCCAACAGCCAGAATTGCAAGACGGCGGTGATGAGCGCAACAGCACCGGTCGCCGCCATCGTCGCCGGGCCGTAACCGCGGAAGGCGGTGCCTGCCGCGATCTGGCTGCGGATCGTCATGATGTCGGCCAGCGCCTTGTCGAGATCGCGCATCGGCAACGCCAAAACCTCGTTCCACCCGGACATTACGAGGCAACGGCCCCGTTACTTTGTATCGCAAAGTATACGGCACTGCAAAGTATGTGCAAGCCCGAATTGTCGCCGCCAGCCGGACGAGAGCGGACAACTGACGGTTGCGCCTCCCCTGCCCTCGCGGATAAGATGGATGCAAGTGCGTTTGCCGGGGGCTGGTATGTGGTTGAGGTCGTTGGTCGTTGCGTTCGTGTTGCAGGTGAGTGTGTTCGGGGCGAACGCGGCGGGGCCGTTCGGCACCGTCAATGTCGGCAACTGGGCCGGCGGCGCATTCAGCAATGACGAGACGGGCGCGTTCTCCCATTGCGCGGCGGCCGCACCTTACGCCAACGGCGTGAGTCTCTTCGTCGCGCAGAATGCGGCCGGCTCCTGGCTGCTGAGCTTTGCCAGCCCCAGCTTTCGCTTCAACAAGGGCGATACCGCACCCATCGACTTCATCTTCGACGGCCAGGAGCAGGCGAGGTTGCTTGCGACCGCCGGCACCACCAACATGGTGACGACCATCCTGCCCCCCCAACGTCGCTCGCACCTTCCAGAAGGCAAGCCTGATGGTGGTGACGACCAACGGCAGCAAGCCACTCCAATTTGTGCTGACGTCGACGGCGCCCCTGATCGCGGCGCTGGCGAACTGCGTCACGCGGGTGAAGGCAGATGGGCTCAGCAAGGCAGGCGATTTCACCAAGGGTGCGGCCAAGCCTGCGGCGACGGCGGAGAAGCAGGCGGCAGCGCCGGCCGGCGGCAAACCTGCCCGAGCCAGGAGCGGCACCGGTTTCGTCGTCAGCACCGGCGGTCACATCGTCACTAACCACCATGTGATCGACGGCTGCGTCGGCGACATCAAGGGCAATCTCACCGGCGAGGCCGCAATGGTGCTGCGCGTAGTCTCGAGCGATGCCAACAACGATCTCGCCCTGTTGCAGGCGCCGTCGACCACGACATTCAAGGACTTTGCCCGGATCCGCGACCGCTCGATCCGCTCCGGCGATTCCGTGATCGCGATCGGCTTTCCTTATCACGGCATCCTGACCTCGGACTTCAGCGTGACGACCGGCATCGTGAGCTCGCTCAGCGGCATGCGCAACGACTCGCGCTTCCTGCAAATCAGCGCACCCGTGCAGCCTGGCAATAGCGGCGGGCCGCTGTTCGACAACACGGGTCAGGTCGTGGGCGTGGTCACGGGCAAGATTCCAGCCTTGCGGATCGCGGTGGCGACCGGCAACATCCCTGAAAACATCAATTTCGCCATCAAGACCGGAGTGCTGCGCGATTTCCTCGACAATTCGATCGTGCCCTATCAGACCGCCGAGCCAAAGAGCGAGCTCAAGACCACCGACATCGCCACCAACGCCCGGCCGTACACGATGCTGATCTCGTGCAACGCGGCGGAGCAGGCGGAGGCGAAGCGGTAGCTATCGGGGCAAGGCACACCCTGCACCTCACCCGTAGCTGTCATTCCCCGCGAAGGCGGGGAATCCAGTACGCCGCGGCCTTTCGATTCATCACTGCCGTCTCGGAATACTGGATCGCCCGGTCAAGCCGGGCGATGACACCTTTGATGTGCGTCGAGCGCTCCCCTCACCCGTGGCAGCACGCACCCTTCGCCGGCTGCGGTTCGTACTGGTCGCGCAGGCGGACCCAGTCCATCGGATAGGGCAGGCCTTCCTCGTGACGGCCAAGCGGGGTGAGATCGAGATATTGATAAGCGGCGTTCATCATGTCGAGGCCGCGGGCGAAGCAGGAATAGGTGTGGAAGATCGCGCCGGCCTCGTCGCGGAAGAACACGCTGATGCCGGGCAGCTCGGGGCCGTAGAACGGCGTGGTCCCGAAATTGTACATCGGCTTGCCGGTCGCGACCTCTTCCTGTGAGAACGACACGCCGTAATCGCGGTTGAAGTCGTTGCGGCCTGAGGAAACCCAGTCGAAGGTCCAGCCCATCCGTTTCTTGAAAGCTTCGAGCTTTGCGCTTGGCGCCAGCGAGACCGCAACCATGGCGGTGTCGCGCGCGGCCAGGTGCGGCACCATGCGCTCGAACCCGTCAGCCCAGAACGAGCAGCTCTTGCAGGCCGCGTCCCAATCGGGTGCGAACATCACGTGCTGCACGATCAGCTGCGGCCGGCCCTTGAACAGATCGCCCAAGGACACAATGCCGTTCGGCCCTTCGAATTCGTACGCCTTGTCGACCTTGACCCAGGGGAGCCGGCGGCGCTCGTCGGCAAGCCGTTCGCGGGCCTGGGTCAGTTCCTTCTCGTGGGCCAGAAGGGCCTTGCGCGCGACGATCCATTGCTCGCGCGAAACGATCTGATGTTGCTGCATGGCGTTCTCCTTGGGGATCAGGCGACGAAAGCATCGAGCTTGTCGAAAATCGAGCTCCAGCCGCGCTGGTGGTTGTCGCGCGCGGTCTCGTCGAAGAACTGGGCGTGATGGAAGATCATCAAGGTGCCGGCAGCGTCCGGCTTCAGCGAGATCGTCACCAGCGACTCACGCTCCGGCGTCGAGTGCCAGACCCAGGTGAAGACCAGAAGCTCGTTCAGAACCACCTCGCGATAGCAGCCGCCGGCCTCGAAATATTCGCCGTCGTCGCCGGTGAAGCTGATGCGAAACCGGCCGCCGACGCGGACGTCGAGCTCGGCTTGAAGCGTCGCCGGCTTCATGTTCGGCGGCCCGAACCATTGCGCTAGCTGCGCGGCTTGCGTCCAGGCGGCGTAGACCTTTTGCGGCGGTGCGCGGAGCCGGCGCGTGAGCGTGAGGCTTGGTCGTTCTGCCGGGCGTTCGGCGGTGTTGGCGGCTGCGTTGGCCATGTCTCTTCCTCCACGAAGGCGGCAAGGCGATCAAGATTGTGGGACCAGAACTGCGCATAGCGATTGAGCCAGTTCATCGCCTGCTCCATCGGCTGCGCGGTCAGCCGGCAGGCGACCGTGCGCCCGGTCTTCTCGCGCACGATCAGCCCGGCATCGGTGAGCACGTCGAGATGCTTCATTATCGCCGGCAGCGATACCGCAAACGGGGCCGCCAGCTCGCTCACCGACAGGCCGTCCTGCTCGCCGAGGCGCGCCAGCAAGGCACGCCGCGTCGGGTCTGACAGCGCCGCAAAAGTCCGGTCCAGCGTCTCGTCCTGATACTTAACCATATGGTTTAGTATAGACGCGAGCGCGGCGACGTCAAGCCGGAAGGCGCAGGCGCGGATCCGCACGAGAGCGTGATCGGGTTGCTGGCAATGCAGCCAAGAAAAAAGCCCTGCCGAACGGCAGGGCCCTCTTCCTCATCATCACGAGATTTCTACTCGACCTTCAGGCCGGCGAAGTCGACGACCTTCTTCCACTTTTCGGTCTCGGCCTTGATCTCCTCGCCGAACGCCTCGGGCGTCTGCACCCGCGGCTCGCCGCCGAGCTCGACCAGGCGCTTGGCCATGTCAGGCTCCTTGAGCACCGCGTTGACCTCGGCGTTGAGCTTGGCGATGATTTCCTTCGGCGTGTTCTTCGGCGCGCCCATGCCGAACAACGCGCTCGCCTCATAGCCCTTGACGGTGTCGGCGATCGGCTGCACGTCGGGCAGCTGCGGCGAGCGTTCCGTGGTGGTGACACCGATCGCGCGCAGGCTGCCGGAGCGGATGTGCTGAATGATCGAGGGCATGTTGTCGAAGATCACCTGCACCTGGCCGGCGAGCATGTCGGTGATCGCGGGCGCGGCGCCGCGATAGGGCACGTGCTGCATCTTGCAGCCGGTCATGGCCATGAACATCTCGCCGGACAGATGCACCGAGGTGCCGTTGCCGGACGAGGCCATGTTCACCTTGCCGGGATTGGCCTTCACATACTCGATGAACTCGGCGACGTTCTTGGCCGGCACGTCCTTGTTGACGGTCATCACGTTCGGAACGCGCTGGAACGAGGCGACCGGCGCGATATCGTTCACGAAGTTGAACTTGAGATTCTTGTAGAGCGAGGCGTTGATGTAGTTGGCCGGGTTGACCAGCTGCAGCGTGTAGCCGTCGGGCTCGGCATTGATGACCGATTCGGTCGCGATGTTGTTCCCGGCGCCGGGCTTGTTCTCGACCACGAATTGCTGGCCGAGCTTTTCCGACAGCCGCTGGCCGATCAGCCGTGCCAGGATGTCGGTGGCGCCGCCCGGCGGATAGCCCACCACCCATTTCACCGGACGGGCCGGATAATCGGCGGCAAGGGCCTTCGACAGCGGGGTGGCTGCAAGCGGACTGGCGGCGAGCAGGCCCAGCGCGGTACGGCGAGTGATCATCTCAAGGGTTCTCCCAGTGTTGTTCTTGAAGTCGGATGGCTTGAAAGCCGCGTCGCTGCGGTTGTAACAAAGCTTGCCGCGTGCGGAAAGTGCGCGGGGCACATCACGACGAAAGGATGAGACATGCCGGTCAAGGTTCATGCCCTGGATCATCTCGTGATCAATGTCAGCGACGTCGCGGCAAGTGCTGCGTGGTACGGCAAGATTCTCGGCATGGAAGTCAAGGTGTTCGATCCCGGCGGCGGCAAAGCGCCGCGGACTTTCCTCGAATTCGGTAACCAGAGGATCAACGTCCGGCAACGCGATGCCGACAAGGTGGAGTGGTTCACCGCGAACCATCCAACGGTGGGCAGCGAAGATTTGTGCTTTCTCACCTCGGCCACGCCGGACGAGGTGGTGGCGCATTTGCGGGCACATGGCGTCGCGATCGAGGAGGGCCCGGGCCCGAGGCAAGGTGCCCGCGGCACGCTGCGCTCGGTCTATTGCCGGGATCCCGATGGCAGCCTGATCGAGATCTCGTCGTACGGGGATTGAGGCGCGCTCTCGCGGCCGTTCGGTCGTCATGCCCGGGCTTGTCCCGGGCATCCACGTTCTTCCTGAGCAAGGCGTGGATGGCCGGGTCAAGCCCGGCCATGACGGAGGAGAAAGGGTCACGCATCACCAAGCTTGCGCGCCTGCGATTTGCGTCCCGCCACCTCCAATGGCAGGAAGACGCAATCATCAAAAGACAGCCGCCAGCAGGATGCAGGCTGCACGGGAGGTCGCCATGCCACTTCAACAGACCACAGCTGGAATCGTGGGCCCGTTCGACGGGCTCGACGTGCCCTGGCTGCTCAAGCTGCGCGCCGAGGTCCGGCGTGATCATCCGTTCCTGATCTGGGCGCCGTTCGACGCGCCGGCGCGGCGCTGGAGCTACGGCGAGTTTCACGAGCGCGTCGGCGCGCTCGCGGCCGGCCTCGCCAGGCGCGGCGTCAAGCCGGGCGAGTATGCGCTCATTCATCTCGACAATTGCATCGAGGCGATGCTGGCCTGGTTCGCCTGCGTCGAGCTCGGGGCCATCGCGGTCACCACCAACACGCGCTCGGCGCCGGCCGAGATCGCGTATTTCGCCGATCATTGCGGCGCGGTCGCCGCGATCACGCAGCCGGCCTATGCGGAAGCCGTCGCGCAGAACTGCCGCATGATAAGGTGGATGGCGGTGACCTCGCACGATGCGGGGGCGGCGCCCGCGCGGGGCGTCTCGCGGGGCGACAGCTTCGAATCGCTGTTCGCCGACAGTGCCGATCGTCCCCGGCGCGCGACCGATCCGCTGGCGCCATGCAGCGTGCAATACACTTCGGGCACGACGTCGCGGCCGAAGGCGGTGCTGTGGACCCATGCCAACGCGCTGTGGGGCGCCAAGATCAACGCCGCGCATGAGGACCTTCACGCCGGCGACGTGCACCAGGCGTATTTGCCGCTGTTCCACACCAATGCACTGGCCTATTCCATGCTGGCGACGCTGTGGGTCGGCGCCACTTGCGTGATCCAGCCGCGCTTCTCCGCCAGCCGGTTCTGGAGCGTCGCGCGCGAGCACGGCGCGACCTGGACCTCGACGATCCCGTTCTGCATGAAGGCGCTGCTCGAGCAGGAGATCCCGAAGGACCATAAGTTCCGCCTGTGGGGCACCGCCATCAACGAGCCGCCGGCCTTTGCCGCCTTCGGCGTCAAGATGATCGGCTGGTGGGGCATGACCGAGACCATCACCCACGGCATCGTCGGCGAGGTCGATCAGCCCAACATCCCGATGTCGATCGGTCGCGCCGCGCCCGAATATCAGATCCGCATCACTGACGACGACGGACGGCCGACGGAGGTCGGCGACACCGGCAATCTCGCGATCAGGGGCATCCCCGGCCTGTCGCTGTTCGCCGAGTACCTGCACAACGAGAAGGCAACGCGCGAGAGTTTTGACGAGCACGGCTTCTTCCTCACCGGCGACCGCGTCGAGCGATTGGAGAACGGCTTCATCAAGTTCGGCGACCGCGCCAAGGACATGCTGAAGGTCGGCGGCGAGAACGTTGCGGCTTCCGAGATCGAGCAGGTGATCGCGCTGGTGCCGGGCGTGCGCGAGGCCGCGGTGGTGGCGAAGAAGCATCCGATGCTGGACGAGGTGCCGGTGGTCTTCATCATCCCGCAGGGCGGCGTCGCAGGCGCTGCGCCCGATCTGCATGATCGCGTGATGGAAGCCTGCCGCAAGGGCCTCGCCGACTTCAAGCTGCCGCGCGAGATCAGGCTCGTCGACGACATGCCGCGCTCGACGCTGGAGAAGGTGGCAAAGGCAGAGCTGCGGAAGCTGGTGGGGTGACCTTGTAGGGTGGGTTAGCCGGAGGCGTAACCCACCAACTTCGTTCGGCAATTGCGGAGGCATGGTGGGTTACGCCTGGCGCCTGCGCTTCGCGCAGCCGCGAGGCTAACCCACCCTACGACTACGGCATCCCGGCTAGAACGACCCCAGCGCGACCGGGCGGAACGCCTGCAGCAGCTGCTGGTCGAGCTTGCCGCCCATGCCTTCCATCATCGTGAAGGCGCGGGAGTGGGTGAAGGGCATGCGGTAGGCGCGCTTCTCCACCAAGGCGGCGTAGATGTCGACGATTGTCGTCAGGCGCACGATGTCGCTGATCTGGTTCGACGACAGGCCGTTCGGATAGCCGGAGCCGTCGAGGAATTCGTGGTGATGCAGCACCACGTCCAGCATCTCCGGCGGGAAGCCGCCTTGGGCGGCGAGCGCATCATAGCCGCGGCGCGGATGCTGGCGGACCTCAGCCATCTCCTCGTCGGTGAGCTTGCCGGGCTTGTCGAGCAGCCAGGCCGGAACGAAGGCCTTGCCGACGTCGTGCAGCAGCGCGGCGCGGGTCAGGCGGCGCTGGTCGTCCTCGCGCATGCCGAGATGCTGGGCGAAGGCGACGGCGAAGCCGGTGACGAACAGGCAATGGCGGTAGCTGCCGACATGGTGACAGCCGACCGTGGTGAGCCATTCGCGCAGCGAGGAATGCTTGATCGCCTTCAGGATCTTGCTCTCGGCGGCGATGACGTCGTCGAAGGTCAGGGGCACGCCGAGCGGCAGCTTCTCGAACATCTTGGTCAGCACCGCATGCGCCGCCTCGACGCCGCGGTTGAGCGTCTTGCCGCGATCGGTCGCATCATAGGCCGCGGTGTCCGGGAAGGCGGCGCGAATGCGCTGCAGGATGGCCTCGGCCTGGAGCGGCCGCGAGATGGTGTCGGTGGCCCCGAGCGCCCAGGCCTGCATGGTGCCGTGATGCAGGGCGTCCGCGAGCACGAACAGCCGCGGCATCGAACGATAGGCATCGCCGCGCAGCTTGTTGCGGACCCGCTGCACGCTGTCGGGCGAGCGCAGATTGATGTCGACCACGAGCCCGGAGAGATCGCGCGACGGCTGGGCGGGGATTTCGTCCGTCTTCACCGTGGAGACGTCGCCGACCGCTTTCAGGATGCTGGCGAGCTCGCTGCTCCCGTCGCTCCGATCGGAGGCGAGCAGAAGCCGGCGTTTGGCGGCGGATTTGGCTGTGGCGTTCATGGCTTCCCCCACAAGGACCGGAAACTCGGGCGTATTGGCCGATGAGCCTAAGCCGGATCAGGTTCTCTGGCCCTTAAGAGGCGTGCTCAATGGAACCTTGAGGAATTGCACGCAATTTTACGGATTGGGGTTCAGGGGGGAATTTCACAACCGGCGAAAACAACCCCATGCACAGTAGAACGGGCATTGATGGATAAGGGGAATTTTGGACGCTATCGCCCCGCCGTCCGTTGTCGTCGCCCGGCTCGACCGGGCGACCCAGTATGCTGAGACGGTCCGGCTGAAACCGAGAAGCCGCGGCGTACTGGATGCCCCGGTCGAGCCGGGGCATGACGGTGAGGGTGTGGAGGCGGCTCCAAAACAAATCCGCCGGAGGTTGCCCTCCGGCGGATCAGCTCATTTGGCAATCACGGCTCGACTTACGCCTTCATGCTCGCCTTCACGGCTTCCGCGGTGATCGGCAGGGCGCGGACGCGGGCGCCGCTGGCATTGAAGATGGCGTTGCCGATGGCCGGCGCGACCACTGTGACCGCGGGCTCGCCGACGCCGGTGGCCTTCTCGCCATTGGCGATCACGGCGATCGCGACCTCGGGCGTCTGGCTCATGCGCAAGGGCGTGTAGCCATCGAAATTGGTCTGCTCGATGCCACCGTCCTTCAGCGTCGCCTTCTCGTACATCGCCAGCGACAGGCCCCACAGCGCCGCGCCCTCGACCTGGGCGCGGACATTGTCGGGATGCACCTGCGTGCCGACGTCGGTTGCGACCGTGAGCTTCTTCACGGTCACCTCCCCCGACGGCGCGACGGCGACGTGAGCCACGCACGCCGTCCAGCTCGCGGTCGCCCGCTCCTGCGACGAGACGCAGGCGACCCCCATGCCCTCGCCTTTCGGCAATTGCTTGGTGCCGTAGCCGGACAGTCCCATCGCGGCGAGCAGCGTGTTGCGCAAGCGCTGCGCGCCGCCGTCGTTCTTGCCGGCGCCGTCGAGCAACGAGATGCGGAACTGGGCGGGATCCTTGCCCGTCGCCGCCGCGATCTCGTCGATCATGCTTTCGACCGCCCAGAAGGTCCAGCCCGGCGCCACCGAGCGAAGCTGGCCGGAGGGCGTAGCGTTGTGCGCGAGCTCGTTCTTGATCGCGCGCACATAATGGTTGGGCACGGTGTAGAAGAAGTCCGCCCCGTTCACCGTAAAGGAATCGAGCGGGCCCTTCTTGTCGACCGAGGGCGTCAGGAAGTCGGGTATTCCCCAGCGCGCGGTCGGCCAGGCCGACACCACGTCGTGGCTGATCGCAATGAGCTTGCCATCGCCGTCCACGCCGGCCTTCACTTTTTGATAGGTGAGCGGACGCGAGAAATCCATCGTCATGTCGTTCTCGCGCGAATAGATCACCTTCACCGGCTTGCCGACGGCCTTGGCCGCCTGCACCGCCGGAATCATCATGTCGGCATCGAGACGCCGGCCGAAGCCGCCGCCCAGCCACATCTGGTGCATGACCACGAATTTCGGATCGATCCCGGCAGCGCCCGCCGCGATCGCGCCGGAGCGCGTCGCAAACTGGTTGCCGGAATAGATGTGCAGGATGTCGCCCTTGAACTCCGCAGTGGCGTTCATCGGCTCCAGCGGCGCGTGGATGTTGATGCTGGTGGTGTATTCCGCTTCCACCACCTTGGCCGCCGAACCGAAGGCCGCATTGGGATCGCCGTCCTTGACGAAGAACTGGCCGGAATCGTCCAGCTTCTGCAGCCGCTTGGCCTCGTCGAGCAGCGACTCGCTCGACAGCTTCGCGTTCGGACCCGCGTCATAGGCGATCTTCAGCGCCTGGGCCGCCTTCTTGGCGTTGGCGTAGGTGCTGGCGACCGCGACGACCCAGCCCGACGTCGTTGCGGTCCTGTCGTCGAGCGTGACGGCCTTGATGAAGCCCGGCACCTTCTTTGCCGCGCTGTCGTCGACCGATTTCACGGTGGCGCCAAAGCGCACCGGCGGCGTGACCAGCGCGCCATAGGCCATGCCCGGCAGCATCACGTCGATGCCGTACTTGGCCGTGCCGTTGGTCTTTGAAGGGATGTCGAGCTGCGGAACCGAGACGCCGATCATGGTGTACTGGTCCGGCGATTTCAGCTTGATCGCCTTCAGCTCGTCGGGCGTGAAGGTTTTCGTCGCCTTGCCGCTTTTCACGACATCGGCAAACGACATCTGCTTCTTCGATTTCGGATGCACGATCATGGAATCGCGCACCACGAGCTCCGATGCCGGCACGCCCATGGCGGCGGCGGCACCTTCGGTCAATGCGATGCGACCGGCGGCGCCGGCGCGGCTCATCGCTTCGAAGTTCATCATGGTCGACCAGCTGCCGCCGGTGATCTGCGCGCCCAGCACGGGGTCGTTGAACTTGGGATCGTTGGAGGCGAGCTGCACGCGCATGTCGCTCCATTTCGCGCCCAATTCCTCGCAGACGATCTGCGCCATGGTGGAGGCGATGTGCTGGCCCATATCGGCCTTGCCGCAGGTCACGGTGACCAGCCCGTCCGGCGAGATCGCGTACCACACGCTCGGCTCGAAATTGGCGGGCGCGGCGGCTGCCGATTCGATGCCGGGCACGCCGGCATAACCGAGCACGAGGCCGGTCGCGGCGGTGCCAACGAGGAAGGAGCGGCGGCTGAGATCCGTCGTCTCGGGTGTCAATTTCTTCACATGCTTGTTCATGTGGGCCTCCGCTCGCTCGAGGTGGCGGACGCCGTGCGCATCTCGGATGCGGCGCGCATGATCGCCTTCTGGATCCGCGAATAGGTCATGCAGCGGCAGAGATTGCCGTCCATATGGGCGACCACTTCCTCCTTGGTCGGATTGGGATTCTTGGCGAGCAGCGAAGCCGCCTGCATGATCTGGCCGGACTGGCAGTAGCCGCATTGCGGCACCTGCTCGGCGATCCAGGCCTTCTGCAAGGGATGATCGCCCTTGGCGGAGAGACCTTCGATGGTGGTGATCTTCTTGCCGGCGACGTCACTGAGCATGGTCTGGCACGAGCGCACGGCTTCACCGTTGATGTGCACGGTGCAGGCACCGCACAGCCCGGCACCGCAGCCGAACTTGGTACCGGTCATCTGCAATTGCTCGCGGATCGCCCAGAGGAGCGGCGTGTCGTTCGCCGCATCCACGGACAGACTCCGCCCGTTGATGGTGAGAGTTGGCATAGGCGTCTTCCCCTGCCGGTGCATGAAGCCGCTTACGGCGGCAATTTGAATGGCTGACGCCCACCGGGCTGGCGTCAGCCTTGCCGGCGAGAATGATCGCGTTCCGACGCGGAGGCAAATGCAATTTGGAACGAGTCGAAAAAGCGCTCGCCACACTCGCCCGTTGTGCGCCGCGCCAAGGGCGTCGACGCAGCCACTGGACACAACAGCGCAGGCCTGCGGCATGCGTGCCATCGCATTCAGGCAGTTTCTTCGAGGTAACTTGGCGAGCTAAGGTGCAGCTGCCGCCGCTTTGTCCAGCGGATGGATTGGTAACAAAACAGACCGGATGGATAGGTAACAATCGTTCATGGTTCGGTCCGCTGCGGCGCAGCGCTAGCGCAGCGCCGCAGCGTTGATGTTTTCTGATCGATGATGCCG
>NZ_JADYVO010000017.1:0-149622 GCF_020193825.1 Bradyrhizobium sp. NBAIM18
TCAAGGCTTCGGTGGGCATCGATCCGATCGATCGGCGGCCCAGTTCGGGTGGCCACCCGGGCTGGGCCATTCCTCATGGAACATGGCCATCCTAACCCGGCGCGCTAATACAAGGGTGGGCAAAGCGAAGCGTGCCCACCACCTTCCTCATATCGCAGAATGATCGTGGGCACGGCGCTTTTGCGCCTTTGCCCACCCTACGGCACCCCGCGCGTGCCGCTACCGCATCCCTGATCCCTGGTCCCGGATCGCGCCGAGATGCTCGTTGATGCGGAAGACGATCAGGATCAGCTCGGCGACGATGCGCGAGAACACGATGCCGACCACGACGCTGGCGATCGACGACAGCAGCACCAGGAAGCCGCCGAACGGGCTGATCGCCATCGCGGCCAACCCTGAGAAGATGCCGGAGAGCCCGAACAGGCAGATCAGCGCGATCACCAGCCAGTAGAAGGTCTTGATGATCGTCGGCGTGATGAAGCGGTCCCATTGGAACAGGTCGCTGAATGAGAACATTGCTCTCCCCAAAGGCAATCGCAAGGCAAATCGGGACTTCAAATCGGGCATCGCCGTCGATCGATCCGACTCAAATCAACGCCGATCCCGAGTATGTAGCACGAGCCATGCGGGCCGGCGGGTTGAGATTGCTGCAAAGTGCGGCCACAATCTGTCATTCCCGCAAAGCTTTCGAAAGATGACCCTGACCTTCGAAGATTTCCCGCCCGGCCGGTTCGGAACGTTCGGCCCGCGCCACGTCACCCGCGACGAGATATTGGCCTTTGCCGCCGAGTTCGATCCGCAGCCGATGCATCTGGACGAGGCGGCAGCAGCTGAGAGCATGCTGCGCGGCCTGTCCGGCTCGGGCTGGCACCTGTGCTCGCTGATGATGCGGATGATGGCCGACGGCTTCATCACGCGCGCCGCGTCGCTGGGATCTCCCGGCGTCGACGAGGTGCGTTGGCTGTCGCCGCTGCGGCCCGGCGACGATCTCACGCTCGACGTCGATGTGTTGGAGGCGCGCGCCTCGAAGAGCCGACCTGAGCTCGGCATCGTCAAGTTCAAATGCACCGCGCGCAATGCGGCGGGGCAGGCGCTCGCCGAGATGACCTCGCCGATCCTGATCAAGCGGCGCGAGGGAGCGGCCTGATGCGGTTCTTCGAAGACATTGCGATCGGTCAGCGCCGCGAGATCGGCGCGTACACGTTTACGGCCGAATCCATCAAGACCTTCGCCGCCAAGTTCGATCCGCAGCGCTTTCACCTCAACGAGGAGGAGGGCAAGAACTCGCTGTTCGGCGGGCTCGCCGCGTCGGGCTGGCATGTCGGCTCGGCCTGCATGAGCCTGCTTGTCGCCGACGGCCAGCGTCTGGCGCGCGAGGCCGCCTCGCGCGGCGAAGAGATCGCAGTATGGGGCCCGTCGCCGGGTTTTCGCGATTTGCGCTGGATCAGGCCGGTGCTCGCCGGCGATACCGTCGCTTACGTCAATGAAGTCGTCGACAAGCGGACCTCCGCCTCCCGTCCCGGCTGGGGCATTTTGACGGCCCGCACCACCGGCACCAACCAGCGCGGCGAGGAGGTCTATTCCATCACCGCGTCCGCCTTCGTGCCGCTGCGCAAGGGCGGTTAGATCCGTTCCAAGATGAACGGGCAAATGAATGCGCGAGTGTTGCCCGCGCGCTATGGACGCGATTCCGGGTGGCTGCCATAAGCCTGCGCAACATGGTTACGGCGAAGCAGTTTCGCGGAACCAGTCAGTTGCTAACTAATTATGAACCTGTCGCTGTCTATTTGAAACGAATAGGCAGACGACAGGGGACGAGGACCATGGCTGATCGCGGCGCACTCAAATTTGTTGGATTCATCTTCGCGACTGCGACGCTGGCCGTGATGCTGGTCGCGGGCATGGTGGTGAAGGGCTACGCCGATGGCGCCTACACGCTGGAAGCCTCGACCGTGGAAGCGGCCCGGTAAGAATTCGTTAACGATCGCGGCCGGCAACCGGCCGCCGCTCAGCGGCTATAGACGAACGCCAGGACGGCGATCGCAACCGCCAGCAGCCCGACAAAGCGCAGCATGATCGTGCCGAATTGATTCGGCGCGGGCCGCAACGGGATCGGGTCCGTGGTGTCGGGCCGAATGCTTTCCATCTGAAATGTCCCCTGAGCCCGGCCGCGGCGGCACGGGCGCTTGGCGTTTGTCGCCGGGGTGGGCCCGGAGGGTTCAATGGTGGCCGTTGGCCGCGCCACATTCTCCGCTGTCATGCCCCGGCTTGTCCGGGGCATCCAGTACGCCGCGGCCTATCGGCTCAATCACAGGCGCTGGTGGAATACTGGATCGCCCGGTCAAGCCGGGCGATGACATCTTCGTTGAGGAGAGTGTGCATCCCTCACACCCCGCAAATCAAAACCGCCGCGTTCCTTCCGGAACGCGGCGGCAATGATGCGGTGCCGGCGATCAGCTGTTGCGCAGGCCGTCGGCGGCGCGCTTCCACTGCGCGACGTTGTCGGCGATCATGCGGGTCGACTTCATCGCGGCCTGGCTGAGCTGGGCGTAGCCGGAGATCTCGCGCTGGACGCGCTGGCCTTCGGCGTGGAGCAGGTCGCGCAGGCTCTCAAGCTCGGAGATCAAATTCTCGATCTCGGCGAGCGAGGTGCCGGCGACGCGCTGGATCAGCGAGTTGACGTTGTTGACGGTGGCTTCCGCGCTCGGGTCGAGCGGCGGCGCGTCGGCGGTGGTCGCGGCCGGACGGCGCAGATAGGCGATGTCGTTGCGGACGAAGTCGCGGATGCCGGCTTCGACCTCGGTCACGGCGGCGAGGTTGGTGTCGACCGTCTCGGTCTCGGTGGCTTCGATCTTTTCGGGACGCATGGCGTTCATCGTTATTCCCCTGTTCGCGTTGAGCGCAGCGCGAGTGTCCCCCGCACGACGACGTCTGTGAGGCAGGCTGCATCAGGGCGTCCGATTTTGACCGCAAATGGGCCAAGATGCGGCAAGGCCGGACCATTCGGGGGTTTTGCCGTGGCGTATGGTTAGGGAAGGGTGAATGCTGCCGCGGTGATGGCCTTCTCCCCGCAGGCGGGGAGAGGCGCCGGCCTCACCAGCTCTTCTTGAAGCCCGCCGTCACGCTCTTGTTCAGCGTGCCTTGCGAGGTTTCACCGACCGAGCCTGATACGGTGACGTTGTCGAACAGCTTCTGCTCGGCGCCGAGCTTGCGCAGCCATTTGTCGTCGGTGGTCGACAGCGTCTGGCCGGCAACGATGCTGGTGCCGGTGTCGGTCACGGTGACCTTGGCGCTCTGGTCGGTCTCGTAATTGCGCGTGACATAGCCGCCGATGCCAGGGACCGCACTGGTGCCCTGCTGGTTGACGCTGTAGCCGTTCTGCAGCGTCAGCGAGGTGTCGCCTGACAGCGGCACCGATTTGGTCAGCGACGCCCCGATCTTGCTGTGCTCGGCGCCGGGATCGACCCTGGCTTCCACCGCGGTCTTGTCCCAGATCGCGCCCGCGCCCGGCGCGGTTGCCGTCGCCCAGGCGCTGCCCGAGGATTGCGGCAGGTTGCCGCCGTTGGTGGCCTTCTGCGCCAGCAGCTCGGACATCGTCCTGGGCTCGCTCGCCAGCGTCATGTCGGCGCCGACTCGGGTATCCCAGAACGAGGACACCGATTGCTTCACGGTCACCGCCGAGGAGCCGTTGGCATTGGGATTCGACGACCAGTCGAGGCCTTCCCTGGCGGCGGCCTGCGCGCGCTTCTTGGCGGCCATCGGGTCGATGCCGGTCCCGGCATCGACCGCGATCTGGCTCCAGTCGAGCTTGTCGACGTCGATGCCCTTCATGATATCAGGGTCGTTGACGTCGGGGGCTTCGGCCGCCTCGGCCTCGTCGTCGGATGCGGGTGAGGAGAAGGGCGGAATGATCTGTGCCTGTAACGTCAGCACCGAGCCCAAGATGAATACGGCCGCCAGCAACGGCAGCCTGGTCCAGCCAAACCCTGTCGAGAATTCCATCGTCCTGCCCACGAACCCCAGCGCATGCTGTCCGCCCCACTATAGCGGTCGCAATGACCATGCGCCATTCCGGCGCTGAAAGTGCCGGTTTATCGTTGCGGAATTGTGGCGGTTCGCAAGGGGAGGCGAACCAACGGGCCGCGCGAAAGGCGCGCGCCCGATGACAGGTTCGTGATGCGACGGCATCCGGCGGGGCTGGAGGCCAGGACGTCGCGATCGCCTCGTCATCGGTCCCGAACAGCGGGGCCCGTTGGCGTCCCCCCTGAAGCGCGATGATCATCATCGCGCTTCAGGTTGTTGTTTGCGCATGATCTTCTCGGAAAACCGCTTCGCACTTTGCGCTAACGCGGCCCTTCGGGGCCGGATCATGCGTTAGCCGACGCTGGTCATCTTCGGCAGATGAATGGCGCGGCCGAGTGCCTGCTCGACCAGGTCGAAGGTGTCGATCAGCACCCGCATGCTGATCAGCTTGCCGGCCTTGAACTGGGCGAACTGCGCCACGCGCAGGCTGATCGGCTTGTTGGAATCCAGCGCCGTCAGCGAATAGCGCACCATCGAGGCGGCGGAATCGACGCCCAGCATGATGCTCTCGCGGTCGAAGCGGCGGACCTGGAAATTGTCGGCGAGCTGGCGGATGACGTCGAGCACGGCATCCTTGCCCTGGCGCGCGCCGAGGAACGGAAACATGTCGATCGGGCCGTAGAGCGCCCACTCGACGTCCTCGTCGATCAAGGAGTCGATGTCCTCGAAATGCCGGTCGTTGATCGCGCGGTGCAACGCACGCGAGAAACGCCAGAGGCTGTGCTCTGTCATTTGGGGCAGTCCTGAAGCTGGCTTTACGGAAAAAACGGCAAACAACCCCATGCGCACTCGGGCGCCGGGGCCAACTCATTTGTATACGAACAAATTAGCAGATTTCGGCCAAAACGCAATTCACGTTTTCGCAATGCACACTTGATCGCTCTTTGTGAGATTTACAATAGAACCCCGTAATTGTCCGGGGCCCGGCGCTCAGTCCACCCCGGCGATCAGCGGCCCGATCTCCCGTTCCAGCACCTGCTGCACCAGGTCGTAGGAATCGATGATCTCGCGCATCTCCGCCACCAGTCCGCCGCGGAACGTGTAGAACACCGCCATGTCGAACTGCACGATGCGGTCGTTGCTGCGCTTCTTGAAAAAAGCGTGCATGTAGGTCGCGACGGCCTCGCCCTCGGCGACGATGTGCGGCGTCTTGTAACGAACCTCCGAATAGCGCGACCAGACCGTCTGCCACAGCTCGCGCAGCTCCTGCTTGCCGTGGCGCGGCACCATATGCGGCAGCACGTCGATCGGCGCGTGGGTGAGGAAATAGACGTCATCGGTGCAGCAGGCCAGCGCCGTCTCGATATCGCCGCGTGCGAAGGCATCGAGCAGGTGCACGACGCGTTGGCGATTCAGCTGTTCCACCGTCATTCCCGCCGGTCCTCGTTCCGCACCGTTGCGTTCACCAACGCTAACGCGTGGCCTCGCCGATCGACAATTGCAAAATCTCGGGGACGTTGCAGCGGTTTCGACGCACGAGTGCAATGCCCGGTTCATGGCATGCAATTACTGATTGAGTCGAGCGGTGGCTGCACGAATTCGCGCCGCATAATGTTGCCTCGCGCGCAACGCGCATGGCGTCCTGCGCAACGGTCACCACGACGCAGGCGCACGGAAATCTCATTTAGAATTAGCCAGAGGCCGTCATGCCCGGGCTTCTCCCGGGCATCCACGTTCTTTGTGCGGCGTAGAAAGGCGTGGATGGCCGGGACAAGCCCGGCCATGACGACGTGGAGAGTGTCGGCGCCCATAGCCCACATCTCATATGCGGTAGCCCTGCCGCAACCGGGAGCGAGGCGAAGCCGCCGCTCCCGCGTGACCCATCTCACATCACCGCACCGGAGCCGCGACTACCGTCATCGGCATGTCATCAGGGAGACGTGCCATGGCCGCCATCGCCAATGCCAGAAAGTCCCGCCTGCATAACGCGCTCGAAGGGCTCGCGCTGACCGCGACCCTGCAGAGCTTCCCCACCTTCGCCACTGCGGCCTTCCTGCTCAAGCTCTGCGGCGACCACGACCTCGTCGGCGACCCCGGCGTCGCCATCTTCGTCGCCTTCGCCTCGCTCGCCCACGCGACGCTGGCCGTGATCCTCGGCCCGAGCTTCCCGCACCTGTTCAAGACCGTCTACGAGCCGAAATTCTTCGAGGCCCATCTGTCGCTCTCCGACAAGATCACCGCCTGGCGCACCCAGCCCGTCGCCTCGCTGCAACTGGTGACGATCGTGCTGCTGCTGTCGGTAATGGCCGTGGTGACGGCGAGCGTGGGGTGAGGGGGGTAACCACGAACGTCACCGATAAACCTACGCGTCTACCTCTTCTTCCACCCACCCCTTCGTCCCGGCGCCCCACCGGTCGACTTCGGCGCCGGCCCGAACTCCGGCCCCGACTGCCTTGAATCCGTCGGCTGGATGATGCGGCTGGTGCTGCCGAACGGCTTTGACGGCAACGCGCGGCTCTCGCGATAGGGCAGCGATTCCGGGCCGTGCATCTCGTCGAGATGCGGCTTGTGCACGCGGGAGCCCTTAGGCCCGCCGGCCTTGAGCGCGGTTGCGGCGCTCTTGTTCTTCATGGCGCTGACGGGCAGGTTTGCGGCGTCGCCGTATTTCTTCGTGCCGGCATAGGCGCCGGCCTTGCCGGCGACGGTGCGCTGTTTCGCAGTGGGGTCGTCGACCACGGCGAGCTCGGTGGCGCGCAGGCGCTTGACCTCGTCGCGCAGGCGGGCGGCTTCCTCGAAGTTCAGATCGGCGGCGGCCTCGCGCATCCTTGTTTCGAGATCGGCGAGCACGGCCTCGAAATTGTGGCCGATCGAGATGACGTCGTCGGTCATGTCGTGACCGCCGACCTCGACCAGCACGTGGTCGCGCTCGTAGACCGAGTTGAGGATGTCGCCGATCTGCTTCTTGACGCTCTCGGGCGTGATGCCGTTGGCGTTGTTGTACTCGACCTGCTTCTCGCGGCGGCGGTTGGTCTCGGCGATGGCGCGCTCCATCGACCCGGTCATCTGGTCGGCATAGAGGATCACCTTGCCGTCGACGTTGCGCGCGGCGCGGCCGATGGTCTGGATCAGCGATGTCTCGCTGCGCAGAAAACCTTCCTTGTCGGCATCGAGAATGGCGACCAGCGCGCATTCGGGAATGTCGAGGCCTTCGCGCAAGAGGTTGATGCCGACCAGCGCGTCGAACGCACCGAGACGCAAATCGCGGATGATCTCGATGCGCTCGATGGTGTCGATGTCGCTGTGCATGTAGCGGACGCGGATGCCCTGCTCGTGCAGATATTCGGTGAGGTCCTCGGCCATGCGTTTTGTGAGCACGGTGATCAGCGAGCGATAGCCCGCTTGCGCGGTGGCGCGCACCTCGCCGACGAGATCATCGACCTGCGTGCGCGCAGGGCGAATGTCGACGGGAGGATCAATCAGCCCGGTGGGGCGAATGACCTGCTCGACGAACACGCCCCCGCTCTCGTTCAGCTCCCAGCTGCCCGGCGTCGCCGAAACCGCGACGGTCTGCGGCCGCATCATGTCCCATTCCTCGAAGCGGAGCGGGCGGTTGTCCATGCAGGACGGCAGGCGGAAGCCGTATTCGGCCAGCGTCGCCTTGCGGCGGAAGTCGCCGCGGAACATGGCGCCGATCTGCGGGATGGTGACGTGGCTCTCGTCGGCGAAGATCAGCGCGTTGTCGGGGACGTATTCGAACAGCGTCGGCGGCGGCTCGCCGGGGCGACGCCCGGTGAGGTAGCGCGAATAGTTCTCGATGCCGGCGCAGCTGCCCGTCGCCTCCATCATCTCGAGGTCGAAGGTGGTGCGCTGCTCCAGCCGCTGCGCCTCCAGCAGGCGGCCCTGGTTGTTGAGCTGGTCGAGCCGCTGCTTCAATTCGAACTTGATCGACTTGATCGCCTGCACCAGCGTCGGCCGCGGCGTCACATAGTGCGAGTTGGCGTACATCTTGATGAATTCGAGCTCGTCCTGCTTGTGGCCGGTGAGCGGATCGAACTCCTCGATGGTCTCGATGGTGTCGCCGAACAGGTTCACGCGCCAGGCGCGGTCTTCATAGTGCGCCGGGAAGATGTCGATGACGTCGCCGCGCACGCGAAACGTGCCGCGGGTGAAATCGGCCTGGGTGCGCTTGTACTGCAGCGCGACGAGATCGGCGATGAGCTGGCGCTGGTCGATGCGCTCGCCCTTCTTCAGCGCGAAGGTCATCGCGGTGTAGGTCTCGACCGAGCCGATACCGTAGATGCAGGACACCGAGGCGACGATGATGACGTCGTCGCGTTCGAGCAGCGCGCGCGTCGCCGAGTGGCGCATGCGGTCGATCTGCTCGTTGATCGAGGAATCCTTTTCGATGTACGTGTCCGTGCGGGGCACATACGCTTCCGGCTGGTAGTAGTCGTAATAGCTGACGAAATACTCGACTGCGTTGTCGGGGAAGAAGTTCTTGAACTCGCCATAGAGCTGGGCGGCCAGCGTCTTGTTCGGCGCCAGGATCAGGGCCGGACGTTGCGTCGCCTCGATCACCTTGGCCATGGTGTAGGTCTTGCCGGAGCCGGTGACGCCGAGCAGCACCTGCGAGCGGTCGTTGCGGTTGATGCCCTCGACCAGCTCGGCGATTGCGGTCGGCTGGTCGCCCTTGGGCTCGTAAGACGACTTGATCTCGAAGCGGACACCGCCTTCGGACTTCTCCGGGCGCGGCGGCCGGTGCGGCGTCCACACCTTCATGGAGCCGTCGCCCTTGCGGAACTCCGGCCGGCCCTCGCGGATCAGCGATTCCAGCGCGTCGGCAGTGGCCTTGACGCCCAGCGCCTCCATCTTGGACCGCGGTGGACGCGCCAGCGCTTCGGCATCGTCCTCCTCGGTGGGCAGGCCGAGCTGCCGCGCCAGTTCCGGATCGAGCGTCGGGATGGTGGCCGCAGTTCCGTAATTGGCCTGCGGCGCCTCCTCCAGCCCGGCAAGCTCGCCGGACTGACGGGCGCCCGGCGGCTGCGGATTGAGCCGCAGCGGCATCGGCCGCGCCGCATCTTGCGGAAACTCCTTCGGCGTCGAAGCCCGTGCGCGATGCGCGGCGGCCTCGCCCCCGGCGCGGCGGTCGCGCGAATTATCCGGCGGCGGCTGCAGGCCGGTGCCCGATCCCAAGCCCGCATCGCCGCGATTGATCGCGGGATTGAGCAGTTCGGCCAGCGCCGGCCCGATCGGCTGCACGTCGGGGCGATGCGCCTTCGAGTTCGGAGCCTTGGTCTTGGGGGATTTGCCGGATTTTTCGGAGGATGCAGGTTTCTTCGCCATGAGGCGAATATGGGACGAGTCCGCCCCGCAATAAAGGGTGAATGCCCCGAGCCATGCAGGCTGCTGACAGCAGGTTGGCAGCAGCCCTGCGGTTCACGCCGCCGGCAGCGGTCCCTCGTCGTCTCCGGCCGCGACATTCGGCTCGAGGATGTCGAGATGAATGCCGCCGCAGTCGGTGCAGCGCATGGCCCAGTACTCGCATCCGGCACGGCCGCCGATCACGCGGAGCACCGAGAGAGCGCCGTCGCATTCCGGGCAGTTGGACAGCACTGCGCGGGCGTAGATCCGCGGCTGCACTGCATCGGTTTCGATGATGGACATGACCGGTTCCCCCCTTTTTTCGCCGCCCTGTCTCTGGTCGGGCTGCGGACCGCCTATTCGTCGTCGCCGGCCCGCCGCCGGAAACGGTCGATGTGGTGCTTGGCATCGGCAATCGCGGCATCGCGATCGGGCCAGGCGAAGCCGACTTCCATGGCCGGAAACAGCACGCCGTCGATGGCCACCGGGCTGAGATCGGCACGGCGGATCCGCGCGTGCCACAGCCCCTTGCCAGCTTCGAAGGATTCGATGTCAAAGCCGTCGTAGAGGGTCGTCATGAGTGTAGGTCCCACGTTTCTTTTCGGAGGGTCACGAGACCACGTCTGCGGATTGTGGGATGTGAAGCCGTTCACAAGCAGGCGGCTTTTTTGCCCGCCGGGCTTCAGTTCCGCGCTGCGGCGCGGCCGATCCGGCGCGGGCGGGCGGCGGGTTCCGATGCCGCCCGCATGATCCAGCGGCGGAAAGCGGCAAAGTCGCGCTGCTCGGTCTGGAAGCTGCGATAGAGGAGGTACCAGCGCATGCCCTTGGGCACTGACAGGTCGAACGGCGCCACCAGCCGGCCGGCCGCAAGATCGTCGTCGATATAGGGGCGGATGCCCATCGCGATGCCGAGCCCGTCGGCCGCGGCCTGCAGCGCCTGGCCGTAGAACTGGAATTCGGGCCCGCGCGCGTTGATCCTCGCCGTGCCCGCCGCCTTCAGCCAGATCGGCCAGTCCTCGGGTGAGTGTGCGACGCGGATCAGGCTCGGTCCCTTCAGGTCGGCCGGGCGCTTCAATCCACCGGCAAGGCGCGGCACGCAGACCGGGGTGAGGTCGCCGGCGAACAGCGGCTCGGCGACGAGGCCGGGCCAGTCGCCGGTGCCGAGCTTGATGCCGCAGTTCCAGTCCTCGCCGAACGGCACCGCGGCGCCGCCGGTGGTGAAGCGCACCTCGATGTCGGGCTCCTCGCTGCGAAACTCCGACAGGCGCGGGATCAGCCAGCGCATCGCAAAGGTGTGGCCGACGCCGATGGTGAGCACGCGCACGCTCGCCGGCGCCGTCACCTGCGCCGTGAGGCTCGCCAGCGCATCGAAGATCGGGGTCAGCCCGCTTTGATAGGCGCGGCCCGCCTGCGTCAGCACGAGCCTGTTGGCCTTGCGCTCGAACAAGGCAACGCCGAGCCGCTCTTCGAGCAGGTGCACCATGCGGCTGACGGCGGCCGCCGATACGCTCAGCTCCAGCCCGGCTGCAGCAAAGCTGCCGGTCCGCGCCGCCGCCTCGAACGCCTTGATGCCGTTGAGAAACAGCAGCCGCCGCAAATGACTCACCCTCAGGAAAGCTGATGCCAGGGCAAGATATCTCAGTTTGCGGAAGAGGCGCAAGCGAGGCACAAACATCAGGTATTCGTGCTGATTTGTTGAAGGAGGCGCGGTGCCTTCGACTATCCCCGCCTGCGGTCCCTCGCTCGCCCCCAGGAGATTCCTTTCGTGACGCCCATCATGGTCGCTGCCCTCGGATTGCTGATGGTGGCCACGGCGTTCCTGTCGGGGCTGTTCGGCATGGCGGGCGGGCTGATCCTGATCGGCGTGCTGCTGGCACTGATGCCGCTGCCGACCGCGATGGTGCTGCATGCGGTCACGCAGATGGCTTCGAACGGCTGGCGCGCGTTCCTGTGGCGGGCGCATATCCGCTGGCGGCCGGTTGCGAACTACATGGTCGGCGCGGCCCTCGCGCTCGCGGCGTGGTCGCTGACCCGCTACGTGCCGGACAAGCCGGTCGCGCTGCTGCTGCTCGGCATCACCCCGTTCATGGCGCGGCTTTTGCCGGCGAACATCAAGCCGGACCCTGATAGCCTCTGGCAGGGCACGGTCTACGGCACGATCTGCATGGGCCTGATGCTGATGACGGGCGTTTCCGGCCCGCTGCTCGACACCTTTTTCCTCGGCGGCGATTTCGGCCGGCGCGAGAAGGTTGCGACCAAGGCGATGTGCCAGGTCGTCAGCCACTTCACCAAGCTGATTTATTTTGGCGGCATCATCGACCAGGCCGCGGGCCTCGATCCCGTGCTCGCTGCCGTCGCGATCGCAGCCTCGATGCTCGGCACCACGCTGGCGCGGCGCATCCTCGAAGCCATGACCGACCAGCAGTTCATCGCCTGGTCCAACAAGCTGATCACCGCCATCGCCTGCTACTACATCGTCCACGGCGGCTGGCTGTTGCTGCGTGCGCCGGTTCTGGCCGCCTTCGACCAGGGAGGTTTGCAATGAGCTGTAACGCCGATCCGCTGGTGCTGGACTTCGTCGAATGGGTGGCGCGCGAGCCGCGCGCCTATGCCGAGGTGATCGCGACCTGGAAGACCTCGTGCCCGCGCCTCACCATCTGGGAAGACGCCGCCGAGCGCGGCTACGTCGCGCGCGAGACGATTGCAGGTCTCGGGCTGGTGATCGCGGTAACGGAAGGCGGCGAGAGGCTGTTGCGGGCCAACGGGCGGTGACGCGCACCTCTCTCCACATCGTCATTGCGAGCGCCAGCGAAGCAATCCAGAATGTCTGTCGCGGAAGCAGCCTGGATTGCTTCGCTGCGCTCGCAAGGACGGAGCACTGGCCCATGTCGCTCAAACTCTACGAACTCGTCGGCACCGATCCCGCGCGCCCCTTCAGCCCGTATTGCTGGCGCACCCGGATGGCGCTCGCGCACAAGGGCCTTGCGGCGGAATCGCTGCCCTGGCGCTTCACCGAGAAGAGCGCGATCGCGCCGCACGGCTCGGAGAAGGTCCCGGTGCTGCTGCATCACGAGAGGGCGGTGGTGGATTCCTGGACCATCGCGAACTATCTCGAGGACCATTTTCCGGATCGCCCGTCGCTGTTCGGCGGCGAGGGCGGCCGCGCCATGGCGCGCATGATCAATGCGTGGGGCGACATCGCCATCGTCGGCGGCATCTTTCCGCTCATCATCGCCGATATCCCGAACAATCTGAATGAGGTCGATGCCGCCTATTTCCGCAAGTCGCGCGAGGCGCGCTTCGGCGGGAAGACGCTCGAGGAGATCATGGCGGGCCGCGATGCCGGCGTCGTCGCGTTCCGCAAATCGCTCGAGATCATGCGGCAGACGTTCAAGACGCAGCCTTTTCTCGGCGGGCAGGCACCGAACTACGCCGACTACATCGTGTTCGGCGGATTCCAATGGGCGCGCGTGGTCAGCCCGTTCAAGCTGCTCGAAGCGGATGATCCAGTCTATGCCTGGCGCGAGAGGCTGCTGGATGCGTTCGACGGCATGGCGCGGAAGTCGCCGGGACATCCTGTTTAGGCTGCGTAGCCCGGATGGAGCGCCAGCGAAATCCGGGGCAGCGCCCGCAGAACGAATCCCAGATTACGCTTGCGCTCCATCCGGGCTACGCGCCGCCGCTTTCCGCAAGCACTCCCGGCACAGGCAGTCCTCGCCCTCGAGCGGCATCGGCAGTTTTGCCGTCTCCTCCGCGCACCAGCAATTGCCCGAAAGATCGCAGCCGAATTCGCTGCCGCAACGGGAACAGGTGAGACGGCGCGCAAGTGCCGGCGCTGACGGGATTTCTTTCGGATTTGTCATGTTTTACGTCGAAGCTTCGCCGTCATTTTCATGTCGGGTTCATCTGCCGCTGCGCTATATTACGCGCCGCCCGCGTCGAAAGGAAAGCACCTCGCAACGCGCGAAGGACAGATCATCGATGGCCCGCGATTCGCAAGCCGCCCTCGTCGCGCTCAACCGCTTCGGCTTCGGCGCCCGCGGCGGTGCATCGGGCGATCTCGTCAACGCAAGCTCCGACCCGCGCGGCTTCGTGAAGGCGGAGCTTTCGCGTCCCAATGGCGTGCTGCTGGAAGCGCCGGGCCTGCAATCGACGCCGCAGCTCGGGCAGGCCGTGTTTGCCTATCAGGACCAGGTCAAGCAGGCGCGTGAGGCGGCGAAGGCTGCTGCGCCCGCCGAGACGCCGCCTGCCGATCAGAACTCGCCCTTGCGCCGCAATCTCTCGCTGAATGCCGCGGCAGAGATCACGGGCCAAATGGCCGATGCCAAGCCCACAGGCGACGCGCCGAAGCCGGAGACCATGCAGCCGAGCGTGGCTGCGCCGCCTGGTGCCAAGCCCGCGCCGCAGCCGCTCAATGTGATCCAGAAAACCTTTCGCGCCGAGGCGTTGGCGCGGCTGCAGCGCGCCACGCTCGTCGAGTGCGGTTTCACCGAGCGCCTCGTCGCGTTCTGGTCCAATCATTTCTGCATCTCCGCCAGCAAGGGCGAGCTGGCGCGGATCTGGGCCGCGGCGTTCGAGCGCGAGGCGATCAGGCCGCACGTGCTCGGGCGCTTCGCCGACATGCTGAGGGCGGTCGAGCAGCATCCCGCGATGCTGTTCTTCCTCGACAACCAGCAATCGTTCGGTCCGGATTCGCGCGCCGGGCAAAACCGCAAGCGTGGGCTGAACGAAAACCTCGCGCGCGAGATCATGGAGCTGCATACGCTCGGCGTCGGCGGCGGCTACACCCAAGGCGACGTCACCTCGCTCGCGCGCATCATCACCGGCTGGACCTTTGCCGGCAGGCAAGGGCAGCTCGGGGTTCCCGGCTCCTTCGTCTTCAACACCAATGCGCATCAGCCCGGGCCGCAGGTGCTGCTCGGTAAGACCTACGATCAGGCCGGCCTCGCACAGGGCGAAGTTGCGCTCGCCGATCTCGCGCGGCATCCCTCAACCGCGCGTTTCATCGCCACCAAATTCGTCCGTCACTTCGTCGCGGACGAGCCGCCGCCGGCGCTCGTTGCGCGCCTGCGCGACGTCTTCGTCAGGACCGACGGCGATCTCAAGGCACTGGCGACCACGCTCGTCGATTCCGATGAAGCATGGAAGGCGCCGCTCACCAAGCTGCGCTCGCCATACGATTTCCTCGTTGCGAGCGGCCGGCTGCTGGCGCGCGTGCCGGAGGATCCCGGCGCCTATCTCAACAACCTCAATCTGCTCGGCCAGCCGCTGTGGTCGCCGCCGGGCCCCAACGGCTTTCCCGACAGCAGTGCTGCCTGGGCCGCGCCGGAAGGCATCAAGCTCAGGCTCGACATCGCGGCGCAGATCGGTGCGCGGCTCGGCAACAACATCGATTCGCTCGACCTCCTGGAGTTCGCCGCCGCCGATGCCGCCTCGGCCGAGACGCGGCGGACCATCGAGCGCGCGGAGTCGCGGCAGCAGGCGCTGGCGCTGCTGCTGATGTCGCCGGAAATGCAGAGGAGATGATGATGACCGACTGCGTCGAGAACCGGCTCCTCACCTCCCGTCGCGGTCTCCTGCTCGGCGGCGCGTCCTTTGCGGCCTGGGCTTACCTGCCGAAATTTGCCCGCGCGGCTGACGGGCGCGATCCGCGATTGGTCGTGGTGATCCTGCGCGGGGCGCTCGACGGGCTCTCGACCGTCGCGCCGCTGGGCGATCCCGATTATGCCGGCCTGCATGGATCGATCGCGCTCAGCGCCGACGGTGCGCATCCCGCGATCATGCTCGATTCCTTCTTTGCGTTGCATCCGGCGATGCCGGAGTTTGCGCGCATGTATCGCAACAAGCACGCGGCGGTGATCCACGCGGTGGCGACGCCCTATCGCGACCGCTCGCATTTCGACGGCCAGGACGTGCTCGAAAGCGGCTATGCCGGCCCGGGCCGCGTGCAGTCCGGCTGGCTCAACCGCGCGCTGGAAGCGCTGCCGCGCGGCGAGCGCGTGTCCAGCGGGCTTGCGGTCGGTCCCACCACGCCGCTGGTGCTGCGCGGCAGCGCGCCGACCGTCGGCTGGGCGCCGGTCGCGCTGCCGCAGGCCGACGACGACACCGCGATGCGCCTCGTCGAGCTCTATCGGCACCGCGATCCCGCTTTGGCCTCGGCACTGTCGCAAGGCCTTCAGCTCGACAAGGTCGCGAGCGGCGACGACATGAAAGCGACGCGCGGCAATGCGGCCGCGCAGATGCGGCAGGTCGCGCGCGGCGCCGCAAAGCTGATGGCGGCTGATGATGGCCCGCGCATCGCCGCGCTCGCCTTCGACGGCTGGGACACGCATGCCAATGAAGGCGGCCCTGTGGGGCGTCTCGCCTTCCTGCTCGGCGGCCTCGACGGCGCGCTCGCCGAATTCGAAAGCGGCTTAAGGGATCGCTGGCGCGACACCGCCGTGATCGTCGCCACCGAGTTCGGCCGCACCGCGCGCATCAATGGCACCGAGGGCACCGATCACGGCACCGGCACGATCGCCTTGCTCGCCGGCGGCGCGGTGCAAGGCGGCCGGGTGATCGCGGACTGGCCCGGCCTCAAGCTCGCGAACCTGTATGAGGGCCGTGACCTCAAGCCGACCACGGATCTGCGCTCGGTGATCAAAGGCGTGCTGCAGGATCAGTTCGGCCTGTCCGATCGCACGCTGGCCGAGACGGTGTTCCCCGACAGCGCAAGCGCAAGGCCGATGAAGGGGCTGGTCGCGTAGGCCGTCATTCCGGGGCGCGCGACAGCGCGAACCCGGAATCCATTCATCGACTTGTTCCGTGGTGGAATGGATTCCGGGCCTGCGCCTTGCGGCGCATCCCGGAATGACGAAATATCGGCGCAGCATCAGGAGACACCACCCCATGTACATCGCCATGAACCGCTTCCGCGTCGCCAAGGGCTCCGAGGCTGCCTTCGAGCAGGTCTGGCTCACGCGCGACACCCATCTCGACAAGGTGCCGGGCTTCGTCGAGTTTCACCTGCTGCGCGGGCCGGAAGCCGAGGACCATACGCTGTACGCCTCGCACACCGTGTGGGCGAACTATGCGGCGTTCGAGGCCTGGACCAAGTCGGAAGCGTTTCGCGCGGCGCATCATAAGGCGGGCGACAACAAGCCGCTTTATCTCGGCCACCCCCAGTTCGAAGGTTTCGAGGTGATGCAGACCGTGGGGCGCGGCGCCAAATAGCGCTGCCAGCAAAAAAATGCGGCCCCTGTCAGACGCGGCGACTGACGGGGACCGCTTGGGGCGCATGATCGGTGACGGGGGCCTGACCAGACGCAGGGGCAGCCTAGCCTTGCTGTGTTACGCGCGGGTGACAGGTGGAGTTATCCACAGGCTCCCGGCACGACTCAGAAGATCTTGCGATAGACGATGAAGCCGGATCGCTCCGCGACCTTGTCGTACAGGCGCTGCGCCGTGAGATTGGTCTCGTGCGTCTGCCAGTAGACGCGCGGCGATCCCGCCAGCTTCGCCCGCTCGTAGACGCCATGGATCAGCGCCGAGCCGACGCCCTTGCCGCGCGCGGCCTCGGAGGTGAACAGGTCCTGCAGATAGCAGGACGGCTCGATCGCGGTGGTGCTGCGATGGAACAGATAATGCGTCAGCCCGAGCAGGCGGCCATCACTTTCGGCTACCAGCGCATGCATCGGCTCATAGGCATCAAAGAAGCGCTGCCACGTCATCCCAGTGATCTCGGGCGCGAGCGCGGTCGGACCGGAGCGGCCGTAAAAGGCGTTGTAGCCGTCCCACAGCGGCAGCCATTGATCGTAATCCTGCCTGGTGACGGCGCGAATGATGAGCGACATGTGAAGTTCCGCGATCTCGGAGGTGCGCGATGAAGGGATGCCCTTCATACGTGATGATCCTGCTGCCGATCAATCGCACACGCGCCTCACTCCGCAACGCGCAAGTACCGGATCAGCTTGCGGCCGGTCGGATCGCGCAGCGAGCGGTAGTAGTCGGCGCGCCCCGGCGCATCGGTGTGGCGCACGAGGTCGGTCACCGGCGTGTAGCTCAGCATCCGCCCGCCGTCCGGCAGTGCGGTGCAGACGAAGCGCAGCACCTCGCCGTTGCGCAGCGCGACGTTGATCGGCGTGGCATCGCCGACCCGCACCATCTCCATGCGCTGCGCGATGAAAGTGCCGAGCTCGTCCTCGGGCAGCGCGAACGCGCCGGTGTCGCGGCCGTGATACATCAGCGCAATGAAGGGTGGCTTCGCCTCGGCGACCTCGTCCGGCACCGCAAAATAGTCGCGGAACGCGCGGTTGATGAATTCAGCCCGGGTCTCGGCATCGAGCAGCACGATACCGATATCGACCTTGTCGAGCGCGGCCGACAGCCGCGCGGCAATGGCGTGGCTGCGGCGCTCGGCCGCGAAACTGCCGAGCAGCCGCTCGCGCATCAGCCCGGTGATGCCGGCGGTTCCGAAAACGGTGACGGCCAGGAGGCCGAGCGGCGCCAGATCGGCGGCACTATAGCCGGAGACGCCGTGGCGGTTGAGGAAGAACAGCGCCGCGCCGATCACCGCGACAATCGCGGTCGTCACGGCGGAGGCGAGACCTGCGAGCGCGCCGGCGAGAGCCACGATGGCGACGAACAGCGGGGCGGGCGAGGGCGCGGGGACGAAGCGATCGAGCAGCATCGCCAGCAGCAGGGTCGCTGCCGTCAGCGCCGGACCGGAGATCGCACGCCATCCGAACCGCATGGACCTGTCTCGCTCCTCCCGAAAGAGGTAAGGCCGCAACACTGGCTGATTGTTGCGTGACCGCGATGCGATTTCGTGCGGCGTGCTTAAGGCGCGCTTGCGTGCAAGCGTAAGGCTTTCGGATGATTTTAAAGCATGATCCGGAAAAGTGTGAAGCGGTTTTCCGAAAAGATCATGCTCAAACAATAACCTAAAGTGCGATGACGATTCATCCTAAATCGCATCGCGCTTTAGACCATGTGCGCGCGCTGCTGCAGCGTCGGCGCATGCAGCGTCGACGTGCCCGTGCCCTTGCGCGTGCCGACGATGATCAGCAGCGAGGCCGCGACCAGGATGGCCGCAGTCAGGGTGATTGCAACGACTACCACAGGTGATTTCATCGACGTCCTGTCGCGATGCCGGTCGGCGCGGGCCGCACGGCGCCCTGAAGGCTGGTCCAGGATGAAACGGGAATCAGACCGGCAGGCCCATCGCCATGGTCGCCTTGGTCGACAACACCGTCAGGGTGACGATCAGGCACAGCGAAAGCGCGGCGACGGCGAGCGAAGCCGCGACCGCATGGGTGAGCCGGGAAGACGCGACGGTAGCGGATGGGCTCTGAAACCCCGCTGTGCCGGACGCCCGCATCATGGTCTAAATCCTTCAACACGCGAGCGAATCACCCGCGACTTTCCAGAATTTCCCAGTTTCAACCGGCAATATTGCGGCGGCGACCGCGCCGAAAGTGGCGGGATTGCGGCAAGGTCGGCCCCTATGCCCGCTATTCGCCGGAGCGGACGCGCCGTCAGGCGCTCGCGGCGATGCTGGCGGGGTCGTCGATGTCGGCCGGGCGCCAGTCCATCGTGACGAAGCCGGGCGCGGCTTCGACGCGTTTCAGCCAGTCCCGAATCGCCGGGAAGGCCTGGAGGTCGAAGTCGCAGCGGTCGGCGAGGTGGGTGTAGCCGTACAGCGCGATGTCGGCGACCGTGAGCTGGCGCGCGGCGAAATAGGAATTGGTCTTGAGGTGATTCTCCATCACCTGGAGCGCGCCATAGCCGCGCTCCATCCAGTCCTCCAGCGAATGGGTCTGCAGGTCGCGGCCGCCCTTGACCAGCGACAGCCAGAAATAGGCCGCGCCGATGTTCGGCTCGAGCGCGTGCTGCTCGAAGAACATCCATTGCAGCGCCTCGGCGCGGTCGATGCGGTTTTCCGGCGCGAGCGGCGTGCCGACGGCAACGTACCAGAGGATGGCGTTGGACTCGGCGAGGTAGCGGTCCTCGCCGACCTCGAGCAGCGGCACCTGCCCCGACGGGTTCTTGGACAGGAAATCCGGCGTGCGGCTCTCGCCGCGCAGAATGTCCACCTCCACCGCTTCGTAAGGCAGGTTGAGCAGCGCCAGCGCAAGGCGGACCTTGTAGCTGTTGCCCGAGCGTTGCATCGAATAGAGCTTGTACATTCTGGCGTTCGAAATCCGAGGACGAGAAGACGCGGCGCCCGTTGCCCCGCGAGGCGGCTAAACAATGATGCCGATGCGAATCCGCCGCAAGAGCCGGCCGATAGAAAAACTCGAAAACCCTACCGCACTGCAATGGAGAGGAAGATCATTTCGCGACGATGCAGTTCAGTTCACATGTACGTCAATCTGCGGACACATCGCTCTACGTAGGCTACCGCATAGACGATCGAGATTAGGACGCCAGTGTTTCCGCATCGTCATGGCCGGGCTTGACCCGGCCATCCACGTCTCACTTGCCGCACAAAGACGTGGATGCCCGGGACAAGCCCGGGCATGACGACGAGCGGTTTCCTGGAGACGTGCACCATCCAGAATTGCTCCGAGGACAGGCCTTGTCGGATATGAGCAATTCCGCAGGCAAAAGTTACGGAATATTGCGGGAAACCGCGCCTCGCAGCGCTCCAAATCGTAAACTTTTCCGGGATCGGGCCGAAGTTTCTTGCGGCCCAGCGGCACACGTTTTAGGGTGGCTCATTCCCACAATCAGAGTCGTGAGGCGAAGGGCTTCACGACGCTCGCCAGGAGATGATGATGTCCTTCCTTGCCGCTGCGCTCGACCGTGTGAAGCCGTCCGCGACCATCGCGGTCACGGATAAAGCACGCGCGCTGAAAGCGGCGGGCCGCAACGTCATCGGCCTTGGTGCCGGCGAGCCCGACTTCGACACGCCCGCCAACATCAAGCTGGCGGCGATCCGCGCCATCGAGGCCGGCAAGACCAAGTACACCGCGGTCGACGGCATCCCCGAGCTGAAGGAAGCCATCATCGCGAAATTTCAGCGCGAGAACGGCGTCGCCTACAAGCCGAACCAGATCATCGTCGGCACGGGCGGCAAGCAGGTGCTCTACAACGCGTTGATGGCGACCATCAATCCGGGCGACGAGGTGATCATTCCCGCGCCCTATTGGGTCAGCTATCCCGAGATGGTCGCGCTCGCCGGCGGCGAACCGGTGCCGGTGGTCTGCACCGCCGCGACCGGCTTCAAGCTCCAGGCCGAGGCGCTCGAGCGCGCCATCACGCCGAAGACCAAATGGGTCATCCTGTGCTCGCCGTCGAACCCGACCGGAGCTGCCTACACGCGTTCGGAGCTGAAAGCGCTCACCGACGTGCTGGTGAAGCATCCCCATGTCTGGGTGATGACCGACGACATGTACGAGCATCTCGTCTATGACGACTTCCAGTTCACCACGGTCGCGCAGGTCGAGCCGAAACTCTACGACCGCACGCTCACCGTGAACGGCGTCTCGAAGGCCTATTGCATGACCGGCTGGCGCATCGGCTACGCCGGCGGTCCCGCGCAGCTCATCAAGGCGATGTCGACGATCCAGTCGCAGTCGACCTCGAACCCGTCGTCGATCGCACAGTGGGCCGCGGTCGAGGCGCTGAACGGGCCGCAGGACTTCATCCCCGCCAACAACAAGGTGTTCAAGGAGCGGCGGGACCTCGTCGTCTCCATGCTCAATCAGGCCAAGGGAATCGAGTGCCCGCGTCCCGAAGGCGCGTTCTACGTCTATCCGTCCTGCGCCGGCACGATCGGCAAGACCGCGCCGTCGGGCAAGGTGATCGCCAATGACGAGGACTTCGTCACCGAGCTCCTGGAGACCGAAGGCGTCGCCGTGGTGCAGGGGTCGGCCTTCGGCCTTGGACCGGCGTTCCGGATATCCTACGCGACCAAGACCTCGGACCTCGAAGACGCCTGCAAGCGCATCCAGCGCTTCTGCGGCAATCTGCGGTAAGACGGTCTCGGTTGCACGATCGAAAAGGCCCGCTTCCTCCGGGCCTTTTTTTGTTCCGGCAGGTGAAGATCTGCCCAGGGCACGAGGCGCACCGTTCTATCCCCGTCATTGCGAGCCAACGGGGCCGCGCTCGCGCGGACCCGTTGGCTCGCAATGACGGAGGATCTGGCACCATCACGGCTCTTGTGGCATAGACCCGCAACACGGGTGGGGCGCTCTCTCTGCTCGCATCACACTTTTCGCCGGAGACATTCATGCGCCGTTCGTTCCTCTTCGCCGGACTCACCGCTGCCAGCCTCATCGCGTCCGTCGTGAACACCGGCGCGCAGCAGCGGATGGCGCGGGTCGGCGTGCTCGAATGCCGCGGCGGCGCCAGCGTCGGCTTCATCGTGGGGTCGGTGACTCATCTCGGCTGCGTGCTGCGCGCCGACGGCTTGCCCGACGACCGCTATGTCGCGACGATCCGGAAAGTGGGCCTCGACATCGGCATCACCCAGGAGACGGCTTTGGCCTGGGGCGTGTTCGCGCCGGTCGACCGGCTCGGCCCCGGCGACCTCTCCGGCAATTACGTCGGCGCGCAGGGCAGCGCCTCGGTCGGTGTCGGCTTGGGCGGCAACGTGCTGGTCGGCGGCTCCAACAATTCGATCGCGCTGCAGCCGCTGAGCGTGCAGGGCCAGGTCGGCCTCAACATTGCCGCCGGCCTCGAGAGCCTGGAACTCCGTCCGGGTCGTTAGGAATTTGCGGGTCAGGCTCTCTCACCTCTCCCTTCGGGTGAGGTGGAACACCGAGCCTGCAGTCCGCAGAACTAAAAGACTTGGTCTAACTGACGACGCACCGCAGCGACGTTTGACGCTTGCCAAATCTCGGGGACGGGCAGAGCATCGGCGTTTGCCGACCCAATCACGGGCCGAGCTCCACACCAAGGAGGCGGCGAAATGGGACAAGACGTCAGAAGTCCCCGAGGTCCACGGTGCATCGCGCTGGTGGGCCCTTTCCAAAGCGGTAAAACCACACTTCTGGAAGCAATATTGGCGCGAACGGGTGCCATCCCGCGCGCCGGCAGCGTCGATGCCGGAACGTCCGTCGGCGACGCCACGCCCGAGGCCCGTCATCACAAGATGACCGTCGGCCTCACTGCCGCCACCACGAGTTTCATGGGCGACAGCTACACCTTCCTCGATTGTCCCGGTTCCGTCGAGTTTGCCCACGACATGCGCGCCGCGTTGCCGGCAGTCGACGCCGCAATCGTGGTCTGCGAGGCCGACGAGAAGAAGCTGCCGCAGCTTCAGATCATCCTGCGCGAGCTGGAGCAACTGAAGATCCCGCGTTTCCTGTTCCTCAACAAGATCGACCGCGCGAACAAGCGCATCCGCGAGACGCTGGCGATGCTGCAGCCCGCCTCGCGCGTGCCGCTGGTGCTGCGCCAGATCCCGATCTGGAAGGGCGAGCTGATCGAGGGCTTCGTCGATCTCGCGCTGGAGCGCGCCTTCATCTATCGCGAGCACAAGGCCTCCGAGGTGATCGCGCTCGAAGGCGGCGATCTCGATCGCGAGAAGGAAGCCCGCTTCTCGATGCTGGAGAAGCTCGCCGACCACGACGATGCGCTGATGGAGCAGCTGCTCGAGGACATCCAGCCGCCGCGCGATGCCGTCTTCGACGATCTCGCCCGCGAATTGCGGGAAGGGCTGATTTGCCCGGTGCTGCTGGGCGCCGCCGTGCGCGAAAACGGCGTGTTGCGCCTGATGAAGGCGTTGCGTCACGAGGCGCCCGGCGTTGCGGAGACCGCAAAACGTCTTGGCGTACCCGAGACCAGGGACGCGCTCGGCTATGTCTTCAAGACGCTGCATTCGCAGCACGGCGGAAAGTTGTCGCTGACGCGGCTGCTCGCCGGCCATCTCGACGACGGCGCCACGCTGCAATCCTCATCCGGCGGTGCCGGGCGCATCTCCGGCATCCTCGCCGTCAACGGCGCCTACGACACCAAGCGCGCCTCGGCCGAAGCCGGCGAGACCGTGGCCCTCGCCAAGCTTGATCCGGTCAAGACCGGTGACACGGTTTCGAGCGGCAAGACGGCGCCCGCGGCATTGATCACGATCGAGCCGACGCCGCCGGTGCTCGCGATCTCGGTCGCGGCCACCGACCGCAAGGACGACGTCAAGCTCGGCCAGGCGCTGACGCGTCTGCATGAGGAGGATCCCTCGCTCATGATCGTGCAGAACGCCAAGACCCACGACACCGTGCTGTGGGGCCAGGGCGAGATGCATCTGCGCGTCGCCAGCGAGCGCTTGCGCGACCGCTTCGGCGTCAAGATCACCTCGCATCCGCCTGCGATCGGCTATCAGGAGACCATCCGCAAGCCGATCACCCAGCGCGGCCGTCACAAGAAGCAGTCCGGCGGCCACGGCCAGTTCGGCGATGTCGTGCTCGACATCACGCCGCTGCCGCGCGGCGACGGCTTCAAGTTCGCCGAGAAGGTGGTGGGCGGCGCGGTGCCGCGCAACTACATCCCGGCGGTGGAGGAGGGCGTCGTCGATGGATTGGCGCGCGGTCCGCTCGGCTTCCCCGTCACCGACGTGCAGGTGACGCTGACCGACGGTTCCTATCACAGCGTCGATAGTTCCGATCTCGCCTTCCGCACGGCCGCGCGGGTCGGGCTCAACGAAGGCCTGCCGCAATGCCAGCCGGTGCTGCTGGAGCCGATCCACATGGTCGAGATCGTCTGCCCGACCGACGCCACCGCCAAGATCAACGCGATCCTGTCGGCGCGGCGCGGCCAGATTCTCGGCTTTGACACCCGTGAGGGCTGGACCGGCTGGGACTGTGTCCGCGCCATGATGCCGGAAGCGGAGATCGGCGAGCTGATCGTGGAGCTGCGCTCTGCCACCGCCGGCGCCGGCAGCTTCACGCGCCAGTTCGACCACATGGCCGAAGTCACCGGCCGCGCCGCCGACCAGATCATCGCCGCACATCAGCACGCGGCGTGAGGCGGCTCCCGCTGTAAGGGCCGCACGCCCTCTCACTCCTCTCCCGTTCTTACGGGGAGAGGGTGGGGTGAGAGGCTGTGTCTACACGTGCGGTGAACGTTGGACTCTCGCGCTCTCCTCGCCTTCGTCATTGCTTCGTCGCAACGGCTCCTCGCAACGACGGAGGAGCCAGACGGGCGGTCGCTTGCATTCATCCCGGGATGATGTATTTTGCACCATTGTATATGTTCTAGATATCATTTATAACTGCTCGTAAGTGAGGCCAAGGTGATCACCTCGTTCCAGATGCGGGCAGCCCGCGCGTTGGTCGGCATCGACCAGAAAACCCTGGCCGAGCTCGCCGGCGTGTCGCTGCCGACCATCCAGCGGATGGAGGCCTCCACCGGCAACGTTCGTGGCGTGGTCGAGACCTTGATCAAGGTGGTCGAGGCGTTCGACCGGGCCGGCGTCGAGCTGATCGGCGAGCAGGCCCGCAGCGACAGCGGCGGACGTGGCGTTCGCTTGAAGGAGCCGGGGCCGCCGCGCCGTGTCGGAGCATGATCGCGCGTTGATCATGCCCGGGATCAAGATGGGCTAGCGCATCGTCGCACCTTAGGACGCACGATGCTTCGGAGCATTGTGGGGCCAGCGGAGCACTTTGCTGACATGAGCATCACGAGCGATCAGGCAGGCCGGCTGCACCAGCTGCGTCAGCCGACCTTTGCCGAACTGTATCTGCCGAAGCTCGTCACCGTCTTTCGCGAAGGCTACGGCCTTGCGGATTTCCGCGCCGACGTCTTCGCAGGCCTCACGGTCGCGATCGTCGCGCTGCCGCTGTCGATGGCGATCGCGATTGCCTCGGGCGTGACGCCGGACCGCGGCCTCTACACCGCCGTCGCCGGCGGCTTCATCGCCTCCTTGCTCGGCGGCAGCCGGTTCCAGATCGGCGGGCCGGCCGGTGCGTTCATCGTTCTGGTCGCGGCGACTGCGGAGCGGCATGGCGTCGACGGAGTCATCCTCGCGACCATGATGGCGGGCCTGTTCCTGATCGGCGCAGGGCTGCTCAGGGTCGGCACCTACATCAAGTTCATTCCCTATCCCGTCACCGTCGGCTTCACCGCCGGCATCGCCGTCATCATCTTTGCCAGCCAGCTCCGCGATCTCTCCGGCATCACGCTCGCGGGCAAGGAGCCCAGCGAGTTCGTGCCCAAGCTCGTCGCGCTCGCCGGCGGCCTCAACACGATCAATCCGTCCGCCGTCGCGGTCGCCCTCGTCAGCATCGGCATTATCGCCGCCTTGCGCCGCTGGCGGCCGTCCTGGCCCGGGATCCTGATCGCGGTCGTGTTTGCAGCCGTCGCCAGCGCGGTGCTGTCGTTGCCGGTCGAGACCATCGGCTCGCGCTTCGGCGGCATCCCGCGCGAATTGCCATCGCCGGCGCTGCCCGCGTTGTCACTGGAAAAGGCAAGGGCGGTGTTGCCGGATGCGATCGCGTTCGCGCTGCTGGCGGCGATCGAATCGCTGCTGTCGGCGGTGGTGGCAGACGGCATGACCGGCCGCCGTCATCGCTCCAATTGCGAGCTGGTGGCGCAAGGTGCGGCCAATATCGGCTCGGCGCTGTTCGGCGGCATCTGCGTCACCGGGCTGATCGCGCGCACCGCGACCAACATCCGCGCCGGCGCGCGCGGGCCGCTCGCGGGCATGCTGCATTCGGTGTTCCTGCTGCTGTTCATGCTGGTCGCGGCCCCACTCGCAAGCTACATCCCTCTGGCCGCGCTCGCCGCGGTGCTGGTGGTGGTGGCCTGGACCATGGCGGAGAAGCATGAATTCGCAACTCTGTTGCGCTCGTCATGGGGCGATGCCGTGGTGCTGCTCGCGACCTTCCTGCTCACGATGTTTCGCGATCTCACCGAGGGCATCCTGGTCGGCTTCGCGCTGGGCGCGGTGCTGTTCATCCATCGCATGGCGGAGATGACCGGCATCGAGGAGCGGACGCCACTGGTTGCGGATGATCGCCCCGACGACGGCAACGGCGACCGTGTGCGTTACGATCCCGCGCTTGCGGTCGACCGCGACGTGCTGGTCTATCGCATCACCGGCGCGTTCTTCTTCGGCGCGGCCTCGGCGATCGGCAGCGTGCTCGACGGCATTGCCGACAGGCGCAAGGCCTTCGTGGTCGATTTCGCCGCGGTGCCGTTCCTGGATTCGACCGCGGCCAACGTGATCGGCCGCGTCGCCGCCAAGGCGCACCGCCAGGGCATCAGGCTGTTCATCACGGGGGCCTCGCCCGCGGTCCGCCGCGCGCTGCTCACCCATGGCGTCACGCCGCCGCGCGCGCGCTATCGCACGAGCCTCGAGCGCGCCATCGCCGACATCAAGGGCCGGGCCGCCGACGAGACCGCTGCGAGCTGACCGCGCGCGCTTGACAGAGCGGGCGCGACGCGAAATGGATCGCCTCGGAAACGACCCGAGGGAAAGATGACCGCGCCCAAGCCCCCTGCAGCCTGTCTGATCGGATGGCCGGCCGCGCATTCGCGCTCGCCGCTGATCCATCATCACTGGCTGCGCACGCTCGGCATCGAGGGCGGCTATGTCATCGAGGCGGTGCCGCCCGAGGATCTGCGCGATTTCGTGCTGCGGCTGTCGCTGCGCGGCTTCGTCGGTGCCAACGTCACCATCCCGCATAAGGAAGCCGTGCTGGCGCTGTCGACGCCCGACGCGCGCGCCAGGACGGTCGGCGCCGCGAACACGCTGTGGTTCGCCGACGGCGAGCTGCGCTCAACCAACACCGATGTCGAAGGCTTCATCAACAATCTCGACGCCAGCGCGCCCGGCTGGGACATGGCCGAGGAAGCGCTGGTGCTGGGCGCCGGCGGCTCCTCGCGCGCGGTCGTGTTCGGCCTGCTGGAGCGCGGCATCAGCTGCGTGCATGTCGCCAATCGCTCCATCGCGCGGGCCGAGACGCTGTCAAAGCAGTTCGGATCGAACGTGCATCCGCTGCCGTGGGACGCGATCGGCGACGTGCTGCCGCGCGCAAAGCTTCTCGTGAACACGACCTCGCTCGGCATGCATGGCCAGCCTTCACTCGACGTCGACCTCGCGCGCCTGCCGCAAGATGCCGTCGTCGCCGACCTCGTCTACGTTCCCCTGGTGACGCCGCTGCTCGCCGCGGCGACGGCGCGCGGCCTGAAGACCGCCGATGGGCTCGGCATGCTGCTGCATCAGGCGGTGCGCGGCTTCGAGCTGTGGTTCGGGCGGCGGCCCGAGGTCACCGCCGAGCTGCGCGCATTGGTCGAAGCCGATCTCACGAAGACTTGAGAGGGGCGCGGCGAATAGCACACCATCTCTGGAGTTCTACGTCGTGGGACAATCGGAGACCGTCATGCCTGTTCAACGTGCAACTTTCACACGCCCCCTGATCGCCGTCGCGATGCTGGTCGTCTCGACCTACTGCGCCTTCGCCCAGAGAGCGCCGGTGCCGACGCGCGTGCGCGGCACCATCGAAAGCGTCAATGGCGACACCATGCAGGTCAAGTCGCGCAGCGGTGAAGAGCTCAAGCTTCACCTCGCCTCCGACGTGAACGTGTCGGGCGTTATCAAGATCTCGCTCGCCGACATCAAGCCGGGCTCGTTCATCGGCGCCACCACCGTGCCGGGACCGGACGGCAGCCAGAACGCCGTCGAGGTGCACGTGTTTCCGGAAAGCATGCGCGGCACCGGCGAAGGCTCGCGACCCTGGGACCTCAAGCCCAACTCCAGCATGACCAATGCGACCGTCGCGGAGAGCGTCGTCGGCAATGACGGTCACACGCTGCTGGTCAAGTACAAGGACGGCGAGAAGAAGGTGTTCGTCGCCGACGACACGCCGGTCGTGACCTTCGTGCCCGGCGACAAATCCGAGCTGAAGCCCGGCGCCAAGGTCATCGCCTTCATCAAGCAATTGCCGGACGGCTCATTTGAGGCCAACCGCGTCAGCGTCGGCCGCGACGGCCTGACGCCGCCGATGTGAGGGGCTGTGAGACGCGCACCTGCCGCCTCAAATGCGGCCGTCGTCCCGGACAAGCGTCAGCGCAGGTCCGGGACCCATAACCACAGGGAAAAGTTGTTACGCGAAGCTGGTTACTCCGAGTCCCCGTAGCCACACCCGCCTGTGGCTATGGGTCCCGGATCGGCGCGCGCTTTGGGCGCGCTTGTCAGGGACGACAGTGATTATTGCTGCGGCATCCCGGCAGACGCACTCACACCGCAATCACGTGATCGTCGATCTCGTCCACCCGGTTGACGCCGCACAGGCCCATTGTGGTGAGCAGCTCCTTCTGGATGATGTCGATCGCCTTGGCGACGCCGGCCTGGCCGCCGGCACCGAGGCCATAGGCATAGGCGCGGCCGATCATGCACGACTTTGCGCCGAGCGCCAGCGCGCGCATCACGTCCTGGCCGGAGCGGATGCCGCCGTCGAACATGATCTCCATCCTGTCGCCCACCGCGTCCGCGATCTCGGGCAGGACCTCGATCGAGGACGGCGCGCCGTCGAGCTGGCGGCCGCCGTGGTTGGAGACCACCAGCGCCTGCGCGCCGGTCTTGGCGGCTTCCTCGGCGTCCTCGACGTCGAGGATGCCCTTGATGATCAGCTTGCCCGGCCAGATGCTGCGGACCCACTCGACGTCCTTCCAGTTCAAGGAGGTGTCGAACTGCGAGGCCGTCCATTCGGCGAGGCGGTTGAGATCTTCAGTGTTCTTCACGTGGCCGGCGATATTGCCGAAGGTGCGGCGCTTGCCCTGCAGCACGCCGGAGACCCAGGCCGGCTTGCTGGCGAAGTCGAGCAGCTTCGACAGCGACCATTCGGGCGGTACCGTCATGCCGTTCTTGATGTCGGCGTGGCGCTGGCCGATCACCTGCAGATCGACCGTGAGCACCAGCGCGCTGCATTTGGCGGCCATCGCGCGCTGGATCAATTCCTTGATGAAGCCGCGGTCCTTCATGACGTAGAGCTGGAACCAGAACGGCTTCTCGACACTGGCGGCGATGTCCTCGATCGAACAGATCGACATCGTCGATTGCGTGAACGGGATGCCGGCGGCCTGCGCGGCGCGGCAGGCGTGGATCTCGCCGTCGCCGTGCTGCATGCCGAGCAGGCCGACCGGCGCGAGGATCAGCGGCATCGTCGACGGCTCGCCGAGGATCGTGGTCGAGGTGTCGCGCTTGGAGACGTCGACCAGGATGCGCTGGCGGAACTTGATCGCCTGCATGTCTTCGCGGTTGGCGCGCAGCGTCTCCTCGGCGTAGGAGCCGCGGTCGCAATAGTCGAAGAATGCCTTCGGCACGCGGCGCCGATGCAGCGTGCGAAGATCGTCGATACAGGTAATATGCTTCATGTCGTTTCCCCGGCCCGTCACGTACCAAACAGTCTTGCATCGGAAGATTTCGGGGTCATCTAGCATGGTTGGATGCACAGCCAAATCGTTTGCAGAACGTTTTGGAAGGAGAGTGCCAAGGAGCGCGTCATGACGAAGCCGCACGCAGGACCTTCGCCGGAAGAGATCAAGGAGAAGCATGATCTCGAGGAGGCGCTCGAAGAGGGGCTGGAGGAGACCTTCCCGGGCTCCGATCCCGTCAATGTCACCCAGCCGGCGCCCAGCCGCGCCGACAGCCATGTGAAGCGCTCGGATTAAGGCGAGTTCCACCGCTTTTCGCTGGTCACGCCGGAATTGCAATGTTAACAATGTGTTATCGGGGGCGGTCGCGGCGCCGGTTCCGTAATGATTCATCATATTTTTTGAAGCCAAGTTAGCCGCGATAGCTTTATAACACCTCGGCAAATCAGGGATGCGGGTCCCGTTGGGGCAGCCCGTGGTTGTAGAGGGGAGTCCCTGGTTGCTGCTTGGGGGACGATATGAGCCGCAAATATTTCGGGACGGACGGGATTAGGGGCCGCGCCAACGGACTGATCACGCCGGAGCTCGCGCTCAAGGTCGGCCAGGCCGCGGGCCTTGCGTTTCAGCGCGGCGACCACCGCCACCGCGTCGTGATCGGCAAGGACACCCGTCTGTCCGGCTACATGATCGAATACGCCATGGTCGCAGGCTTCACCTCGGTCGGTATGGACGTGCTGCTGGTCGGCCCGATGCCGACGCCGGCGGTCGCGATGCTGACCAAGTCGATGCGCGCCGATCTCGGCGTGATGATCTCGGCCTCGCACAATCTGTTCGAGGACAACGGCATCAAGCTGTTCGGCCCGCAGGGCTTCAAGCTCTCCGACGATGTCGAGCGGCAGATCGAGCAGCTGCTCGACGAATCCCTCGACAAGCGCCTCGCGCAGAGCGCGAGCCTCGGCCGCGCCCGCCGCATCGACGGCGTGCACGACCGCTACATCGAATTCGCCAAGCGCACGCTGCCGCGCGACCTTTCGCTCGAGGGCCTGCGCGTCGTGATCGATTGCGCCAACGGCGCCGCCTACAAGGTGGTGCCCGAGGCATTGTGGGAATTGGGCGCCGACGTGGTGCCGATCGGCGTCGAGCCCGACGGCTTCAACATCAACAAGGATTGCGGCTCGACCTCGCCGGAGGCGCTGTCGAAGAAGGTGCGCGAGATGCGCGCCGACATCGGCATTGCGCTGGACGGCGACGCCGATCGCGTCATCCTGGTCGACGAGCGCGGCCATGTCGTCGACGGCGACCAGCTGCTCGCGGTGATCGCGCAGAGCTGGAAGGAGGACGGACGCCTTTCGCGTCCCGGCATCGTCGCCACCGTGATGTCCAATCTCGGGCTGGAGCGCTTCCTGCAAGGGCAGGGCCTCGAGCTCGTGCGCACGCCGGTCGGCGACCGCTACGTGCTCGAGCAGATGCTGAACGGCGGCTACAATCTCGGCGGCGAGCAGTCCGGCCACATCATCCTGTCCGACTACGCCACTACCGGCGACGGTTTCGTGGCGGCATTGCAGGTGCTCGCCGTGGTGCAGAAGCTGCGCCGCCCCGTGTCCGAGGTCTGCCACCGTTTCGATCCGCTGCCGCAGATCCTCAAGAACGTCCGCCACAAGGGCGGCAAACCGCTCGATGATTCCGACGTCAAGTCGGCGATCTCCGACGGCGAGAAGCGCCTCAACGGCCACGGCCGCCTCTTGATCCGCTCCTCCGGCACCGAGCCCGTGATCCGCGTCATGGGCGAAGGCGAGGACCGTCACCTCGTCGAGGACGTCGTCGACACCATCGTTTCGGCGCTGGGGCAGGCCGCCGCGTAAACTCTGTCTTACCCTGCCCTGGAGGGGGAGGGTCGATCGCGCGCAACGCGAGCGGGGTGGGGTGATCTCTCCGCTCGGGCAGCGTCGCGTGTGGAGAGATCACCCACCCCGTCCCATATTTCGCTGCGCTCAATATGAGCCGACCCACGGGCGAGCAGCTCGTCCCGGACCCCTCCAGGGGAGGAAAGGAGCGAGAGCACCGCGCATCCCAGCCATTTGCGATTGACGCTGGTCCGGCCGCCGCTTGCGTCGTAATCAGCACCTCGCGGCAATCTGCCGCGCCGGATTGCCGCCTTGAACAAGCCTGTCGTCGTCTCAGAGGAAACGCTGACCGAGCCCGTCGTCGTCGCCGAATTGGCGCCGGCCGCCGCCAAGGGGCCGGCCTATATCGTGCTCGCCGGCATCAGCGTCTCGCACTTCCTCAACGACACCATGCAGTCGCTGATCGCCTCGGTGTACCCGATCCTGAAGGACGCCTACGCGCTCGACTTCGCGCAGATCGGCATGATCACGCTGGCGTTCCAGTTCACGGCCTCGCTGCTGCAGCCGGTGGTCGGGCACTACACCGACAAGAAGGCGCAGCCCTATTCGCTCGCGGTCGGCATGGCCTCGACCTTCTTCGGCCTGCTGCTGCTCAGCGTCGCGCACCAATATCTCGTCATCCTCGTCGCCGCCGCGCTGGTCGGCCTCGGCTCGGCGGTGTTTCACCCGGAATCGGCGCGCATCGCGCGGCTCGCCTCGGGCGGACGCTACGGCTTTGCGCAATCGGTGTTCCAGCTCGGCGGCAGCTTCGGCACCTCGATGGGGCCGGTGCTCGCCGCGTTGATCGTGGTGCCGTTCGGGCAGGGCAGCATCGCCTGGTTCTCCTCGATCGCGTCTCTCGCCATCCTGATTCTCTGGCGCATCGGGCGCTGGTACGCGCCGCAGATCGCGACGAAGAAAGCGGCGCCCGTCCACACCCAGCCCGGTGCGCCGAGCTCGCGCCGCGTCGCGGTCGCGCTTGTCGTGCTCGTCGCGCTGTTGTTCTCCAAGCAGCTCTACGTCTCGAGCCTTTCGAGCTATTACATCTTCTACCTGATCGATCGTTTCGGCGTCTCGACGCAGGCAGCCCAGATCTATCTCTTCGTCTTTCTCGCGGCGAACGCCGTGGGTGCGTTTCTCGGCGGTCCGCTGGGCGACCGCTTCGGCCGCAAGATCGTGATCTGGATCTCGATCCTCGGCGCGCTGCCGTTCACGCTGGCGCTGCCCTATGCCGGGCTCGTTGCCAGCGCGGTGCTCAGCGTCGCCATCGGCCTGATCATCTCCTCGACGACGTCGTCGATCATCGTGTTTGCGCAGGAGCTGGTGCCGCACCGCTTCGGCATGATCTCCGGCGTGTTCTTCGGCGTCGCCTTCGGCATCGGGGGCCTCGGCGCGGCCGTGCTCGGCAAGCTCGCCGACCACACCTCGATCGAGTTCGTCTACCAGGTCTGCGCCTGGCTGCCGGCGATCGGGCTGCTCGCGGTGTTCCTGCCCAAGCTGCCGCGAAACGCGCGTTAACGCATCCTCTCTTGCCGCGTTGCGGCTTCACACATCGTTAGGGAATGCGGCGCCGATGTCGCATTTGGCGCGGCATTTTTGCAACGCTCGCACGGCGCGCGCGTGTAGGTGAGGAAAAATCAACCTTAAAAATTAGGGTTAAGTGGCGCTTAAACATTTGCTGGCATCGTCCCCCCGTGAGTTTCCAGAACGTGAGGCGCTCGTATTCAGCCTCACCGGCCATAAGGACGAAGCCAATGCGTAGCGTTAAGTCTCTCCTTGCCGCGGGTGCGGCAACCCTGATCTCGTCGATGGCGTTCGCCGCCGATATGCCGATCGCCGCCCCCCCTCCGATGTACGCGCCGCCGGCTCCGCCCGCCGACTTCGGCGGCTGGTATCTGCGCGGCGACATCGGCATGACCAACCAGAGCGCCAAGCGCATCGAGAGCGCCCTGCCGGCCGGGTACTCGAAGACGACGGAAGGCCTCGGCTTCGACTCCTCGCCGCTGTTCGGCCTCGGCGTCGGCTATCGCTTCAACAACTGGTTCCGCGCCGACGTCATCGGCCAGTACCGGGGCAAGGCCAATCTGCACGGTAGCGACAATGTCGTGGGACCCGGCTTCGTCGGTGTCAACAACTACAGCGGCAGCAAGTCCGAGTGGCTCGTGATGGCCAACGCCTATGTCGACCTCGGCACCTGGTGGTGCGTTACTCCGTTCATCGGCGCGGGCGTCGGCGGCTCCTACAACAAGCTCAGCGGCTTCCGCGACGACGGCGTGTCCTACAGCCCGCTGCTCAACAACAGCGTCGCCTACTTTGCCGACAACGGAAAGTGGAACCTCGCCTGGGCCGCTCACGCCGGTCTTGCCTACAAGGTCAATCCCGGCTTCACCGTCGAACTGGCCTACAGCTACATGAACCTCGGCGATGCCGCGCCCGGCAACTACCGTTTGTTCGACAACAGCGCTTCCGGCCCGACCTCGATCAAGGTCAGGGACATCACCTCGCACGACGTCAAGCTCGGCGTGCGCTGGGATCTCAACAGCCCGCCGGCCTATGTGCCGCCGCCGCTGGTCACCAAGGGCTGATCGCAAGCTGATCGGTTAGGACTCCTTAACGGCGCGGGATCATCCCGCGCCGTTTTGCTTTGCGTATTTTTCATGGCGAGGTGCGGCGAAGGCGCCTGGCGCAACCATTGGTTAAGGTTAACAGGCGATGATCATCGCAACAGTTCGAGTCCGATGGAGCGTGGTGATGCGTAGGCTGGTGTTGGCAGCGGCGATGTTGGGGACGGTGTCTGCCGCGCAAGCGGCCGACATGCCGGACCTGCCCGTGCTGCGCGGCGGCTTCGCCGACGGTCTGTCGAAGACCTCCGTCAATTGGAATGGCTTCTATGTCGGCGGTCATGGCGGTTATACCGCAGATGCCACGGATTTCAGCCAGAGCGTGGTCGGACTGACCAACTACATCTTCCGCGACAGCGTACTCCAGGGGCCGACCTCGACGTGGTCGCTGCTGAACAAGACCAACACTCAAAGCACCAATTTCGGTGGCTTCGTCGGCCGCAACTGGCAATGGTATGATGCCGTTCTCAGTCTCGAGGGCACTTACAGCTACTTCAACGATATGGCGACCTTGACGTCGGGAACCAACTCGCTCGTCATCGTCAACCCGCCTGGTGAGGTGCGGGCGCCCGGCGTCACCAACAACTATGCCGTCACGCTGACGGGTGCCGCAGCGGCACAGGTCAAGGACATGGTGACGCTCCGCGGCCGCGTGGGTTGGGACGGCGGCAGCTTCATGCCCTACGCCTTCATGGGCGCTGCCGTCGGGCGAATGGACGTGTCGCGCACCGTGACCAGCAGCGTCTCGATGCGACAGGACACGACGACGACGGATTTCTTCGGCAACACCACGACGATACTCGGAACGTGGGGCCCGGTTCCTGCGCAGTCGGGCACGCAAGGTCAGCACAGGACCAACACTTACGCAGTAGGTTGGACCGCCGGCCTCGGGCTCGAATACTGCGTTTGGGACGGCTTGTTCGCCCGCATCGAATATGAATATGTGAGATTCTCGCCAGTCATGAACACGCAGGTGACGCTGAACAACGCGCGCCTCGGCGTCGGCTACAAGTTCTGAGCCGTCCGCCTCCTGTTGACAGCTTCGCTTCGTCCTGATGCTCTGTCGTCGGAAATTGGGGCGGCAGCGATGAAGATCTACGGCGACAGCAATTCGGGCAATTGTCTCAAGGTGAAGTGGGTCTGCGACAAGCTCGCATTGCCCTATCAGTGGATCGAGATCGACACCCGCAAGGGCGAGACGCGCACGCCGCAATTCCTGAAGATGAACGGCGCCGGGCAGGTGCCCACCGTCGCATTCGCCGACGGCCGCACGCTGGCGCAGTCCAACGCCATCATCCGCTATCTCGCCCGCGACAGCGCGCTGGTTCCGCGCGACGCCTTCACCGCGGCCAAGATGGACGAATGGCTGTTCTGGGAACAATACAGCCACGAGCCCTACATCGCCGTGTGCCGCTTCCTCATGGTCTATCTCGGCAAGGATGCCTCCGAGCTCGATCCTGAAAAGGTCAAGCGCGGCCATGCGGCGCTCGACCGCATGGAGCAGCATCTCGCCGCCAGCCGCTTCTTCGCCGGCGACGAGGTGTCGCTAGCCGACGTGTCGCTGCTCGCCTATACGCGCCTCGCGCATGAAGGCGGCTTCGACCTCGGCCGCCATGCGTCCGTCCGCCGCTGGATCGGCGACGTTGAAGCGTTTCTCGGCCTTCCGCCGGCGCGCTGAGGTGCGGAGTCGCCTGAGATGAATCCCGAAGCCGTCTCTATCCGTCCCGCGCGCCGCGAGGACGTCGCCGCGATCGTGGCGATGCTCGCCGACGATCATCTCGGCCGCGCGCGCGAGCGCGTGGAGGATCCGTTGTCGTCCGCCTATTATGACGCATTCGCGCGGATCGCGCGCGATCCGAATCTCACGCTGGTCGTTGCCGAGAGTGAGGGCAGGGTGGTCGGCTGCCTGCAGCTCGCGATCCTGCCGGGCCTGAGCTCGCAAGGCGGATCGCGCGGCCTGCTCGAGGATGTTCGCGTTGCCACCGAGTGTCGCAGCCGCGGCATCGGCGAGCAATTGGTGCAATGGGCCGTGACGGAAGCAAAGGCGCGCGGCTGCAATCTGGTCGAGTTGCTCACGCATCAGACGCGCGTCGATGCGCAGCGCTTCTACAAGCGGCTCGGCTTCACGGCGAGTCACGTCGGAATGACTGTCCGCTTTTGAGGCAGCGCGACGCGAGCGCTGCGCAGCCGGCAAAAAATCGGGCTTTTCACTCGGTCGTGTTAAGAGCCGGTAAACTACCGCTCCGTCGTTCACATTGATGAAGGAACGAAGGGTGCTACGGGGGCATCTGACACCGGGCTCGCTCGGTTCGGGACATTTCGATGACAAGCTATTCGATGATCAAGGTCGGCAACGACTACGTCGTGCAGGCCAATGACAAATGCATTTTGAAGGTCGGAAGCCGCCGCAAGGCGGCGCAATTGATCAGCGATGCCACGGACTTGCTGAATGCGCTCACTGTCGTCGAATCCCCTGATATTGCACCGGAAGCGCCATCACTGGCGCGTGAGGCCCCGGAACTTCCTTGACGGACCTTCCCGATTCCCGTATCAGCCGCGGCGGGACACCTCCCCCCAACGGGAGGCTTACTATCTGGAAGGGTAGATCATGACTGTAGCGAAGCCCGCTTCGCGGCCGACCGTGCCGCATTTCTCCTCCGGCCCCTGCGCCAAGCGCCCCGGCTGGAACGCCCAAAATCTCAAGGACGCAGCTCTCGGCCGCTCGCATCGCGCGAAGATCGGCAAGACCAAGCTCAAGCTCGCGATCGACCTGACGCGCGAAGTGCTCGAGGTCCCCGCCGATTACCGTATCGGGATCGTGCCGGCCTCCGATACCGGCGCGGTCGAGATGGCGCTGTGGTCGCTGCTCGGCGCACGGCCCGTCACCACGCTCGCCTGGGAATCCTTCGGCGAGGGCTGGGTCAGCGACATCGTCAAGGAATTGAAGCTCAAGGACGTCACCAAGCTCAATGCGGCTTACGGTGAGATCCCCGATCTGTCGAAGGTCGATCCCAAGAGCGACGTCGTCTTCACCTGGAACGGCACCACGTCGGGCGTGCGCGTTCCGAACGCGGACTGGATCAGCGCGAGCCGCGAAGGCCTGACCATCTGCGATGCGACCTCCGCCGCGTTTGCACAGCCGCTCGACTGGGCCAAGCTCGACGTCGTCACCTTCTCCTGGCAGAAGGCGCTCGGCGGCGAGGCTGCGCACGGCATGCTGATCCTGTCGCCCCGCGCGGTGGAGCGGCTCGAGACCTACAAGCCGGCCTGGCCGCTGCCGAAGATCTTCCGCATGACCAAGGGCGGCAAGCTCAACGAAGGCATCTTCGTCGGCGAGACCATCAACACGCCGTCGATGCTCTGCGTCGAGGATTATCTCGATGCGCTGAACTGGGCCAAGTCGATCGGCGGTCTCAAGGCGCTGATCGCGCGCGCCGACGCCAACACCAAGGTGCTGGCGGACTGGAAGGCGAAGACGCCCTGGATCGACTTCCTCGCCAAGGACGCATCGATCCGCTCCAACACCTCGGTGTGCCTGAAGTTCACCGATCCCGCGATCACCTCGCTCTCCGAGGACGCGCAGGCGGAGTTCAGCAAGAAGCTGGTGGCCCTCGTCGAGAAGGAAGGCGCGGGCTACGACTTCGCCTATTACCGCGACGCGCCGGCCGGCCTGCGAATCTGGTGCGGCGCCACGGTGGAAGCAAAGGACGTCGAGCTGCTGACGCAGTGGATCGACTGGGCCTTCGCCGAGACCAAGGCCACGCTCGCGAAGGCGGCGTAACGCGTCACCCCATTCTCGTCATGGCCGGGCTTGACCCGGCCATCCATCGAGAAAGATGGACCCGCGGGTCAAGCCCGCGGGTGACGCTCCGTAAATGCAGCTCGCACCACGGATCATCCCCATGACCAAACCCAAAGTTCTCATTTCCGACGCGCTCTCGCCCGCTGCCGTGCAGATCTTCAAAGACCGCGGCGTCGAGGTCGACTTCCAGCCCAATCTCGGCAAGGACAAGGACAAGCTGGCCGAGATCATCGGCAATTACGACGGCCTTGCGATCCGCTCCGCGACCAAGGCGACCGCCAAGATCCTCGAGAAGGCGGCCAGGCTAAAGGTGATCGGCCGCGCCGGCATCGGCGTCGACAATGTCGAGATCCCGGCCGCGACGGCCAAGGGCATCATCGTGATGAACACGCCGTTCGGCAATTCGATCACGACCGCCGAGCACGCCATCACCCTGATGCTCGCGCTCGCCCGCGAGATCCCGCAGGCCGATGCCTCGACGCAGGCCGGCAAGTGGGAGAAGAACCGCTTCATGGGCGTGGAGATCACCGGCAAGGTGCTGGGCGTCGTCGGCTGCGGCAATATCGGCTCGATCGTCGCCGACCGCGCGCTCGGCCTGCGCATGAAGGTGATCGCGTTCGACCCGTTCCTGTCGCCGGAGCGCGCCAAGGACATCGGCGTCGAGAAGGTCGATCTCGACGATCTGCTCAGGCGCGCCGACTTCATTACGCTGCACACGCCGCTGACCGAGAAGACCAAGAACATCATCGACGCGGCCGCGATCGCCAAGATGAAGAAGGGCGTGCGCCTGATCAATTGCGCCCGCGGCGGTCTCGTCGACGAGCAGGCGGTGGTCGATGCGCTCAACGCCAAGCACATTGCCGGCGCCGCCTTCGACGTCTTCGTCGAGGAGCCCGCGACCAAGAGCGTGCTGTTCGGCCATCCCAACGTGATCTGCACGCCGCATCTCGGCGCCTCCACCACCGAGGCTCAGGAGAACGTCGCGCTGCAGGTTGCCGAGCAGATGTCGGATTACCTGCTCACCGGCGCGATCTCGAACGCGGTCAATTTCCCCTCGATCACGGCGGAAGAAGCGCCGAAGCTGAAGCCGTTCATCGCGCTCGCCGAGAAGCTCGGCTCGTTTGCCGGCCAGCTCACCGAGAGCGGCATTCTCAAGGTCGAGATCACCTATGAGGGCCACGTCGCCGAGATGAAGATCAAGGCGATCACCTCCGCGGTGCTGTCGGGCCTGCTGCGGCCCATGCTTGGCGAGGTCAACGTCGTGTCCGCGCCTGTCGTCGCCAAGGAGCGCGGCATGGTGGTGGACGAGATCGTCCGCGCCGCCCAGAGCGACTATGAGAGCCTGATCACCGTCACGGTCACCACCGAGCGGCAGGAGCGGTCGGTCTCGGGCACCGTCTATGCAGACGGCAAGCCGCGCCTCGTCGACATCAAGGGCATCCGCGTCGACGCCGAGTTCGGCAAGTCGATGATCTACGTCACCAACGAGGACAAGCCGGGCTTCATCGGCAAATTCGCGGGGCTTCTGGGCGACGCCAAGATCAACATCGCGACCTTCCATCTCGGCCGCGTCGCTCCGGGCAGCGATGCCATCGCGCTGGTCGAGGTCGACGGTGTGGTGCCGGCCGATGTGCTCGCCAAGGTGCAGGCCCTGCCGCAGGTCAAGCAGGCCAAGGCGCTGACGTTCTGAGCGGCTCCCACCGGCGTCATGGCCGGGCATAGCCGTCCGAAGGACGGCGTCCTTTCCGCTCGCCTATGACCCGGCCATCCACGTCTTGCCGCTCGGCGCGTAGAACGTGGATGCCCGGGCCTTCGCCGCGCCGAAGCGGCTTCGGCCGCGCAGGCGGGACAAGCCCGGGCATGACGTGTGGATAGAGCGGGCGCGCACGCCCCGGAATGACGATCATCATATCATATATTCCGACACGCGGAACAACGCCGTCTCCATCGCCGGAGGCGGCGTTTTCATTTTCCCCACCCCCAATCTTTGTGTACCAATGGCGTCAGGACACTCCGTTCCAAATCGTTCGACAAGGGAGAAAACAATGCGTGAAGCCGTCATCGTTTCCTATGCGCGCACGGGCCTGGCGAAATCCGGCCGCGGCGGGTTCAACATCACGCCGCCGATGTCGCTCGCGGCCCACGCCATTCATCACGCGGTGGACCGCGCCGGCGTCGAGAAGGACTATGTCGAGGACTGCTATCTCGGCAATTGCGCCCATGGCGCGCCGAACATCGGCCGCCAGGCCGCGTTGCTCGCCGGCCTGCCGAAGACCACCGCCGGCGTGTCGGTGAACCGCTTCTGCTCGTCGGGCCTGCAGACCATCGCGATGGCCGCGAACTCGATCCGCTCCGACGGCGCCGATTGCATCGTCGCCGGCGGCGTCGAGAGCATCTCGATTCCCGGCGGCGCCACGCCGAAGGAATCGGTCGATCCGGAACTGCTCAAGGTCGCCCCCGACATCTTCATGGCGATGATCGACACCGCCGACATCGTCGCCGAGCGCTACAAACTCAGCCGTGAATATCAGGACGAGTTCTCGCTGGAATCGCAGCGCCGCATGGCCGCAGCCCAGCAGGCGAACAAGTTCAAGGACGAGATCGTCCCGATGAAGACCAAGATGAAGGTCGTCGACAAGCAGACCAAGGCCGAGTCGATCGTGGACTACACCGTCGATCGCGACGAATGCAATCGCCCCGAAACGACGATGGAAGGATTGGCAAAACTCGAGCCGGTGAAGGGCCCCGGCAAGTTCGTCACCGCCGGCAATGCCAGCCAGCTCTCCGACGGCGCCGCCGCGGTGGTGCTGATGGAAGCCAAGGACGCCGAGAAGCGCGGCCTCAAGCCGCTCGGCCGCTTCGTCGCCTGGGCCACCGCCGGCTGCGAGCCGGACGAGATGGGCATCGGCCCGGTGTTCGCGATTCCGAAGCTGCTCAAGCGCACCGGCCTCAAGATCGACGACATCGATCTGTGGGAGCTCAACGAGGCCTTCGCCAGCCAGTGCCTGTATTGCCGCGACCAGCTCGGCATCGATCCCGCCAAGTACAACGTCAACGGCGGCTCGATCGCGATCGGCCATCCCTTCGGCATGACCGGCGCCCGTCTCACCGGCCATCTGCTGCAGGAAGGCGCCCGCCGCAAGGCCAAGTGGGGCGTGGTGACGATGTGCATCGGCGGCGGCCAGGGCGGCGCCGGCCTGTTCGAGATCTATCACTGAGGCTCAAGCTCTCGCAGACAAGGAAGCACGGCGCTGGTGAAGCGCCGTGCTTCTTTTTTGGAACTGTGCCTGTGCACGTCACCGTGCACAACGGCGAGCATTGTAGCGAAATACACGTATTAATACGTGCCCGCAAATTAACGGAAGCTTTCCGCGATTATCACTTCATCAACCGCATCGCTCACCACCAGCTTGGTTCACGATGCGGCTCCTCTCCCTGCGACTCACTCACAAGATCACCGCGATCGGCGTCATTGGCGTCATCGGCGTCGTCCTGATCGGCGGCATTCACCTCTACGGCGAGCGGAGGATGGGCGTCTATCGCGACGCGGCCGAGGATGCGCGCGCCGTGTTCGAGCTGAACAACAGGATCGCGGTCGAGCTGCTCGAGGCGCGCCGCGCCGAGAAGGATTTTCTGCTGCGCAGCGATCCGGCCAGGGCGCAGCGACAGGTCGAGATCAGCCGGCAGGTGGCGCTCGACATCGAGACGCTCCGCGGCAAGATCGCAGCGCTCGGCCAGCCCGAGCTGGCGCAGAAGATCGACGCGATGAATGCGTCGCTGAAGACCTATCAGGCCCGCTTCGCCGCGGTGGTCGAGGAACGGCAGCGGCTCGGCCTCGACGAGAAGTCCGGGCTCGAAGGCCGCCTGCGCGCTTCCGTCCACGGTATCGAGAGCCAGGTCGACCAGTTCCAGAATTCCGAGCTCAAGGTCATCATGCTGATGATGCGCCGGCATGAGAAGGATTTCATGCTGCGCCGGAACGCCAGATATGGCGAGGAGATGAAGAAGCGCGCGTCCGAATTTGCCGCTGGCCTCGACGCGGCAGCCATTGCCGACGGCGCCAAGGCTGAGCTGCGCCAGAAGCTCGCCGACTATCAGCGCGACTTCTCCGCCTGGATGGAGACCGCGCTGAAGCTGGCGGCCGAATCGAAGGCGATGTCCGAGGCCTTCGCGTCGGTCGAGCCCGTGATCGAGCAGATTTCGACATCGGTCGACCGCATCCGCGCCGATGCCGACCGTCTCAACGAGGCCGAGCGCACCAGCATCCAGTTCTGGATTGCGGTCGCGATCGCGCTGATTGCGACGAGCGTGCTCGGCCTCGGCATCTTCATCGGACGTTCGGTCTCGAGGCCTTTGATCGCGATGCGCGCGGCGATGATCGAGCTTGCCAACGGCAATTTCGCCATCGTTCTTCCCGGCCTCGGCCGGCCCGACGAGATCGGCGAGATCGCGCAAGCCGTCGAGACTTTCAAGATCAACGCCGAGCGGAAGGCGCAGGAGGAGGCCGAAGAGAAGATCAGGCAGGACAAGCTCGCCGCCGAGCGCCGCCGCGCCGACATGATCAGGATGGCGGACGATTTCGAAGGCGCGATCGGCGAGATCGTCGAGACCGTGTCGTCGGCGGCCAATGAGCTCGAGGCGTCGGCGACGTCGCTGACCACGACCGCCAGCCGCTCGACCGAGCTTGCCACGCTGGTCGAGGCGGCGTCCGAGGAAGCGGCGACCAACGTGCAGTCAGTGGCGTCCGCCGCCGAGGAGCTGACCGCCTCCGTCAACGAGATCAGCCGCCAGGTGCAGGCCTCCGCGCGCATGGCGGGCGAGGCTGTCACCCAGGCCGGGCAGACCAACGACCGCGTCAGCGAATTGTCCAAGGCGGCCGCGCGCATCGGCGACGTGGTCGAGCTCATCAACGCCATCGCCGGCCAGACCAACCTCTTGGCGCTGAACGCCACCATCGAGGCCGCGCGTGCGGGCGAGGCCGGACGCGGCTTTGCCGTGGTGGCCTCGGAAGTGAAGGCGCTGGCCGAGCAGACCGCGAAGGCGACCGGCGACATCGGTCAGCAGATCTCGAGCATCCAGGTCGCGACGCAAGATTCCGTCGGCGCGATCAAGACCATCGGCGGCACCATCGAGCGCCTGTCCGAAATCTCCTCCACCATCGCGGCCGCGGTGGAAGAGCAGGGCGCCGCGACCAGCGAGATCTCGCGCAACGTCCAAAGCGCCGCCGCCGGCACCACGCAGGTCAGCGCCAACATCTCCAGCGTGCGCCAGGGCGCGACCGAGACGGGATCCGCCTCCTCGCAGGTGCTGTCCGCGGCGCAATCGCTGTCGAACGACAGCAGCCGGCTGAAGATCGAGGTGAGCAGGTTTTTGGAGACGGTGCGGGCGGCGTGAGCCCCGCCGTCATTCCGGGGCGTCGCGAAGCGACGAGTCCGGAATCCATTGCACCACCATTGATGAGGATCGATGGATTCCGGGCTCGCGCCAAGAGGCGCGCCCCGGAATGACGGCTTGAGCGTGCCGCGCCCTACGCCCCCGCCAGCGCTGGCGCGAGCACCACCTCGATCAGCGTGCCGTGGCCGGCGCTCTTGATGTTGAACCGGGCGCGGTTGGCTTCGACCAGCGCTTTGGTCAGCGACAGGCTCAGTGCCGAGCTGTCGGCGGCATCGCCCGGCGGCGGCGTGCGGAACGGCTCCATCGCGGCGGCGACTTCGCGCTCGGAAAGGCCGTGGCCGGTGTCGCGGATGCGCAATGCGATCTCGCCGCGGTCGGTCAGCGCGGTCGAGACGATGACCTGGCCGCCGGCGCTGGCGAGCCGGATCGAGTTCGAGATCAGGTTCATGGTGATCTGCCGCATCGCGCGCGCATCGACGCTCACCTGCGGCAGCGCATGGGCGAGCGAGGTGCGGATGATGATGCGCTCGCGGTTGGCCTGCGGCTGCATCACCGTCACGCAGGCTTCGACCAGGTCGTTGAGGTTCAAGTTCGCGAAATTCAGGTCGAGCTTGCCGGTCTCGATCCGCGACAGCTCCAGGAGGTCGTCGATGATGGCGATGACGCGCTCGCCGGAAGCGCGGATGTCCTTCATGTATTCGCCGTAGCGCTCGTTGCCGAGCGCGCCGAAGCGCTCGGAGATCATCACCTCGGCGAAGCCGATGATGGCGTTGAGCGGCGTGCGGATCTCGTGGCTGATCCGCGCCAGCATGTCGGCCTTGGCGTTGGCCGCGCCGTCGACGAGGCGGCGGGCCTTCGTCAATTCGCTCTCGCCCTTCTTGGCGTGCGAGAGATCGCGGAACACGGCGAAGAAGTTCGGCCCTTCGGGCCGGGTGCGACCCATGATCATCGCGAGCGGAATAACGCCGCCCTTCTTCTCGCGGCCCAGCACCTCGCGGCCGTGATCGAGCAGGCTGGAGATGTCCTGGCTCTTCAGGCTTTCCAGATAATCGGCGACGATCTGCTGGCTCTCGGGGGCGAACAGCGTCAGCAAATTCTGCTGCAGCAGCGCCTCGCCGTCATAGCCGAACAGCGCCTCCGCGCTGCGGTTGCAGGCGTGGATGTTGCCTTCGGCATCGAACATCACGATGCCCTCGGCCGTGGTGTCGAGGATGGCGGCGAGATCCTCGGCATCGGCATCGCCGGCCGCGGGCTCTGCGTCCGCGGCGTCAGGCTCTGCGGCCACCACGGTCTCCGCGACGGCAGCCGCCGCGGCGATCGGTGCCACCTGCGGCAGCGCGCAGATCAGTGCATGCGCGCTGTCGCCGTCCCACTCGATCGTGTGCAGATGCGCTTCCGTCGCGGCCGGCGGCGTTTCGCCATTCGGAGCCGTCGCGCTGATCGTGACGGGCGTGCCGCCTTGCGAGCTGCTGCTGGCCGCCGACACGCCCGGCTCGACATAGAGCGCGTCCAGCCCGCCGGCATGCTCCAGCGCGTTCAGGCCGTCATAGCCCATGCGCGCGAGGAAGGCGGGATTGGCGTAGAGCAGGCGGTCGAGCCGGTAGATCAGGATGCCCGTCGGCAACAGGTCGAGCAGCGTGCGGTCGCGCGCGCTCATCCCGCGCGGCGGCGGTGCGGGCTCGGTCAGCCATTCGGCTGCGGCCTGCGGCGGCTCCGGCTCCGGTGCTTCGGCGCTGGTCTCCGCCACTGGTCCGGCCGCGTCGGTCGTGATGGTCTCGCGCTCGCGTTCGAGCCGCTCGGACAATTGCCGCGCGAGCTCGTTGAACGCGCTGTTCTCGACCGGCGTCAGCGTCGGAGGCCGGGTATCGCCGGCGGCGCGGAACGGCACGACATTGGGAGGCGTTTCCACGGGCGTGTCCAGTTCGGTTGGGTGTGAAGTCGTCTCGCTTGTGGGCTCTGGCAGGTCGGGTTCGGCTTGCGGTTCGGGCTCGGCCTGCGGCTCGGGCTCGGATGGCGCGATCGGCGGTGCCTCTGCTTCGCCCTCGGCCTCAGTTTCCGCCGCCGCTTCAGGCTCGGGCTCCGCATCAGGCGCGACGGCCTCGGTGGAGCGATCCTGTACCGGCGGCTCGACGAGCAGCTCGAAACGCCTGAGCGCCTCGAGCCGGTTGAGCGCGTCGAGATCGCGGCAGACGCCGAAGCCGCGGAAGCCGGCGAACTGACGGTTGCGGTCGTAGACCGGCAGGCCCGCGAGCTCGACCGGAATATGCTCGCCGCCGTCGGCCGGCCAGTTCACTGTGATGCCGGCCCAGGTGTCCTTGCTTTCCAGCGCCTTTGCCACGCGGCCCTCGGGATCGAGCGAGAATTCCTCGGCGATCTCGCGCCAGGGGCGGCCGAAGCCGGCGGCCGTGTGCGTGCCCATCAGGCGGATGAATTCATCGGAGCCGAGCACAAAGCGGCCCTCTTCATCCATCTGCCAGAGGAAGCGCAGCGGATGCTGACGCGGTGCGGGCGGCTCTTGGTGGCTAGCAGAGTCCTGGCCCGAAGTCGGCTCGACCATGCCTGCATTGATCGGCGCGGGCTGCGGCGACACAATGGCTTGCGGCTGGTTTTCAACCGGAGTTTTGGCCGCCGCGGGGACGACCGGCTCCGGCGTCGGCGCAATCGTCTCGGCGGGCGGTTCGGCCGGCTCAGTGAATGCGTCGAACAGCGCGATCGCAGACGGTGCCTCGTCTGGCGCAGGCCGTCCGTCCTCAGGCACCGCGTCCGGAGGCGTCACGTCGGGCGCGGCCTCGTGCGCCGCCGTGGTGGCGGCGGGCTCGATCACCGCGACCAGGCCGATATCGGCGCCGCTGCCAACCCGCTGCAGCACCATCTGGCCGATGCCGATCGGCGTCGCGGCGCGGCCTTTTGCCAGCGCATCGCTGCGGGCGCGGTCGAGCCCGGCCTCGAATAGATCGCGAAAGCCGAGCAGGGAGCGCGCGGCCTCGCTCGCGCCGACGAACAGCCCGTCCGGCGCGAACGCCGCCATCGGCACCTTGGCGCCGGCGACCAGCCGATGCAGCCGCTCCACCAGCGGCATGGTGCGCAGCGTCGGGTCCATGGCGATGACGAGCACGGCGTGACTGCCGTCGGCAAAGTCGAGCCGCGCGCAAGCACAGGTCATCAGCGCCCCTAACCGGGCGCCGAAGCCGCGCATCCGCTGCAGCCGCATTGCGCCGTTCGCCGGCAGCTGGGGGGCGAGCCTGACGATTTGGCGGCGATGGCTGTCGGCGGGGCCGAACACCTTGTCCGCAAGGCCGGCGCTGTTGGCCGCGCCGAATAGTTTTGCGCCGACCGGATTGGCCCATAGCACGCGCGCGCCGTCGGTCGACCACAGCCAGACCGGCAGGGCAGAGGTCGCATGCACGGCCAGCCGCGGATCGCCCACCCCTCGCAACTGGAAATCCGAACGCGTCATCAGGCCGGCTGCATCTCACGCTTCACGAGTGGCGGCTGCCGGGAATGACAGCCTTAAGAAAGGGTTAGTATCGCCCGGAAGGCGCGACCAGGTCCACGGCCCAAAGCCCGCAAGCGTCCCCCAAGCGGCGATAACCTTAATCCCGCCAACCCCGCAAGCCGAGCCGACGTTGCATCCAAGGGATTCAAGGGGGCTTGCGAAGAGACGCACCCGCGCGGCATCTCAGGTGCCCATCCTCCCCTGGAGGGTCCGGGACGAGCGTAGCTCGCCCGTGGATCGGTTCGCACGCAGCGAAGCGGAGAGCGAACCGAGGTGGGGTGACAGTCTCTCCCCACAGGCGGTCCCCGAGTGGAGAGATCACCCCACCCCGGCTCGCATCGCTGACGCGTTGCGAGCCGACCCTCCCCATCCAGGGGAGGGTAAGAGCGCGTGTGTTGCCGGGCGCATCCCACTACCTCAACCCCCGGTTCCCCCGCCTGGGAACCTCATCCTGCCCGAGATTAAATTTCGCATCGCACCCCTCTGCCGCGTTGCGATGCACAATGTTGACATGATAGGCAGCCATAGTTCTGGCGCTGGGCGAGCCATCACCTTTGTTTCGCGTTTCCAGTCTTCGTACCCGCTCAATGCGCAGGGCCCATGGTCGGGGCCGGCGGGCGCGCCAGAAGGCTCACTCCATTTTTTCAATTAGCGTGAGGGACCAACATGACAGGTGCGACTGATCCGTTTTCTGCCTCGATCATCCCGTTCGAGGTTCCCGAGCAGGTGCGTGCGTTCGCCGAGAAGGGCGCGGCGCAGGCCCGTGAGAACTACGCCAAGTTCAAGGACGCCGCCGAGACCCATAACGGCACCGTCGAGGCCGTGTTCACCTGCGCTTCCAAGGGCGCCAGCGAGTACACCGCCAAGCTGGTCGAGTTCATGAAGGCCAATTCGAGCGCCCAGCTCGACTTCGCCCAGCAGCTGTTCGGCGCCAAGTCGCCGACCGAAGCAATGGAGCTGTGGACCGGCCACGCCCGCAAGCAGCTCGAGACCTATCAGGCCCAGGCCAAGGAGCTGGTCGAGCTCACCCAGCGCGTCGCCAATGAGACCGCCGAGCCGATCAAGGCCAGCGCCTCGAAGTACTATCCCTCCGCCGCCTGAGCGGTCGGATCGATGTAAGCCAGCGAAACCCGGGCCCGAAAGGCCCGGGTTTTTCTTCGCCTCTCCGCTTCCCCATGCGGAAATCCAAGAATGGTCGTCATGCCCGGGCTTGTCCCGCCTGCGCGGCCGAAGCCGCTTCGGCGCGGCGAAGGCCCGGGCATCCACGTTCTAGGTGCCGCGGGCAGAAGCCGTGGATGGCCGGGACAAGCCCGGCCATGACGATGTGGGACCTAGAACGCCCCAATCGTCGGGCTCATATGCGAGGTCTCCCCACCGCGCCCGATTTCCCCGCACCGACGATGATTTCACCCGGTTTTTCACCCCATTGCGGCCTTGCCAAACCCGGCCGTTGCACCTAGTTTCCGCCCCGTCCAGCCCCCCTCAGGCATCAAGCCTTTTCAGGCAGCCCAAGGCGCGGCTCGCAAGGATGCAGTTGTAGCTCAGTTGGTTAGAGCGCCTGTCTGTGGAACAGGAGGTCGGTGGTTCGAGCCCACCCAACTGTACCAGCGGGATCAACCAGTTTGCATCGGTCGCTATTTGTTCGACCGTTTGAGTGGCGCGCTCCCTACGGCCGCGGCTTAAAGAGATCGGCGAGCCTCTCGACGGGATCCTAAGGCAAAGCCACTCCCGGCGATCTCCAGATCGTCAAGAACTGACGGACTGCATCTCGAAATCGCCGAACGACGCGGCGTGGCAGCGAGTGGAAACAATAAGTTTGCGGCGGAGCCAAACTTGCCGCGCTCTTTCGATGCTTTCCCGAGTTGCGCTTCGCACTTCTTAGGAACGCCAGTTTTCCGGCCTCAACTCGAGACGCAAACCTCAGGCTCAGCGCTAGCGCGCCACCACCCACACCACCGGTAACGTCACCGCCGCCAGCAGCGTGCCCAGCGCCACTGCGCCCGACACCGGGTTCACCATCCGCTGATACTGCACGGCGCAAATGTACGCATTGCGCCGGTCGGCATCGCCGCGAACAGCACGATGACGCCGGCGATCGGCGGCAGGTCGAGCAGTCTTGCAAACAGGAATGCAGAGGCCGGCATTGCCGCAAGCTCGAGCGCGCGCATCACCAAAATGCTCTGCCGCTCGCTCTTCACCTCGCGCGAAACAAACAGATGCCGAGATTGATCAGCGCCGTCGGCGAGCCCGAATGCGCAAAGGATGTGATGATTGTTCGGAAGACTGCCGAGATTGCGGGTCGTGCATCAGGTAAGCCAGTCGATCTTACTCTTTGGGGCGCGCCTCAAACTCTTTTCGACGAAAGCGAGGACGGGTGTAAACTGTTTCACAGCAGCCGGCTGGCTGCGACCTTAAGATCGTTCTGCACTTCTACGTTCTTGTGCGGCTCGTCCGTACAAGATGTCGCTCTCTGTTGAAACAACGAGGAGCATGAAGATGAAGACGTTTCTTGCAACGAAATCTCCATTCCTGATCATCGCCACTCTTGCAGTTTGCATCGGCACTGCGCGTGCCGATGTCATCATGGACTGGAATGCGAAAGCAGATGCGATTGCCGCTGAAAAGAAGGTGCTGCCTGTGCCACAGGCCCGCACGATGTCGATGCTTCACGTTGCCATGTTCGAGGCCGTGAACGCGATCGACAGGCGATACACGCCATACAAGCTGGATCTCGTGGCAGACCGCTCCACGTCCAAGGAAGCCGCAGCGTCGACTGCGGCTTACAACATTCTTCTGACGATCTATCCGGACCAAAAAGGTGCCCTCGATGCGGCATTGATTGCATCGCTTTCCGGCATTCCGGACACGGAGGGAAAGGCGAAGGGAATCGAGCTTGGAAAGGTGGCCGCTTCCGGCGTGATGGCGTTGCGCAGGGATGACGGCAGTGATGTCCAGGAGACTTATCGTCCCTATACAGCCCCGGGAGCCTATGTGCCGACCGTGGTGCCGATCGGCACCACGGCTGGAATAATGTCCCCTTGGGTCATGACATCGGTCTCACAATTCCGTCCAGCGCCACCTCCGGCGCTTGATTCCGAGACCTGGACCAGAGACGTCAACGAAATTCGGGAGCTCGGCGCTCGCAACAGCACCACCCGAACGGCAGAGCAGACCGCGATCGGACGAGTCTGGTTTCTGGTCGGGCCTCCCAGCTTCAATCCAATCGTCCGGCAGGTCGCCTTGGCCAAGCACATGGACGTCGTTGACTGCTCGCGCCTCTTCGCCCTCACCGAGATCGCTGCGAACGACGCAATCGTTGCCGTCCTTGATGCGAAGTATCATTACAACTTCTGGCGGCCTGTAACGGCCATACGCAACGCGGACATCACGCACAACCCGATGACGCCACGCGAAGCGTCTTGGTTGCCGCTGGGTGAAACGCCGATGCATCCCGAATACCCCTGCGCCCACTGCATCGTATCGGCGGCGGTGTCCACGGTTCTCCGGTCCATCGCGGGCGACGAGGTCGGAGAGCTAACGATGACCAGCCCCACTGCGCCAGGGGTGACTCGCAAATGGACCAAGCTCCAGGATTACAGCGATGAGGTCGCAAATGCCCGCATCTATGCCGGTTTCCATTACCGTTTCTCGACGGAGGTCGGAAAGGACATGGGCCGTAAAATCGGTGACTTGACTGTCGGGACACAGCTTCGCGGGCTGGAAGCGCGAGCTGAACCGAAGCAGTAAGCCGACGCGAATCACACAGAGGTCGAGAAGCGCTCGACATCGAGGCATCCAGGCTTGAGATGGCAGAACAAGTCGACGGTTCGAACATGGTGGGCGGGGCCGCCAGTGCTCTGCCCACTCATATGGCGGCTTGCTGCCCGCTCTGAAGCAAATCGAACCTCATCGTCCTTCAGGAGATCATCGCCTTGACCTGCGCCGTATCCGCAAACTCAATCAGCTCGACGATCTTTCCATCCTGAAATCTGAACAGGTCCAAGAGCTCGGTGCTGAACGTCTTGCCAGTTGGATGGTAGCGGACGTCAAGGCGGGAATGGACCGCGACGCGATCACCGTCGACCAGCTCGGCCAGGATTTTGCGGTTTTCGAAGCCGAAGTTCTTGATCAATTCACCGAAAACCCCTCGTAGGGCTGGGTGACCCTGCACGCTTCCTGCCAGTTCGAGCGTGCTCTTGTCGCCCTTCAAAGTGAATGCGCCCTCGGGATGAAAGGTCGTCACCAAGCCCTCGACGTCATCGTCGCCGCGCGCGGCGTAGGCGTGCCGGATCGTTGCGAGCATGTCTTCGCGCTGTGCCATGTTACCCTCCCTACAACGTATCAGGCAGACTAGCGACCTTTGCGTGTAAACGCAAAACCATCGCGGGTAGTGCGAGGGCTCCAGCGCGCCGAAGCAGCATCGTTCGTTTTCGTTCCCCGATACTGCAAGAAAACGGCGGCGAGCACCGGCGAACCTTTTCACGACCCCAGGTGTTTGTAGCTGCGGCAGGACTGACAACGCTGAGGGAGCTGAGCTATGAACGGTATCATCTATATCATCGGGCTGATCGTCGTGATTGCTGCGGTGCTCTCGTTCTTCGGCCTGCGCTGATGATGGATTGGGCGCAGCGAGGCCGTGAGGCGTCGCCGGCAAAGCCTTCGACGCCTCACCCCGCCACCACCCACACCATCACCGGCAGCGTCGTCGCCGCCAGCAGCGCGCCCAGCGCCACTGCGCCCAACGCCGGTTTCACCCGCCGCTGATACTGCACGGCGAAGATGTACGCATTCGCACCGGACGGCATCGCCGCGAACAGCACGATGGCGTCGGCGGCGATCGGCGGCAGGCCCAGCAGTTTGGCCAGCATGAACGGATATTTCGGTGACAGTGCACGAAACTGCACAACATCGGGCGAGATCGATCTTGTCACCGCCCGCGGTCACCTAACTACGCGAGCCGCCTGAGTTTCCCGGAAAGTCTGCTCCTGAACGCTTATATCAAGCCGCGCGATCGAATTGTGAGCCTGCGTTCGGCTGGACAAATTCGCCATTTGGAGTAGCCTTTTCAGACACAGCAACATGTTGGCGGAGGTTCTCCGTGGAACATCGCGGCGTAAGCTTCTCGGTCGTTGAGATGAGCTACCCGGCCGGTTGGAAGTGGACTGTCGGAAAGGGCCGAACAGTGTCGGTCGGTGTCTGTGCGACGAGGCTCGACGCGATCCGCCAGGCTCAGACCTTCATCGACGCGATCATGGACTGGGCTGCCTAAGCTAAAGTCAGAATACTCGCTCTCGATTGGTCATGCCGAGCACCGTAAACCAGCAGCTGAGTTTCTGTCGGCGCGGCGCATTACGGTGACAGTGCACCAAACCCCGATTCCGTAGGGGCGTCCCATTAGACCACTGGCGACGACCGATTTTCTGGACTGTCACCGTACAGTGGCTGCCTCGCGTCTGGGGCAATATCCCGAGATCAGCCAACATCGACAACCTTTGGAGCCTGGGCAATGATCTCAGCCGAATACTGCCGCCTTATGGCCCGCTACAACACTTGGCAGAACGCCTCTTTGGTAACGGCCGCCGACCGGCTGACCGATGAGGATCGCTGGAAGGAGCGAGGGGCGTTCTTCCGGTCGATTGCAGCTACGTTGAACCATCTCTATTGGGCTGATGCCTTGATACTGGAGCGGCTGAAAGGGAACGTGCGTCCAGAGCAAACCATCAAGCACTCCCTCGCAAATCCCTCGGATTGGGAGGCCTTCAAGGCGCTCCGCTTGCAACGGAACGAGGAAATCGAAGCGTGGTCAGCGCGATTGCGCGACGCGGACCTGAACGGGATGCTTGTTTGGAATCCCGGGGACGGTGCAACTCGAATCGAGAAGCCAAAGATGCTGGTTGCTATTCAACTCTTCAATCACCAGACCCACCATCGAGGTCAGGTGCACGCGATGTTGACGGCAGCGGGTGCAGACCCAGAGCCGACTGACCTTCATCTTCTGGCGTAGCGCGAGGACGCTTCATCCATCTCGCAGGTCAGGAGATCATCGCCTTGATCTGCGCCGTATCCGCAAACTCGATCAGCTCCGCGATCTTGCCATCCTGAAATGTGAACAGGTCCACGATCTCGGTGCTGACTGCTTTGCCGGTCGGGTGGTATCGCACGGTGACGCGGGAGTGGACGGCGACGCGATCGCCGTCGACCAGCTCGGCGAGGATCTCGCGGCCTTCGAAGCCGAAGCCTTCGGTGAATTGACGGAAAGCTTCGCGCAGGATCGGGTGGCCCTGCATGCGTCCCGTCAATTCGAGCGCGCTCTTGTCACCCATCAGGGTGAATGCGCCCTCGGGATGAAAGGCCGTCACCAGACTATCGGTGTCGCCGCCGTCGCGCGCTGCGTAGCCGGCCCTGATCAATGCGATCATGTCTTCGCGGTTTGCCATGTGCCCCCTCCCTGCAATGTGTATCGGGGCAGCCTAGCGACCTTTGCGTGCAAAGGCAAAGTGATTGCAATCGTGCTGCGATTGCTCAGCGTGGCGCGATCCAGGCCCGTTAGCTGGCTGTACAGCGACACCGCCTGAGCGCACGCCTCGTCCTTCGAGACGGCTGCTTCGCAGCCTCAGCAGCACGGTTGCGCATCGAAATTGCTGCCACGCACGCCGTCCTCATCCTGAGGCCCGCGAAGCGGGCATCTCGAAGGATGCGCCCCTACGATCCCAGCTCGATGATCCGGCGCGCCATGCGCACATTGGCATAGTCGATCATCTTGCCGTCCAGCGTCACCGCGCCCTGTCCCAGCGCCTCGGCCTGCTCCATGGCTTCGACGATCCGCCGCGCCTGGGCCAGCTCCTCGGCCGAGGGCGTGAACGCGCGCAGCGTCGGGTTGATCTGGTCGGGATGGATCACCTGCTTGCCGTCAAAGCCCATCGCCGCGGCCTTTTGCGCGCTGGCCTCGGTCAGTCCAGCATCGCGGAACGCGCCGCAGGGGCCATCGATCGCGCGCAGGCCGTGCGCGCGAGCGGCGACCAGCAGGCGCATCATCGGATAGGCGAACAGGTCGAGCGGCGCGGCGGCGTAGCCGCTTTGCGCTGATCCGACGTGGCGGTAGCCGTCCGGCGAGATGCCGATGTCGGAGGTGCGGGCGCCGAGCGAGGCTGCGAGGTCGCCGACGCCGAGATGCAGCGCGGCCACGCTGTCGTCGCAAGCGGCGAGCGCGTCGACATTGACGAGGCCGAGCGCGGTCTCGATGAGCAGCTCAAGCGCAACAGGTGCGGCCCGATCGGGCGCGGCCGCGTGCAGCTGACCGGCGATGGCAACGATGTCACTCAACCGCTCCGCCTTCGGCACGATCAAAGCATCCAGCCGGGGCAGGGCCGCCAGGTTACGGATCTCCTCTGCGATGAACGGGCTGTCGACGGCATTGAGCCTGACCGCGACGTGCTTGCTGCCCCAGTCGAGCGCGGACAGCGCGCGAGCGGCTTCCGCCAGCGCAACGCCCTTCTCGGCGGGCGGCACGGCGTCCTCGAGGTCCATGAACACCCCATCCGCCGATGATGCCGCCGCCTTGGCGACGACACGGGCGCGATGCGCGGGAACGGCGAGATAGGCCCGCGTAGGGCGCTGCGAGGCCATCGTCACGTTCCCTCGCGGATGCCGAGTTCGCCGAGGATCGACGCGTTGTGCTCGCCGACGTCAGGCACCGGATCCATCCGCGGCGTCACGCCGGGAATGGTGAGCGCGGGCAGGAAGCTCATCAAAGGTCCGCACGGCGATCCCACGCTTTGCACCCGCGCGCGGGCATGAAGCTGCTCGTGCTTCAGGAACGCCTCGACCGAGTTCAGATGCGCGTTCGCGATCGCGGCCTCATCCAGCAGCCGCAGCACCTCCTCGCTGGTCATGGCTGCAAAGCGCTGCTCGATATGCGCTTGCAGCTCGTCGCGGTTCTGCATGCGCAGCGGATTGGTGCGGAACTTCGGATGGTCGGCGAAGCCGGCATCGCCAAGCACGATCCGGCACAGCGACCGCCATTCCCGGTCGTTCTGGATGCCGAAGAAGATCGTGTTGCCGTCGCCGACGCGGAACGGGCCGTAAGGCGCGATCGTCGCATGCTTTGCGCCGGTACGTGGCAACGGCCGGCCGGTGCTTTGCGTGTAGAACGCGGGATAGCTCATCCAGTCCGTGATGGAATCGAACAGCGAGGCCTGGAAGGCCGTGCCCTTGCCGGTGCGCTCGCGGGCGTACAGCGCCATCAGCACGCCGTTCAGGATGTACATGCCGGTGGCGATATCGACGACGGATAGCCCCACCTTGGCCGGCTCCGCCTCGGTGCCGTTGATGGCGAGCACGCCGGCCTCGCACTGCACCAAGAGATCATAGGCCTTCTTGTCGCTGTAGGGGCCATCAGTGCCATAGCCGGAGACGTCGCAGGCGATGAGGCGCGGGTACTTGCGCAGCAGCGAAGCGGCATCGAGGCCGAGCCGCTCCGCCGCGCCGGGCGCGAGGTTCTGGATGAACACATCCGCCCGCGGCAGCAGGGCGTCGAGCACCTTGCGGCCCTCGGGGCTCTTGATGTCGATGGCGAGGCTTTCCTTGGAGCGGTTGGTCCAGACGAACTGGCTCGACATGCCGTTCATGACGTGATCGTAGTCGCGGCAGAAATCGCCGCTGCCCGGCCGCTCGATCTTGATCACCCGCGCGCCCCAATCGGCGAGGTGCCGGCTCGCCAGCGGCGCCGCGATCGCCTGCTCCAGCGAAACCACCGTCACACCCGACAGCGGCAGCTCCGCTTCATTCCCCGTCATGTGATTGTCCTCCTCGTGTGCGCTTTTCGACCAGCGCAGGAGACAGGCCGGCCACCCCACGCGCATCTTCTTGAGGGTGACATGATGCCCCTGTTTTGCCCGACAAGTCAAATTTGGCTTCGAAAAATCCTAAAATTTGGCGACCTGAGTGTTTGCAATGACTTGGCTACTGTGCATGGGGTTGTTTTCGCACTTTTGTGTTTTGGGGCCGACAGCGGCGCCTTCGTTTCCTTTCCCGGAACTGCCGAGGTCCCTGACCTGTTGCCGAGAGCGCACACGTGCCGGCTTTCGCACTTGCCCTCGGTTGCCAACGAACCGCCGTTCACCCACTATTCGCGCTGACTCGTGATGTGGGGGGATCGATGCCGGCGTTTCGCTTCAAGTCCTTTGCAAAGCTCTTGGCCGTTGCAAGCCTCGTGCTTGCCCTGGCCATCCTGGCGCTGCCGCGCGCCGGCTTCGCCTACACCCAGGAGGAGCAGCAGGCCTGCACGCCGGACGCGATGCGGCTGTGCGGCGAGTTCGTCCCGAACGTCGATGCCATCACCGCCTGCATGATCAAGAAGAAGGCGCAGCTCTCGCCGCAATGCGCGGTGTTCTTCCGCCGCGGACCGGCGCCGCGCGAGCAGCGCGCCGGCAAGCCGACCCAGATCGCGCCCAAGGCTGCGAAGAAGACCGCCAAGCCGGCGCCGAAGAAGAAATCCAGCCAAGGCTGAGCGCCCAGCGACCAAGGCTGAGCGTCCAGCAGCGCGTTCCGGTTTGAAACTCCGCCGAAGGCGCGCAATCGGGCGCCTTCCTCGTTCCGGCCCTGACTTCGGCTTCGCGACAGATTGCGGACTCGTTTTGTTCGCACGGCGCCGGAAGGCTTGCATCGATTGACGGGCGTGCGCCCTGAAAAGCAAGCGAGCGGCAGGTTTGCGCGGCAAGGTTGCATTCCGCTTTTGTCCCGCGCAATGCTCAAAAAACGCACAGACGCGCGCACGAGCGGCATTTCGATGCGGCCCGTGTCTCCGTCCTGCGAAGCAGTGTGACTCAAAAGCCAACACGTCTTGTTATTTCGTGGCTGTCGCGCAGCTCCCGACAAATTTTTCTTTCACGAATCAGCGCGCTGATTCATTTTCGCGGCCTGGGGTCAATCTGGAGGCGGAAGGTATGAACGTCATTGTTTTTGCATCACGTAAAGGCGGTTCGGGCAAGAGTACCCTCGCCGCGCATCTCGCCGCGCAGATCAAGGCGAGCAAGCAGGTCATGCTGGTTGACGCCGATCCGCAGGGCTCCCTGACGCTGTGGCACAAGCTCCGCGGCACCAACGAGCCGCCGATCAAGGCTGCCGTCAACTCCGTCAGCGGCATCGTCTCCGCGGCCAAGCGCGACGGTTATGAATGGGTGTTGATCGACACGCCGCCGAACCTGTCGGCCGTCGTCGACGACGCGATCAAGAACGCCACCATGGTGGTCATCCCGGCGCGTCCCGGCGTGTTCGACGTCAACGCCGTGCAGGAAACCATCCAGATGTGCCGCGCGGCGCGCAAGCCCTACGCGGTCGTGCTCAACGGTGCCCCGGCCAAGCGTGACGAAGCCGAAAGCCCGATCGTCACCATCGCCCGCGAAGCACTGGCGAAATTCCGCGCTCCGGTGTGGGGCGGCCAGATCACCAATCGTTCGGATTTGTTGATGGCGCTCAGCCACGGCGAAGGCGCGCGCGAATATCAGGCCGAAAGCCGTGCGGCTCAGGAAATCGCAAGACTGTGGGCGGCGATCGAGCGTTCGGTCAAGGCTATCCGCGGCACCGCGTCGGCCTCCGGCGCAATGCACAAGCAGGCAGCTTAATTTTCATTGATCATGTCGAACGGCGAAAAACGCGCGGGAAGTCCGCGCGTTTTGCGTTTCTGATTTCGCTCACGCCACCATCAGCATGTAGAACACGATGACCGGCGACAGGGTCAGGATTACCGACCAGATGCCGACGGCCCAGAGAATGTCCTCGGTGCTGAAGCCCTGCTGTTCGGCGTCGAAATGCGACGCCATTTCATTCTGACTATTCACAAACGCCCCCGCGATTTCTTCGCTTATGGACGTCAGTGATAGCAGCGATGTTTTAAGATCCGGATCGCATCTGCCCGTGCATTTTGAACACAGGTGCTACCACGGATTAACCATCCCGCGCGCGCAGCTTCAGCCGACCAGCCAGACGCGAAACAGCAGCACCGGCATCAGGCCGAGCATCACGGCCCAGAACCCGAACGACGAGACGACGAGAATTCCCTTCAAGAGATCGGCGGGCGCGAACTGGCTCGCGGCCGTAGGCCGGGTGCGATACCCCATGGTCATTTCCCCTTCGGTAACTTTGGACAGAACGATAGGCGCAGTCACGTAAACGAGACGTGGATACGGATTGCGGCAGCTGCGAAGGCCGTTGGGGCGCGGTTAACCACGGTGCGATCCGTCGTTCCCACCGCCGTCATTCCGGGGCGCGCGTAGCGCGAACCCGGAATCCATTCATCCACCAACTCCGCCGCGCAATGGATTCCGGGTTCGCGACTTCGTCGCGCCCCGGAATGACATGTGAGTGACGCGAAGAAGCGGCGCGCTACGCCGCGATCGTCACCCGTCGCTCGATCTCGCGATCGATCGTTGCCGCGAGCTCGCTGCTCACTTCCACCATCGGCAGGCGCACCTCCGGGCTGTCGATCAGGCCGGATCGCCACAGCCAATACTTCGCCGGCGCGGGGCTCGGCTCGGCGAACAACAGCCGCGTCAGCTCGGCGACCTCGTGCCAGCGCGCCAGCGCTGCATCGTGGTTGCCGCGCTTGTGCTCGCTATAGATTGCCGCGAAGGTCGCGGTCTCGACATGGGCTGAGAGCACGATGCCGCCGTCGGCGCCGTCACTGAGCGCCTCGAAGTAATTGGCGTCCTCGCCGGTGAGCACGCGAAAGCCCTTCGGCCGGTCGCGCAAGAGCGCGATCGATTGCTCCCGGCTCGCGCCGCAATCCTTCAGGCCGACGATGTTCTTGTGCTCGGCAAGGCGCAGCATGGTCTGGTTGGTGATGTTGACGGCGCAGCGATAGGGAATGTTGTAGAGCGCGATCGGCCATGCCGCGTGGTCGGCGAGCGCCTCGAAATGCGCCAGCAGGCCGCGCTGCGACGGCCGCACATAATAGGGACTGGCGATCAGGTAACCGTCGATCGGCCAGTCCGCGGTCTCGTCGAGGCGCTCTTGCAGACGCGAGGTGTCCGCACCGGACAGTCCGAGGCAGATCGGCAAGTTGCGGCCGGCGGTCGCCATCTCCTCGCGCACCACGGCGACGAGACGTTCGAGCTCGGCCGCGCGCAGTGTCATGCCTTCACCGGAGGTCGCGCCCAGGATGAGGCCGTCGATGCCGTGCGCGCAATAGTGCCGGGTCAGCCGCCGCAGCGACCTCTCGTCCAGCGCGCCGTCCTGGAACGGCGTCACCAGCGGCAACCACAGCCCGTGCAATTGGTCTCGTAGTCCGGTCATGTTTCCATCTCCTTCTCGGGAAAAATGCCTGAGACGGAGGCACATGAAAAAACCCCGTCCAGGCGGCGGGGTTTTCGGGATTGGCTCGGGATGACGACGTCAGCTTAGCGCGCGCAATATTCCGAGGCCCCGGGATGGGGGCCTTTTTTCGAAACGATTGCGCACGACTTCGTGATCATGGGCGAATGATGCGGGGTATGCGCGGAACTGTCAACACACGCGGAGAGCGAAGCACATTTTGACGAAAAAAAGCCGGACCCGAGGGCCCGGCTTAGGTATTGGCCACGTGAGGCCGACACAATCACCTTCCAAGAGGGATTACTGAACTCCCGCGCCACTGGAGGAGGGGGACAAATGCGCAACGCGAAGGCTCAGCGTGCAAACATTATGGGCTTGCCGAGTGCCTTGCAGCAACAGCCGAGGCCGCATGTCAGTCATGCGGAAATCAGGACGGCCAGCGTTGCGCCTTGCTCACCACGAAGTCACGGAACACCTGCACGCGCGCGACCGTCTTCAACTCCTCGGGATAGACGAAGTAGGTGTCGAGCTGGATCGAATCCGACTCGCCGAACAGCTGCACGAGCTTGCTCTGCTCCTCGACCAGGTAATCGGGCAGCGCGGCGATGCCGAGGCCCTGCGCGCAGGCGCGCACGAGACCGAGGATGTTGTTGACCTTGAAATAGGCTTCGCGCGGACCCGAGCCATTGCGCCCGGCTTCGATCAGCCAGTTGCGGTTCTGCAGGTGCGGCGCGAAGTTGCCGTCCGAGAGCGTGATGATGCGGTGGGAGTCGAGCTCCTCCAGCGTGCGCGGCGTGCCGAAGCGCTTGATGTATTCCGGCGAGCAATAGGCGTGGAAGCCCATCGCGAACAGCTTGCGCTGGATCAGATCCGGCTGCGTCGGCTTGCGGGTGCGGATCGCGACGTCAGCCTCGCGCATCGACAGATCGAGCTCCTCGTCGGTGACGATCAGCGAGATGCGGATCTCCGGATAGAGCGCGGTGAATTCGCCGAGCCGCGGGATCAGCCAGTTGATGCCGACGCCGGGCGTGGTGGTGATCTTGAGATCGCCGCTCGGCCGCTCGCGGCTGTCGGTCAGCTTGGCGCGCGCCGCCTGCAGCTGCATGAACACGTCATGCGCCGTGCGGAACAACAGGTCGCCCTGCTCGGTAAGGATCAGGCCCCGGGCGTGGCGGTGGAACAGCGAGACCGAGAGCTCCTGCTCCAGCGCCGAGACCTGGCGCGACACCGCCGATTGCGACAGGCCAAGCTGCTCGCCCGCATGCGTGAAGCTGCCTGCTTCCGCCGCGGCGTGAAACACCTTCAGCTTGTCCCAGTCCATATCCGTAAATCCGTCGCGTGTTCGGGGCATGATTCTATTCCGCTGCCGCGCGCTCGCTGGCGCGAAGGGCCAAGAAACGTTCGGCTTCGAGTGCGGCCATGCAGCCGAGGCCGGCGGCCGTCACGGCCTGGCGATAGGTTTCGTCGGCGACGTCGCCGGCGGCGAACAGGCCGGGCATCGAGGTCGCGGTCGAGTTCGGGGCGACCTCGATATAGCCGGAGGGTTTCAGCTTGACCTGATCCTTGACGAGCTCGGTCGCCGGCGCATGCCCGATGGCGATGAAGATGCCGTCGGCCTTGACGTCCGTGAGCGCGCCGGTCTTGACGTTCTTGAGCCGGACATGGGTGACCTTGTTGGGGTTCTCGGTGCCGCAGATCTCGTCGACCGCGGCGTCCCAGATCACCTTGATCTTCGGATGCTTGAACAGGCGCTCCTGCAGGATGCGCTCGGCCCGGAAATGATCGCGACGATGCACGATCGTGACCTGCGAGGCATGGTTGGTGAGGTACAGGGCTTCCTCGACCGCGGTGTTACCGCCGCCGACCACGATCACCTCCTTGCCACGGTAGAAGAAGCCGTCGCAGGTGGCGCAGGCCGACACGCCGCCACCCTGGAACTTGGCTTCCGACGGCAGCCCGAGCCAGCGCGCCTGCGCGCCGGTAGCCAGGATCACGGTCTCGGCGAGATAGACGTCGCCAGAGTCGCAGGTGAGGCGGAACGGCCGCTGCGCCGTCTCCAGCTTGGTGACCAGGTCGGAGACGATCTTGGTGCCGACATGGACCGCCTGCTTCTCCATCTGCTCCATCAGCCAGGGGCCCTGGATCACGTCGGCGAAGCCTGGATAGTTCTCGACGTCGGTCGTGATGGTGAGCTGGCCGCCGGGCTGGATGCCCTGGATCAGGATCGGCTCAAGCATCGCGCGCGCGGCGTAGATCGCGGCGGTGTAGCCAGCCGGGCCGGAGCCGATGATGACGACCTTTGCATGAACAGGAGCGGACATTTCGATGGACGCCTTTCACGGGGGATTTGCAGCGCGGGCGCGCAATGTGCCGGGAGGCCTAGCGGAGGCGCTGAAATATCAGAGCTAATCTAAGCAATCTGGCGAGCCATGCAAGAATTGCATTCCCTATCGGCGGATTTTTCCAACAGGGAACAAAAGTCGATTGCGCTGCACGCGCAATAAAATTGCGCCGGCGGTGCGGATTGGGCTATGAGGATTTCGACAAGTCACCCAATACCGCCGCAAAGGCCAGGAGTTCCAATCACGTGTCGCGGAACCTAGACGAGATCGACCTGAAAATTCTTACCGAGATTCAGGCCGACGGTCGAATCACCAATGTCGAGCTGGCCAAGCGCGTCGGCATCTCGCCGCCCCCCTGTCTGCGCCGCGTCCGGGCGCTGGAGGAGGAGGGTTACATCCACGGCTATCGCGGCCTCCTGGACGCACGCAAGCTGGGCTTCGACGTCACCGTTTTCGCCGCCGTGCACCTGTCCAGCCAGGCCGAAGCGGATTTGCGCGCGTTCGAGGAGTTCGTCCGCGCCGAGCCCCTGGTGCGGGAATGCTGGATGCTGTCCGGCGAGGTCGATTTCATCCTGAAATGCGTCGCTCCCGACATGGCGACTTTCCAGGATTTCGTCACGCATCTGACGGCGGCACCGCATGTCCGCAACGTGCGCACGTCATTGGTGCTGCACAATTCGAAGTACGAGGCGGCCGTGCCGCTCGAGGTGAAGGGACGACGGTAGGGTCTTCTCCCTCTCCCCGTTCTTACGGGGAGAGGTGAAGACCAGTCCACGGTCCTCTCCGTCATTGCGAGCGGAGCGAAGCGATCCAGAGTCTTTCCGCAGAGGCAGTCCGGATTGCTTCGCTCCGCTCGCAATGATGTGTGGTGAGGACGTGTGTCCCGGCACAACTCCAGCAACACACCAAAAAGGCCGCACACTGCGCGGCCTTTTCGAAATGTCAGCAGACGCAGCGGCAAGTCCTTACCGCCACTCCACCTTGGTGATCTCGTACGCCTTGGCGCCGCCCGGCGTGTTGACCTCGACCGTGGCGCCCTTCTTCTTGCCGATCAATGCGCGTGCGAGCGGCGAGGTGATCGAGATCCGGCCCTTCTTGGCGTCCGCCTCGACCTCGCCGACGATCTGCCACACCGTCTTCTTCTCGGTGTCCTCATCGACCAGCGTCACGGTGGCGCCGAACTTGATGGTGTCGCCGGAGAGCTTGGAGATGTCGATGATGTCGGCGCGCGCGAGCTTGTCCTCGAGCTCGGCGATGCGACCCTCATTGTGCGACTGCTCTTCCTTCGCGGCATGATACTCCGCGTTCTCCGACAGGTCTCCGTGCGAGCGCGCCTCCGCGATATGCTCGATGATCCGCGGACGGTCCACGGACTGGCGCTGCTTCAATTCTTCCCCGAGCGCGACAAAGCCGGCCTGGGTCATCGGAACCTTTTCCATCGTCTCTCTCGTCCTTCGATCGTGCGCCCCAGAATGCGGATGGGCGCCGCAACCTTAATTCGTCAGTCCTCCAGAGCCCAAAGAGGGGCTGCCGGACCTTGACAGATATGGGCTTTAGCGCCGGAACAGAACTGCCACCTGGCCGGACAGTTCCTCCGGCCATTGTGGCTTCATTGCCAATCACTTAGCGGAAGCTTCGCTGCCGCTAGCGATCAGGTTTCCGAAAAGTAGCTCTGCAGGGTACGAACCTCAAGGTCCCCGCCCAAATAGGCGCGGATGCCCTGCGCGGCCGCCACGGCCCCGGAAAGAGTGGTGTAATATGGCACTTTATGCAAGAGGGCCGCGCGCCGCAGCGAGCGGCTGTCGGCCAGCGCCTGCGGGCCTTCGGTGGTGTTGAAGACGAGCTGGACGTCGCCATTGGTGATGGCATCGACGATGTGCGGCCGCCCCTCCAGCACCTTGTTCACCTTCTCGGTCGGGATGCCCTGGTCGGTCAGGAAGCGCGCCGTGCCCGAGGTCGCCAGCACCTTGAAGCCGAGCGAATGCAATTCGCGCACGGCATCCGCGATGCGCGTCTTGTCGCTTTCGCGCACCGAGACGAACACAGTGCCCTTGCGCGGCACCCGCGTGCCGCCGCCGAGCTGACTCTTGGCGAAGGCGACCGCAAACGAGCGGTCGATCCCCATGACCTCGCCGGTCGAGCGCATCTCGGGGCCGAGCACGGTATCGACGCCGGGGAAGCGTGCGAACGGGAAGACCGATTCCTTGACGCCGACGTGCTTGAGCGCCGCCTTCTTCAGCTTGAAATCGGCAAGCTTCTCGCCGGCCATGATGCGCGCGGCGATCTTGGCGACCGGCGTGCCGACCACCTTGGCGACGAACGGCACGGTGCGCGAGGCACGCGGATTGACCTCGAGCACGTAGATTTCGCCGTCCTTGATGGCGTATTGCACGTTCATCAGGCCAATGACGTCGAGGCCGAGCGCGAGCTCGCGGGTCTGCCGTTCCAGCTCCTCGATCATTTCCGCATCGAGCGAGTGCGGCGGCAGCGAGCAGGCGCTGTCGCCGGAATGGATGCCGGCTTCCTCGATGTGCTCCATGATGCCGACGATGAAAGTGTCCTTGCCGTCGCACAGGCAGTCGACGTCGATTTCCGTGGCATCCGACAGATAGCGGTCGAACAGCAGCGGGTTCTTGCCGAGCACGGTGTTGATCTGGCCGGTCTTGTCGTTCGGATAGCGCGCCTTGACGTCGGCCGGCACCAGCTCCGGCAGCGTGCCGAGCAAATAATCATTGAGCTGGTTCTCCTCGCGGATGATCTGCATCGCGCGGCCGCCGAGCACGTAGGACGGGCGCACCACCAGCGGCAGGCCGAGATCGGCGGAGACGAGGCGGGCCTGCTCGACCGAATAGGCGATGCCGTTCTTCGGTTGCTTGAGGCGGAGCTTGTCGAGCACGCGCTTGAAGCGGTCGCGGTCCTCGGCGAGGTCGATGGCGTCGGGTGAGGTGCCGAGAATCGGCACTTCGGCGGCTTCCAGCGCACGCGCCAGCTTCAGCGGGGTCTGGCCGCCGAACTGCACGATCACGCCGTGCAGGGTGCCGTTGCTGCGCTCCTTGGCGATGATCTCCAGCACGTCCTCGGCGGTGAGCGGCTCGAAATAGAGCCGGTCGGCTGTGTCGTAGTCGGTCGACACCGTTTCCGGATTGCAGTTGACCATGATGGATTCGTAGCCGGCGTCATGCAGCGCGAAGCAGGCGTGACAGCAGCAATAGTCGAACTCGATGCCCTGGCCGATGCGGTTGGGACCGCCGCCGAGAATGATGACCTTCTTCTTGTCGGACGGCGCGCTCTCGTCCGCGGGCAGGCCGGCGAACGGCGCCTCATAGGTCGAGTACATGTAGGCGGTGGGCGAGGCGAACTCGGCCGCGCAGGTGTCGATGCGCTTGTACACCGGGTGGACGCCGAGCGCGTGGCGCTTCGCCTTGACCTCGGCCTCCGTCGTCTCGGCGAGCACGGCGAGCCGCGCGTCGGAGAAGCCCATGGCCTTCAGCGTGCGCATGCCGAAGGCGTTACCCGGCAGGCCGTTCTTCCTGACCTTCTCCTCCATCTCGACGATGCCGCGCATCTCGGCGAGGAACCACGGATCGATCTTGCAGGAGTTGAAGATGTCCTCGTTCGACCAGCCGAGCCGCATGGCCTGGGCGACCTGGAGGATGCGGTTCGGCGTCGGAGTGCCGAGCGCGGCGCGGATCGCGTTCTTGTCGTCGTCGCGGCCGAGGCCCTCGATCTCGATCTCGTCGAGGCCGGTCAATCCCGTCTCGAGCCCGCGCAGCGCCTTTTGCAGGCTTTCCTGGAAGGTGCGGCCGATCGCCATGACCTCGCCGACCGATTTCATCGAGGTGGTCAGCGTGGTCGAGGCGCCCGGGAATTTCTCGAAGGCAAAACGCGGCACCTTGGTGACAACGTAGTCGATGGTCGGCTCGAATGACGCCGGCGTGGCACCGCCGGTGATGTCATTGGCGATCTCGTCGAGCGTGTAGCCGACCGCGAGCTTGGCGGCGACCTTGGCGATCGGAAAGCCGGTGGCTTTCGAGGCCAGCGCGGAGGAGCGCGACACGCGCGGATTCATCTCGATGACGACCATGCGGCCGTCTTCGGGATTGACGCCGAACTGAACGTTGGAGCCGCCGGTCTCGACCCCGATCTCGCGCAGCACCGCCAGCGAGGCGTCGCGCATGATCTGATATTCCTTGTCGGTCAGCGTCAGCGCCGGCGCGACCGTGATGGAATCGCCGGTGTGCACGCCCATCGGATCGAGGTTCTCGATCGAGCAGACGATGATGCAATTGTCTTTCTTGTCGCGCACCACCTCCATCTCGTACTCTTTCCAGCCGAGCACGGACTCCTCGATCAGCACTTCGTTGGTGGGAGACGCGTCAAGGCCGCGCTCGATGATGTCGAGGAACTCTTCCTTGTTGTAGGCGATGCCGCCGCCGGTGCCACCCATCGTGAAGGAGGGGCGGATGATCGCGGGCAGGCCGATCTCGGACAGCGCCATCATGGCCTGGCCGAAGGCGTATTCCTGGTAGCGCTTGCGACGCTCGCTCTCGCCGAGCGTCCATTGCCGGTCGAGCTCTTCGAGCGCGGCGCCCGACAGCTTCTCGCGTTCGGCCTGGTATTTCTCGCGGAACGACTTCTTCAGCTCGGAGGCGTTGGCGAGCCGAGACTTCGGCGTCTCGAGCCCGATCTTGGTCATGGCCTCGCGGAACAGCTGGCGGTCTTCGGCCTTGTCGATGGCGTCGGCGGTGGCGCCGATCATCTCGACGTCGAACTTCTCCAGCGTGCCCTGGCGGCGCAGCGACAGCGCGCAGTTCAGCGCGGTCTGGCCGCCCATGGTCGGCAGCAGCGCGAAGCCGCCGGGGACGACGTGACGTTCCTTCTCGATGATCTTGGCGACGATCTCGGGCGTGATCGGCTCGATATAGGTCGCATCCGCCAATTCCGGGTCGGTCATGATGGTGGCCGGGTTGGAATTGACGAGGACGATGCGATAGCCCTCTTCCTTCAGCGTCTTCACCGCCTGCGTGCCCGAATAGTCGAACTCGCAGGCCTGGCCGATCACGATGGGACCGGCGCCGATGATCAGGATGGTCGAGATGTCGGTTCGTTTGGGCATCACCGCTCACGGGCTGGGATCTGGGCACAAAAAAAGGGCGCGCTTGCCGCGCGTCCCCATTTGGCGAGAGCGCGGGGTCTCCCTCGCGCGCGGGTGGGTCTTAAACCAGTTTTTGGAGCGGCGAAACCCCGAAAAACGCCCATCAACCGCCAATTTTCAGGGGTTTGACGGTGCGTTGCCGGCATCGTCGGGGCGGGCGGGCAGTCCGTCTCCGCTTCCGCTAGGCTCCAGCTACGCCGGACACGCTTCGCCCCTTCGGGTCTTGCGTGGCTGCGCCACGCGTAGCCCCGCACGGGCGAAGCGTGGAGACCCGGCCTGGATTTGAACCAGGATGAAGAGCGATGCACCGCCCCCGCGTAGACATTTCCGCCACCGGGCCATCAGGATTATTCCCGATCGGCGTGCGCCAGGCCACCTCAGCTGATCGTTATGCTTAACGGACCAGAGGCGGCCTCGCGATGAAGGTCATGCGCCCGCGGTTGTGCCCGATATTGCTGTGGGCGCGCTGGACCGCGAAGCCCGCCGCCTTCAGCTTGGCCGTGATCTCGTCCTCGCTGTAGCGCTGCAGTCCGATCTTCGAGCGCAGCTGGCGATAATCCGACAGCGCGGTGCTGATCAGCCCGATCAGCGCGTCCTTCAGAAAGCCGTGACGCAGGCCGAACCCGAGCAGCGCCATCACATCCCTGACCATGCCGACATTGGGCTGTAGAATGTCGCCCAGCACCAGCTTGCCGGAAGGTTTCAGGATGCGGCGGATGTTCAATAGCGCCGCATCGAGCTCGTCCGGTGTCATGTATTGTGCGACCGAGTTCATCACGACGAGATCGATCGACTGATCCTGCATCTTGCGGACGTCCTCGAGCGAGCGGACGCGGATCTTGGTGTTTGGGGCAAACCGAGCGATCAGCCGGCCGCGCACGCCCGGCGCGGGCTCGGCCAGGATCAGCATGCCGCAGGCTGCCGCCACCTGGCTCGCCGACAGCGCTTCGCCGCAGGCATAGTCCAGCACCGTCGCATCGGGCGAGGGGATGTAGCCGATGATGTCCCGCGCAATGATCTGGAAGTGCAAGTCGCGATGCAGCTTGCTGACATAGATCGTATGCGTGGAGTCGTAATAATCGATCCAATCGTCCATTGGTATCCCGCCCAGGGGTTCCTATCTAGGAACCGCGCTGCCCACCTTGCGTTAGGGGTGCGGCGGCGCGCCGTCAATGTCCGCGTCCTAACAGGAAGGTCTCCCGTGAGCAAAACCAACAACAAGGTCTCGCCCGAACTCGATACCCCCACGGATCTGTCGCCCGACGGGGTCAAGAAAGTCTCTGAGGCGCTCAACGTGCTTCTGGCCGACGCCTTCGCGCTTTATCTGAAGACCAAGAATTTCCACTGGCACATCAGCGGGCGCCACTTCCGCGATTACCACCTGCTGCTCGACGAGCAGTCCGACCAGATCTTCGCCACCACCGACCAGCTCGCCGAGCGCGTCCGCAAGATCGGCGGCACCACGCTGAAGTCGATCGGCCAGGTCGCAAAGCTCCAGACCATCAAGGACAACAACGAGGACTACGTCCCGCCGCGCGAGATGCTGCGCGAGCTGATGCAGGACAACAAGCACGTCGCAGCCGCGATGCGCAAGGCGCACGACGTCTGCGACGAGGCCGGCGACGTCGCCAGCGCCAGCATTTTGGAGAACTTCATCGACGAGACCGAGCGCCGGACCTGGTTCCTGTTCGAAGCGACGAGGCAGGAGGGCGCCAACGAGGCGTAACGGGATGCGTAGGTGGGTTAGCCTCGCAGAAGCGCGAAGCGCATCTGCAAGGCGTAACCCACCACTGTCTCTGTCCGCGGAAACAGAAGAGGTGGGTTACGCCTTCGGCTAACCCACCCTACTGCACCACGCGTGTGGCTACCGCCACAGCCGCATCAGCGCGCCGTCCTTCCCGGTCACGGGATCAGCCGGCGGCAGCGCCACTTGCGGAATCGTCTTCAGCGCTTTCGCATGGTTCTCCGGCGTTGCGCGCGTGATCTCCATTTTTGCGCCTGGCGGATAGGCGCCGATCACGCAAAAATCATCGCTCGCCTTGATGCGTTGATGTCCGGTGCCGGCGGGCAGGATCGCAACGTCGCCGGCCTTGATGTCCAGCTCCTGGCCGTGATCGCCGCCGAAACGCACGCGGGCGCTGCCGCGCGCGACGCCGAGCACCTCATGCACCGTCGCATGATAATGCAGATAATCGTAGACGCCGTTGCGCCACGTCCCGCCCCAGCCGTTCGCTTCGAACAGGTTTTCGATGGTCTCTTCCGGGTGTCCCGGATCGAGCTTCACCGCGCCCTGGTAAACCAGGAACGGAAGGATGTTGTTCGGCACGAGCCCGTCATCCTCGAACACGATGGCGAGCGGCTCGGCCTTGTCGCGGACGACGGACATGGCTTTGCTCCTGCGCAAGAATAGCAGGGATCAACCAAACGCGTGCGGCGACGTTCCTCGTTCCACCGTCATTCCGGGGCGACGCGCAGCGTCGAGCTATGATGCGCAATTGCGCATCAGAGAATCCATGGCGCTGCAGAGTCTGTTGCCAGATGAATTTCCGGGCTCGCGCTACGCGCGCCCCGGAATGACGAAAAAGTCCGGGCGAGCCCGGACTTTTGTGGTGACGTATTCGGGGAGAACGCGCCTTACGCCCTCTTCCTCTGCCGCATCAGATCCGCGAAGCGCTGGAACAGGTAATGCGAGTCGCGCGGGCCGGGTGAGGCCTCGGGGTGATATTGCACGGAGAATACCGGCTTGCCGTCGAGCTGGATGCCGCAGTTGGACCCATCAAACAAGGAAATGTGGGTCTGCGTCGCGCCCTTCGGCAGCGTCGTCTCGTCCACGGCAAAGCCGTGGTTCATCGAGGTGATCTCGACCTTGCCGGTGGTCTCGTCCTTCACCGGGTGATTGGCCCCGTGATGGCCCTGATGCATCTTCTTGGTCTTGGCGCCGACGGCAAGGCCCAGCATCTGGTGGCCGAGGCAGATGCCGAAGGTCGGCGTGCCCGACTTGATCACGTCGCGGATCACGGGCACGGCGTATTTGCCGGTCGCGGCCGGATCGCCTGGACCGTTGGACAGGAACACGCCGTCGGGCTTCATTGCCAGGATGTCTTCGGACGACGTCGTTGCCGGCACCACCGTCACCTTGCAGCCGACGCCGGCGAGCAGGCGCAGGATGTTGCGCTTGATGCCGTAGTCGATGGCGACGACGTTGAACTCGGGCTTGTCCTGCCTGCCAAACCCCTTGTCCCAGGCCCAGGGCGTCTCGTCCCAGGTGAAGCGCTGGCCGCTCGTCACCATCGGCACGAGGTCCATGCCTTCGAGCCCCGGCCACTCGCGCGCTTCCTCCTTGAGGCCGTGCAGGTCGAACTCGCCAGACTTCGAGTGCGCGATCACGGCGTTGGGCATGCCCTTGGAGCGGATCAGCGCGGTCAGCGCGCGGGTGTCGATGCCAGAGAGGCCGATGATGCCGCGCGCCCTAAGCCAGGCATCGAGATGCTTGGTGGCGCGGTAGTTCGAGGGATCGGTGATCGCGGTGCGCAGGATCACGCCGCGCGCGCCGGGCGTCGCGGCCATGTTCACCGTCTCGATGTCGTCCTCATTGGTGCCGACATTGCCGATATGCGGGAAGGTGAAGGTTATGAGCTGGCCGGCATAGGAGGGATCGGTCAGGATCTCCTCATAGCCGGTCATTGCGGTGTTGAAGCAGACCTCGCCGACGGCGTGGCCCTCGGCGCCGAGACCAAAGCCCTCCAGCACCGTGCCGTCGGCAAGCACGAGGAGCGCGGTCGGTTTGTGGTCCGGCCAGGCGGGATCGTTGTCATGTTGTGTCATGAGCCCGCTTCATAAGCCCCCCGCGTGTGCACGTCAAAGCGAGAGAGGGCCGATTCACATGCGTTTTTGCATATTTGACAGGCCTCCTCCCGCCCTTAAGCTCGGCCGCACAATTTCCGGCAATTTCCTGGGCTTGCGAGGCAATAATGGACCAGACCACCCCCATTGTGCTGGTTCCGGGGCTGGCGTCCTCGGCCCGGATCTATGCGCCCGTGATCCCTGCGCTCTGGCGTTTCGGGCCGGTGACGGTCGCCAACCACATCCGCGACGACAGCATGGCGGCGATCGCCCGCCGCATCCTCGCCGAGGCACCGCCGCGCTTCGCCCTCGCCGGCCATTCCATGGGTGGCTACATCGCGTTCGAGATCATGCGCCAGGCCGGCGAGCGCGTGACAAAGCTTGCGCTGATCAACACGCAGGCGCGGCCCGACACGCCGGAGGCCACCGCACGCCGCCGTGGCCTGATGGCGCGCGCCAGACGCGGCGAGCTGCGTGCCGTGCGCGAGGAGAGCTTTCCGGAGCTCGTGCATCCGTCGCGGCGTGATGACGCCGAGATTCTCAGGCTCGTGCATGCGCAGGACGAGGACGTCGGCGTCGAAGGCTATCTGCGGCAGCAGACCGCGATCATCGCACGGGCGGATTCGCGCCCCTTGCTGGCGACGATCACATGCCCGACGCTGGTGCTGACGGGCGATACCGACAACTCCATCCCCAACGCCTTCTCAAAGGAAATGGCCGAGGGGATTGCCGGCGCCAGGCTCGTGATCCTCGATCGCTGCGGGCACCTGCCGCAAGCCGAACAGCCGGAAGCGACGGTGCGCGCGCTGACCGAATGGCTCGCTAGCTAAGCACTCACCCGCAGTAGGCGGCCTTGGTCCATAGCGGCAGGAGGAAGAAGCCAACCGCGGCAATATCCACCGCGTAAAGTATGCGCCGGGTTTTCGTGGAGACCGGATTCGTCGAGAATTCGCCCTCGTAGACCACGAGCGGATCGAACCTTGGCTCCCAGCCGAGCTTGTAGGTCAGCAGGGATATGAAGTCGTAGGCCGGCAGGTACAGCAGAAGGACCAGAAAGAGGCCGTTCGCCGCGATCGCGAGCCAGGACGTTCCGGTTTCTCCGGTGAAGGCCGGAAGCGAGCCGCAGGTGTAGGGCCCGAAACGGCTTGCCCAGAGCACCACGAGGCAGACTGCCAACATGGCGAGATGCTTTCCGGTCTTCATCCAAGCACCTATATTGACCCGACATCTTGTTGTAGACCACGAGTCTTTCCGGACTATTTCCAAACGAGGCGATCATGCTGCGCGACGACATCAACAATGCGGTCAAGGAGGCCATGAAGGCCAAGGACGAGCGCAAGCTGTCCACGCTGCGCATGGTCAACTCGACCATCAAGAACGCCGACATCGACGCGCGCGGCAGCGGCAAGCCGCCGCTGTCGGACGCCGACATCCTCGCGGTGCTGCAGAAGATGATCAAGCAGCGCCAGGAGGCGGTCGAGCTCTACGACAAGGGCGGCCGCGCCGAGCTTGCCGCGCAGGAGCGCGAGGAGATCGCGGTGATCTCGGCGTATCTGCCGAAGCAGATGTCCGAGGACGACGTGAAGAAGGCGATCGCGGATGCGATCGCCGAGACGGGCGCTGCCGGCATGAAGGACATGGGCAAGGTGATCGCCGCGCTGCGCGCGAAATACGCCGGGCAGATGGATTTCGGCAAGGCGTCTGGTCTCGTGAAGGCTGCGCTGTCGGGCTGAGCTGTCATTCCGGGGCGTGCGGAGCACGAACCCGGAATCCATCGGGCTTCCGACTCCGTTGCGAAATGGATTCCGGGCTCGCGCTACGCGCGCCCCGGAATGACAACAAGAACAAGGGGAGGCAACCGATGACCGCCATCAATCCGTTCCGCATCGCCATCGGCGACGACATCCTCGCCGACCTGAAGTCACGCCTCGCTCGCACGCGCTGGCCCGATGCCGAATTGGTCGACGACTGGAGCCAGGGCGCGCCGCTGAAATGGATCCAGGAGATCTGCACCTATTGGGCCAACGAGTACGACTGGCGCTCGCGCGAGGCAAAGCTCAATCGCTTCTCGCAGTTCACCACGGGGATCGACGGGCTCGACATCCACTTCATCCACGCGCGTGCGAAGGAGCCTTCGGCGCTTCCGTTGATCATCACCCACGGCTGGCCCGGCTCCATCGTCGAGTTCCAGAAGGTGATCGCGCCGCTCACCGATCCAGCCGCGCATGGCGGCAATCCCGCCGACGCCTTTCACGTGATCTGCCCTTCGCTGCCTGGGTTCGGCTTCTCGGGCAAGCCAAGGACCACCGGCTGGGGCGTCGATCGCATCGCCGCGACCTGGGCCAAGCTGATGGACCGGCTGGGTTACGCGCGCTATGGCGCGCAAGGCGGCGACTGGGGCTCGGCGGTGACGACTTCGCTCGGCGCGCAGGACGCTGAGCACTGCGCCGGCATCCACATCACGCTCGCCTTCAACGCGGCGCCGAAGGTCGAGGGCGACCCGACGGCAGAGGAGAAGCGGGCGCTGGCCGGCCTCAAGCATTATGTCGATCTCGATTCCGGCTACTCCAAGCAGCAATCGACGCGGCCGCAGACGCTCGGCTATGGCCTGACGGATTCGCCGAGCGGGCAGGCGGCCTGGATCCTGGAAAAATTCTGCGCCTGGACCGATTGCAACGGACACCCCGAAAACATCTTCAGCAAGGACGAGCTGCTCGACAACGTCATGCTCTATTGGGCGACGCAGACGGCGACCTCGTCGGCGCGGCTCTATTGGGAGAGCTTTGGCAAGCGCCGCACCACGCCGGTGGTGAAGGTGCCGACGGGTGTCGCGGTGTTCCCCAAGGAGATCGTCACGCCGGTGCGGCGCTGGATGGAGCCGAACTTCCATGACATCACGCATTGGAGTGAGATGGAGAAGGGCGGTCACTTCGCCGCCTTCGAGCAGCCGGAGCTGTTCGTGCGCGATGTCCGGAAGTTTTTTGCGACGGTGCGGTGAGTCTCCGCCGTCATTCCGGGGCGACGCGTCAGCGTCGAACCCGGAATCCATCAAGCGGCATTTCCTGTGGCCCGATGGATTCCGGGCTCGCCCTTCGGGCGCCCCGGAATGATGGCGAGGGACTTGTCCCGTGCGCCCGCGGCCCTAGACTGAACGATAATAACAAGACACCGGAAACGACCATACCATGCTGACCGAAGCCGCAACCTACGACGAGCTCGTCCGCAACTTCCGTTGGGATATCCCCGCGCGCTTCAACATCGCGGAAGCGTGCTGCGATCGCTACGCCGACGGCACCGGCCGGCTTGCGCTGATCTATGTCGACGACACCGGCGCCACCAGCCGCACCACCTTCGATGAGGTCGCGGAGATGTCGCGCCGCTTCGCCAATGTGCTGAAGGCGGACGGGCTGGTGCGGGGCGACCGCGTCGCGGTGTTCCTGTCGCAGTCGCTGGAATTGCCGATCGTGCACATGGCGGCGTTTCGCTCTGCCCTGATCTCGATCCCGCTGTTCGCCCTGTTCGGCGAGGACGCGCTGGAATTCCGTCTGTCGAATTCGCAAGCCAAGGCGATCGTCACCGACGAAGCCGGCTGGGAGAAGCTGGCGAAGATCCGCGACCGCCTGCCGGAGCTGAGGAACGTCTACGTCGTGGGCGGTCGCGCGGTCGCCGGCACGACATCGTTTTGGGATGCGGTGAAGGCCGCTTCGCCCGACTTTACGCGCGCGGATACCTCGGCCGACGATCCCGCGCTGATCATCTACACCTCGGGCACGACGGGTAACCCGAAGGGCGCGCTGCATGCGCATCGCGTCGTGCTCGGCCATCTGCCGAATGTGGAGATGTGCCACAACTTCTTGCCCAGGCCCGGCGATCTCATGTGGACGCCGGCGGATTGGGCCTGGATCGGCGGGCTCATCAACGGTCTGCTCGCGTTCTGGTACCACGGCATTCCCCTGGTCGGCCATCGCGCGCGAAAATTCGAGCCGCAGGCGGCGATGCAGATGATGGCCGATCTTGCGGTCCGCAACGTCTTCCTGCCGCCGACGGCCCTGAAGCTGATGCGGCAGGCCGGCGTCAAGCATTCCGGCGTCAAGCTGCGCAGCATCTTCACCGGCGGCGAGTCTCTCGGGGGTGAATTGCTCGGCTGGGTGCGCGAGACGTTTGGTGTCGACGCGCATGAGGTGTTCGGCCAGACCGAGTGCAACCTTGTGATCGGCAGCAACGCGAACCTGTTTCCGATCCGTCCGGGTGCGATGGGCAAGGCGACGCCGGGCTTCGATGTCCGCATCGTCAACGACAAGGGCGAGGAATTGCCGCGGGGGCAGCGCGGCATCATCGGCGTGCGCCAACCGTGCCCCGTCACCATGCTCGAATATTGGCGGAATCCGGAGGCGACCGCGAAGAAATATGCCGGCGATTTCCTGCTCACCGGCGATCTCGGCGTGCAGGACGAGGACGGCTATTTCTGGTACGTCAGCCGCGAGGACGACGTCATCACCACCGCCGGCTACCGCGTCGGCCCCTCCGAGATCGAACACACGCTGATGAAACATCCGTCCGTGGCCATGGCTGCGGTGGTCGGCATTCCCGATCCGATCCGCACCGAATCGATCAAGGCCTGGATCGTGCTGCGTCCGGGCTTTGCCAGCAGTGACGCGCTGGCGCGCGAGATTCAGGACTTCGTCAAGGTGCAGCTCGCCGCGCACGAATATCCGCGCTTCGTCGAATTCACGGAGACGCTGCCGATGACGGCGACCGGCAAGGTGCTGCGCCGCGAGCTGCGGGCGAGAGGCTAGCTTCCAATCATGTTAAAGACGTCTCAAGCCGCGGGGCTTCACCGCGCCTCGCTTGCAAAGCTGCACGAGCTCGATACGGCGCTGGAGCTCATGTATTACGGCTGGCGCGGCATGACGCTTGAGGCCGACACATATCTGGCCAAGCAGGGCCTGTCGCGTCCGCACCATCGCATCCTCTACGTGGTGGCACGCCGACCCGACATCGCCATCGGCGCGCTGATCGAGATCCTCGGCATTTCCAAGCAGGCCCTCAACCGTCCGCTCAATCTGCTGCTGGAGCGCAAGCTCCTGACCTCAAAGCGCGCGCCGGAGCAGCACCGCTCGAAATTGCTGCGCCTGACGGAAGCGGGGCGGCGCATCGAGCAACGCGCCTCGGACCACGAGCGCCAGGTCATGCGCGAGGCGTTCGCGCGCGTCGGGGCGAGCGGTGCGGCAGGATGGATCGGCGTGATGGAGGCGATCGCCGACAACAACTGACCGAAATCTCAAGTCAACATAATTGACATGAGGCGCGCGCTTTGCCACCTTCCGGGCCACAAGCCGAAGGGAGGATCCGTGTCGTGAGCGGACAGGCAATGGACCGCGCGGCCGCCGCAAGCTTCGTCGCGGCATGGTGCGCGAACTGGTGCAAAGTGGACATCGACGCGGTCGTCGTCCATTTCGCCGACGATGCGCAGATGCGCAGCCCTCTCGCGCTTACCCTGACGGGGTCTCCGACCGTCACCGGCGCCGAGAACATTCGCGCCTACTGGCGGAAAGCCTACGGCCACATCGAAAGCGCCGACCTGAAGATCCTGGACTGGAGCTGGGACGAGGTGATCGCGCGACTGACGGTGTGGTGGCAATTGGGCGATACGCGCGCCAGCGAGTTCATGGACTTCGACGATGCGGGCCGTGTGGTGCGCAGTGAAGCCTTCTACGGGAAATGACCATGCGATTTTCGGATATCGTCCTGCTTCTCAACACGCTCTGGTTCGTGGGCGCGTTCATCCAGTTCAGCATCGCGCAAACCAACACGTTGAAGATCCTGCTGCCGCGGGAGGAGCGCAGCAATCCGATCGCGCCGACCCTTGCAGCGAGCGTCGCGTTCCTCGGCGGCATGAATCTGCCGATCGGGCTCTTGTCGCTTTATCTTCTGGCCGCCCGTCCGTCCTTCTTCCAGCCGGCCGAAGCGCAGCTCGCGCTGTTCCTGTTCTTTGCCGCCTGCCATTTCAGCCAGTTCGCCTATAACGTCCCGGTGCTGATGCGCGGCGGCCGCGTCGGGGTGGCCTATTGGCCGGTGTTGAAGGGCCCGATGCTCCGGATCTTCGTCATCGATGCGGCTCTGTTCGCGGCCAATCTCGCAGTGGCGCTGCAGCTCACGATTGCGTCCTGATCTAGCGCGGCGGCTCCGCAAGGGCCGCGCGCAGCATCGCGGCGAGCTCCTTGCGCCGGAACGGCTTGGTCAGAATGCATGCGTCGATCCCGTCGGGCGTCTTGACCGGATCCTGGCTGTAGCCGGACGTGAAGAGCACCTTGAGGCCGGGCCGCAGCTGAGCGGCCTGCCTCGCCAGCTCCGGCCCGAACATGCCGCCGGGCATCACGACGTCGGTGAACAGCAGCTGGATGTCCGCGGACTGGCGCAGCACGTCCAGCGCCGCGGGTCCGTTTGCCGTCGTGACGACGCGGTAGCCGAGCGCTTTCAGCTCGTTCTCGACATAGGCGCGCACCATGTCGTCGTCCTCGACGACGAGGATCTTCTCGTATCCCTCGGGTGCGGCGACACGCTCTGCCGGCGAGGGCTCCTTGCTCGGCGACGTCGCGAGCGAGGAAAGTACAGCCTGACCACGCTGCCTTGACCTGGTTCGGACTGCATCTGCACGAGTCCGCCGGATTGCTGCGCAAACCCGTAGACCATGCTGAGGCCAAGGCCGGTCCCCTTGCCGACCTCCTTGGTGGTGAAGAACGGCTCGAACGCGCGCTGCAACACCTCGCTGCTCATGCCCGACCCGGTATCCTTCACGGCCAGCATGACGTAGTCGCCGGGCCGCGGCTCGCCGTTGACGTCGAGGTCGGATTCACCGAGCGATGCATTCCGCACCTCGACCATCAGCTTGCCGCCGTCAGGCATCGCGTCGCGCGCGTTGAGCACGAGGTTGAGCACGGCCGTCGCCAATTGGCCGGGATCGACGCTGGCGAGCCAGAGGTCCGGGGCGAACGTGAAGCTGGATTCGATGTGCTCGCCCAGGGTCCGCTGCAGAAGCTGCTTCATGCCGGTCACCTGCTCGGCGATGTCGATCTCGCGCGGCCGCAGCGGCTGCTTGCGCGCGAAGGCGAGCAGGCTCCGCGTCAGGTCGGAACCCCGCTCGGCGGCGGTCGCAATGTCGTCGGCGATCCGGTGCAATTCCTCGTTGCCCGCAAGCCTGTCGGCGAGGTGCTCGGAATTGCCGAGAATGACGGTCAGGAGATTGTTGAAATCGTGCGCCACGCCGCCCGTGAGCTGGCCCATGGCTTCCATCTTCTGCGACTGGCTGAGCTTGTGGCTGAGATCGGCGATGGCGGCGCGCTGCTGCTCGAGCGATTCGGCCGTGCTGTTGAGCAGCGTCATCAACCCGCCGAGCTCGCCCCCCGGATGGGGCTCCGGAATGCGCGCGCTGAGATCGCCGTGCCCGAGGCTCTTCGCCATGGCGGCGAGCCGTCCGACCTGCCGTCCGATGCTCACGGTCGTGAGGATCCAGAGGCCGGCGAGGAGCAGCAGCGAGGCCACCGCCAGGATCGCCATGTCCTCGTAAAGCCGGCGGTTCGCTGCCGCGATCAGTCCGTCCTTGGACCGCCCCACCAAGATATAGAGTCCGGCCTTACGGATCGCGGGCGAGCGGGCAACGCCCCAGATCTGCGTGCGGCCGTCGCGATCGGCGATCTCCCGGAATGGTTCGCCGTCGGGATCTGCCGCGAAGCGGAACAGGTCGGAGCCCGCAATGGAGCCGCCGATGGGTACGCTCCAGCCGCCGCGCTTGGGGGCGGCCAGGACCGTGCCCTTGGCGTCGACGAGCAGGATGTCCTTCTCGGCGAGCAGCCGCTTGTCGTGAAACTCCGCGAATTTGTTCAGGTTGAAGGAGGCCAGCAGCACGAATTTCAGCGCGCCTGTATCCGATCGCACCGGATAGGCGATTTGCAGCACCGACAGTCCGGTGAGGCGGCCGAACACCGGTTCCACCGCGACGAGGCCGTGAAGAGTCTGGACCTCTTTGAAATAGCCGCGGTCGTTCAGGTCGAGCGTGCGGTTGGTCCGCAGCGAGTCGCAGAACAGCCTGCCGTCGGGATCGATGGTCAGGATACCCGTGAACTGCGGATATTCCTCGCGGACATCCGACAGAAACGCCGAGCATGCCGCCTTGTCGCGCGTGTCGAGGTCGCGGGCGCGGGCGAGCCCGTAATGAAGCTGGGCAGTCCCCTGGATCTTCTCGCCGAGATCGCTGGCGATGTCGTCGGCGGATGCGGCGAGATTGGCCAGCGCCGCGTCGATCTCGCTCGTCCGGTTCTGCACGAAGCGCAGCCCGACCAGAATCGCCGGCACGAGCATGGCCGCGATGACGAGGATAAGTAACCGGGTACGCAGGCTCATCGGTGGGCGATCGGCTCTCGGGCGACGGTATTCGGAGGTGCAATTTGCGGCACGATCATCTGCCCCGTCCATAGCGGTCGGTGCAAAAATCGCGCGAAAGGCTAACGATTTCGCCGTGCGAGCATCGTCGTTTCGCTGCTAACCTTCGCGCCGGCCGGCATCAAGTTGCGCCGCCGCGCGGCGGCGCTAATATCGCGGCATGCGCGCGACGAAGATCGCGCCGATCTGCGGAGGAAGCTGATGTCCATCTCGGGCAAGGTCGATCCGGTGGTGCGTCCGGTGGCGGCGGTCGACATCGCCGAGGCGCTGGTCGAGGGGCTGCGCGATTTCCAGGCGCTGCCGCTCTACGGTCTCTGCTTCGGCGCGCTCTATGCCGCCGGCGGCATCGTCATCATGCTCTGTCTCACCGCCTTCGGCATGGTCTACCTGGTCTATCCCCTCGCTGCCGGCTTCGCGCTGATCGGACCGTTCGTTGCGATCGGCCTCTACGAAGTCAGCCGGCGCCGTGAGCTCGGCGAACCGGTCTCGTTCGCTGCGATCTGGTCAGCGATCCGCTCGCGCAGCGAGATCGGCTGGATGGCTTTCGTGACGTTGTTCGTGTTCGTGGTCTGGATGTACCAGGTGCGGCTCCTGATCGCGCTGCTGCTCGGCCTCAACGCCTCGTTCTCGAGCTTGCAGGAATTCATGACGGTGGTGCTGACGACCAGCGAGGGCCTGCTGTTCCTGGCCATCGGCAATGCGGTCGGGGCCGTGCTGTCGCTGATCCTGTTCTCGCTGACCGTGGTGTCGTTCCCGCTGCTGCTCGATCGCGAGGTCGATTTCGTCACGGCCATGGTGACGAGCGTGCGCGCGGTGGTGACGAGCCCGCTGCCGATGATCGGTTGGGCCGCATTGATCGTGATGCTGCTGATCGTCTCGGCGCTGCCCTATTTTCTCGGGCTGGTGGTCACGCTGCCGGTGCTCGGGCATGCGACATGGCACCTGTACCGCCGGTTGGTGGCGCCGGTGTAGGCCGTCGCCCCCGCCTAGTGCGCAGTTGCGCACGGGGGCGGGGGCCCGTAACCCCAGGGAGAAGTTGGGGCGCGAAGTCGTAACCACGAGTCTTCGCCAAACTTTATCCTGTGGTTATGGGTCCCGGGCTCGCGCTTCGCGCGCCCCGGGACGACAGCGGAGATTGCCTCGCTCAAGGCACCTTGATCCCCATCGCCTTCAGCGCCTCCAGCAACCGCACCGGCGGGGACATCTCGATATGCGGCGCCTTGCCGGTCTCCAGCAGGCTCTTCAATCCGGAGAGGATCGCGGGCCAGCCGGTGCGGCCGCCGGAAAGGATGTCGTCGCTGAGCTCGCGGTCGTGGCGTTGGCTCAGGGTGAGGCGGACGGCTTCGCCGGCCTGCTCTATCTCGTAGGTGACGATGGTGGTGCCGAGCTTTTCCACGAGGTCCGGCCAATTGACGTTCCAGCTCACTGTGAGCCTCCTCGGCGGATCGTATTCGAACACTTCGCCGCGGATGTGCTCGGAGCCGTCGGGCGCATGCACGACGAAGCTGCCGCCGAGCTTCGGCTCCATCTCCACCGCAAAGCCGGAAAAATATTTGCGGCTGAACTCGGCGGACGTCAGCGCCTCCCACACCTTCTCGGGCGTCGAGGCGATGTAGATGGTGTAGACGGTCAGCGGCTTGAATTGATCGAGGTTCATCGTGCATCAAATCCTTCGTTGAGCGGACTCACTCGTCGCCGTTCTCCAACTGACGTTTCAGCTCGTTGAGCGCGGCGAGCTTGCTGCGCTCGAACTTCCTGATCCAGCGTTCGCCGATCTGATGGATCGGCATCGGGTTGAGGTAGTGCAGCTTCTCGCGTCCATGCCTGATGGTGGTGATGAGGTTCGCTTCCTCCAGGATGGCAAGGTGCTTGGTGACGGCCTGTCGCGTCATCGCAAGCCCCTCGCAGAGCTCGTTCAGTGTCTGGCCGTTTCTGGCGTGAAGCCTGTCGAGCAGCGAACGTCGCGAGCTATCCGCGAGCGCCTTGAAGACCTCATCCATGGCGGCGATAATAGGCAACTAAATGGTTGCATGTCAAGGGATCGGCTTGGAGCGACTGACGCGTCTTCCGTTCCAGCGCTCGCCATGCATTAATGCGGCGAAACCGCCCTCAGCGAGTCCCTCCCATGATGTCCATGCAAGCCTACCTCGCCTTCGTCGCCGCCTGCATTGCGCTGGCGCTGCTGCCGGGGCCGATCGTCACCCTCGTCATCGCCAATGGCTTGCGCCACGGCACGCGTGCGGCGCTCATTAACGTGGCCGGCGCGCAGGCCGGGCTTGCCATCGTCATCGGCATCGTTGCGATCGGCCTGACCTCGCTGATGGCGACCATGGGCTATTGGTTCGACTGGGTGCGCTTTGCCGGCGCCGCATATCTGATCTGGCTCGGCATCAAGCTGATCTGGGAGCCGGTCGAAGGCGTCGCTGTCGACGCACCGCCTCCGCCGCCGCGCGGCGGCTTCTTCCTGCAGGGATTCCTGGTGCTGCTGTCGAACCCCAAGGTGCTGGTGTTCTTCGGCGCTTTCATCCCGCAATTCATGGACATGAGCCAGCCGCATTTCCCGCAGGTCGCGCTGCTGGGTGCCACCTTCATGGTGACGGCGGTGATGACCGATGCGCTCTACGCGATTGCCGCCGGGCGCGCCCGAAAATTCTTCTCGGCGCGGCGAACGCGGATGGTGTCGCGCATCTCAGGCGGCTTCATGATCGGCGGCGGCATCTGGCTGGCACTGACGCGGGCGAAGTGACCGCTTAACTCATTCCCTGCTCGCGCAGCGTGGCCTCGATCTCGCGCAGGATCCGCGCCAGCCGCTCGGCCCATTGCTGCTGGCCGCTCTCCTCGGCGATCAGGTCCTGGCGGATCTCGATGCCGGTGTTGACGAGGCCGCGCGCCTCGCCGTGGATTGGAATCGTGTAGTCGGTGATGTCGCTCACCGCATAAGGCTGGTTGTCGCCGACGACGAGCGCGCTCTCGGCCCGCAAATGCTGCAGCATCAGAAGCGGCAGCACGGTGTCGCGGTGATAGAGCGTGCCGATGTGCCAGGGCCGCGGCTCGCCGTAATAGACCGGCGTGAAGCTGTGCAGCGCCACCAGCACCGTCGGCCTGCCCGCCCTGATGCGCGCATCGATCGCAGCGCCAATCCGGCGGTGATAGGGATCGAAGATCTCGCGCCGGCGCATCTCCTTGGCCGCGGCGGACAGATCCTCATTGCCGGGGATGGCGGTCGCCTCGGAGATCTCAGGGATCGAGCTTGCGACGCCGGGCGGGCGGTTGCAGTCGATCACCAGGCGCGAATAGCGCTGCGCGATCAGATGCGCATCGAGCATCTCGGCGAGCCGCTCGGCGACGCCGGCGATGCCGATATCCCAGGCGATATGCCTGACGAGATCGCTCTCCGCGACGCCGAGATCGCCGAGCGCGCGCGGCAGCACCCGTCCGTAATGGTCCGCGGTGAGCAGGAACGGCGATGTCCCTGCCGTATTCACCTCATGCACGGGCGGAATGTCGCCCTCGCCGAGCAGCTGGTCAGTTGCGTCGGCTATATCCAAAGCCATCCTGATTTGCCTATGGAATGACAAACTGTGTAAACGGAGTAGCGGTATCGCACCGATGCCGCAACGTTGGAACGGCATGAGCTCGGATCGACTTTTCGTTTACGGCACCCTGATGCGCGCCTTCGACCACCCGATGGCGCGGCTGCTCGCCGGCCATGCGGAATTCATCAGTGAAGCCACCTGCCGCGGCCGGCTCGTTCTGGTGAAGCACTATCCGGGATTGCTGCTCTCCGAGGCGGCGACCGACATCGTCCATGGCGAGCTGTTTCACCTGCGTGTGCCGGACGAGCTCTTGCGCGAGCTCGACATGTACGAGGCCTGCGGCGAGGGCTTTCCGGAGCCAACCGAATATCTGCGGCAGATGATCGAGGTGACGCTGCCCGACGGCACCACCGGGAAGGCTTGGACCTACGTCTACAACTGGCCCGTCACCGATCTGCCGCGCATCGAATCCGGGCGATTCCTCGATCGCTAAGCCGACAGCACTTCCTTCACCACGCGCACGTCGACCTCGCGCTCGACATAGGTCCATTCCTCGGTCCGCCGCAGCATCGCCACCAGCTCCTCGAACAGCGAGGCGTGCACGGGGGCGAATTCGAACCAGGTCAGGAAATCGAAGGGGCCGCCGAGATCGCGGCAATGATAGAGCTGGCGCGCGATCGCGGGCAGGAAACGAAGACTGCTCGCGATGTGGTGCGACTTGTCCTCGAAGATCTTGCGGCGCTCTTCCTGGGTCAGCTCCCACCAGGCCTGCGACTTGCGGATCGGGATCAGTGCTGCGCTGGTGGCCTCCAGCCGGCCGAGGCCGGCCTGCACGGCGACGAGTTGCTGCTTCTCGGCCCGCTCCGTGTAGCGCAGGCTGCTGGCGACGCCGACCAGCCGCCAGGCATTGCGCGAGGGCACCAGCGGCAACGAGACGGCCTCGCTGTCGGTCACCGACAGCGCCGGCACGAAGGGCAGGGACTCGCCCGTCACAGGCGAGAGCGAGGTCACCCGCCAACCCCCGGGTCTGGCCGCCCCGAAAGGTCCTGAACATGGCGGTATGGAAGCGTGGAACCGGGCGCGGTTCAAGTGGCTCGTCATTCCGGGGCGCGCCCCTTGGCGCGAGCCCGGAATCCATTTCTCCGAGCATCCCGGCGGCGCCATGGAGGGCTCGCGCTACGCGCGCCCCGGAATGACGGAGCAATGACTGTAGGCCTGTGCATAGGTCGAATAAGCCGGATAAGCCCGACAAACCTGGCCTTTGACCGGGCCGTCCCTATATCCCTGATCCTTCGCCCGACTCAAACGCTCGGCTAAACTCGCCCCATGCGCTTCACGCCCCAGTTCCTCGACGAGCTTCGTGCCCGGCTTTCGGTCTCCGAGGTCGTGGGCAAGCGCGTCAAGCTGAAGAAGGCCGGGCGCGAGTGGAAGGGGCTGTCGCCGTTCCAGCAGGAGAAGACGCCGTCCTTCTACGTCAACGACCAGAAGGGTTTTTATCACGACTTCTCCTCGGGCAAGCACGGCGACATCATCACCTTCGTGATGGAGACCGACGGCCTGCCGTTCGCGGAAGCGGTGGAGCGGCTTGCAAATATGGCGGGCCTGCCGCTGCCGGCGGTGACGCCCAACGCCGCGCGCGAGGAGCAGCGGCGGCGCTCGCTGCATGACGTGATGGATCTCGCGGCGAAATTCTTCGCCGAGACGCTGGCCTCGCGCGTGGGCGCGAAAGCGCGCGGCTATCTCGCCGACCGCGCCATTTCGCCGGCGACGCAATTGCAGTTCCGCCTCGGCTATGCGCCGGGCGAAAGATTCGCGCTGAAGGAGCATCTCGGCAAGCTCGGCGTCTCCGTCGAGGACATGGTCGAGACCGGTCTGTTGATCGGCGGCGACGACATCCCCGTTCCCTACGATCGCTTCCGCGATCGCGTGATGTTTCCGATCACCGATCTGCGCGGCCGCGTCATCGCCTTCGGCGGGCGCGCGCTGGAGAAGGACGTTCCGGCCAAATACCTGAATTCGCCGGAGACGCCGCTCTTCCACAAGGGCGACAATCTCTACAACCACCAGACCGCGCGCAAAGCCACCCATGACGGCAGCCCACTGATCGTGGTCGAAGGCTATGTCGACGTCATCGCCATGGTCACCGCGGGCTTTGCCGGCAGCGTCGCGCCGCTCGGCACCGCGCTCACCGAAAGCCAGCTCGCGCTGCTCTGGAAGATGGCGGACGAGCCGATCCTCTGCTTCGACGGCGACCGCGCCGGACAGAAGGCGGCCTATCGTGCTGCGGACCTTGCCTTGCCGTTCCTCGCGCCCGGCAAGAGTCTTCGCTTTGCGCTGCTGCCGGAAGGGCAGGACCCCGATGATCTCGTGCGCTCGGGCGGGCGCGGCGCGATCGAGGAGGTCATCGCCGCCGCCCGTCCGCTCGCCGACATGATCTGGTCGCGCGAGCTCGAGGGCGGCAATTTCGCCACGCCCGAGCGGCGCGCCGCGCTGGAGGCGCGCATCAGGGAGCTCACGAACGGCATCCGCGATGAGGTGGTGCGGCGCTATTATCGCGACGAATTCGTCGAGCGGCTGCAGCGCACGTTTGCTCCCGAAGGCGGGCGCGGCTTTGGCGGCCGGGGCAATTTCCGCCCCGGTGGCGGCCGGCCGTTTCAGCCGCGGGGCGGGGCGAATCGATTCGGCGGACAAGGGTTCGGCGGCCGCCGCGGCGCCCCGGGTCCGACCCCGCTACCGTCCGGCCCCTACCAGGCGGCGAGCCCGCAGCTGGCGGCAAGCCCGATCCTGCGAGGCCAGCGCAGCGCCATCTCCCGCCGGGAGGCGCTGATCCTGCAATGCCTGATCAACCACCCCTGGCTGCTGCACGAGCATCTGGAGGAGGTCGCCGCCCTGGAGCTGGCCCATCCCGAGGCCCACAAGCTCAGGGCCGGCATCATCGCCGCCTTCGCCAACGACCATCACCACTCGCCGGACCCCGGCGAGCAGGCAGAAAAGATGCGCGGCGACCTCGCAAAGGGCGGATTTTCTCAAACTCTTCAAAGGGTTGAGAATGTCATCACGACCCAGGCGGTGTGGGCCGCCCGCGAGGGCGCGGCGCGGGACGACGTTCTTGCCACCTGGCACCAGCTGGTTGCCTTGCATCGGCAATGGCATTCACTACTTAGAGAGCTGAAAGACGCCGAGCTGGCCTTGGGGGAGGATCCCAGCGAGGCCAATTTGGCGTGGCTGCGTGACGTCAAGGCTCGGATAGGGGAAGTCGACGGTACCGAAGCCCTGATCGAGGGTTTTGGCGAGCTGTCGGGCCGGCTCCAGAAGAGCATGTGATGAAAGAAACATGCGGACGGCCACGGCTGGAACCGCTAAAAGACTCGCCAAATCCTAGGTTTGGCGGCAAAAACAGGGTTAATCGAGGCTTAACGGTCTTGTAGCACTTTGGCCCAGAGGCGGCCGCAGGCATAACAGACGCGTCAGGAATGAATCCGCGCAATCGCTGTTGGCACTACACCTGCATCCGCCGCGACAAAGAGGCTGACGAAGCGTTAGGCAATTCCGGCGAGAGAGAGTTGGGGGTGGCGAGAGGTTTGTGCGCCGCCCTTTCCGTGTCGAGAGCTGCCGAAGCGAGAGCGTCGAGCAACAGGTTCATGTGAATTCACGCGAAGGCGCGGCGCGTCTCGCATGAAGCGCGTTTAGGAGCAATGGATGGCCACCAAGGCAAAGACGCTGCAGGCGAAGGACAAGGAAAAAGACGACAAGGCAGCGGATGCGCCGGAGAAGGACTCCCAGGACGCGCCCTCGCCCTTGCTCGACCTGTCCGACGCCGCCGTGAAGAAGATGATCAAGCAGGCCAAGAAGCGCGGCTTCGTGACCTTCGATCAGCTCAACGAAGTCTTGCCGTCCGACCAGACCTCGCCCGAACAGATCGAGGACATCATGTCGATGCTCTCGGACATGGGCATCAACGTCACCGAAGCCGACGACACCGAAGGCGAGGAGGAGAAGGACGAGGGCGACGACGAGACCGATAACGAGCTCGTCGAGGTCACCCAGAAGGCCGTCACCGAGGTCAAGAAGAGCGAGCCGGGCGAGCGCACCGACGATCCCGTGCGCATGTATCTGCGCGAGATGGGCACGGTCGAGCTGCTCTCCCGCGAGGGCGAAATCGCGATCGCCAAGCGCATCGAGGCCGGCCGCGAGGCGATGATCGCGGGTCTCTGCGAAAGCCCGCTGACCTTCCAGGCCATCATCATCTGGCGCGACGAGCTCAACGAAGGCAAGATCTTCCTCCGCGACATCATCGATCTCGAAGCGACCTATGCCGGCCCGGACGCCAAGGGCGGCATGAACACCGCGATGATCGCAGGTCCCAATGGCGAGGGCGGCGAAGCCTCGGCCGAGGGCGGCGAAGCCACCGCGTCTGCAGCCGCGCCCGCGCATGTCGCGCCGCCCGCCGCGCCCCCGTCGCCGACCCCGTTCCGCGCCGCGCCCGCGGCCGCCCCCGAGGGCGAGGAGAAGGATCCGGGCGAGGCCGCGGCCGAAGCCGACATGGACGACGACGAGTTCGAGAACCAGATGTCGCTCGCGGCGATCGAGGCCGAGCTCAAGCCGAAGGTGGTCGAGATCTTCGATCGCATCGCCGACAGCTACAAGAAGCTGCGCAAGCTTCAGGAGCAGGACATCCAGAACCAGCTCCAGAACGAGTCGCTCTCGCCGCACCAGGAGCGCAAGTACAAGAAGCTGAAGGACGAGATCATCGTCGAGGTGAAGTCGCTGCGCCTCAACCAGGCCCGTATCGACAGCCTCGTCGAGCAGCTCTACGACATCAACAAGCGCCTCGTCTCGCATGAGGGCCGCCTGATGCGCCTTGCCGACAGCCACGGCGTCGCGCGCGAGGATTTCCTGCGCAACTACACCGGCTCGGAGCTCGATCCGCGCTGGCTCAACCGTGTCTCGAAATTGTCGGCCAAGGGCTGGAAGAACTTCGTCCACCACGAGAAGGACCGCATCAAGGACCTCCGCCACGAGGTGCATCAGCTCGCCGCGCTGACCGGCCTCGAGATCGTCGAGTTCCGCAAGATCGTGCACTCCGTGCAGAAGGGCGAGCGCGAGGCCCGCCAGGCCAAGAAGGAGATGGTGGAAGCCAACCTCCGCCTCGTGATCTCGATCGCTAAGAAGTACACCAACCGCGGCTTGCAGTTCCTCGACCTGATCCAGGAAGGCAACATCGGCCTGATGAAGGCGGTCGACAAGTTCGAATACCGCCGCGGCTACAAGTTCTCGACCTACGCCACCTGGTGGATCCGGCAGGCGATCACCCGCTCGATCGCCGACCAGGCCCGCACCATCCGCATCCCCGTGCACATGATCGAGACGATCAACAAGATCGTGCGCACGTCCCGCCAGATGCTGAACGAGATCGGCCGCGAGCCGACCCCGGAAGAGCTCGCCGAAAAGCTCGGCATGCCCTTGGAGAAGGTCCGCAAGGTCCTCAAGATCGCCAAGGAGCCGCTGTCGCTGGAGACGCCGGTCGGTGACGAAGAGGATTCGCATCTCGGCGATTTCATCGAGGACAAGAACGCGATCCTGCCCATCGACGCCGCGATCCAGTCCAATTTGCGCGAGACCACCACGCGCGTCCTCGCCTCGCTCACCCCGCGCGAAGAGCGCGTGCTCCGCATGCGCTTCGGCATCGGCATGAACACGGATCATACGCTGGAAGAGGTCGGCCAGCAGTTCTCGGTGACGAGAGAGCGTATTCGCCAGATCGAAGCGAAGGCGCTTAGGAAGCTGAAGCATCCGTCGAGGTCGAGGAAGCTGCGGAGCTTTTTGGATAATTAATCCGGATTCCAATCAGAACGAAAACGGCGGGCCAACAGCCCGCCGTTTTTCTTTGACCCGGCTCTCGCCCCGTCAATGCGAGGAGCGCTTGCGACGAAGCAATCCAGGCTGCAGTTTGTACTCACCAGGCGATTGCCCTATCCATGTCTGCTTCTATTCCGACAGCAACAAAAGAGCGGACGGCGCCCGACTTCCGAGATGGGCTAGCAGCTGATATCGCCACGGCCCGCCCGTCCCAATCCTATTTCTAGTATTTTTCGCTAGCAGGCAACAAAAAGCCCCGGACGAAGCCGGGGCTTTGAGACTCTGATTCTGGTCAGGTTGGATAGATCAGTAGGCCGAGACCGCCGGGCCGCCAAAGCGATAGCTGACACCCGCACGCACGGTGTGGAATACCGGATCATGCTCGTACGAGAAGCCGGGGAACGCAGCGGTAGAGGCATTCCGGAAATTGCCGAAGTCCGTGTAGCGATATTCAACACGGGCCGACCAATTGGGCGTGAAGCCGTATTCCCAGCCTGCGCCCACGGTCCAGCCGGTGCGCGTGGTGGAGACGGTCTCAAACAGAGCGTTCGCAAGCACGTAAGTGTGGTCCATATCAGCCCAGGCCGCACCGCCGGTCACGTAGAGCAGCGAATTGTTGAAAGCAACACCGAGGCGACCACGGATGGAGGCCTGAGCATCAATCCGGAAGTCCGTGCCGTTGAGGTTTCCAAGACGATAACCGCCCTTGACATCCGAGCCTTCCAGATCGCCTTCGAGACCGAAGACGAATTGGCCAAACTGCCAGTTGTACCCGATGTGACCACCGCCAACGACGCCATCAGCGTTGAAGCCTTGGACGAAGCCGGTGGGGACGCCGGTTGCGGTGACGAACTCACGGGTGCTGTTATCGCCCCAGGCGTAACCAACCTGCGCACCGATGTAGAATCCGGTCCAGTTATAAACGGCAGCGACGGGCGCGGGCGCCTTGGTGTAAGGCCGGGCGGCCAGATCGGCTGCTGACGCGCCGGCGGTACCGAGGACGAGAGCGGCAGCGGCGATGGCGAGCTTTTTCATTATCTTTCCCAACTTTCAGACATGGAATGCGAATTGATGATGCAGTATAGCCCATGAGTCGCCCTCCAAGTGTCACCTGTGCGCCACAGCTGCCCGCAATATGAGCAGTGGCCCCACTTCACGCGCGATGCGCTCGGGGTCAAAACGCGAAGAACTCAGGTTAAGCAAATCAGGTCTGCTCTGCCGCCATCCAGACGCATCTCTGGATTGCTTCGCTGCGCTCGCAATGACGGGGACAACTTCTTCTTTGCCCCGCCCCTGAATCCGCTCGATCTCCAGCACCGGCCTCGCGCTTTTTCCGCGACTCGTGATCCTGCTCCCCAATAAAGTTGCGCGCGGGCTCGTCGCCGTCGAGGCTGCCGCGCAATTCGACGGGCCGAGGTCGGGTCGCCCTTCCTTGTGCGTTTGTAACGGCAGCTTTAGAAGGCGTTCACCTGGCTTTCTCTCGGCCTATAATTCCGACGAGAACGGCGCATTGATGCCACCCCACCTCACCGTCTACTACAACACCCGCTGCCCCGTCTGTGACGCCGGCATCGACTGGCACCGCAACAAGCTGCTGGCGCTGGTGTGTGCGGGCACGGTCGAGTTCAGGGACGTCAACGAGCAGCCTGACGCGCTGGCGCACTTTGGCGGTTCGCTCGACGACATCAGGCGCCGACTTCATGCGACCGACGAGGCCGGCCGGCTTATCGTCGGCACGGATGTCGCGATTGCACTGTGGCGGTTAACGCCTGGGCAGGGGTGGCTTGCGGCGCTATCAGGCAATCGCGTGGCGGTGCCGGTCACGCGGTTTGCCTATGACCGGTTTGCCGATCTGCTATTTGCCTGGAATAGATGGAGCGGGCGCTGGTGAGCGCCCACCTCGGCCCTTCTACTTCTTCTTCGCCCCCACCCGCTCGATCCGCTTGATCTCCAGCGCCGGCTTGCCTGACTTTTCCGCGATCTCGCGGTCCTGTTCCATGATGAAGGCGCGGGCGGGTTCGTCGCCGTCGAGGCCGCCGAGGAGCTCGGCCGGCACGCGGCGGTTGGAGCGTTGGGAATCGTCTTCGTAGACGACGTTGAAGAAGACGAATTCGCCTTTGGGGTTGGTTCCGGGTTTTTTGGCCATGGCGGCTTGTCCTCGATCAGGACGCCGCAGTCAAATGACTTTCGGGCAAATAACTTTCGGACAAATGACTTTCGCGATCGTCGCCACGCCTTTCAATAAACGGCGGGCCGAAGCCCGCCGTTTATCTTTTCAGCGTCGCCCGGGGCTGGCAGGGCGACAACCTAAAATAGAAGGCTATAGAAGGCGCGCCGCGATGGCAAGGTAAATCGCCGCGCGACGATGTCGCAGCAGGCGCATCAGATATGCAGCTGATGGATATCGCGATTTCCCACAATTTCGAAAATCAGATGCTTTGGATCCTCGAAGTACTTTGTTCATCTTGCCGCGCTCTCGGAAGGCAACGAGAGCGCGCGGGCATCAGCGTCTGGAGTCTTGCGATGTTGGCACCATACCACTGTTTTGCCCGACGGTCAACGTTGATTCGGAAAAATCGTAAAGATCACATCAAGACTTCTACTGTGCATGGGGTTGTTTTTGCGGTTTTGTTTCGGCGCCGACGCACGCGCTTCGCGCTGCGCGCCTCAATCTCGCCGGCGGTGCACCACCTCCTGCACGGCGAGCCGTGATCCCCGTCCGCCGCCTTTGTCGCCAGGCTCTTTGCGTCCCTGCGCCATGATCGCGCTGCCCATCGCGGCCGAGCCGAAGGTGATGAGGAAGGAAGCGAGCAGCAGCACGAGCGCAATGCCGGGTGCGCGGTCGGCGAAGATCAGCTCGCGCAGATGCCCGGGGTTGAGCCAGAGCAGGCCGCCGACCAAGAGCACGGCGGCGGCGGCGCCGATCGCGAGGTTGATGGCGAGCAGGCGAAACAGCGGGATGCGCAGGAGGGAGCGGGTCGATGGAGGCTGCTGGCGGTTGCGCATGGCGATGCCGTTCCCGTCACGCCGCCGGCGCCGCGCGCGCCGCCTGCTGCCGTTCCATCATGGTCTGCCACAGCGTCGCGATACTCTCCTGCGTCTGCGGCGCGATCAGGCAATGGCCCTCATTGTCGAAGCCGCAGAACCGCACGGAAGCGTCCTTCTTCACCTCGGTCAGCGCCTGGTTGATCATCTCGAGACACGTCATGACCTCGCTGACGTCCGAGAGGCGCGTGTGATGCAGGAGGTCCATCAGGCGGAACGTCATCACCGCGGGGCGGCCGAAGCTGATGCCGGGGCGGCCGAGCTCGAACAGCACGTTCACGGCCGGAAGCGCGCCGCGGATGTGCTCGAGCACGCCGGCCATGTCTTCCACGCTGCAGGCGACGAGGTGGGGGACTTGCGACGGCGCGGCCGCCGGCGTCCGTGGCGCAAGGCCGAGCGCGGCGATCACCTCCTGCTCGATCCATTGCCGCACCGGGGCGGGCGCATTGCGGATCTGCTCGGCGGTCAAGGTAATTCCGGTCATGTGCGGTTCTCCTGCTCGGTCCAGTCTAGAAAGCACGGCGTGGGACGGTTTGATGCGGATCAAGCCTTGCTGCGAGCCTTGTCCTTCGAGCCTTGCGCTTTGACGCTCGTGGCGTTCCCGGGCATGATCTGCGCTGCTTCGCACTGGGATTCTTGGGGGATTGCTCCACATGCTGAGACTGCTTTTCGCTGCCGCCTTGGTCGCGTCTCTGGCCGGCGGGTCGGCGCAGGCCGCCCGCTGCGGCGGCGACTTCAACGGCTTCATCGCCAGCATGGCGCAGGAGGCTCAGGCCGCCGGCGTCTCGGCTGGCGTGACCAATGCGGCGCTCGGCGGCGTTGCGCCCGACCCTGCGGTGCTCGCCTTCGACCGCCGCCAGCGCTACACCTTCAACAAGACCTTCGAGCAGTACGTCTCGACCCGGGTCGGCCCCGGCCGCATCAATGGCGGGCGCGCGATGCTGCAGCGGCATGCCGCGCTGCTGTCGCGCATCGAGCAGAAGTTCGGCGTGCCCCGCTATATCCTGGTCGCGATCTGGGGGCTGGAGAGCGATTTCGGCAAGGGCGACACCGGCAAGCTGCCGGTGGTCCGCACGCTGGCGACGCTCGCGCATGATTGCCGCCGCACCGATCTGTTCCAGGGCGAGCTGCTGGCCGCGCTCAAGATCGTGCAGCGCGGCGACCTCCAGCTGCGCGACATGATCGGTGCCTATGCCGGCGAGATCGGCCAGACCCAGTTCCTGCCATCGTCCTACATCAAGTACGGCGTCGATTTCGACGGCGACGGCCATGTCGACCTCCGCCACAGCATCCCCGACGTGCTCGCCTCGACCGCGAACCTCTTGCACACGAGCGGCTTCAAGATGGGCCAGCCCTATGGCGAGGGCACGCCGAACTTCGAGGCGATGCGCGAGTGGAACAGGGCGGTGGTGTACCGCAAGACCATCGGCTATTTCGCCGATCGGCTGATGGGGCAGTGACGACTGGTGGCACGAGCGTCCCACATACTCGCTGTCATCGCCCGGCTTGACCGGGCGATCCAGTATTCCAGAGAGCAGCGATGGAGCCGAGGGGCCGCGGCGTACTGGATGCCCCGGTCAAGCCGGGGCATGACAGCGGTGGGTGGGGTGATAGGAGAGCACTGCTGAAGCGCCACGCGCCTACGCCCCCTTCGCCATCTTCTCCAGCCGCCGCTGCAGCGGCGCCCAATAGGTTCCCGGGCGGAAGCGCTGCAAGAGATCCATGAAGCGGGCGTCGTTGCCGATCAGGATGCGCGGCTCGTTCCGCTCGATGCCCCTGATGATGCGCAGTGCCGCGTCCTTCGGCGAGGTCTTCGCCGCGTTCTCGAACCGTTCGATCGATTGCGCGCGGCGGGCATTGTCGGTGACGCCGACGCCGGTGCGGGCGTTGCGCGCGATCGCGGTGGCGATGCCGCCGGGATGCACGACCGACATCTTCACCGGGCTGCCCGCGACGCTGAGCTCGTGCCGCAGGCTCTCCGAGAAGCCGCGCACCGCGAACTTCGCCGCGGCATAGGCCGATTGGCCCGGCGGGGCGATGATGCCGAAGATCGAGGAGAGGTTGACGATGTGCGCCTCGGCCTTCGTCTTCAGGTGCGGCAGGAAGGCCCGCGTGCCGTGCACCACGCCCCAGAAATTGATGTCGAACAGCCAGTCCATCTGGGCCTGGTCGATCTCCTCGAATGTGCCCATCAGCGCAACGCCGGCATTGTTGACGACGATGCCGAGGGAAGAATGCGCGGCGATGGCCTCGCTCGCGAACTGCGCGATGTCGCCGGCCTCGCCGACGTCGACGCGGTGCAGGCTGACCTTGCGCGTTGTTCCGATCTCCGCCGCGAGCGCCTTCAATCCGCCCTCGTCGCGATCGGCCAGCGCGAGGTCGCAGCCGCGCTGGGCGAGCTCGATCGCCAGCGCCCGGCCGATGCCGCTCGCGGCTCCCGTGATGGCGGCGGCGCCCCGAATCGTCGTCATGAGTTCCCCCGTCAAGTCCCCGATGATGGAACTATGAATTACTTTTTTTTGAAATGAAACCGAACCCACGTCCGCCTGGGTTTTTAACATGCGTTATGAGGGCATGCATTGGGAGCCGCCGATGGGACAAGCGACGCCATTACGCGCGACAGCGCTGATCGTTGAAGACGACGCCATGCAGCGGGAGATGCTTTGCGTCCTCCTGGAGGAGAGCGGCTACCAGGTCATCCAGTGCGAAAGCGCCGAGGCCGCCGAGCGCGTGCTCGACAAGAACGCCGGCGCGCTCTGTCTGATGCTGACCGACGTCCAGCTGGCCGGCCGCATGAACGGCGTCGAGCTCGCGCATGTCGCCAAGCACCGCAATCCCAAGCTCGACGTCGTCGTCACCTCGGGCCGGCCTTTGAAGCAGGCCCTGCCCGACGGCGCCAAGTTCTGGGCCAAGCCCTGGGCGCCGCTCGACGTGCTGCGCGAGGCCGAGATCGCTCAGCTGTCCTGACGCGCCCGCTTTCTCGCAGCGCCCTGCGGTGATAAGGTCGGACCATGACCTGGTCCTTCCTGCTCACCTCGCTCATCGTCGTCGCTTCCCCCGGCACCGGCGTGCTCTACACGCTGGCCGCGGCGCTGACCCGCGGTTCGCGCGCCAGCGTGGCGGCCGCCTTCGGCTGCACGCTCGGCATCGTGCCGCACATGGCGGCGGCGATGCTCGGTCTTGCCGCCGTGCTCCACACCAGCGCGCTCGCCTTCGCCGCGCTGAAATGGTGCGGCGTCGCCTATCTGCTCTACATGTCCTGGCAGGCTCTGCGCGAGACCGGGGCGCTGGCGGTTGGGGGCGAGATCAGGGAAAGATCGAGCAGCCGCGTCATCGTCACCGGCTTCCTGATCAACATCCTCAATCCAAAACTGTCGATCTTCTTTCTCGCCTTCCTGCCGCAATTCGTCGCGGAGGACGAGGCCCATGTGCTGGCGCGCATGCTGGAATTGAGCGGCGCCTTCATGGCGATGACCTTTGCGGTGTTCGTGCTCTACGGCCTCTGCGCCGCCGCGGTGCGCGAGCGCGTCATCTCCCGCCCGGCCGTCATGGCCTGGCTGCGCCGCTCCTTTGCCGCCGGCTTCGCCGCGCTCGGCGCCAAGCTGGCGTTGTCGGAGCGATAGCTTCTTCGTCACCTCTCGAAAGGTCTCGTCATGCCCGGGCTTGTCCCGGGCATCCACGCTCTTCGGACTGTGCGGCAAGGCGTGGATGGCCGGGACAAGCCCGGCCATGACGCTGTTAGAGCGGGTACACTTCGAACTCTCGCACAATAAAAAAGCGGGCCTTGCGCCCGCCATCTTCGATCGACCCGACGCCCGGGCGGAGCTCACTCCACCCGGGCAAAGAAACAGAAGCCTCGTTACTTCTTCTTCGCCTTCTTGGCCTTTTTCGCCTTCTTCTTCGCCGCCTTCTTCGCTTTCTTAGCCATAGTATCCTCTCAAAGGTTAATGGTGGAACGCGACACGAGGGTGCTCGGCGGAGGGCCAGCCTCGCAACATCCTCGACGACAAACTCAGCAGATTCGGAGCCGGCTGCCCCGCCTCGTCACATCCGTGTCATCCTGTTATCCACAGCTCAGATGCATTTTCGGGTGATTTTGCCGCGCGAATCCGCTTCGCGCGCGTCCGGGGGCACGGCGCTGGTGCGCGCCGGGGCTTGCTTAACGAAGCCGAAATCGCGCTGCGGGATTCATCAATCCAAAACCAATGCCCGAGTTTACGCAATTGCGGTGAGACTCCATTAAGCGCGCCGCGCGCATGATCGTCCGCAAGAACACGGGGGCGGGTATGTACGGGCAGTTGCCGAGCGAAGAGGGCGGGACCATGCGCGTCCCGCAGTCGCCATGCTGAGCGTGTCGACACTCTGGATCGTTATCGTCATCAACTTCCTGTCGCTGGGCCTGATCTGGGCCTATGTGGCGCGCGCCTATCCCAAATTCGAGGCGGCTCGGTATTGGACTGCGGGCGCCGTGCTGGCGGCGGCAGGCGCGGCGATCTCCATGCTGCGCGACGTCATGGAGCCGGCCTTTCCGCTGGTCGGCGGCGGCGGCCTCATGATCTTCTCGTCATGGCTCGCCTGCATGGGCGTGGCCCGGTTCTATCACCGGCCGGTGTCCTGGCCGGCGGCGATCGGCAGCTCGCTGCTTGCCAGCGCCGGCCTCGCCTTCTTCCTGGTCGTCACCGACCACATGCCGATGCGGATCGTGATCTACTCGCTGGCACAATCGACACCGATCATCCTCACGTTGCCGCTGCTGCTCGGCCAGCAGAATGGGCGGGAAAATCCCGGCGCACGCCTCGCTGCGATCGTGGGATTTCTCCTGCTGTCCATTCACGTCGTGCGTTCCGGGGCGGCGCTGCTCGGCTATGGCGGCGCCATAACGGCGGTCAACTTCAACGGCTTGCAGACGTTGATGATCCTGCTGCTGGTGTTCCTGGCCATGGCCTGGAATTTCGCCTGTCTGTTGATGGCGATCGAGCGGCTGCGCAACGAGGTTGCCGACCTCGCGTTGCTCGACGATCTCACCGGCGTTGCCAACCGGCGGCATCTCTTGCAGCGCCTGACCGAGGAATGCGCCCGTTCGGGGCGCAGCGGTGAGCCGTTCTCGCTGCTGCTGATCGACCTCGACGGCTTCAAGACCATCAACGACACCCATGGCCATGCCGCCGGCGATGCCTGCCTCAAGCACTTCACCCTGATGGCGCAGACGCGCTTGCGGCCCGGCGACATGCTCGCCCGCACCGGCGGCGACGAGTTCTGCATCGTGCTGCCGTCCTCGTCGCTGCGCGAGGCGGCCGCGATCGCCCGCCGCGTGCTCGAAGTCTGCCGTCAGGACGCCGCCAGCTGCAGCGGCCGCGACATTCAGATCGCGATCTCGATCGGCGTTGCGGAGTGGGACCGCGGCATCGGGGATTTCCCGGACCGCCTGATGGCCAATGCCGACCACGCCCTCTATGCCGCCAAAAAGAACGGCAAGAACGATTTTGCGGTCTATGACCCCGCCCCGCCGCTTTCGCCCGAGTCTGTCGGGACGCTGAGGACATTCGCGTAAAGCCTGTTAGGCTTGGGTCGCATTGGACCCCGCATGATGATATTTCGCCTGCTCGCGGCCACGTTGGCCGCTCTCCTTCCGCTCGTCCCCGCCGCTGCTGCGGATGCCGAGCTCGCCAGGCTCGCGCGCGCCTCCGGCACGCCCGACATCCCCGGCCTGAAGATCGTCTGGCTGGCGCCGTGGGGCGACCTCGCTAGCGCAAGATCCTGGCGCAACATCATCGTGCACCAGACCGAGGGACCGGCGGGCTCGGCCCGCGGCGGCGCGCAGGCGCAGGCGAAGAACCCGACGCGGCGTGGCGTCACGGTCTGGGTCGAGACCGACGGCACGGTCTATTGGGCGGTCGCCGAGAACCTCGTGCCGACCCACGGCGACGGCGCCAACCGCAACGACAACAAGTACATCGACAACCGTCCGACCTACCGCCAGGTGGTGCGCGACAATTCGATCGGCGTCGAGTTCGCCGGCAATTATCCCGACGTGACGGCGGGGCCGACCGAGGCACAGGTCGCGGCGTGGAAGATCCTCGTCAAGGTGCTGCGTGCGCGCTACGACATCCCGCTCGAGCGCGTCTACGCGCACAACTGGATCGACTACAAGGACGCGCGCTATTGCGAAGGCTGCACGCTCGCGACGATGGCACGGGAATGGGGGGAGTAGGCGGTGTGCCCACACGGGCGCAGTTCGCCTCACGCCAACAAAAAAGCCGGCGTTGCCGCCGGCTTTTCGTCTCTTTCGATCCGCCAATCTCTGGCGCTGAACCGCCGCGCTTAATGCGCGGCTTCCAGCGCGGCCTGTTCGGCCTTTGCGATCGTGCCCTTGACCGCGGACTGCACCTTCTCGAAGGCGCGGACCTCGATCTGGCGGACGCGCTCGCGCGACACGCCGAACTCGGCAGCAAGGTCTTCCAGCGTCATCGGCTCATCGGCGAGGCGGCGGGCCTCGAAGATGCGGCGTTCGCGCGGGTTGAGCACGCCCATGGCGCCGTTCAGCGCGTCACGGCGGTGATCATACTCCTCGTGCTCCGCCATCATGGCTTCCTGGTTGGGCGTGTTGTCGACCAGCCAGTCCTGCCATTCGCCGGCTTCCCCATCGTCGCGGATCGGTGCGTTGAGCGACGCGTCGCCACCGAGGCGGCGGTTCATGTCGATCACGTCCTGATCGGTGACGCCGAGGCGCTTGGCGATCAACTTGACCTGGTCGGGGCGGAGATCGCCTTCGTCCAGTGCGTTGATCTTGCTCTTCGCCTTGCGCAGGTTGAAGAACAGCTTCTTCTGGTTCGCGGTGGTGCCCATCTTCACGAGCGACCACGAACGCAGGATGTACTCTTGAATCGACGCCTTGATCCACCACATGGCGTAGGTGGCGAGACGGAATCCCTTCTCGGGTTCGAATCGCTTCACCGCCTGCATCAGGCCGACATTGCCCTCCGAGACGACCTCGGAGATCGGCAGGCCGTAGCCGCGATAGCCCATGGCGATCTTGGCCACGAGGCGGAGATGGCTGGTGACGAGTTGGTGTGCCGCGTCGCGATCGTCATGCTCGCGCCAACGCTTGGCGAGCATGTACTCCTCCTGCGGTTCCAGCATCGGGAATTTGCGGATCTCGGCGAGGTAGCGAGAAAGGCCGGATTCTCCATTGAGGACCGGCAAAGCAGCGGTACGGGCCATAGTGCGCCCTCCAAAAGGTTCAGGCCCCCGATAGCGGCGGGCCAGGCAGACGACCGCTGTGTTAAAGCCGGCCGTAGCTGCGATGTTCCGCGTTGGTCATTTCAACGCACACGCAATATACCCCATGGGGAGTCAAAAAGGGAAGGATTGCTGACGTCACGTCCCCGTGTGGCAGCTATAACTTTTTGTAATGTAAAGGCTTTCTGAAGCGGCCTGCGTCATAGCGCCGCCTTGAGCGCACGTTCCAGGAGAAGCAAATCCTCCGGCAAAGGCGCCTCCCAGTGCAGTAATTCTCCCGTCCTCGGGTGCTCCAATACCAGCAGGTAAGCATGTAAGGCCTGCCGCCCCAGCGCCGCCAAAGCTGCCTGCGACTCGGGGCCGAGCTGGTTGGCCTTGGTCTTGAAATGCGGGCCATAGACGGCATCGCCCATCAGCGGGTGGCCGATATGGGCGAGATGGACGCGGATCTGATGGGTGCGGCCGGTTTCGAGCTCGCAGGCGAGCAGGGCGGCGACGCCCTTGCCGTCGCGTCCCTTGAAGCTCTCCAGGATCTCCCAATGCGTCACCGCCTCGCGGCCACCCTGGCGCACGGCCATCTTCTCGCGTGCATGCGGATGCCGGTCGATCGGCGCATCGACGGTGCCGCGGTGCCGGTTCGGCACGCCCCAGGCGAATGCCATGTAGCCGCGCCGCATCGCGCCGGTGCGGCCGTGATCGGCGAATTGCGCCGTCAATGAAGCGTGGGCGAGATCGTTCTTGGCAACCACCATCAGCCCCGTCGTGTCCTTGTCGAGCCGGTGCACGATCCCGGGCCGGCGCACTCCGCCGATGCCGGAGAGCGAGGCGCCGCAATGGGCGATCAGCGCATTCACCAAGGTGCCGGTCTCGTGGCCGGCCGCGGGGTGCACGACGAGGCCCTTGGGCTTGTTGAGGACGACGATGTCGTCGTCCTCGAACACGATATCGAGGGCGATGTCCTCCCCCTTGGGCTCGGCGGGCGCCGCTTCCGGCACGTCGATTATGATCGTATCGCCGGATGCGACGTGATAAGCGGGGTCGCGGACCGCGGAGGCCTTCAGGTGCACTGCGCCCGCCAGGATCAGGGCTTTCAGCCTCGATCGCGACAGCTCCGGCAGGCGCGCCGCCAGCACGCGGTCGAGCCGGGCCGAGCCCTCGGAGCCTTCGACCACAACCTCCAACCTTTGCGCTGACCCAGGGCTTTCCATGACGACGTCTGATACCGCTCTTCCCGAACCGACCCCCGAGCAGGCCGCGCTGTTCGCGCGGGTGCGGCGGATGATGCTGATCGCGGGGTTGACCACGGCGCTGGCGTTCTGCGCCGTGCTGATCGCGGTGGGCTACCGCCTTTTCAAGTCTGAGGGAAGGGCGGTCGAAGCGGCAAGCGATGTCACTGCCACCCTGCCCAAGGGCGCCAGAATCGTCTCGACCGGGGTCGCCGGCGACCGCCTCGTAGTGACGCTGGATCTCGGCGGAATCGTCGAGATCCGCACCTTCGATGCCCATACCCTGAAGCCCACCGGACGGCTGAAATTCGCCAATGAGCCGTAAAAGGCCCCTCGGGGTCCTTGCGGTGGACAAATTTCGAGGCTATTGGCTAGCCCTTACGCTCCCTTCGTCTAGCGGTTAGGACGCGGCCCTCTCAAGGCTGAAACAGGGGTTCGATTCCCCTAGGGAGCGCCAAGGCCTTCTTCTTCATTTTGAAATTCCTTGGGTTTTTGCCACATTCCCCAAACCTGCAGAATGGGTTTGGGGTTTTCTGTTCGCCTTATCCTCAAGCTTTACGATCGCGCGCCGTCCGCCGCGCCTACGATCCGCTTCGCGCGTGTAACGCTCGGCGTCGGCGAGCGTTAGGTGGCCCATCGCGGCCATGATGTCGTGCGCCGTTGCTCCAGCCAGTCGCCCGGACGTCTTGCGGAGACCGTGCGGCTGACAACTCAGATCTGCGATGCCGGCCGAGGTGATTGCGGCTCTCAGCCAGCCGCTGAACCCGTCGACGGTGAATGGCTTTCCATATTCGGTCGTTAGAATCAGACGTGTTTCCGCGGCAACGCGGCGAGCGCTTGGCGCAGCGAGTCTGCCTTCTCCACGAGGACAGGAATGCCCGTCTTGCGGCGCGTATATTCGAAGTCCTCCGCGTCAGCTTGAATCCATGTGGTTAGGTGCGTGTCAACGCGAGCAGTACCAACGTTGAGCATTAGCTCGTAGGCAGCTCGCTGCTTTGTGCCGAAGGGCCATCGCTTCTCGAACGCCGCCAGCTCTGCATCTGTCCAGGCCCGTATCTCCTTTGACTTCCCTCGCTTGATGCCATCGGACGGATCAGCCGTGAGCCATTTCAGGTCTTTGGCGTGCCGGATGAGGATGCGGAGCTTCTTGAGCGTGTCTATCTTCGCGCCGGGCTTGTTATGAAGCGGCTTGAGAATCTTCTCCTCAATTCGATCCTTGGTGAGACCGGCTACTGCGCGGTGGCCATGATCGCGCCTGATCTGATCCAATCGAGTTCGATAGGTGTCCAGGAACGCATCAAGGATGGGGCGCAAGACCATCTCGCCCGACACGACGGGAGCCGTGATCGTGAGAAGGCCGCGCGGCGCCGCGCGCGCTCCAGTTGCGATGTCCTCGGCTTCCTCGAGCTCGGTGAGGACGCGGCGGCAAACCTCGACATAGCGCTCGCCCTCCTCGCTCAGCTTGATCGATCGTGTGGTCCGGTGCAGCAGCTCGGCGCCGACACGCTCCTCCAGGAAGGCGATTGCGCGGCTCACCGCGGCAGGAGAGCGGCCGAGTTTGCGCCCTGCCGCAGCCAAGCTTCCCTCGTCCACCGCAAGGACGAACACCTTCATTGCATCCAGTCGATCCATGCGCTCGCCGCAGCCCCCCTGAGATTTCGGCTGAAAGCTAGGCGTTTGCGCCGGCTGCGACAACCTCCGCAAGGATCGATCCGGCATTCGTTCGCGTCGCGAAAGAGTGTCTGCCGGGCAGCGGATATTCGCAAGCAAGCCGCCGCAGCGTACCTCAACGCCCAAGCCAGCCGCCGCTGGCGCAGGTTTTCAAGCCAACAACAGGAGCCCGTCATGGGTATCGAGCAGAAGGTCGCCATCATCACCGGTGCATCGCAGGGTATCGGCGCTGCCCTGGTCCAGGGTTTTCGCGATCGCAACTATCGCGTCGTCGCAACGGCGCGCTCCATCAAGCCGTCGGGTGATGACGACGTCCTCGCCGTTGCAGGCGACATCGCCGAGCGGTCCACCGCAGAGCGCGTGGTGTCGCAAGCGATCGCCCGCTTCGGCCGAGTCGACACGCTGGTCAACAACGCGGGCATCTTCGTCGCAAAACCGTTCACCCAGTACACGGCCGAGGACTATGCCGCAGTTATGGGCACCAATGTCGCGGGCTTCTTCAACATCACGCAGCTTGCCATCGCCGAAATGGAGAAGCAGGGGTCTGGCCACGTCGTCCAAATCACGACGACGCTGGTCGATCAGGCCAATTCGAATGTGCCCTCGGTGCTGGCCTCGCTGAGCAAGGGCGGGCTGAACGCCGCGACCAAGTCGCTCGCGATCGAATACGCCAGGCGCGGCATCCGCGTGAATGCGGTGTCGCCCGGCATCATCAAGTCGCCGATGCACCCGGTCGCGACGCATGCCCAGCTCGACGCACTGCACCCGCTCGGCCATATGGGCGAGATGTCTGACATCGTCGATGCCGTGCTCTATCTCGAGGGCGCCTCCTTTGTCACCGGCGAAATTCTGCATGTCGACGGCGGCCAGAGCGCCGGCCACTGAGCGGAGGAGAACGACAATGCCCATCGTCACCATTCAAGTGACCCGCGAGGGAACGGCGCCGGGTGCGGCGTCGCTCACGGCGGAGGAGAAGGCCGCACTGATCAAGGGCTCGAGCGAGCTGCTGCGCGACGTGCTCGGCAAGCCGCTCGAGTCCACCTTCGTCGTGATCGAGGAAGTCGACACCGACAATTGGGGCTGGGGCGGCGTGCCCGTGCAGGAATTCCGCCGCCGCGCCGCTCGGACGGACTGATCCGTCGCGTTTCGCGCGCAGGAGGATGACATGACCGACGCAGATTCGATGCAGCACATCAAGTCCCGGCTGCCCCCGCGGCCGGGATCCGACTCACGATCAACCTGGCGATACGCCGTGGCGGGCCTGTCTGCATCGCTGGTCGGCCTCGGGCTCGCCCGCTTTTCCTATACGCCGCTGATCCCGGCGCTGATTGCGGCGAAATGGTTCAGCGCGTCGGATGTCGTCTATCTCGGCGCGGCGAACCTGGCCGGTTATCTCGCTGGCGCGCTCGCGGCACGAGCTCTCGCGACCCGGGTCGGTGCGGTCCGCACGCTGCGGGCAATGATGCTGCTTGCCACGCTCTCGTTCATTGCGAGCGCAACACCGCTGTCGTTCATGTGGTTTTTCGCTTGGCGCTTCCTGTCCGGCCTTGCCGGCGGCATCATCATGGTGCTGACGGCTTCTGTCATTCTGCCACACACCTCGGCGGCACGGCGCGGAGCCGTCGGCGGCGTGATTTTCGCCGGCGTCGGCCTGGGAGTCGCCGCGTCCGGCACCCTCGTGCCGTTGCTGCTGCAACAGGGCTTGCAGCAGAGCTGGTACGGTCTTGGCATGCTCTCGACGCTCCTCACGCTCGCGAGCTGGTGGAACTGGCCGGCCGAAGCCGAGCCTGCTGCTACGCCGTCGCATCAAGCGAAGCACCATCGCGGCTCGCTGGCTGGCCGCGCGCTGTTGCTTCAATACGGCCTCAATGCGGTAGCCTTGGTGCCGCACATGGTTTTCATTGTCGACTTCGTGGCGCGTGGCCTCGGCCAGGGCATTGCCGCGGGCTCCCGCTATTGGGTGCTGTACGGTCTCGGCGCAGTCGTCGGCCCACTCCTCATCGGTCAGCTCGGCGACCGTTCGGGGTTCGGACCTGCTCTCCGCGCCGCGTTCCTGATCGAGATGGCTGCGGTGCTGCTGCCCACTGTCAGCACGGCGCCGCTGTCCCTGATCGTGTCGAGCGTGGTCCTCGGCGGCTTCACGCCGGGTATCGTGCCCCTGGTCCTGGGACGGGTTCATGAGCTCGTGCCGCATTCGCTCGAGCAACAGCGCGCGATGTGGAGCCACGCTACGACCAGCTTTGCCCTATTCCAGGCGGCTGCAGCGTACGGCTTCTCGTGGATCTACGCCCAGACCGGAAGCGATTATCTGATCCTGTTCGGACTCGGCGGCGCCGCTCTGATGCTTGCACTGGCGATCGATCTCGGCGTCTCGGTTACGACCCGCGAGAAGTAGTCACTGGAACTCGGCCCGGCATGGGTCTTCCGTTTCGGCCGCCAGACCCTCGCCTTGCCGCGGCGATCCTCGCACCTTGGGTTCGCCTCGCAGAAGCTAACGAGCCATAACAACGCATAACGAGCAAACGGCGGCCGTCCGTAGCAATGTGTTCGCAGGACAGCGGCAATCCAATGCCGAATATACAGCGAGGATCTGCCCCGTGCGGATCCGCGAGAGGCTTCGGTTCGAACGTGCCGATGGCATGCAACACATTGGGAGATCAAGAGATGAACAACAACCAGATCGTCGATTCCAGCTTCACCGCGATCATCAATGCGCCGCTCGATCGGATCGACATTCCCGATTGGTGCTTCAATCTGTCCGAGCACGAATATCAGGGCTGCTCCCCGGCGCATATCGCCGCCGGCTTCACGACCACGCCAGATGGCAAGCGTATGTCCATCAATGTCGAGATCATCGGCGGGAGCCTCATGGTTCAGCATTACGTCGAGACGCTCGGGCGGCGAGATCATTTGATTCTCGACTCCACATCCGACGTCTTCACGCCGAACGGTCGCACCACGATCCACGTGACGTGGGAGTTGAGCGTCAAGGAGATCGAACCGGGCAAATGTGAGTTCACTAACAGGGTCAAAACTCATGCCACGGACGAGTTCATGACGTTCATCGGCAAGCAGGGCATTCCGTTCGAGCTGTTCCGGGCGCAGCGCCAGCCCTTCTCGATCTCTCACAATCAGAGCGAAACGCCGCTGTTTGCGGCCAGCATCGAGCGGGCAGCGCTGCAGAACAACCGATAGCCAGCCCGCGGGCTCGAGAGGAGAGATCCATGACGCAATTGTCCTACGAGAAGGAAATCACCGCTCTGCTGGTGGTCGATCCATACAACGACTTCATCTCCGAGGGGGGCAAGATTTGGCCCCGGATCAAGGCCGTGGCCGAAAGGAACGGCTGCGTTCCGCACATGATCCAGGTGCTACATGCGGCCCGCGACGCCGACATCCGTGTCTTTTATGCCATGCACCACCGCTACCGGCCCGGCGACTATGCCTCCTGGAAATATATCGCTCCAATTCAAAGGAGAGCCTGGAATAACAGGAGCTTCGAATTCGGCACCTGGGGTGGAGAGTTTCGCGCGGAGTTCGTCCCGGCGCCCGGCGAGATCGTGGCAAGCGAGCACTGGTGTTCCAGCGGCTTCAGCAACACCGATCTCGACCTCCAGCTCAAGCGGCATGGCATCCAACGGCTAATCGTCATAGGGCTGGTCGCCCACACCTGTATAGAGGCGACCGTGCGCTTTGCTGCCGAGCTCGGATACGACGTGACGGTGGTCAAGGACGCAGTTGCCGATTATTCCGACGACATGATGCGGGCTGCGCTGGAGATCAACATGCCGAACTACGCCAGTGCGATCGTATCCACGCAGGAGATCGTCGAGGCGTTGTCGGCATTGAATTCCGCCGCGTCAGCCGCGTGACCTTCTCGTCGGCATGTCCCCCTCGCTCTGAATCGTCTTTCCCGACTGGAAGGGAGAACTCAATGGCTCGACAGATCACCATCGACAAGCTGTCTTCCGGCCTCTGGACGGCGACCTTCAATAACCCGCCTATCAATCTGATAGATCCCGACACGATCGGCGAATTGCAGGACCTGGTTGCGGAGCTCGAAAGCGATACAGAGATCAAGGTCGTGGTGTTCCGAAGCGCGGACCCGGATTTCTTCCTGGCGCATTGGGATGTGCTCGCGGACAAGCGGAAAGTCGCCGCCATGCCGCCGGGTCCCACGGGCATGCATCCCTGGATCGACCTGCTCGTTCGGCTGTCACGTGCGCCGGTTGCCTCCATCGCGGAGATTCGTGGTCGCGCCCGTGGGGCCGGGAGCGAGTTCGTGCTGGCCTGCGACATGCGCTTTGCCAGCCGCGAGCGTGCAGTTCTTGGGCAATTCGAGGTCGGCCTCGGTGCGGTGCCGGGCGGCAATCCCATGGCGAGGTTGGCCGGCCTGATGGGCCGGGGGCGTGGGCTGGAGGTGATCTTGGGCGCGGACGACTTCCCGGCGGAGCTTGCCGAACGCTATGGTTATGTCAACAGAGCCCTGCCGGACGAGGAGCTCTCTACCTTTGTTGAATCCTTCGCGCGCCGTCTCGCCTCGTTCGAGAAGTACGCGATCGTAGGTGCCAAGGCCTTGATGGATGAGGTCACTTTGCCGGCAGATGCGGTCTTCCCCTCGTCATTATCGGCCTTCTTTAAGTCGACGGCTCACCCTGGCACCCGGAAACGAGCGGCATCCCTCCTCGAGCGAGGACTACAGCGCCGATCCGAAACCGAGCTGCGGCTCGGCCAAGCGGTCGCTGAAGCGAGCTCCTCGAAATGATCTTCCCGATCAATCGGCCGAAGACAGCTGGCCTCGCGACTGCGCGGCATTGTCCTCGTTGATTTCGATGGGCTGTTGCATCGACCCCCGGGCTTTTTTTGGACCGAACGCCGACACGTGGCAGCGTTGAACGCGCGCCCAAGAAGCTCAATGCCGGAAGCCGGCTCGCGCGGATCCGTTGTATTTCGGTGCGGCCCTGCCTATACTCGGCTCGTCTCACCGAAATCGCAGTCGGGGTTACGCAGTGCAGCGCGCTCGCCGTATCCTTGGCGACAAGGCGCGCACCCGGGATGAACTCCCCCAAAAGCAGCATACAGCCGGACGCAGCAACCGGCTCCCCTCACAGCGGCACCGGGGCAGGTCGGGATTTCGATCCGGTCACGTTCGGCCCGTTTTCTCTTCGATCACGAATCCTTGAAAAGGACGGGTTGCCGGTCAAGCTTGGCAGCCGGGCAATCGACATCCTGCGCCTGCTCGTGGATCGCGCTGGCGAAGTCGTGCCGAAGAGCGACATCCTCGCATATGTGTGGGCCGGCCTCGCGGTAGAAGAGATTAGCCTGCGCGTTCACATTGCCGAACTCCGGAAGGCCCTGGGCGATGGGAAGGACGGTGCCCGCTATATCACCAACATTCCGAGCCGAGGATATTGCTTCGTCGCGCCCGTCCGACGTGGCGAACGCAATTCGGCGCTGACGGAGGTGCCGCAGACCCAGGCCGGAGCGATGGACCCGTCGTCCACACTCCCATATCGCCTCGACCGAATGGTCGGACGAGAGGACGTCCTGGCCGAGCTCTCGGCACGTCTGCTGAGCGAACGCTTCGTCACGCTCAGGGGCCCGGGCGGCATAGGCAAGACAACCGTTGCCATCGCGATTGCGCATAAGATGTGGGAGGAGTTCGAGGGCAAAATTCACTTTCTCGATCTTGGTCCGCTGAAGGATGGGACGCTCGTCGCGACCACGGTGGCCGCCGCTCTTGGCCTCGTCGTTCATCACGCCGACCCAACCGAAAGCATCGTCAGTTTTCTTCGCGATCGCCGGCTACTTCTCGTGCTCGATAGCTGCGAACATGTGATCGAAGATGTTGCACGTCTGGCAGAGACGATTCACCGGGAAGCCTTCGGCATCTCCATTCTTGCGACCAGTCGCGAGTCGCTATTGGTGCAGGGAGAGCACATTTACGAACTCGTTCCATTACCAGGTCCTCCGCAGGGCGCTCGTCTGAGCGCGGGTGAGGTGCTGAGCTATCCGGCCGCACGTCTTTTCGCCGAACGTGCGGCTGCCGCCGGTCACCGCCTGGATATCACAGACCAGGACGCGGAAGTTCTTGTAGATATTTGCGGAAAGCTTGACGGCATCGCGCTGGCGATTGAACTCGCTGCCGCACGCGCCGGTGTCTACGGCTTGCGAGAGCTGGCGACACTGCTCGATGGCCGGCTCAAGCTCGAGTGGCGTGGGCGACGCACAGCGCCGCCGCGACAACAGACGCTTGGCGCCACGCTTGACTGGAGTTTCGGTCTGATTGGCGAGGCCGAAAGGCTGGTCCTACAGCGTCTCGCCATCTTCGCCGGGTCCTTTACGCTGCAGGATGCGATTGCCGTCGCGGTCGAAGAGGGGGAGCCTGTCGAAGGCGCCGTCGACGCCCTGGAGCAACTTGTTGCCAAGTCCCTGTTGTCGACGCAACCGAGCCGCCTGTCGCGATGCTATCGCCTGCTCGACGCCACCCGGGCCTATGCGCTCCACAAGCTCAGCGAAAGCGGCCAAGTCCAGGACGTCGCGCGGCGTCACGCCGAGCACGTTCACCGCTCGCTCGAAGCAGGCATGGCCGATTCGGGCTCTGCAGATCCGAAGTCACCTGCGCTCGGCCGCGGGAGTCTGTTGGCAGACGCTCGCGCTGCGCTTCAATGGAGCTACGCTCACGTCGACGGGGACGAGATTCGTGTTCCGCTCGCCGGCAGTTGTGCGCGTCTCTTGATCGAGCTCAACCTGCTTAATGAGGCGCGCATCTGGTCTGAGCGCGCGCTTGCCGTTCTCGACGACCGCCATCGCGGCGGAAGGTGGGAGCTGGAGCTTCAGGCCACGCTCGGTCATGCCTTCATGTTTACGGAGCGCAATAGCGAGCGAGCCGAGGCCGCGCTTCGACGCGGACTCGAGATCGCGGCCGCGATCGGAGACGACGCCAACACATTCAGGCTGTTGGCGCGGTTGAACATGTTCTATCGCCGGACCGGCGACTATCGACATCTGCTGCCGGTGGCACTTGAGGCCGAGCGAGTCGCTCGTCTGATCGGCGATCCGGCGGGGATCGCCGGCGCCAAGGCCCTCATTGGGGTATCCCATCATCTCGTCGGCAACCAGACCGAGGCGCAGCTTCATCTGGACGAAGGCGTACGCAACGACGCGGCGCTACGGGGGGCGCAACCCGGCCATTTCGCCTATTCCAGAACACCTCAGATACCGCTTGCTCGCGTGTTGTGGCTGCGCGGCTTTCCCGATCGGGCGGTGGAATGCGCTCGTCCGCTGACGGGCTCTGGCGCGCCTCGGGATGTCGTTATGCACTGTATCGCGCTCTGCTGGTCCGCCTCGCTGTACGGGTGGATCGGAGACTGGACCGCGGTCGAGGCGATGGCCGGCCGGCTCGAAACGCATGCCGGCCTGCACGGGCTCGCGCCCTACCAGGCGGTAGCGGCCGGTTTCCGGGCGCAGACGATGATCGCCGGTGGGGATTTGCGCGGCGGCATCGAGTTACTGAGAGTCGCACTTCCGCGGCTGCACGCTGACCGCTACGAGCTCTATGCGTCCGCATTCGTTGCGGACCTGTCTCGGGGCTTGGCCGAACTCGGGCAACCGTCCGAGGGACTTGCAATCTTGCGCGAAGCGATCGCTCGCATCGAGCTTGCAGGCGGCGCCTTCGACATGCCAGAGCTCTTGCGCGTGCGGGCGGAACTAGAGCTGCGTCATGGGGATCTTCATGCCGCAGAAGCGAGCCTCCGGTCTTCGGCTGCGTTGGCTGACCAGCAGGGCGCGCTGTCCTGGCGATTGCGGACTGATATGTCGCTGGTGCGTCTGAAGCGTAAGCAGGGAACCCGGAGTCACTTGGAGGAGCTCGCTGCGACTTATGCGAGGTTCTCGGAAGGATTTGAGACGGCCGATCTGAAGGCCGCTCGGCTCATGCTCAATTCAACGCTCGTCTGACCTGATAGGCATCAGTCGAACCGCAAATCCCAGAGATCGATGGATATCATCAGCGTATCGAGCATCGGGGTCAGGGTCGTCTCGTCACGTAGAAAGGTACGCCGCCTCGTCGCGATCTTGATGCCGTCGACGTTGACAGGATTGGACACGTACTCGGCGACCGGAAAATTCCCTGCTATTTCGACTCGATAGTCATGGCGGCGGATGAGCAGGTCGGGACCGAAGTAGAAGTCCTGCTCGATGCTGTGGCTTGCGAGCGCCGGCGAGAAGGTCGCCCTCAGCCCCCGCCAGACCTCGCTTCCCTCATGGCATGGCTCGATCTCGTGCACTTCCGAAGCTTTCTCGGAAAGCAGGAACGGCGTGGTGAGGCAGGTCCAGAGGGCGTAGCTTTCGAAGTAGATGCGGTGCAGCGGATCCCAATGCGTCCGCATATCGTGTCGCGCGAATGAGGTGCGCGGGTCCTTTCGCTCCGCGACGACACGTTCGTCGGCGGCAACAATGGCGACCCGCTCGGGGCTGAACTCGCTGTGCTGGCCGTTTTTTCCAAACGGCTCAATGCGAGCCTGCTCACGGTGAAGGTCAATCCGCACGGTTCGCTGCAGATGATCCTGTTCGACGCCTTTCAGGGCCCAAACGTCGCCGCCTGCCGCGATCGTGGCGGTGAGGCGCTTGCGGGCATTCCATCGGTTCAGGCCGCCATGAGCCTCAATCGCATCCGCCAGCAGCGCAATCATCCGTCGATTTTCCTTCGCGTGAGAACTGCCCTGATAGGTATGCCCAAATGCGGATGATCGCTCGTTAAGCGTTGTTAAGTGGCGCTGCATAATCGAAGAAACGCCGTAGAAACTCGGATATCTCATCCAAATAGCAGAGGTGGAGCAAACTGGATCAGAGCCATCAGGGTGACCACAACCAGGGCCAGCATGACAATTGGCTTGCGCATTTTCGCCCTCCGCTGGATAGGCCGTCTAGCCGAACCTCGGGACCGGCTAGACGGCTGCGCTTCGATCAGACGTCCCCCGTGACGTCCATGATCGCAGCGGCAAATGCCTTGGGCGCCTCCTGCGGAAGGTTATGGCCCACGCCTCCGTTGATCGTGCGGTGCGAATATTTGCCGGAGAACATCTTGGCATAGGCCGACGGATCGGGATGCGGAGCCCCGTTGGCGTCGCCTTCGAGGGTAATGGTCGGGACACCAATGACAGGAGCCCGCGAAAGCAGCGCCTCATAGCCATCATACCTCGCTTCGCCCTCGGCAAGGCCGAGACGCCAGCGGTAGTTGTGGATCACGATCGCGACGTGGTCCGGATTATCGAATGCCTCGGCACTGCGCTGGAAAGTCGTCTCCTCGAAGTGCCATTGCGGGGACGCGAGCTGCCAGATCAATTTCGAAAACTCCCGACGATACTCCTCGTAGCCTTCGCGACCACGCTCGGTCGCGAAATAGAACTGATACCACCATTGAAGCTCTGCCTTTGGCGGCAGGGGCATCTTGCCGGCTTGCTGGCTGCCGATGAGATAGCCGCTCACCGAGACCATCGCCTTGCAGCGCTCCGGCCACAGCACCGCCATGATGTTGGCAGTCCGCGCTCCCCAGTCGAAGCCGGCGATCGTGGCCTTGTCGATTCTGAGCGCATCCATCACAGCGATGATGTCGGCCGCGATCGCCGATGGCTGCCCGTTCCGCATGGTCTCATCGGACAGGAAGCGCGTGGTGCCGTAGCCACGCAAATAGGGCACGATCACGCGGTAGCCCGCGGCGGCGAGAATTGGCGCGACATCGACGAAGCTGTAGATGTCGTACGGCCAGCCGTGCAGCAGGATCACGGCTGGACCGTCGACCGGTCCTGCTTCGGCATAGCCGACGTTGAGCAGGCCGGCATCGACCTGCTTAAGCGACGGGAACGAAGTATTGCCGCCTGCTTTGACGGCGGTAGCAGGCTTCGCAGGCTTGGCTACGGCTGTGCTTGGCGCAAGCTGGGCTGCTGCGAGCATCGTCGCGGCGCCTGCGAAGAAGCGGCGGCGTTCGTGGTCAACATCATCTGACATGAGAGGCTCCTATCGTGGTTGCGTAGTTTCAGCGCGGCCCGAATTGTGGCGTTCAGCCCTTTTTCTCTTGGAGCCGCGCAAGAAAGTCGCGGACCAAGGCGGCAATATCGTCGGCCGCTTCATCCAGTGCGAAGTGGCCGGCTTCCAGGATGTGGACTTCCGCAGTCGGGACATCGTCGCGATAGGCGCTCGCGCCGGCGACGGTGAAGGAGGGATCGTACTTGCCCCACACCACCAGGATCGGAGGCTGCGTCCTGCGTAGCCAATCCTGCCATCGCGGATAGGCAGCGACATTGGTCCGGTAGTCCAGGAACAATGTCGTCTGAATCTCGGGTTGGCCAGGACGCGTCAGGAAGGCGTATTCATCGCACCAGGCGTCGGGGTCGTAGCGCTCGGGATGTGGGCTTGAGCCGAGGTGACGCTGACGCGTCGCCTCGAGAGAGGTGAAGTTGGCCTTCAGCGCCTCGAGTTCATGCGCGGGATCGGCCCAGAATTTGCGACGCGCTTCCCAGAGCGGACTCAAACCTTGCTCGTGTGCAACAGCGTTCTGGATAATCATGGCGCGAACACGTTCCGGGTGGTCCAGCGCCATGCGGAAGCCTACCGGGCCACCATAGTCCTGCATCAGGAGAACGTAGCTGGTGAGACCGAGCCGGTTCGAGAGTTCGCCGATCACGTCGGCGATGTTGTCGAAGGTGTAGGTGAAGTCGGAGGGCGACGGCGCGCTGCTGTTGCCGAAGCCAGGATAGTCGGGCGCGATCAGATGATATCGGTCCGCAAGCAGCGGCAACAACGATTCCCACATCCGCGAGGAGGAAGGGAAGCCGTGCAGCAGAAGCACGGTCGGCGCGTCCGGCGGGCCGGCTTCGCGATAGAAGACCTTGAGGCCTCGGATATCGACCGTGTGATAGCTGATCGAGCGGCGGCTCGACCGCAGATCGTGGGCCGAAGCCTGCACGGTCGCGCAAGCCAGGGCCGCTGAGAGGGCGAGGGCGGCTGGAATGCTCATGTCATTGCTCCGGTGTCATGCCGCTGTCTGAATGCCTGCGCCTGCGCGCGCGGCGGCTTCCGCACGTCGGACCACCGACGTGAGCTCGGGCGTAAAGCTCTCGTCGCCTTCCTCGATATGTCCAGTCAGTCGTGCCGTGATCTCCTGGAATATCCACTCGTTCCCATCGGGATCGATGAAGGAGGCGTAGGAAGCGTAGCTCTTGCGCTGCGGATTGGGACCGGCGACGAGGTCGTGCATGCTGGAGTGATGGAATATGCCGACGGGATCGTGGAAGGGCTCGCTGACGGCGATGCCGCGGCGGCGCAGTTCATCGCACGCGGCTTGAATGTCGGATACGACGAGGTGAAGTCCTTTCACCGAGCCGGGGGCGGCTGTCGTGAGTTTGCTGCCGAAGATCACCGAACACTGGGAACTCGGCGGCGTAAACTGGATCACGCGATAGCCGTCCTTGCCTTCGTAGTCGATATCGAGCCGCCAGCCTAGTTCTGCATAGAACCGCTTGGAACGCTCGACGTCCGAAACCGGCAGGACGAGGACCTCGAGCTTCATTTCGACCTTGTCGAGGGTTGCGGGTTTGCGAAGCCCTGCTTCGAGGATCCGGATGTCCTGCTCCACGGTGCCGCCGCTGATGCCGACTCCGGCAACGAGTTGCCCGTCGATGGTCAGTGGCGCGCCTCCGCCCATCGAACAGAAGCGTCCGCCCGCGACACCCATCAATGGAAACAGCGCCTGGCCAGGCTGCACCATCGGTGACAGGTCCGCGGTTCGAAGCCCCACGAGCGCAGATGTGTAGGCCTTTCGCTCCGACAGTTCGAGCGAGAAGGTCGGAGCGCCGCTCATGCGGTGCTTGAGAATGATGTTGCCGTGCACATCGATGATGCAGATTGCAACCGGCACCTTGGCTTTCTTCGATTCCGCTTCGATGCGCCCTGCGATGGTTTTGGCATAGGAAAGCAGGTCCATGACAGTGTCCTCTCTAGTGGGTATGGCGTGAGCTTTGCGGAGGCATTCGAACGCCTGCACCCGAGCGTGGAGGCGCAGAGGCTTAGGTCTCGCCCGAGCTTCGTTGCTCGCGAGTACAATCTGCACCAGAAGCCGTCGGTTAGCTCGTTATGTATTGTTAGGCGTTGAGAGCGAGAGCGATCGCCGCTGTCGCGGTCATTCGAAGAATGCGTCGAAGATCTCGACGTCCATCAACACCGGCTTGGCGATCACGCTTCCGTCGGCCTGCAACATGTGTACACGGCGAAGCGTCGGCGCGATCACGCCGCCGAAACTGCCGTGTGCCCAGGAATATTGCGCGACTTTCATTCCGAAGAGGTCGTGATCCGTCCGCCGCAGCAATCCGTTCACGTCGAAATAGAGCACCTGCTCGGGTGCGAGCGTAATCACGCTTGGAGGAAATCGCGCCCGCAGCCGTCGCCACGATTCCTTCCTCTCCTCCCAAGGCGGTAGTTCCTCTACGACCACGTCTGGACGCGCAAGCAGAAATGGGCCGACCAGATCATTCCAGATCGCAACGCCGCAAAAAAAGACGAGCTGCAACTCGTCTGCGAGGACGGCAGGGTCGGATTGGGGGAACGCAGGGCTGGGATCGCGCCAGGTTCGCAGCACCTCGCCATGCATGGCTTCGACCGTGATCGCATCCGGTTGAAACGAGCCCGAATACTTTCCGCCGGTGATCCCCATGAAGCGGATGGATTGCGTCCGGGTGGCGCCTTCCGCAGTAACATCCTTGAATTCACCGGCACGCCCGACGCTGTCAAACAGCTTTCCGCTGATGGAAAGGTGGAGCGTGAATCGGCTTAGACTGTTCCAGCGGGCCAAGCCGCCATTGGCACTTAAGACGTCGTCGAGAAGATACATGTCCCGCCATATCACCATGAAGCCCCTCCATCATGGCGGGGTGGCTGCGGCTTGGCGTGTTAGAACTTGTTAGGACTTGCGAGCCGGGATTTCAGCGGTATCCCGTTGAAGGGTTTATCGATTTAGTGCGCCCAGGAGCTCATTCGCTGCGATCAGATCGCGGGTTTGGAGGCCCTCGCCGTAGCGCGCGACAAGTGGGGCGAGCAGGGCGCGGGCGTCCCCGGCTCTGCCGCTCTGTTGCCACACGCGGCCGAGGCTGATCGCTGCGCGGAGCTCCCAACCGAGGGCGGATTGACGACGGGACAGGTCGAGCGACTTGCGGAAAATGCGTTCGGCCTCCGCGGCTTCGCCCGACCGGATAAGGATATCCCCCTTGACCCTCAGCATCTCGGGCATGTCGAAAGATTCGCCATGGCCGGGGATCTCCGCGATGGCCTCGTCGATCGTGGACAAGGCCTCAACCGCATGATTTTGCGCCGCGAGACCCTCCGCGAGCGCCGTAGCAAACACCGTCGTCATGATCCGGTGTCGCGTCGCATAAAGAGTGGCCTGGCTGGCGCGAAGATGCTCGATGCCAGCGGCAAGGTCACCGCGGCGCAGCAGCAGCTCGCCCTTCTGGCCAATGCCTACGGCGTGATAGGGCCCGAGAAAGTGTCGCGCCGAGTGATCGATCAGCCGCTCGATCAGGATTTCGGCATTGGCCCAATCGCCGACCCAGAGAAATACGTAGATCGTCCAGATCAAGGAAATGCCGAGCGTGAGCGGCTGTTCGAGCTGTTCGGCCTCGCGGACTGTGTATCTGGCCGCTTCGATTGCGCGATCCGGCCGTCCCGTGAGCCAGAGCCCGCGCGCCAGCGCGACCAGCGCGACGATGCGGTCGTCATAGCCGAGATGCCCGATGTTTAACCGCTGCGAGTCGGGGTTGTGCACCATCGCGCTTTCGCAGAACCGCACGGCTTCGTGCTGGTTGCCGATCAAATGATGAGCGACCCCCACCATCCACTCCACGTTGAATGTGGCGGCAGGATCGTTCAGCTTCCGCGCGACGCCCTCTCCCCGTTCTCCAGTGCCCAGGGCACCGTGGAAATCGCCGACCCTCGTCAGGTAGATATGGAGGCCGCGCAAAAGCCAGAGCTGCCAATGTAGGTCTTCAAGCTCCTCTGCAAGCTGAAGGCCGCGCGTGAACGCCGACCGTACCGCTTCCGTATTGCCCTGCGTGAACATCACGGACACGCCATGTGCAGCCTGCAACGTCATCTCCTGGCGAACGTCCGCAGCTGGCTTGTCCAGCGATGCAAGGGCCTGCCGGGTCCAGCGATAGCACTCCGTCAGCAGAGTCAGTTCGAGGAAGAATTGGGCGGCTGAAGCCGCCAGATCCACGCCGATCGTCCGATCGCCCCTGTCCGAAAAGCTCCAGATCAGCGCGGCCCGAACATTCGGCAAATGGTCGGCATAGGGAAGGAAGCCGCCGGTCGATTTCAGGCCCGCGGACTTCAATGCAATGTCGCGCAGGAAATCGCGAAAATATTCGGCATGTGCACGCTCGACGCGGTCCGCCTCGCCGTTCTCGACGAGCTTGCCTCCGACGAAGGTGCGCGTCGTATCGAGCAGCCGATAGCGCAGCCGTTCCGCAGGAACAGTTGCGATTAGCGATTTTGAGAGCAGGTTCGAAATTGCTTCAACCGCTTGAAATTCGCCGATGCCTTGGCTCAATGCGACCGCGAGCGCAGCCTCCAGCGTGAACGGCCCGACGAACACGGACAATCCGCGCAGCACCGCGCTTTCGGCTGCGGGCAGCAGGTCGTAACTCCAGGCAAGCGCGGCGCTTAAAGTCTGATGCCGCGGAATGGCGGTGCGTCGTCCCCGCCACAGCAGCGAGAACCGGCTGTCGAGCAGGGACGCCGTCCCGGCGATGCCGTAGGCGTCGACACGTCCGGCCGCGAGCTCGATGGCAAGCGCGATACCGTCCAGGCGTCGGCAGATTTCGGCAACGAGCGGCGCATCCTCTTCGCTCAGCTCGAACCCGCTCAGGCTCTCTGCAATGCGTTCCACGAAGAGCTGGCTTGCAGGATAGGTAAGGACTTCGGCCATCCCCAGCTCCACGCCCTCGGGCGGGCAAGCCAATGGAAGCAACCGATGGACGCGCTCACCCTCCGTTCGAAAGGATTCGCGGCTGGTCGCGAGCACATGCAGCCCTGGCGCCTCCTGAACGATCCGCTCGGCCAACGGAGCGAGCTCGTCAATGACGTGCTCGCAACTGTCGAACACCAGCAGCGTTCGCCGGCTGCGCAGGACCGTCAGTAGTCCCGGAGCCGGATCGTCCGAGTTGACAGTCAGGCCCAACGCGGCCGCAATCGTCCCTGCAACGAGGCTCGTGTCCGAAAGCGCGCCGAAATCCACGAAGTACACCTGGCCGTCGAAAGTCTCGAGCGCGCGGTGGGCCACGGCCACTGCGACCGAGGTCTTTCCGATCCCGCCGGGGCCAACGATTGTGACAAAACGATGCGCGGCAAGCTCGGTGGAAACCTGCTCGACCGCTTCGTCCCGTCCGATCATCCTCGCCAGCGGAGACGGCAACGGATGCGCAGGGCCGGCCGGCTGGGTGGGCTGGCTGTGGAAAGGTGTCGAGCGGAGCAGCGGGGCTGCGAGGCAGTAGCCGCGTCCCGGCACGTTGATGACGTATCGCGAGCCTTCGCCGGCATCTCCCAAGGCCTTCCGCAGCGTGGTGATGTGGAAGCGGAGGCTGCCTTCGTCGACGGTCACGTCGGACCAGACGCGCTTGATGAGCTCGCGCTTGTCCACCACCTGGCCCGCCCGTTCGGCCAGAAAAATGAGAATGTCGAGCGCGCGGCCGCCGAGATGAAGCGGGGCCCCGTCTTTCTCGAGCCGGCGCGAGCTTGCAAATAGCTGGAAGGGCCCGAAGGAAATCGGCGAATCCTGATCGCTGGTGTCCGGCACGGGCACAAATTCCAGTGAGGGGCGCTGTCGCGTTTCTGTCTAGCAGAACGTTGTTGCGAGTAAAACTGCCTGGGCGTGGCGAAAGGCGTGCTAATCGCCCAACGTCTCAAGGGGAACCCAAGCATTTTAGCTTTAGCGTGAGCAGCTTATCGCGTCGCCGCGACAATTCGTCAGCGCGATCGAGGTCGCGGCAGTAGGGTCCGCTTGGATCGTGACCGCGTCGATCATAACAGAATCTCGCAACGTCTAACGAGCTAAACGCGTGCTGCGCAGCCAGTATGAGCCTCGAGCTAGGTCCAACCAACGGGGAGGCTATCGTGTCCGCCATCGGCTCCATTCCGAACGGAGGTACCGTTCGATCTCAGTTCGTCTCTGGCCTTGAGGATCAATCGCGGGATTGGGAGCTCGTGCTGCAGGAATCCCATCACCGCATGAAGAACACGCTGACACTGCTTGGTGCCTCGGTCCGCCGCGACTTCACACGAGCCGGCAGTCGGGACGTCTCGGGGGTGGTGGATCGGTTCGAACGGCGAATCTTTGCCTTTGGCAGGCTCTACCAACTGCTTTCGAACAGCGATGAGCCGTCCCTTTCCGTCGCGACCTTCTTTGAGAATGTCTGCGAAGCACTTTCGGCAGCGGTCCTGGAGCCCGCTGGCGTCCGTTGCGAGGCTTTGGTCGAAGGCGGTGTTCTGTCAGCATCCCAATGTCATCGGCTTGCGCTGATGATCACCGAGCTGGTCACGAATGCGGCGAAACACGCCTTCCCGAGCAAGAATGAGGCGTTGATCCGGATCGAGATCCTCCGCCGAGATGGCACATGGATCTGCACGGTGGCTGACAACGGCATTGGTGCGACAGGTCAGCTCCGGGGCACCGGCAGCCGTATCATGGAAGGGCTTGCGCGCAGCATTCACGCCCGCCTGAATGGCGAAGCGGGGCAGGGCGGCACTCGGATCACCATCGAGATGCCGGCTACCGACTGAAGATGGACGGATCTCACGAACGCTGCGCCATAACACCAAGAGCAAGCGGGTGATGCAACAGCGGGTTCAGCTTTGGGCTCGCCTCTTACATCGGGAGTTCGACATGGCAAAACTTGAAACTGATCGCGAAGCAGGAAATAGGACTTTGGCATCGCGTGGCGCTGATCTGAAGCTCGAAGTCGTCGTAATTCCGGTGTCCGACGTCGACCGATCCAAGGCGTTCTACCAGCGTCTCGGCTGGCGATTGGACGCCGATTTCGCCTCTGGCGATGGATGGCGCGTGGTCCAGTTCACACCGCCGGGCTCTGCCTGCTCGGTGATCTTCGGCCGCAATGTCACGTCGGCATCGCCCGGCTCGACACGCGGTCTGTATCTGATCGTGTCCGATCTCGACACTGCAAGGAATGAGCTGATCGAGCGCGGGATTGCTGTCAGCGAGACGTTTCATGGCGGCGGCGATGTCCATGCGGGCGCTGAGGAGCCCTACCTGTTCGGCAGCGTCCGGATCGGCGGCGTCGACCCGAAGCGCGCCAGCTACAGCTCGTTCGCCTCCTTCAGCGATCCTGACGGCAATGGCTGGTTCCTGCAGGAGGTGACCACGCGACTGCCCGGACGCATCGAGCGTGACGGCGCGACATTCTCCTCCACGGCCGATCTGGCTGCCGCGCTGGGTCGTGCGGCGGTAGCGCATGGCGAGCACGAGAAACGCACTGGCGTGCACGACGAGAATTGGCCCGACTGGTACGCCGAGTACATCGTGCGCGAGCAGGCCGGTCAGTCCCTGCCATCATAAAGCAACAGCATTTTCTGCCCACGGCGCACGGCGGCTCGCTGTCGTGCGCCGTTTCGCGTTGCATCGCCAGAAGCAACATCACCGCTCGTCCTGATCGTGCAGACTCGCAAGGGCTAACGAGGCCTAACAACCGATAACTCGCCAAGCAGAAGGGGGCTGCGTCAATCTCCATGCACGACGCAACGACGGCCCCGATCTCGAGATCGGCCATCGCCACCGACCACAGCAAGGGAGATTCGCCATGACCACGCAATCACGCGCCGACATCCTCAAACCCGACCGCCGTCAATTGCTGAGCCAGGCCGCGATGGGCGCCGTTGCCGCCAGCGTATCGAGCCTGCTGCCGCTGCATCCGGCGAAGGCGGCCATGAGCGACGCGATCCGCCCGTTCCGCGTCAACGTGCCCGAGGAGGACCTGCTCGATCTGCGCCGTCGCCTGGCGGCAACGCGCTGGCCGGATCGCGAGATCGTCGCCGACCAGTCGCAAGGTGTGCAGCTGAGGACGGTGCAGGAACTCGTTCGCTATTGGCAGAGCGACTACGACTGGCGCAGGATGGAGGCGCGGTTGAACGCCCTGCCGCAATTCGTCACCGAGATCGACGGCGTCGACATCCATTTCATTCACGTCCGCTCGCGGCACGAAAACGCGCTGCCGATGATCGTCACGCATGGGTGGCCAGGCTCGATTATCGAGCAGATCAAGATCATCGATCCGCTCACCGATCCGACCGCGCACGGCGGGCACGCCAGGGACGCATTCGATCTGGTCATTCCCTCGCTGCCCGGTCACGGCTTCTCCGGCAAGCCGACCACGCTCGGCTGGGATCCGCAGCGTATCGCGCGCGCCTGGATCGTGCTGATGAAGCGCCTCGGTTACACGCGTTACGTGGCGCAAGGCGGTGATTGGGGCAATGCGGTCACCGAACAGATGGCGCTGATCGCGCCGCCGGAGTTGCTCGGCATCCACACCAACATGCCCGCCACCGTCCCCGACGATATCGCCAAGGCTCTTCAGCCGGGCGGAACGCGACCGGCCAACCTCTCGGCTGATGAGCGCATCGCCTACGACCAACTCGACGATTTCTACAAGCACGGCCTCGGCTATGCGATCGAGATGTCCAATCGGCCGCAGACGCTTTACGGCTTGGTCGACTCCCCCGCGGGCCTCGCGTCCTGGATGCTCGACCATGATGCGCGAAGCGCAGCGATGATCGCGCGCGTCTTCGACGGCAAGACGGAAGGCCTGTCGCGGGACGATGTGATCGACAATATCACGCTCTACTGGCTCACCAACACCGCGGTCTCGTCGGCGCGGCTCTATTGGGAGAACAAGCTGGTGTTCTTCGCGCCCAAGCATGTGCAGATTCCCGTCGCCGTCAGCGTCTTCCCGGACGAGATCTATGCCGCGCCGCGCAGCTGGGCCGAGAAAGCCTATCCCAGGTTGATGCATTACAACCGTCTCGACAAGGGCGGCCACTTTGCAGCCTGGGAGCAGCCCGCATTGTTCACCGCGGAGATGCGCACCGCATTCCGTCCGCTGCGCCAATCGATCTGAAATCGGCATAGATCAGGAGCCAGACCATGAACCGCCCCGAACGTACCTTCGCGACCGGCGAGATCCGCCTTGAACGCCGGCTGCCGACCTACTGGCGTGTCACCTTCGACATGCCGCCGGTCAATATCTTCGGACCGAAGCACCTTCCGCTGCTCAGCGACATCGTCACCGCGATCGAGACCGATCCGCAAGTGAAGGTGGTGGTGTTCGACAGCGCCGTCGAGGGATTCTTCATCACGCATTACAATTTCCTCGCGCCGCTCGAGGAATCGCTTGCCGAGCCGCCCGGACCGACGGGCCTGCAGTCGCTGCCCGACACCCTGGTGCGTCTCAGCCGCGCGCCTGTTGTCTCCATCGCTTCGATACGCGGCCGCGCGACCGGTGTCGGCAGCGAGCTCGCGCTCGCCAGCGACATGCGCTTTGCCAGCCGCGAGAAGGCGATCCTGTCGCAATGGGAGGTCGGCGCGGGCCTCGTGCCGGGCGGAGGACCGATGGCACGATTGCCACGCCTGATGGGCCGTGGCCGCGCGCTCGAGGTTCTGCTGAGCGCCGACGACGTCCATGGTGATCTGGCCGAACGGTATGGCTATGTCAACCGATCCTTGCCGGATGCCGAGCTCGACGGCTTCGTCGAGGCGCTCGCGATGCGTATCGCCACGTTTGACAAGGACGCCATCGCCGAGACCAAGCGCCTCGTCGATATCGCGAGCCTGCCGCCCGATGTCGAGATCAAGCCCGAGTGGGACGCGTTCCTGGCCTCGCTCGCACGCCCCGCAGCTCAGAGCCGCATCAAGGCGCTCATGGCGCGCGGCTTTCACCGCCCCGGCGACGTCGAAAATCGACTCGGTTTCCACGTCGGCCAGCTGGGCGGATGAATCAACGGTCCCGCGCGCGACCGCGAGTTGCGCCTGTTCTGCCGGAATAAAAGGAGAAACATATGAGCTTCACGATCGATGTAAACGGAATTCCTCGCAGCGTCGATGTCGATGGCGACACCCCGCTGCTTTGGGTATTGCGCGACGTGCTCGGTATGACCGGCACGAAATTCGGCTGCGGCATGGCATTGTGCGGAGCGTGCACGGTCCATCTTGACGGCGCGGCAGTCCGCTCCTGCATCACCACTGTCGACAGCATCGGCGAGGGCAAGGTCACCACCATTGAAGCGATCGGCGGGACGCCGGCAGGCGCGAAGGTTCAGAGGGCCTGGCTCGAGCACGAAGTGCCGCAATGTGGCTATTGCCAGTCCGGCCAGATCATGTCGGCCTCGGCGCTGCTTGCCGACAAGCCTCATCCGACCGACGCGGATATCGATGATGCCATGAGCGGCAACATCTGCCGCTGTGGGACGTATGTCCGCATTCGGGAGGCGATCAAGCTTGCCGCCGGATCGCAGGTGAAGGAGCGTTGATCATGACATCGGATCGCACGGCGTCTCACGCCTCTGCCACGCTATCCCGTCGCAGCTTTCTGGTGAAGACGGCCCTGGCCGGCGGCGGTCTCGTGCTGAGCCTGAGCTTGCCGCTTGGCCAGAGCAGAAGCTCCTCCACTGGGACGTTCGAACCGAACGCCTTTATCCGGATCGGACGTGACGGTGAGGTGGTCCTGACCATGCCGTATGTCGAAATGGGGCAAGGCACCTACACCTCCATTCCGATGCTGATCGCCGAAGAGCTGGAAGTCGGCCTCGGGCAGGTGCGGCTCGAACATGCGCCGCCCAACGAAAAGCTCTATGCCAACCCGCTGCTGGGTGTGCAGGCCACCGGCAATTCGAACGCGATCCGCGGCGCCTGGAAGCCGTTGCGAGAAGCCGGCGCAACAGCGCGGATCATGCTGATCGAAGCAGCCGCGCGGCGCTGGGGTGTCGATGCGAAACACTGCCGGGCCGAGGCAGGCGAGGTCATCCATACGCCGAGCGGGCGTCGCCTCAAGTACGGTGAGCTCGCCGCAGAGGCTGCGATGATCCCTCCGCCTGCCAGCGTGGTTCTGAAGAATGCGAATGAGTTCAAGCTGATCGGCACGCCGGTACGGCGGCTCGACGTGTCGGGCAAGGTGAACGGCTCCGCCCTCTATGGAATTGACGCGCGGCCACCCGGGCTGAAGATCGCGACATTGGCTCAATCGCCGGTGTTTGGCGGCAGACTGAAGAAGGTGGATGACAGTGCGGCGATGGCCATCAAAGGCGTGCGCCAGATTGTCCGGCTCGACGATGCCGTTGCCGTCGTCGCGGACCACATGGGCGCGGCCAAGAAGGGTCTGGCGGCACTCAAGATCGAGTGGGAGGACGGACGCCATGCTGGTCTCAGCACGCAGGACATCGCCCGCGAGCTCGAGGACGCCACTCTGAAGGCCGGTCCGATTGCGCAAGACATCGGCGACGCCGCGAAGGCGTTGGCCGGCGCCGCGACCCGGGTCCAGGCAAGCTATCATCTGCCGTTTCTGGCGCATGCAACGATGGAGCCGATGAACTGCACGGTCCACTTCCGCGGCGATGAGTGCGAGATTTGGGTCGGCACGCAGGCGATCGCAAGAGTCCAGGCGATGGCGGCGAAGGCGACCGGCCTGCCGCCGGACAAGGTCACCGTTCACAATCATCTGATCGGCGGAGGCTTTGGACGCCGCCTTGAGGCCGATGGTGCGGTACGTGCCGTCGAGATCGCCAAGCAAGTCGATGGTCCCGTGAAGGTCGTGTGGACGCGCGAGGAGGACATCCAACACGACATGTACCGTCCCTATTGGGTTGACCGCATCGAAGCCGGTCTCGACGAGAGCGGTAGACCCGTGGCATGGACCAACCGCTTCGCCGGCTCCTCCGTGATCGCGCGGTGGCTTCCGCCCGCATTCAGGAACGGGCTCGATCCCGACACGACGGAAGGCGCGATCGACCTGGTCTATTCGCTTCCGAACTTCCATGTCGAATATGTTCGCGTCGAACCGCCGGGCATTCCGACGGCCTTCTGGCGCAGCGTCGGTCCCTCGCACAACGTATTCGTCACCGAAAGCTTCATCGATGAATTGGCGGCGGCGGCCAAGCAGGATGCCGTCGCCTATCGCCGTGCGCTGCTGGACCACAATCCGCGTGCGAAGGCTGTGCTCGAACTCGCGGCGGAAAAGGCGGGATGGGGCACACCATTGCCCCAGGGGCGAGGCCTGGGCGTTGCCTTGCAAAATGTGTTCGGAAGCCACCTCGCGCAGGTTGCGGAGGTCGAGGTTGCCAAGGATGGATCGATCCGCGTGCACCGCGTCGTGTGCGCCATGGACTGCGGCATCGTGGTCAATCCCGACACGGTGCAGGCGCAGATCCAGAGCGGCGTCATGTTCGGAGTCACCGCGGCCCTGTACGGTGAGATCACGCTGAAAGGCGGTCGCGTCGAACAGGCTAATTTCGATACCTATCAGATGCTGCGCATCGACCTGGCGCCTTCCATCGAGGTCTACCTCGTAAAGTCAGCGGAACCTCCCGGCGGAATGGGTGAGGCTGGAACCTCGGGCATCGTCCCCGCCGTGGCGAACGCCATTTTTGCGGCCACCGGCAGGCGATTGCGCAAAATGCCGATCGACTTCAACGCGCTTAAGACGTGAATGCATCAAGCATATCTTAGTAGAAGGATACGAAACATGATCCGGAAGGCAAAAGCAGTCTGGAGGGGCTCGGGGCGCGACGGCAGCGGCCACTTGTCGAGTGAATCCGGTGTGCTCGCTGATACGCCCTTTTCGTTCGAGACCCGCTTCGAGAACGAGAAAGGGACCAACCCTGAGGAGTTGATCGCGGCGGCGCACGCAGGCTGCTTCACGATGGCGCTCGCCTTCGGTCTTCAGCTCGCCGGTTTCACCCCGACGGAGCTGACGACGGAAGCCGCAGTCACCTTGGAGCCCGAGGGCAAGGGGTTCAGGATCAGCAAGTCGGCTCTGGCCTTGCGGGCCAAGGTGCCGAACCTCGACGATGCCGGTTTCGCCCGCATCGCCCGTGATGCGGAGAAGAACTGCCCGGTGTCGAAAGTGCTCAACGCCGCGATCAGCCTCGACGCCAAGCTGATCTAATCCGCACCCAAGTGTGAGATGTCATGACCCGAACGCATCAGCCTGATGAAGACAGATTTCGGGCCATCCTGCCCGAGGACGCAGCGTGGAAGCCGTTTCCAGCCTTTCCGCCGGGCGCGCGGCTGGCTATCATGGTCGGTCATCCCGCTGAATCTGGTCCCTATGTGGTCCGGGTGAAGGTGCCGGGCGGCACGAAGCTGATGCCGCACAGACATCCAGAGGACCGGATCTATACAGTCATGTCCGGCGTCTTCTACATAGGGCTTGGCGAGAGGTTCGACGGCCGCAAGGTGCAGGCCTTTCCGCCGGGCAGCGTCCTCGTGCTGCCTGGTGATACCTGGCATTTCCATTGGGCAAAGTCCGGCGAATACGTCACGCAGGTGTCCGCGATCGGGCCGCTTGGCCTGGAATATCGCGACCATCATGATGATCCCCGCCTAGCCGGCCTAACTGGAAACGGGCATCAAGATCACCGATAGCAGCGGCGGTGGCTCTCTCGCTGGGCGCGCCAACGGTCGTCGAGAATATGAATACGAGGTTGCGCTCGCCGCAAGGAAGGTAACTTCAACCATTCCGATCGTATTCATAATCGCGTCAGACCCCGTGAAGCTCGGACTGGCAAAGAGCTTCGCTCATCCCGGCGGCAACGCCATGGGCATATCTATGATGACAGCGAGACTTGTCCTCAAGCGTCTCGAACTGATCCAGGAGCTGCTCCAACAAAAGGCTACCGTCGGATTTTTGGTAAACCCTGACAATCAAGACTTGCTTCAGGAAATTGACGAAATTGCCCGCTCGACCGGGCGGACCTTGAAAGTAGCCAAGGCGCGCAACCAGGATGAACTAGAACCCGCTTTCAGGCATCTTGTTAGTGCTCAAGTCGGGGCAGTCCTCGTCAGCAACGATGCGATATTTTTCAACCTGCGTGCGCAACTTGTCGCATTGGCCGATCGTCATTCGCTTCCGGCGTCCTATGAATTCCGCGAATTTCCGGCCGCCGGTGGTCTGATGAGCCACGGGCCGAGCCTTGTCGCAAACTTTGAAAAAGCCGGCACTTACGCTGCACGCATTTTAGGAGGTGCTCGGCCGGAGGATTTGCCCATTCAGCAGCCCACGGAGTTCAATTTGGTTCTCAACTCAGCAACCGCGCGATCCCTAGGCATCGAAATCCCGCCATCACTGCTCGCCCGTGCGGACGAGGTGATCGAGGACAATGCTGCAATGCACGAGTCCAGAACTGCCCGTGGCGGACCGTAGTTCAGAGTGCCGCAAGATCTGCTTCCTGAGAGTGACCCGAACGTAGTCTGGAGCTATGCGATCGACCCACAATTCGAATGCAAGGAAGTCGCTCGGCTTATTGCGCCTGGCCTGAACTTTGAAAACCACGATCCAGACGTTAGCACCGGCTGCACTAGTCCGGCTTTCGCAAGGGGGGCCACACTCAACCCGCTATCATGGCCGCAAATGCAGCGCGAAGCTCTCACGGCTGCCCGCAGTGCTGCTAGGAACGATGCTGTCGAATTCTACGTTGTCTGATGCAGGTCACGTTGGACCAGCGGGGGGCGGCTCCGAGCAATGTCCCTCCCTCCAGTGTCGAGCCGGGGCCGCACTCCCGTATCGTCCTTTCGCCGTCATCTTCTGAGCAGAAGCCCGAGGCTGCGGGCGGTGCGCTTGATCGACCCCACATGTCTTCGAAGTTGTTTTGCTATTTCAGCTGACCTCGCGCGTTGTTTGACCAAGTTGATTAGGAGCTGAAGCTCACCGTCAGTCCAATCTTTCGGCTTGAGATCCCGCATCGCTCCTCCGATTCGGATCCCGACATTAACAAATGTGAAATCGATTCGCGCTTCCGTAGTTCTTCTGGTTCGCCACAACCTGAGCCCCGTGGCCCTCAGGTATGTGGGCCTCAAAAGTCGCGACCCGGTCAGGGTGGCTGCCGGGGCACTGAGGGTTTCTCCGGCTTTAGGGGCGGCTGCAAGGACGCCGGAAGTACAGAAGTGATACAGGGGGCGGTGCAGACAAGACCACCTGCCGAGCATTTGGCGGCGGCATCTTTTCACCTGCCGCCAAGAAACGATTGCACCACAACGTGCTGGCGATTGCGCTCTCTTCGGCCATTGGGAGGTGAATGAATGCGGCAGTCTTGTGCCTTCATCTGTCGGAGAGCCGCCGTTCTGCTCGAACTCGGCGGGGGACAGTCGGGAGGTGCACGCTGGCGGCATTTGCGTGGCAAAGTGCTGCAAGCACTTGCAGTTGAGGCCTGCGACTTTTTAGGAACGTCGGATCCAAAAGCAAGTTGCGGGATCAAACAGGCTTCAAGGATCAACGTCATGGCCAACTCTCCCGAAATGGCTCGTCCGAGCCACCGCACGCCCCCTCAGACGAGCGAGGTCGTTCCCGCTGATGAAATTCGCACAATCATGTTGAATCAGGTCGCGTGGGGCGCCGTTTTCGCGGGTGCAGCGATCGCGCTTGTCATGCAGATTATTCTAAACATGATCGGCCTAGGCGTGGGTTTATCCACGGTAGACGTTGGGGAAGGTAGCACGCCCAGCGCAAGTTCGATGTCGGTTGGTGCAGGTATCTGGTTTATAGTTTCCGGCATTCTGGCTGCGGCACTAGGTGGCTACATAGCCGGTCGGCTTTCTGGCAAGGCGTCTGCTTCAACCACGGCTTATCATGGACTAATGTCATGGGCAGTCTCAACGCTGGCAGTGATGTATCTGCTTTCTTCCGCCGCTTCGGGCTTGGCTGGTGGCGCTCTCAGCACAGCATCTTCCGCTTTGGGCGGAGCGGGAAAAGCGCTCGGAGGGTCGGTCCAAACGGCAGTTCAAACGGCAGCGCCTACGCTGAACAATGTTAGCGATCCGATGGCTGCCATCGAAAGCAAAGTTAGAGGCGCCTCGGGAGGGCAAGATCCCGCCGCGCTTCGTGATGCCGCGGCCACAGCCGTCCGCGCGGCCCTAACGGGTGACGCTTCTCAGCAGTCAGCGGCTAACGACAAGGCCGCCGAAGCTTTAGCCAAGGCTCAGAACATATCACAAGACGAAGCAAAGGCGCAGATCAGTCAGTACCAACAGCAATATAAAGAAGCGGTAGCCAAGGCGAAGGAGCAGGCAAAGCAGGCGGCGGATACAGCTGCCAAGCGTGTCTCACAAGGTGCATTGTTCGCGGCAGTGGCATTGTTACTGGGTGCCTTGGCCGCGTTCTTTGCAGGGCAAGCCGGGGCCGTGAATCCAACAGTGTCGGCGCAAGTCGCCCGTCGATGACAACAACGACCCGAGAAATTGACTCAGCTCGAACAACCAAGTTTGTCAGCTCACCGAAAGTCGTCGCTTCAGCGCTTTGTCCCTCGTTCGTTGAAAAGCATGCGACCTAATCATGCATATCATCTCTGGCAGATGATCAGGAAGGTGGTCGCACGCGGACGAGCGGCTCCAAACGATCGTCTTGGCGCTCATTGCTTCACGCAATCGCTCCGAGTCTTGTTGGACTAAGGACGAGGTGAGTGTTCGATAAGCTGATCTTGCAGCCTCTTGCGACACCACGCTCGCATCGGCGCCGGTCCAACTATAAGAACTTAGCTCCAAGCTCGCGTTGCCCGGCAGCTCTGTCTATCGCGAGCGCTTCGCAAACCTTGCGAAAAAATTTAAGAACGATGCGTTGTTTCTCGCGTTGGGCGCATGTCCATAGAGGAGGCAAACATGCAAGGACAATGCGTGGTAGCAGTATACAACTCTCGTAACGACGCAGAGGAAGCGTACCGTGCTGTGGTCGGTTCAGGCGTTCCAGCAGATCATGTGAGGCTGAGCAATCAGCCATCACAGTCAAGCAGCGAAAGAGCAAGCGCCAGCTCGGATGGAGAAAGTTTCTGGGACTGGCTGTTTGGAAGCGATGTGCCGCCAGACGAGCGCCGCCTGTATGAAAGCCACATGGAAAGGGGCGGCACCGCATTGTCGGTGCTAGTGGATGCTCCCACCATGGCCGATCTTGAACGCATCGAAGGTGTGCTGCAAGAGTACAATCCGGTCGAGATCCACGAAGAAAACGGGGGCGGCTCGACAGCGGTCGGAAGCGGAGTATCAGGAAGCTCGGTGAGCCAAGAAGGGTATGGCTCTCAAGGCGATGAACGCGAGAAGGTTATCCCTCTCCCGGAAGAAGAACTGAAGGTCGGCAAACGGGCCACCGAAACCGTCAAGCATATAAGAACTTACGTAGTCGAGGAGCCTGTGCAGAAGGACGTACAACTGCGCGATGAGCGAACTGTGATCGAGCGCCGTCCAGCTACGGGAGCTGCGACAGGGAAACCAACGGAACGGGAGTACGAAGTGCGAGAACTGCATGAGGAGCCCGTAGTCCAGAAGGAGACTCGAGCCGGTGAAGAACTGGTGGTACGCAAAGAAGCGGCCCAACGTACTGAGAGAGTTGCTGATACGGTGAAGAAAACCAGGGCCGACATCGACAAGACTGAGCGTTGAGCTTAGCTGATCAACCGCCGGCATCGAAGATGGTATGGCGAGTGAGGGCGGCTTTGGCCCGCTCTCACTTGCTCGGTTATTAGAATAGTCGTGCGTCAGAGCGAAAACGCCACCAATCTACTTCATCGGCCTTACAGATTCTAGCTCACATGGACGTTAGAAAGGAGCCGTGGCCATACGTTTTGGCGGCAACTTCAGTGATGCGCCGAAACGCTTCTGACGGTCTCGGTGAGCATGTCACCCGATGAGGAATGGCTGACGTCACCCAGGCTGATGATGCCGACCATCCGCTTGCTCTTGTTGATCACCGGCAGCCTGCGGACCTGCAGCTTCTCCATATGATGCATCGCCTTGGCGAGGTCATCGTCCTCGCGGCAGCAATGGATGCCCTCGGTCATCACGTCGCGCGCCGTCGCGCGGCCGGCATCGAAGCTGTGGCTCGCGAGTCCTTTGCAGACGATGTCGCGGTCGGTCACCATTCCGACCAGCTTGTCATCCTCGCCGATCGGAATGCAGCCGATGTCATGCGCCCGCATCAGTTTGGCAATCTCGGTGATTGGGGTGTCGGGGCTGACCCAGTCGACACCCTTGTGCATCACGTCTTTGACTTTCATGGCGAGCCTCCGTTCGTGGGTTTCAAGTGCGTTGATGCAATGCAGCGGCACACCCCCATCCTCCGAACTCCGACCAGACAAAGCGCAGACACTTTCGCCGCCACCCTGCGGAACGGTATGACGGCGAACTTGCGGCTAGAGTTCCCGCCCAGGGCCGCAAGGACAATGGGCGGCGCACAGGTCCTCAGTCATGCGCGCTGAAGCGGCCGTGCGGTGCGTTGGCCGTCAGGCGCGCAAACTGCGCGTGACCCATGTGAAGCAGCGTCTCATGATCGCCGGCTTCCATATAGATGTCCGGCTGTGCCTCGAGGCTGTCGTCGACGATGATATCCAATCCGTAGCATTTGCCGACGGCAGGAACTGCACCGTGTGCACAGTCGCTGAACAGCCGATTGATCTCGGTTTCATTGGCCATGTGGACATTGTCGCCGAGGCTTGTCCTCAGGTCCGACAGGCGGAGGTGATGCGATGCGGGCAAGACGGCCAGCATGTATCCGCCGTCGCGCCGCAACACGATGCCCTTGGCGAGGCGGTCGCCGGAGATATGGCATGCCTGTGCCGTTCGGGCGGACGTCATGCTGAGTTCGTGCGGGATCACCTCGTACTGGATGTTCTCAGCGGCGAGGTATTTCTGGAGGGTGGGAGCAATGGCCATGGCATCACCTCCGATGCGGAATGGAAACCATCCACCGTGAGGCGATCCTGCAGACTCTCGCCATTCGATGGGCGGCTGCCTGACTAGCTACCCAACATAGGTCTTCCATCCGCAAGCTGCAATGCAATTCCCCTCGGAGCCGCAACGGGTGTGGGCAGGAGCAGGCTTTTCGCGTGGCTCGGCGCTCTCCTACGCCGTCGTGCCGTCGATCGAGCGGCGGATCACCCGCTGCACTTCCGTATTCGACAGGAACAAATCGTGGTTGATGATGCCCCAGCCTTCCTGGGAGGCATCGACCACGCGCACACCGAGCCCTGCGATGGCGGCCTTCTCGGCCGCGCCGACGCGGGTCATGCCGCCGGCGAGCTGCCCCGACAGCGCCAGTGCACGATCGTTGGTCGAGGCGATCACCGTGATCTTGCCGGCGAGAGGGCCGATGCGCTGGATCGCCGACGAGAACACGTCCATGTCGATGTCGGGCGCGGCAAACACCACCGCGCCAATCTTGCTCGTCACCGTGTCGCCGTATCTCCCATGGAGCTGGCGCAGGCTTTCGAGCGTCAGCATGGTTCCCATGCTGTGGGCGACGATGTGCACGCGCCCCGCCCCCGGCGCCGACACCAGCGCAGAGAGCACGCGCTCGAAATTGTCGCGCGACCACATCGCGCTGTCGCGGTCATAGGCGTAGTCGAACAGTCCTGCCTTGGAAGGCCAGGAGAACGCCATGGTCCGGCCGCGGAACTTGATCCCATCGGAAAGGTGGGCTGCATCCAGCACCGCCGTCTCGAACGTCTGCTTGAAACCGTGCACATAGATCAGCACGTCCCCGCCGCCGGCCTGCGCAGCGAGATCGCCGGCGTCCGCCAGCACCGGTTCGATCCGGTCAAGACGCCAATCGTCAAGTCCAACCGAGGCGAGGGAAAGTCGGCTCTCGTCCGGCGCCGTCAGCTTCGCCCGTGCCACCGTCATGCTTGCCGCACGCTCCGGCCCGAACCAGGGCTTCGCGCGAGCACCGTTCACGGGCTTGCGCGTGGTGACGACAAGCAATGTCGGGTCGACCGAGAGCGAGGAGGCGTCGTAGCGCGCGCCGGTCGCACTGAGGCCGGCGCATCCGCCCAGCGCGAGTGCGCTGCCCGCCGACAGGAGCCCGCCAAGGAGAGCGCGGCGCGACATGGAATGATTTGTTTGGAGAAGACGTCGGCCTATCACTGGGAACCCATGGGAACTTTGCCCCCGACAGCATCGCCCCATCTGCTCTCTGAATGACAATGGGGGCGAGATCGCGGCGGAGCCGCCTCGCGCATGTCGTGGCCTTCAAGTGAATGGCGGGTCAGTCGGTGATCTCGATTGCCTGGATCTCGCACCAATCGCGCAATGCCCGCTCCCTCGCCTTGTTGCGGTAGTCATGCCAAGCATCGATCGCTCCCCGTCGGGAGAGCAGGCCCTTGAACTTCTGATAGGCGCCGCGTTTGCTGAAAATATAGCGAACGTCGTCCAGAACGTTCGGCAGGAACTCGCGGACGAAGGCAATCACGAGAGGCTTGCCGAGGTCGAGGTCTCGTGAGTTCGGGATCTGCAAGTATTTGGTCTCGTCTTCGATATCGTCAGGCAGTTCGTCGTCCTCGAGCTCCTGGAGGTCGTCCTGATCGAACTGGTAGTAGATCTTTCCTGTCTGCCTGCAGACGAAGGTGCGGCACTGCCCCATGCCGCCGCTGATGTCGGCGAACTCTAAAGCCTGGAGGATGTCTCCGAATTCGCGGGCATTGGATACCCGGCTAACGAAACGACGCCGCAATGTCTGCAATCGGCCCGAACAGTATAAGCGGATCGTCCTCCGAGGCAATGAACCCTCGCCGTGTGGCAACTGCCCCGGCGTCGACGGCAAAACACACCGATCCGCTGTCAACCCCTCCCGCCAAAAAAATTCTACTTTATCGAAATTCGGATTTGTCGTATGTGTCGGCCATTCCAGCCCACCAAGGGGCGGTCGTACGTCGTTTCGAGCGCGGGCTGGAAGTTGCGGTGGACGCGGGCGGCGTTAAAGGCGGAGCTTGCGCGTGCAGGGCGAGATGAACCTCGTGAGCATGCGGGACCCGCGAAGACGAACGGCGCCCCTGCGTACGGCGAAACCGTGTGGTCCTGGCCGTCGTTGCTACGGTCAAGCCTTGGCGAAGACGTCATCGCGTCAACCGGCGCGGTGCCGTGACTTTTGCGGAGGCGAGGGAGGCCAGAAGGAACTCGGCTCCCGGGAGAGCGCGGCATAGGCCGTCAAACCATCGCGCAGGGAAGGCCTGGTTTCGGCTGCCCTGTGTCTCCCCTGTGCACTGCGTGTGCATTCGTTCAGCGCAGGGGTCTTATGGGTGCCAGCTGGCGCCCGGCCTTCCCTGCGCCCTTTCCTTGGAGGGGGTGTGAAGCGGAGCATAGCTCGGGCGGATCACGCCGCGAGAACGCGAGCGTATGCCGATTGGATCGGCGGATTGACGCAGCGGCATTGTTGGGCTCCGGTCCGATACACTTCCTGCGTTCACCGGCCTCACTTGCAAGCATGCTGCATCGGCATCAGTGGTGGTGGTCGTTCTCACGAGAATATGCACTATGCGCGCCGATGCGCCTCCGAAGCTGCTGCCGGGCCTTCGGAGATTCTGGCAATTTGCTTTTCGGAGTGACGAGATGAGCGGTTTGGTGGTCTCTGGCGGCCGGGTGGTGGATCCCGCGAGCGGGATGGACGCCGTTGGGGATGTGGCGGTGGTGGACGGCAAGATCGCCGCCGTCGGCACGGGCCTCGGCGGCGCCGAGCGGGTGATCGACGCCACCGGCCTCGTGGTGGCGCCCGGCTTCATCGATCTGCATGCCCATGGCCAGTCGATCCCGGCCGATCGCATGCAGGCGTTCGACGGCGTCACGACCACCCTCGATCTCGAGGCCGGCGTGCTGCCGGTCGGGTCCTGGTATGAGCGCCAGGCGCGGAAGGGGCGCGTGCTGAATTATGGCGCGGCCACCAACTGGGCCTTTGCCCGCATCGGCGCGATGACGGGCTCCAACGCGGAGAGCTCCCTGGAAGCGTTCGGCAACGCCATGCGCGACCGCCGCTGGATCGACAATGTCGCAACCGATGCGGAGGTCGCGGGCATTATCGAACGTCTCGGGCGCGGCCTCAACGAAGGCGGCATCGGCATCGGCATTTTGAACGCCTATGCACCCGGCGCCGGCGTTCAGGAGCTGACCGCTGTCTGCCAGCTCGCCGCGGCCAAGGACGTGCCCACCTTCACCCATGTCGCTTTCATGTCGCGCATCGACCCCGAGAGCGCGGTGGAGGCCTATATCCGCCTGATCGGCTATGCCGGCGCCACCGGCGCGCACATGCACATCTGCCATTTCAATTCGTCGAGCAAGACCGACGTCGAGCGCTGCCGCGCGCTGATCGAAAAGGCGCAGGCGCAGGGCCTGCCGATCACGGTGGAAGCCTATCCCTACGGCACCGGCTCGACGGTGCTGGCCGCGGCCTTCTTCAGCGATCCCGAGTTCGTCGAGCGCAACGGCACCGGTTACGATTCCGTGCAGCGCGTGACCGACGGCTACCGTTTCCACGACCGCGAGGAGCTCCTGAAGGCGCAGGCCGAGGAGCCGTCCTCGCTGGTGCTGTGGCACATCCTCGACACCGAGAACAATGCGCACCACCGCGACCTGCTCGACATGTCGGTGCTGTATCCCGGCGGCGCCATCGCCTCCGATGCGATGCCGTGGACGCTGTCGGACGGCTCAACCTACACCGGCGATGCCTGGCCGCTGCCGGATGACGCCACCTCGCATCCGCGCTCGGCCGGCTGCTTCACGAAATTCATCCGCGAATGGGTGCGCGAGCGCAAGGCCGTGTCGCTGCTGGAAGGCGTGCGCAAATGCGCGCTGATCCCGGCAGAGATCCTCTCGCAGAGCACGCCGGCGATGCGGAGCAAGGGGCGACTCGCGAAGGACGCGGATGCCGATATCGTCGTGTTCGACTATGAGAAGCTCAGCGATCGCGCGACCTTCACCGCGATGAATCGTCCCTCTGAGGGCGTCCGGCATCTCGTCGTCGGCGGTCAGGTGCTGATCGGCGACGGTATTCTCGATGTCACTGCGCGGCCGGGCAGGCCCGTGCGGCGGCCTGTGGTCGAGGGCTGACCCATGCCGGTCCCCATTCTCTTGGTGACGGGCTTTTTGGGGGCCGGCAAGACCACGGTCGTCAACCGTCTGCTGGCGCATGCGGAGGGGCGGCGCATCGCCGCCGTGGTCAACGATTTCGGTGCGATCAACATCGATGCGGAGCTGATCGCGGGTGCGAGCGACGGCGTGGTCAGCCTTGCCAATGGCTGCATCTGCTGCTCGCTCGAGGGCGATCTGCTCCGCACGCTTTGGACGCTGCTGCGGCGTGATCCCAAGCCCGATTGTATCGTCATCGAGACCAGCGGCGTCGCCGATCCCGCCGACATCGTGCGCAATCTGATGGACCCGGTGATCCTGCGCGAGGCACAACTGGAGACGGTGCTTTGCGTGTTGGACGCAGGGACACCGCCCGCTGCCCTCGACGAGGCGTTGCAGCGGTCGCAGCTGCGCGTCGCCGATATCGTGGCATTGAGCAAGCTGGACCTGGCGGACGCGGGCGCGGCGACGCGGATGCGCGAAGCCATCCGCGCCCAGCGCGTGCCCGCGGTGGTGGTCGAGGCACACCACGGCGAGATTCCGCCTGCGCTGCTGTTTCCCGCCGGCGCCTACTGCTCTTCGGCGCCGCGCGAGGTGGGACCGAAACGGCCGGCGGAGGAGCGCTTCGAGGCACTGAGCTGGACCTCGGATAAGCCGGTCTCGTTGCCGCGCCTGCAGCAGGCCATCAGCCGCCTTGCACCGAAGCTGGCGCGCGCCAAGGGCCTGTTCGAGACGCTCGAGCAGCCCGGCCGCACGATGGTGTTTCAGTTCGCCGCCGGCCGCGCGACCCTGGCGCCTGGCGATGCGCCGACACCGGGCGCGGCGCGGACGCGCATCGTCTTCATTGCCGAGCTTGGCATGCTCTCGAAGGCGGAGCTCGATGAAGTCATGGAGGCGTGCGTTGCCGGCGGCTGAGGTGAGGGGGTAGGGTCAACCGCTTCCGCCATTAGCCACCACCTCTCCTCTTGCCGAGTCGATCCGAGGCCGAACTATGCCGCCAAATATGCCACTCGCCCCCGCTGATGCCGCCTCGCGCCGCGCTGCCAAGCCGGCCATCGTCTATCCGGCCGGGACGATGCCCGGGCCGGATATGGCTACGCTCGAAGCAGCCCGCCGTGCTGCGGTCAAGAAGCACGAGCTTGTCGTGCCGCCGCGCGATGCCCGTGCCTTTCGCGTGGCGCGCGGCCAGTTCTTCCGCATCGTCAGCATCGAAGGCCCTCAGGTCGGCGACCTCAATCTCTGGAACGCGGACGATCTCTCCGAGCGCTTCTTCAGCGGCAAGACGCGGGCGCTCCATGGCACGCATGTCGGCATCGGTGACCGGCTCTGGAGCAATATGCCCTATCTTCGGCCGATGGCGACCATCAGCCACGATACGCTCGGCTGGTACGGCTTCGACGCCGACGGCGCCGGCATTCACGATGTGATTGGCACGCGCTGCGATCCCTATACAAATCTCCTGCTGAACGGCACGGCCTACGATTTTTGCTGCCACTCCAATCTGTCCCGCGCCCTCGCCATCGAATTGAAGGCGGATCCGGCCGCAGTGGAGCATCATGTCCACGACGTGCTCAACGTCTTCATGTGCACCGGCTTCACCAGGGACACGCACCAATATTTCATGAAGGCAAGTCCGGTCCGCCCCGGCGACTTCATCGAGCTCTTCGCGGAGATCGACCTGCTCGGCGCGCTGTCGGCCTGTCCGGGTGGAGACTGCAGCGCAACCCATTCCAGCGATGCCGCGGCATGCCATCCGCTCAAGATCGAAATCTTCGAGCCGGATCGAACGGCCCTGAAAGGCTGGACCTGGCCTACCCCGAGCGCGTATCACCGTCACCACGGTGCGCATGCGGGAAGCTGAGTCTCAGTCTTCGACCGGCAATCTGTCGCCGTGCACATACCAGTCCGCGCGCGATGCCCACTGCACATGCCGATCGGGCGTCGTCCGCAACGGCTCGTCGAACGCGCCGGCATGGATGATCGCCTCGCGTCCGCTGCGGGTGAGATGCGGCATCGGACTGCCGCAGTTCTTGCAGAACGCGGTGGCAAAGCTCCGCGCGTTGGGCAGATCGAAACGCGTGACTGATGCTTCCCCGTGCAGCCAACGCAGAGCCTCTGCTTTCACGATCACCTCGCAGGAATGCGCTGTCCCGGTCGCCTTGCGGCAGCGCGAGCAATGGCAGTTGAGGAAACGGTGGAACGGAGCATCGACCTCGAAGGCGACCTCGCCGCAGAGGCAGCTGCCACGGAACGCCACCATCTCATTCAACCTCCGGCTCGGCCGGGCTCTCGGCCGGCTCGTCGGCATGGAGCGGGAGCGCGCCATGCGCGCCGCGAAGCCGGATCATCGTCTCGATCATATCGACGTCGATCTTCAGCATGTCGAGGTCGGGCGTCATCTCGCGCACCTCCTGGCCCTTGCGGGCCAGCTCCTCCGAGACGTCGACCGCCATCCGGCGCTCGGTCACGCCGCCGGACGTGTTGACAAAGAGCTTCGCACGCATCCATTCCAGTCGTGCCCGCTGGGTGTCGCGCTCGAACTTCTTCTCGATATAGCGGCGCCGCGCTTCGGCATAGGCGCCGACCAGCGCGGTCTCCGGCAGGCTCCATAATTGCTCTGTCGACATCGTCATGCCGTTCAGGTCCCGGGTTCGGCTCGGCGGAGACTTCCTCCGCGGGCTATCAGACCCTGCCGGCCGGCAATTCTCAAGAGGGAGGCGGCAGCTCCTGCCGCTTCACGCGAACTGCGCGATGCCGTGACCGACGGACCAGTTCTCCTTGGGCGCGTCGAGCACGTTGACGAACACGTCCTCGGGCCTGATCCCCGGGTTCTCGCCGAGCAGGTCGGTGATCCGGCGATACAGCGCTTTCTTCTGCTCGGCCGTGCGCGAGGCGAACACGGTGATCTGGATCAGCAGGGCGTCTTCGCTGCGCTCGACGCCGTAGGCATTGCCGCAGCGGAAGTTGGCCGGCTCATGCTCGGTGATGGCCATGAACGCATCGCCTTCGGGCACGTTCAGGGCCTCGCGCATCGCGCGGTAAAGTCCGTCCAGAATCGCCTGCCGGTAGCTTTGCGGCTTACCGGCGCGCATCGAAATGTGGAGGAGAGGCATCACGCGGCCCTTTGCATGCGGCCCGGCCGACACGGCGATGTGAACGCCGCCGGCTCGGCCAATTGAGAAAACGGACTATCAATCTCGATCAGTTTTTGACACGATGTCGAGAAAGCATGTTCTTGACGGCATGTCAAATACTTTGCGGAGCCAAGCTTGAGACCGCGTGAGTTCGATCATGACGAGGTTCTGCGCATCGCGTTCGACCAGTTCCGGCGCAAGGGCGTGCGCGGCACCTCGCTGTCCGACATTGCGCGCGATGCGGCGGTCCAGCGCGGGAGTCTCTACAATGCCTTCGGCAGCAAGGAGGCGCTATTCCTGCAGGCCTATGAACGCTACGCGGGGGATTATCTCGCCAGGCTGCAAAAGGCGCTCGGGGCAGGTTCCTTGCGCAAGCGCCTCACCGCGTTCTTCGATCTGACCATCACCAATTTCCGCTCGGGCACGCCGCCGCGCGGCTGTCCGACGACGCGCGGGCTGATGGAGCTCGGCGGCGCCGAAGGCGAGGGGCTCGACGACAACGCGCGCCAGGCTTTTGCGAATCTGATCTCGCGCATCACCGCGCTGCTTCAGGACACGTTGGCCGCTGGCGCGGCGCGGGGCGAGTTCGACGGCAATCCCGCGGCTGCGGCGCTGCAGATCGTCACCGTGACGCGCGGCCTCGCCGTGCTCGAGCGTGCCTTCGGGGACGAGCCCCAATTGCGCAAGATCGCCGCGCACACGATCGATCTCGTGCTCGGCAGGAATAGCGGATAGGTGTCAGCACAGCGCGAGCGCGTTGACCGCGCGTGTCGCAGCATCCTCCTTGCCGGAGCCAACGACCTGGCCAACGGTGGATTCGAACTCGCCCGGTTGCTTGCGGCGCGCGACCGCCAGCAGTCGCATCAATTCCGCCTCGTCCTTGGAAAGCCGCCTGCAGGACGGCGGCATGAAGCACAGCTCGCAGGGCCGCTCCTTGCGTAGGATCCTGACGAGCGCGGCCGCGCGCGCGACCAGCAGCGGACTGTCGGCAATGCCGGGCGCTTCCTCGGCAAAGCGATAGGCCGCTTCCCAGCAATCCGATGCGCCGGTCGCATAGGCCGCTCCGATGAAGCGGAGCAGCGCCAGCGCGAGGCGGGAAAAATCATCGTAGCTGTCGATGTTCGGCCGGGTCGCAAGCGCGGCCTGGAGTGGACAGAGCAGCGGCTCACCAGCGTCCGACGTCGGCTCAGAATCGCAACTGGCCCGCATCGTGAACGATCTCGTCAATGCAACGTCGCGCTGCCCACGAACCAGCTCTTCATCGCCAACATCCCGTCATGCGCGACAGGCTGCACGTGCCGGTCGGGCAGGACGAGGCCGGCCATGCGGAAGATCGTCGCAAGCCCCAGGACCGGCGCGAGCGCCCAATCGGCGCCGATCGGCGGCAACCAACGCTCGAACTGCTCGCGCGCGACATCGACGCGGTCCTGCTGGGCCGCGGCAATCGCGCGCAAGATTCCGCGCTCGCTGTCGGACATGCGCGGACAGGTGGGGCAGTGCACTTCGATCGCGGTATGCGCGGTGCAGGCAAAGATCTCGATGATGGAATCCAGCGACAGCACGGCATCGCCGACGCGAAAATGGTCGTACACCTGCTGGATATCGGCCGCCGTCGGGACGGCGCTTCCGCTACGCGCCTTCGCCCGAAATCCCCAGATGAAGAGACGCTCCGCTGCGCTCAGCGCAGGAAGGTCGACCGGCTTGGTGTATGTCGATCGATGCATTGTGCCTCTGGCCTCCGGCTGCGCTCACGCCAGCGCTGGCGCGGATGATCTGCGCCGATCGTTCTGCCAGAGAGCTCTCCAAGTCAACGCGCGGAGAGGCGATGTCGAGGTGTTCTAGATTGGAAGAATTCGTATCTCGGGTGACGTCGGTCTCGCTTGTCTCGTGGCCATACGAGCGTGCCGGTAACGTCCCCGCAAAATTTCGGAGTGTCGGGAACCCGAATGCTTAAAGCTTTGCTAAGAGACGCGGGATAATCTGGCATATCAGCCCTTCCAATTCCTGTGAGCACCGATGATTTTCTCCCGCATCAGTTTCAAGCTGGTCCTGATTGTCGGCATCAGCCTCCTCGGCATGATCGCGTTGGCGCCGGTCGCCCTCTCGACCCTGCGCACGCAGATGGTCGCCGACCGTCAGGCCAAGACGCAGCAGATGGTCGATGTTGGCTACGGCATCCTGGCGCACTACCAGAAGCTCGAGAGCGAAGGAAAGCTCTCGCGCGAGCAGGCGCAGGCCGGCGCGATGGCCGAGATCAAGAGTCTGCGCTACGACAAGGTCGAGTATTTCTGGATCAACGACATGACCCCCAAGATGGTCATGCATCCGATCAGGCCCGAGCTTGACGGCAAGGATCTCTCCGGGATGAAGGATCCCGCCGGCAATGCGCTGTTCATGGGCTTCGTTGACGTCGTCAACAAGAAGGGTGCGGGCTTCTACGGCTACCTCTGGCCGAAGCCCGGCTTCGACCAGCCGGTCGGGAAAATCTCCTATGTGAAGGGCTTTGCGCCCTGGGGTTGGATCATCGGCACCGGCATCTATCTGGACGACGTCGATGCCGCCTTCCGCCAGAACGCGATGACCTTCGCCTATATTTGTCTCGCTGTGCTGGTCGTGGTGCTCGGCGCCTCCTTCCTGATCGGCCGCAGCGTCACCCGGCCGCTGGCCCGGATCACCGCGCTGACCGAGCGCCTTGCCGCCGGCGACAGCGCCTTCGACGTGCCCTACACCGACCGCCGCGACGAGGTCGGCGGCCTCGCCAAGGCGCTCGCCGTGTTCAAGGACAATGCATCGGCGGTGAGCCGGATGCATGCCGAGCAGCAGGAGCTGAAGCAGAAGGCCGACGAGGAGAAGCGCAAGACCATGACCGATCTCGCCGGCAAGTTCGAGGCGAGCGTCCAGGCCGTCGTTCGAGACGTCTTCGACGAGGCCCGCGCGATGCAGCAGGCCGCGCAGGGCATGTCGGAAACCGCCAACAAGGCGAGCGACCGTGCGAGCTTCGTCGCCACCGCGTGCCAGCAGGCCTCGAGCAACGTGCAGACGGTGGCCTCGGCCGCGGGCGAATTGTCGGCCTCGATCGCCGAGATCAGCCAGCGCGTCGCGCAGGCCGCGACAGTGGCCGACAAGGCCGCCGCCGACGGCCAGCGCACCAACGACACCGTGCAGGGCCTTGCCGCCGCTGCGCACAAGATCGGCGAGGTCATCGACCTCATCAACCAGATCGCCTCGCAGACCAATCTGCTCGCGCTCAACGCCACCATCGAGGCGGCGCGCGCGGGCGAAGCGGGCAAGGGCTTTGCGGTGGTCGCGAGCGAAGTGAAGTCGCTGGCGAGCCAGACCGCGAAGGCGACCGACGAGATCGGCGCGCAGATCACTGCGATCCAGGCAGAGACCAATCAGGTCGTCGGCAACATCGAGAGCATCCGCGCCACCATCATGGAGGTCAACGAGATCTCCTCGTCGATCGCCGCCGCGGTCGAGGAGCAGGGCGCCGCGACGAAGGCGATCGCGCACAGCGTGCAGGAGGCGGCCTCCGGCACCTACCAGGTCTCGCACAACATCTCCGGTGTCACCGATGCGACCGCCGAGACCGGACAGGCCGCCGGCCTCGTGCTGCAATCGAGCGGCCGGCTGACGCACAAGCTGCAATCGCTGCAGGAGGAGGTCAGCGCCTTCGTTGCGGGCGTGCGGGCGGCCTAGTATAGCGGGAGGATGGGCCAAAACTCCGATCGACGCGCGCGCATCCTCCTGATCAATCCGAACAGCAATGAGGCGACCACCACGATGATGGTGGCGATTGCCAGGTCTGCTGCCGCCGACGGTTTCGATATCGTCGGCGCCACGGCAACGCGTGCGCCCACGATGATCGTCTCGGCGGACGCGCTGGAGGTGGCTGCGCTGGAGGTCGAGGAGATCGCGCGTCTCCGTGGCGGCGAGTGCGACGGCGTCATCGTGTCGGCATTCGGTGATCCCGGTCTCACCGGGATCAAGGCGGCGATGAAGCTGACCGCCGTCGGCATCGGCGAATCCGCGATGCTGGAAGCCGCCGGGAACGGTCGCCGGTTCGGCGTGGCGACCACGACGCCGTTGCTGAAAGCGAAGATCGATGCATTGCCTGATACGCTGGGCTTGCGCGCGAGCTACACCGGCACGCGCTTCGCCGATGGTGATCCGCAACAGCTGATGCGCGATCCAGCGCAGCTGCGCGCAGCGCTCGCCGGCGCGGTTGAGGCCTGCATTGTGCGAGACAGAGCGGAAGCGGTCATCATCGGCGGTGGGCCGCTGGGTGAAGCGGCGCGCGAGCTTCAGCCGATGTTCGCGGCGCCAATCATCGCACCGATCCCATCTGCCGTGCGACGGATCATTCGTCTCGTCGCGGCGTAGCCCCCGGTTTTTCCGCGCCGCGGCATCGGCCGTGTCGCGGCAAACTGTTTTCCTTGACATCAACTCTGCGGTGCTCGACGTGTAACGAGGTCGAGCGATGCTGCCTTGCGTCCCTCGCGAAAGGAAAAGCAACACGGGAAGGACGTCATGAACACGGGCCTTGACGAGAATGACTACCTCGCCACCTTGCGCGGCCTGTGGGACAAAGCCTGGCCGACCGGCCTGCCGCGCTCGCCGAACTATCTGCACGGCGAAGTTCCCCTGACGGAATATCTGCGCACCTGGGCGAAGCGGAGTCCGGAGCGGCCCGCGGTGATCTTCTACGGGCATGTGACCACCTATGCCGATCTCGATCAGAAGAGCGATCGCTTTGCGGCGCTGTTGCAGGCAAAGGGCGTGCGCAAGGGCGATCGCGTCGCCGTCTTCCTGCCGAACTGCCCGCAATTCCACGTCGTGTTCTTCGGTATCCTGAAGCTCGGCGCGATCCACGTCCCCATCAGCCCGCTGTCGCGCGCATTCGAATTGTCCTACCAGCTCAACGACACCCAGGCCGATGTGATCGTCGCGCTCGACCAGCTCATGCCTATCGTTGATCAGGTCCGCGGCGAGGTGCAACTGCGCGAGATCATCGTCACCAGCTTCGCCGACGTCGTGCCGGCGTCGCCTGCCTTTCCGGCACCGGACTCGATCCGCACGCCGCGCGTTGCGGTCTCCGGCGCAACTGATCTCCTGCCGGCGCTCGCGGCAATGTCCGCACCGACGCCGCTGCCGCCGCCTCACCTCGATGATGTCGCCGCGCTCAATTACACCGGCGGTACCACCGGCATGCCCAAGGGCTGCGTCCATACCCATCGCGATATGGTCTACACGGCCGCCGCCAATTACGGCATCTCGTTTCCCTCGGATGAGAGCAGCGTGTTCCTGTCGTTCTTTCCGGAGTTCTGGATTGCGGGCGAGAATTCCGGTCTGATCTTCCCGCTGTTCTCGGGCGGCACGCTGGTTCTGCTCGCGCGCTGGGACGCTGTCGGCGCGATGGCGGCGATCGACAAGTACAAGGTCACGATGACGGCGATGCCGGTCGACAGCGCGGTCGAGATGATGGACCATCCGCGCTGGAGCGAGTTCGACCTGTCGTCGCTGCAACAGGTGCGCGTGGTCTCCTTCGTCAAGAAGCTCAACGCCGGCTATCGCAGGCGCTGGAAGGACCTCACCGGCACGATCCTGATGGAGGCGGCCTGGGGCATGACCGAGACCCACACCTCCAATACTTTCACCGCTGGCTTTCAGGACGGGGATTTCGACCTCAACAGCCAGCCGATCTTCGTCGGCCTGCCGGTCCCCGGCGCCGAGTTCAAGATCACGGATTTCGAGACCGGTGCGCTGCTGCCGCTGGGAGCCGAAGGCGAGATCCGCGTGCGCACGCCGTCGCTGCTCAAGAGCTACTGGAACAAGCCCGAGGCGACGGCGGAATCGCTCGTCGACGGCTGGTTGCGCACCGGCGATATCGGCACCATCGACAAGGACGGCTTTCTGCACTTCCTCGGCCGGCGCAAGGAGATGCTGAAGGTCAAGGGCATGAGCGTGTTTCCGCCGGAGATCGAGGCGTTGCTGGGGCAGCATCCGAAGGTGCTGGGCTCGGGCGTGGTCGGCCGTGATGATCCGGACAAGGGCCAGGTGCCGGTCGCTTACATCCAGCTCAAGCCGGAAGCGATCGGCACGGTCTCAGAACAGGAACTGCGCGCCTGGTGCGCCGAGCGCATGGCCGTCTACAAGGTTCCGGAAGTCCGCATTATCGATGCGCTGCCGTTGACGGCAACGGGCAAGGTCAGGAAGCAGGACCTCATTCCAAATCCTCCTGCCGTCCAGTGAGAGAGACGATGTCGTTCAAGAAGCTCCTGATCGCCAATCGCGGCGAGATCGCCATCCGCATCGCACGCGCGGCGGCCGATGCCGGCATTGCGACGGTCGCGATCCATCCCGCCGACGATGCGCTGTCGCTGCACGGGCGCGTTGCGGACGAGGCGCTCGAGATCCCCGGCCGCGGCGCACGGGCCTATCTCGACATCGAGGCCGTGGTGATGGCGGCCAAGAGCGCAGCTTGCGATGCCGTGCATCCCGGCTATGGCTTCCTCAGCGAGAACGCGGCATTCGCGAAAGCCTGCGCCGACGCCGGAATCACCTTCGTCGGGCCGAAACCGGCTGCGCTCGAGCTGTTCGGCGACAAGGTTGCGGCACGTCAGCTGGCCAAACGCTGCGGCGTGCCGATCATTGCCGGCACCAGCGGGCCGTCCAGCCTCGAGGAGATCACGGCATTCTTTATCTCGCTCGGCAGCAATGCTGCGATCGTGATCAAGGCGATGGCGGGCGGTGGCGGCCGCGGCATGCGCGTGGTGGAGAACGCGTCCGATCTTTCGGAAGCCTATGCGCGCTGCCAATCCGAGGCCAAGGCGGCGTTCGGCTTCGAGGGCGTCTATGCCGAGCGGCTGATCCGGCAGGCGCGCCACATCGAGGTCCAGATCATCGGCGACCGCCATGGTGCGATCTCCCATCTCTGGGAACGCGAATGCACCATCCAGCGCCGGCACCAGAAGCTGATCGAGGTGGCGCCGAGCCCGTCATTGAGCGATGCCCTGCGCGGCCGCATCATCGAAGCGGCAAAGCAGCTGGCGGGCGCCGCGTCTTACGACAATCTCGGCACGTTCGAGTTTCTGGTCGACGGAACCGCCGAGGACAGCTTCGCCTTCATCGAGGCCAACCCGCGGCTCCAGGTCGAGCACACCGTGACCGAAGAGGTGCTCGGCGTCGATCTCGTCCGCGCTCAGCTCGCGGTCGCCGCAGGCAGCACATTGAGCTCGCTCGGCCTTGCGCAGGCATCGATCCCGAAGCCGCGCGGCCATGCCATGCAGCTTCGCGTCAACATGGAAACGCTGGATGAGACCGGCGCCACGCATCCGACCGGCGGCGTGCTCGCCGTGTTCGAGCCGCCGTCGGGCCCCGGTGTCCGCGTCGATAGCTTCGGTTACGCCGGCTACAAGACCAGTGCCTCGTTCGATTCGCTGCTTGCCAAGGTGATCGTGCACACGCCGAGCGAGGCCTGGCATGACGTCGTCGCGAAAGCCTCGCGTGCGCTACGCGAGTTCCGGATCGATGGCGTCGTCACCAACATTGCCTTCCTCCAGTCGGTGCTCGCGCATCCCGATTTCAGGACGAACCGCATCGCGACTGATTTCATCGACCGCAACATTGCCGGGCTCGTGGAAGCATCGGATGGTGCCGCCAAGCCGCTTTACTTCGCCGCGGCCGAGCGCGGCGCCGGTCACAGCGCGGAGGTGCACGTCGCGCCAGCCGTACCCGAAGGCACGGTGATGGTCGCGGCGCCCTTGCAGGGAACCATCGTCACCATCCAGGTGAAGAAAGGCGAGATCGTCCGCCCCGGCCAGCAACTCGCCGTGATCGAGTCCATGAAGATGGAGCACCTCGTCATGGCCGAGCAGGGCGGGCGGGTGACAAAACTCGTCGCAGGTGACGGCGTCACGCTGATGCATGGCGAGCCGATCCTCTATCTCGAGCCGCTCGATGTCGCCGCCGACAGCGCGGCGGCGGAAGCCGACATCGATCTCGACCATATCCGTCCCGATCTTGCCGAGCTGATCGCCCGCCAGGCCAACACGCTCGACGAGAACCGCCCCGCTGCGGTCGAGCGCCGCCGCAACACCAACCAGCGCACCGCGCGCGAGAACGTCGCCCAGCTCGTCGACGACGGCTCGTTCATGGAGTACGGCAGCCTTGCGATCGCGGCGCAGCGCCGCCGGCGCAAGCTCGACGATCTCATCAAGAACACGCCGGCGGACGGCCTCGTCATGGGCGTCGCCACTGTCAATGCCGAGAAGTTCGGGCCCGAAGGCGCGCGCTGCATCGTCGTCGCCTACGACTACACCGTGCTCGCGGGCACGCAGGGCCACATGAACCACAAGAAGATCGACCGCATGCTGACGCTGGCGGAAGACTGGCGCGTGCCGCTGGTGTTCTATGCCGAAGGCGGCGGCGGCCGGCCCGGCGACACCGACCGGCTCGGCATGACCGGCCTCGACGGGCCGTCCTTCGTGCAGTTCGCGCGGCTCTCGGGCCTTGTGCCTGTCGTCGGCGTTGTTTCCGGCTATTGCTTCGCCGGCAACGCCGCGATGCTCGGTTGCTGCGATGTCATCATCGCCACCAAGAACGCTTCGATCGGCATGGGCGGTCCTGCCATGATCGAGGGCGGCGGCCTCGGTGTCTATCATCCGGCCGAGGTCGGCCCCGTATCATTCCAGTCGCCGAACGGCGTCATCGACATCCTGGTCGAGGACGAGGAGGAAGCGACCCGCGTCGCGCAAAAATATCTGTCCTATTTCCAGGGTGCGGTGGCGGATTGGGAGGCTGCTGACCAGCGCCTGCTCCGCCGCGCCATCCCCGAAAACCGCCTGCGCGTCTATGACATCCGCAGCGTGATCGACCTCGTCGCCGACAAGGATTCCGTGCTGGAGCTGCGCCGCGATTACGGCGTCGGCATGATCACCGCGCTGATCCGAATCGAAGGCAAGCCGTTCGGCCTGATTGCCAACAATCCGCGCCATCTCGGCGGCGCAATCGATGCCGATGCGGGCGACAAGGCTGCTCGTTTCCTCCAGCTCTGCGACGCCTTCGATCTGCCTGTTGTCTCGCTGTGCGACACGCCCGGCTTCATGGTCGGCCCCGAGGCGGAGAAGACCGCGATCGTGCGCCACGTCTCACGCATGTTCGTGACCGGCGCCAGCCTCACCGTGCCGCTGTTCGGCATCGTGCTGCGCAAGGGCTATGGTCTCGGCGCACAATCGATGATCGGCGGCGGCTTCCACGCCTCGTTCTTCACCGCGGCCTGGCCGACCGGCGAGTTCGGCGGCATGGGCCTGGAGGGCTACGTCCGTCTCGGCTTCCGCAAGGAGATGGAGGCGATCGCCGATCCCGAGGAGCGCGAGACCTATTACCGCAACAAGGTCGCCGAGCTCTATGCCAACGGCAAGGCGGTCTCGATCGCCTCCGTGTTCGAGATCGACAACGTCATCGACCCGGCCGAGACGCGGCGCTGGATCATGGCGGGCTTGCGCACGGTGCCGAAGCCCGAGCCGAGGACGGCGAAGAAGCGGCCGTGCATCGACACGTGGTGAGGGCGGTGCAGCATTAGCTGCTTTCCCGGTTCCCGATTGACATCCCCGCCTGTGCTGCCAGACTTTGCACAATAATACAGGGTGGAGACGTCCGCGATGGCCAGCCTCTCGGCCTCGAACCATGTCGCCCGTGTCTTGTCCGTCGCCAATCATGTGGCCGACGTCGATGCCTCCTCGCGGATTGCGAGTTCCTGGCGGCGCTGCCTCGTCAACCACAAGCTCGATCCCGCCCGCCAGGGCCCACCGCAGACGCTCACCGAAGCCGAAATCCGCCATGTCGCCGAGCCGATGGAGGAGACGATCCGGCTCGTCACGCCCGAGCTCGACGATCTCGCCCGTGTCCTGCGCGACGCCGGCTACTGCGTCAATCTCGCCGATGTCAACGCGACCATGCTGTTCAGCCGTCTGCCGGGCGAAGCCGATGCAAGGATGTTTCTGGATTGGAAGATCTACACCGGCTCGAACTTCGCCGAGGTTTGCGAGGGTACCAATGGGCTCGGCACCGCGCTGGCCGAGCAGAAGCCGATCCTGGTGCATCGCGACGAGCATTTTCGCGCGCAATGGCACATGTTCTCCTGCGCGGTGGCGCCGCTGTTCGATCCGGTCGGCCGGCTCGCCGGTGCCGTCAACATCACCTCCTGCCGTGAGGATCTGGAGCGCGCCGCGCATCAGCTTGCACTTGCCGTGACGATGGAGGCGACGCGGCGGATGGAGGGTGCGATCTTCCGCGGGCATTTCCGCAATGCCTGGATCGCCACCGTGCCCGGTGACGGCGGCAGCGGCCTCGTCGCCTATGATGACGACCGCCGCATCGTCGGTGCCTGCCGCTCGGCGCGTGCGCTGCTCGGCCTCACCGACGGCATGATCGCCTCCGGCATCGACCTGTCGCGCTACCTCAAGTTCGACCATCACGCTGCGCGTGGCACCGGCGAGATCGTCGAGCTGCGCCATGGCGACGGCCGTCCGTTGGGGCAGGGGCATGTTGCTCCGCCCCTGCGTGCGAGATCGCATGCGCCGCGCCGCGATGCGCAAGTCGATCGCTTTGATGCGCTGCACCGGCTCGCCGGCAGCGACCCCGGCCTGATCCGAAGCGTCAAACGGCTGCGGAGCATCGGCGACCACAATCTGCCGGTGCTGCTGCATGGCGAGACCGGCGTCGGCAAGGACGTGTTCGCGCGGGCCATTCACGGTGCGAGCAACCGCGCGCGCAACAATTATGTCGCGCTCAATTGCGCGGCGATGCCGGAAAGCCTGATCGACGCCGAGCTGTTCGGCTACGAGGCGGGCGCCTTCACCGGCGCGCGGCGCGAGGGCTCGAAGGGCCTGATCGTGCAGGCCGACGGCGGCACGCTGTTCCTCGACGAGATCGGCGACATGCCGATCGGCTTGCAGACGCGCCTGTTGCGCGTTCTGGAAAACCGCGAGGTCTGGCCGCTCGGCGCGCTAAAGCCCGTCACCGTCGATATTCGCCTGATCAGCGCCACGCATCGCGATCTCGGCCGCATGGCGGAAGCGGGGGCCTTCCGCGCCGACCTCTATTTTCGCCTGCGCGGCATCGAAGTGCGCCTGCCCGCCTTGCGCGAGCGCGCCGACCGCGACGACATCATCCGCCAGATCGCGCGCGAGGAGGCGCCGAGCTGCCGGCTCTCGGAGGAGGCATGGTCGCAGCTCGCGGCCTACCCGTTTCCCGGCAACATGCGCCAGCTCCGCCACGTGCTGCGGCTCGCCGGCTGCACGGCGGAAGATGGCGTCATCACCGATGCCGATCTCGATCTGCCGCCGTTTGGCGGACGGACGGAGCCTGATCTCGAAGCAGCCGAGCGTGCGACGATTGTCGCGGCGCTACGTAAGCATGATGGCCGAGTGACGGAAGCCGCGCGCGCACTGAAGCTCAGCCGCGCGACGCTCTATCGCAAGATCAAGCAGCTGAAGATCGAGACGACGCAGTAGCTCTTTCTTCCCCTCTCCCCTTGTGGGAGAGGGTGGCTCGCCGCGCCGCGGCGAGACGGGTGAGGGGTCTCTCTCCGCGAACACATCTTTCATCGGAATTCGGGGGTCGATTCCCCTCATCCGGCGCTTCGCGCCACCCTCTCCCACAAGGGGAGAGGGTGCACTGATGTCCAGACCGGATAGATGGGTAACACAGTAGACCGGATGGATGGGTAACAGTTCTCTATCGGCTGGGAGGATCAGCCGATGCCTTGGCGAGAGAGCTGTGCGATGGACCAGCGGATTAGCTTCATA
>NZ_JADYVO010000018.1:0-147037 GCF_020193825.1 Bradyrhizobium sp. NBAIM18
CGCCAGCACCACCTGCACCGCCTGCTCCTCCCGCCCCGCCTAGTTGAGCCATTGCCTGCCTCCTTATGAAAACAAGTCGGTATGAGGTTAGTCAGCCTGTCGTCGGTAGTCCTGCCACTTCGAGGCAGCGAGCCCAGTGCCTGCCTGTTTCGAGATCCGCATTGGGGAGGCGCCCGATGTATCGATCTAGGGTCAAATGCGGCTCGAGCTCGCGCATCTTGCCCAAGGCTTCGCGGGCCTCCGCGACCCGTCCTTGCGAAACGAGTGCGATAGCGAGGACCCGCCACGTAGACGGATGCATGCGATTGAGAATGAGAGATGAGCGCGCGAGCTCTTCCGCCTCGTCGTATCGATGCGCCGATAGAAGCGCCGTGGCGCCCAGGGACTCGAAATAATACCGCTGCGGATCGAGCGGGGAGAGTTTCAGAGCGCGCCGCGTTGCGTCCACGGCTGCCTCGCCGTCGCCTTTGAAGGCGTCGACGGTGCCCCGGTAGAGCCAGCCCAACGCGTGGCTGGGGTTGGCATCGACGGCCTGCTCGCACCGCTTTCGGGCAGCGTCCAGGTCCTTCAACATGTGACAATAGACGAAGCCTTCGGTCGCAAGCGCAAGCGCGTCGGACGGGTCACGGTCGAGCGCCGCGCGAGTGGCGCTCAAGGCCTCGGCGGCCTCGCGTTTGCGGTCCTCGGACCAGCCGCGCGTCATGCGCAGGATGTACCAGTTGGCGAGCCAGGCGCGCGGGGCAGCTATTCGGCCGTGGCGATTGATCAGTTCCTCCAGCACCGTCCGGGTCTGGAGAAACTCCTCCCTGCTCGACCGGTGCATCAGGCGGATGCTGCCAAGCAGCAGCGAGTAGCTTTCTAGCGTCGGTAACGGCTGGGTCAGGATATGCTCGACCTCGGCATCGAAGACCGACAGATGCACTGCAGCGGCGATGCGGTGAGCCAGTTCGCTCTCCGGCTGCAGCAGATCGCCGATATTGCCGCTCAGGCGGTCGGTCCAGACGACTTGATTGGTTCGCGCCGCGGACAGCTCCGCCGTCACCAGAATCCGGTCCGCATCGACCACATAGCTGCCGCTGAGAATGTAGGTGGCACCGAGATGCGCCGATACTTCCGCCACATCGCTGACCCTGCCGCGAAATATGTTGGTCGACAGACGCGAGATCACCTTGAGGTTCGCCGATCTGGAGAGGCACCAGATCACGCTGTCCGCGATCAGGTTACCAACGTCGAGATGCTCCTCCGCGTCCTTGCGCGCGTCGAAGGGGATGACGGCGATCGTCGGCTCCATGGGAGTTCCATAGTCTCGCCGAGCTGCGAGGCTTGGGTGTGGACTGGCCGGACCAACGCGGTAGGCGCGAACCGGCTTGTCAAAGTGCTTGAGGATACAGTCGCCCAAATCTTCGCACAGCGCATCCACTCCGTGCGTCAGCTCGTCGCGCGCCGCAGCGCTGCCAATCGTCTCCCCCGGACTGGCCAGGCTGGCAAGAGCTGTCGCCAGTTGCTCATGCGCGGCCTCGCTGGCGATGGTTTCACCGGGACCGGCAAGAGTTGCGAGCCGGGCTGCGAGGTTGATGCCGGTGCCATAGATGTCAGTGCCGTCACTCCAGGCGGTGGAGGAGTTGATCCCCGCACGAAGCTGGAAGTGTTGATCTTCAGGCCGCCCGGTGTTCTGAACGGCGATACTCCGGTGCATTTCGGCGGCGGCATTGACGGCATCACGCACGGATTCGAAGCGGGCCATGAGCCCGTCTCCGAGGCTCTTCACGAGGCCGCCGCGATAACGCGGCAGAATTTGGCCGGTGGCAAGTTGGACGAAGTCGGTCCATCGACGCACCGCGGACGCCTCATGCTCCCGCATCAGACGCACGGACTCGACGAGGTCGACCAAGAGGACCACGGTGTCCTGCTGCACGAGGCCCATTGCTCGTCTCTCCGAAGCCCGGCCTCCGCTGACCGGGCTCTCAGGTGAATGGCCCTTAAGGCCGGTACTGCTTCACTACCTTGATGTTGACCGGACCTTGCCCGGCAGTTGCGAACTCAGCGCACGCACGTCCTCATCGAGCGCACGTCAATCCATACTGCGCAGCTGGCCGCTCGGTTATGAACCAGATCACGATTTGCGAAACGCCCGGGTGGGTCGCAATCGCGACAACTCAAAATGAAAACGCAAACTTCTTCTCGTCATGCGCGAAGTCACGTTCACTCACCGCTAATGCGGGCAGGTCTCGACCTCGACCGTGACGTGGCTGAGGCCCTTCAGCCCGGCGAGCCGCCGCTTGTAGACGGCCGGCTGCTTCGGCTTGTCCGACACCACCGAGAGCAGCACGGCACAATGGCCGGGGCCGACCTGCCAGAGATGCAGGTCGGTGACGCGATCCTCACCGACCTCCATGCGGGCGCGGATCACCCGCTCCAGCTTCTCGTCGGCGCGCACGTCGAGCAGCACCGCACCCGATGATTTGATCAGGCCGAATGCCCAGCTCGCGATCACGGCGCTGCCGATCAGACCCACCGCCGGGTCGGCCCAGACCCAGCCGGAATACATGGCAAGGCCGAGCGCTGCGATCGCCAGCACCGAGGTTGCGGCATCGGTCATGACATGGACATAGGCCGCGCGGAGGTTGTTGTCGTGCTGATGGTGGTGATGATCGCGCTCGTGGTCATGCTCGGCGTGGTCATCATGCGCATGGCCATGGCCGTGGTGATGATCGTGGCTGTCGCGCAGCAGCCACACGCTGGCGAGATTGACGCCCAAGCCGAGAGCAGCCACGGCCATGGCCTCGCCGTAGACGATCGGCACCGGATTGACCAAGCGCAGCACGCTCTCATAGGCGATCTCGACCGCGATCAGGCCGAGGATGATCGCGCTGGCGAAGGCGGCAAGATCGCCGAACTTGCCGGTGCCGAAGGTGAAATGCGCATTCCCCAGATGCCGCCGCGCGAAGCGATAGGCGAAGGCGGCAATGCCGAGCGCCGCCGCATGGGTGCCCATGTGCCAGCCGTCGGCGAGCAGCGCCATCGAACCGAACAGCGAGCCGGCGACGATCTCGCCGACCATCATGACCAGCGTCAGCACGACCACGAACCAGGTGCGGCGCTCGTTGTCGTCGTGCTTCTCGCCCAGGAAGGCGTGGTCATGGGTCCATTGTTCGATGGAATGGGAATGCATCGAATTCTCCAGAAGATTCAGCTCTGTTGGCCTCCAATATAGACGGCAGGCACCAATTTTCTAAGGACCAATCGTCCCGCGGATTGACAGTGCTTCTTAGTTTCGCTGTAATCTGCGCCATGGGGATTTGAGCGATCTCCCCACGAGGCGACAGGCCCAAGCATCGCGTCCCGTTTGGTTCTCGAGGACGCATCATGTCTACATTCACGACCATCTCATCCGACAAAATGGCACGGCTGATCGGCACGGCGAATGCGCCTGTTCTGATCGATGTGCGCACCGAGCAGGATTTCGCCGCCGACCGGCGGCTGATTCCCGGCTCCATCAAGCTCGGCCACGACAACGTGGCGGACTGGGGCGGCGCCTTCGCCGGCCGCCGCGCCGTAGTCTCCTGCCTCCGCGGCGAGAAGCTCGCGCAAGGCACCGCGGCCTGGTTACGCCAGCTCGGCGCGCAGGCCGAAACGCTGGAGGGCGGCTTCGAGGGCTGGAAGGCGGCCAAGCTGCCGCTGGTCGACGCCCGCAAGCTGCCGCCGCGCGATGCCAAGGGGCGCACCGTCTGGGTGACGCGGGCGCGGCCGAAGGTCGACCGCATCGCCTGCCCGTGGCTGATCCGCCGCTTCGTCGATCCGGGCGCAGTGTTCCTCTATGTCGCGCCGTCCGAGGTGGTCGCCGTCGGCGAGCGGTTCGGCGCAGCGCCCTTCGACATCGAGAACGTGTTCTGGAGCCACCGCGGCGAGCTCTGCACCTTCGACGTGATGATCGAGGAGTTCGGCATCGCGACCGCGCCCCTGCTGCGTCTCGCGACGCTGGTGCGGGGCGCCGACACCGCGCGACCCGACCTCGCGCAGGAGGCGCCCGGCCTGCTCGCGGCCTCGCTCGGGCTGTCGCGCATGTATGACGACGACCTCGAGCAGCTCGAGGCCGGCATGCTGCTCTATGATGCCTTCTACCGCTGGTGCCGCGACGCCACCACCGAGACTCACAACTGGCCGACCAACAAGGTGAAGGCGTAATGGACGTTCGCGCCGATCAAGCGGGAGCTGGTGCCGGTCACGGCATCAGCTTCAAGGAAGCTTTTCGCGTCTGGCTCCGTGTCGCCTGCCTGAGCTTTGGCGGCCCCGCGGGCCAGATCGCGGTGATGCACCGCATCCTGGTCGAGGAGAAGAAGTGGATCTCCGAAGGCCGTTTCCTGCACGCACTGAACTATTGCATGCTGCTGCCGGGACCTGAGGCGCAGCAGCTCGCGACCTATGTCGGCTGGCTGATGCATCGCACCGCCGGCGGGCTGATGGCGGGCGGGCTGTTCATCCTGCCCGGCATCATCGCCATCATGGGCCTCAGCTACATCTATGCCGCCTTCGGCAATGTCAGCTTCGTCGAGGCGCTGTTCTTCGGGCTCAAGGCGGCCGTGCTCGCCATCGTCGTCGAGGCGGTAGTGCGCGTCGGCAAGCGCGCGCTGAAGAACCGCATCATGATCGCGCTCGCGGCCGCGGCCTTCGTCGCCATCTTCTTCTTCGCGGTCCCCTTCCCGATCATCATCATCGCCGCCGGCCTCATCGGTTATGCCGGCGCCCGAAGCGGCCGTCCGGAATTCGCGCCGGCCGGTCACGCCCATGGCGGCGGCGCCGCGATCGACAGCATGCTCGGCGAGGCCGTGCCCGATCACGTCCGGCCCAACACGGCGCGCGCGATCCGCGTCGGTGCACTGTGGCTGGCGCTTTGGCTGGTGCCGGTGATCGCACTGCTGATGGCCCTGGGTCAGGCCAATGTGTTCAGCCAGATCGCGCTGTTCTTCTCGAAGATGGCGCTGGTTACGTTCGGCGGCGCCTATGCGGTGCTGGCCTATGTCGCCCAGCAGGCGGTCGAGCATTATCATTGGCTCAAGCCGCATGAGATGCTCGACGGTCTCGGCATGGCCGAGACCACGCCGGGCCCGCTGATCATGGTGCTGCAATTCGTGGGCTTCATGGCGGCCTATCGCGACCCTAGCGGCCTGTCGCCGATGCTCGCGGCCACGCTCGGCGGCCTGCTCGCGACCTGGGTTACCTTCATGCCCTGCTTCCTCTGGATTTTCGTCGGCGCGCCCTACATCGAGCGCCTGCGCGGCAACGCGGGCCTCGCCGGCGCGCTCAGCGCGATCACCGCCGCCGTGGTCGGCGTGATCCTCAACCTGTCGATTTGGTTCGCGCTGCACATCCTGTTCCGCGAGACCGTGCCGGTGCATGCGTTTCCGCTGAACTTCGACATGCCGGTGCTGAGGAGCGTCGACGTGCCGGCGCTGGTGCTGGCGATCGCGGCGGCCACCGCGATCTTCCGGTTCAAGCTCGGCATGCTGACGGTGCTGGCGGGCAGCTGCGCGGCGGGCGTGGCGTTGCGGATGGCCGGGATGATCTGATGCCAGGGACGTGACTAATCATGAGTCCAGGATGAGTTGGAACGCCGCGGCCGAACGCCACCTAGGCAGGGGGCGTTTGGAGAAACAGCGATGCGTTTCCTTCTGGTTTTCAGTTTTCTGATCACCTTGGTCGGCGTTGCCGACGCCGCACAGGCGCGTCATCCACACCGGCGGCACGCGATTGTCCATTCCGGTCAGGGTATGATCCTGTCCGGTCCAGCTTCGGGCTTCGCCTACGCGCCGCCGCCGGAAACCTCAGCTTATCCTGGCGCCACTGAACCTTATTTCGGCGCTTCTCAAGGTTATGCGCCCGGCGAAAAGGAGCGGTTTCTTCGCAGCTTGTTCAGTCCATAGACCCGTTCCACCTTGGGCCGGCTCGCTGATGCCGCGGGAAAGCTGCTGAGTCGAACCCTGCAGCCTTCCCTTATTCACGTCGTAAGCGCCGACGTTTGTTAGCGTCGGGTTGGATCGTTTGTGCCGCCCGGACGGATGGTCTGAGGACCGCCCTGGCCGGAACCTGCGCCACTGCCGCCGCCGGCGCCTACGCTGGACCCCGTCGAACTGCCGGTACCTGCATCGCCCGCTCCTGTTCCACCCGCCGCGCCGCTCGTTCCGCCGCTGGTTCCTCCGGCCCCGGCGCTAGCGCCCGCACCCGCGCCGCCCGCTCCACCTGCGCCTGCCCCGCCTCCGGCACCTCCGCCCGCCTGCGCATGGGCGAACCCGATCGACGCGCCAGCAAGCAACGCACACATGGCCACTGAGAAGATTGTCTTTCGCATTGTTCAAACTCCGATTGACGATGACATGCCAATCGAAGCCGCGCGCAAACGTTCCTGATGATATTCGTCGGAGGCTTTCAACATTGGTAGGAACGATGTCGCGCAACGTTGAATTGAATCTGGTCCCGCCACTCGCCCATCTTCCGCGACGCGCGCGTGACTCAACACAATGCGCCTTGAATCCCGGCTGCCGGCTACCGCATCATCATCCGCGAGATCGCTTCCCCGATCACCACCGTCGTGAAATGCGTGTTGGCGCGGCAATCGGACGGCATGATCGAGGCGTCGGCTACACGCAGGCCGCCGATCCCTTTCACGGTGCCGTCGGGGTTGACCACGCCATCCGGGTCGTCCAAGCCGCTCATACGGCAGCTGCCGGCGGCATGCTGGATGTCGCCCGTCTCGCGGCGCAGCACCGCTTCGAGCTCGTGATCGGGCAGGCTGGCGGCCTGCGGCAGCGTCAGATCCGTGTCAGCGAGCCTGATCCAGTCGGCGATGCCTGACAGCGCCGGCTGCGATGTGATGACCGCGAGGCGTTTCACCGCATCGATCATGCGCAGCATGTCGCGCGGATCGGCCAGCATGTTCTCCTCGACGACCGGATCGATTGCAGGATCGGTCGAGGCCAGCTTGAGCGTCCCGCGCGAATAGGCGTTGAACAGCCCTGCACCGATCGCTCCGGGGTTCCCGATGCCGCGATGATTGAAGGCGATCAGGATCATGTCGCGCTTGCCGCCATTGGCGAGGCCCGAGGAATAGGTCACGCAGCAATTGGTGTGGCGCGTATCGGGATCAGTAGGGCGAAGCTCCTCCCGGAGCTGTATGGTGGCGCGAAACAGCGGGTGATCGAAGAAATGGCGGCCGACCGGCAGATCGCGCTCGACCGCGATCCCCATCGCCTTCAACTCCTCAGCCGGCCCGATGCCCGAGCGCAGCAGGATCGCCGGACTGTGGATGGCGCCGGCGCACAGCACGATCTGACGTGCGCTGATCTCGTCGGTGCCCTGCCCCTGGATATGGACGCGGACACCCGTTGCCCGTCCGTCGCTGATCAGCACACGATCGACCAGCGCATGCCCGCGGATCTCCAGATTGGCGCGCCCGCGCGCGGGCTCGAGATAGCCCTCGTTGGTGGTGATGCGGCGCAAGTCGCGGCTGTTGATGGGGTAGCACGCAACGCCCTCGCCGTCCGGACCATTGACGTCGGCGCACCAGGGATAGCCGCTCGCAAGTGCCGCATCGCGCAAGCCGCGGTCGATCGGACCCCACTTTTGCAAAGGCGCGCGGTAGACCGGCAGTGGCCCGCCGCGGCCGTGGTCCTCGACATCGCCGAATTCCAGATCGTCCTCGATCACCGAAAACAGCGGCATCACCTCTTTCGCCGACCAGCCGGTGCAGCCATTGGCCGCCCATTCGTCGAACGCATCGGCAACGCCGCGGATCGCGATCTGGCCGTTCATCATCGACGAGCCGCCGAGCCCCTTGCCGCGCCAGTAGAAGCGCGGCTCCTGCCCAGCGACGCGGCGCGTCAGAAGATCGGGCCATTGCCATTTCTCCTGGTACTCGCGCTTGTGGATGATCGGGATCGGATTCGGCGTCCGCACCTCCCAGGGCGCCTCGTCGGCGCGCCAGTCGAGCCCCGCCTCGAGCAGCAGGACGCGCCGTGCGGGATCTTCGGAGAGCCTTGCGGCCACGGCGGCGCCGGCGGAGCCGCCGCCGACAACAATGACATCGTACATCGCGCTACTTCTCAACGTTCCAGAACACCGGGATGGCGGACGGTATCAGACCGCGCAAAGTCGCGCGATGGGCGGCCGGCTGCGCGAACTGGCCCCACGGGATTCCGGGCGCCTGATCGTACATGACGGCCTGGATCTCGCCCGCGATCTTCTTCCGGTCCGCCTCGGCCGGCGCCTTGGCGAAGGCTTCCATCAGAGGGGTGATACGCGCATCGCATTGCCAGCCGGTGAAGTCGGCACAGTTGAAGGCAACCATGACATTGGTCAGCGGCGAGCCGAGGTCGAAGCCGCCGGCGTGGACGCCATAGACGCTCCAGCCCTCCTTCTTGGCGCGGCGCGCCAGCACGCTCGCCCAGTCCATCACCTGCAGATCGACATTGAAGCCGGCCGCCTTCAGCCGCTCGGCGAGCACCTGCGCCGAAACGCGCGGGGCTTCGAGATCGTTGGCCTGCATCACGATGACGGACTCGCCGGCATATTTGGTCGCCTTCAGTGCAGCCTTCGCCGCTTCGATCGAGGGCTTGGCCGCCGCTTCCGTGCCGGCCTTGCTCTCGTATGTGGTGCCGCAGGTGAAGTAGGTCGCGCAAGGCGTGGCGTATTTGGCGTCGAGCCCGAGCGCATCCAGCACTTCGCGCTGGTCGACCAGCTTCCACAGCACGCGGCGGATTTCCGGATCATCGAACGGCTTCGAGGCCGCGTTGAGACGGTAGGCGCCGGCGAACATGTTGCCGCCGGTGAAGTTGACGAGCTTGACGCGCGTGTTCTTCTCCAGCTGCGGCAGCAGATCGAACGGCGCGTACTGCATGAAATCGATTTCGCCGGCCTGCAGCGCAGAGGCGGCAGTCGCACCATCGGGAATGACGCGGACCTCGAGCGTGTCGACGTTGACGCGCTTGCCGCCGGCCAGGAAGTCCGCGGGCTCGGGACGCGGCACATAGTCGCCGAACTTCTTCAGGATCATGCGGTCGCCGGTGCGGTGGTCGGCCTTGCTGTAGACGAACGGGCCGGAGCCGACGATCTCGGTGATGCGCTGGTCGCCGGGCGTCTTCGCGATGCGCTCGGGCATCATGAAAGCGACCGGGCTGACGGGATTGCCGAGCGCGTCGATGACGAGCCCGGACGGCTCCTTCAGCGTCAGCACGAAGGTTTTCGCATCGACCGGCTCGAGCGAAGCCGTGATCGCAAAAATGCGGCGGCCGAGCGCGCTGCGGGTGCCCCAGCGGCGCAGCGAGGCCACGCAATCGGCTGATGTGACCGGCTGGCCGTCGTGCCATTTCAGGCCGTCGCGCAGCGTGAATGTATAGGTCAAGCCATCGGGCGAGACCTTCCAGTCCTGCACCATTTGCGGCTTGATGTCGCCCTTGGCATCCTTCGCAAACAGCGTGTCGAACACCATGTAGCCGAACGTGCGCGAAATATAGGCCGTGGAGAAATGCGGGTCGAGCGTGACAATCTCCGCCTCGAGCACCGCGACGAGATTGCCCGCCGCATGCGCGGGCGCCGCCACAAGCGCAAGGCCGAACAGCGCGGGAATGAAAGTCTTCAGTTTGAGCATTGGGGTGTTTTTGCCTTTTGACCAGCCGTTTGCGTTCAGCAGGAAAAAGCAATGTTCGTGCCCACACGTATGCGCTCATAGCTAGCTGCCACGCGTTTGCAGGATGCACATACTTAAAGTGGAGAGCGAGGCTGTCGCAGCTCGTCATTGCGAGCGCAGCGAAGCAATCCAGAGTCTTTCCGCGGTGGGATTCTGGATTGCTTCGCTGCGCTCGCAATGACGGTGGAGCAGAGAGCACAACACGCGCTGTCGCCGCCCGGCTTGACCGGGCGACCCAGTATTCCAGAGACAGCTGATGGATACGGAGAAGCCGCGGCGTACTGGATGCCCCGCCCCCGTGCGCAATTGCGCACCAGGCGGGGCATGACAGCGTCGTTGTGGCGACAGTTGGGGCCTGTGCCCTACCCGATCGCCCGGCCGAACTTGTTCGACTTCGGGAAACCCTTCGGCGGCAGGCGGCCGGCGTCGGCGCGGGTGCCCTGCCACTCCGCCAGCTCCTTCATGGTCGCGGAGAATTCGCGTCCTGCGGAATCCTTCCAGGTCAGGCCCGCCTTGGCGTCGAATACCGCAACGTCGGACAGGCCGCCGTCCTTGTATTTCTGCAGGCGCACGCCGCGGCCGCGGGCCATTTCCGGCACCTGGTCGAGCGGGAAGACCAGCATCTTGCGGTTCTCGCCGATGACGGCGACGGTGTCGCCCGTCACCTCGGTGATCGCGCGGGCCTCGTTCGGCATGTCCACGTTGAGGACCTGCTTGCCCTTCTTGGTGGTGCCAACGCAATCGTCCTCGTTGACCACAAAACCCTGGCCCTCGTGGCTGGCGACCAGGAATTTGCGGCCGCCCTTGTTGACGAACAGCGCGACGGGCGCGGCCTCCTGCTCGAGGTCGATGAACAATCGGATCGGCTCGCCATGGCCGCGGCCGCCCGGCAGCTTGGCGACGTCGAGCGAGTAGAACTTGCCGTTGGTGGCGAACAGCAGCAGCTTCGAGGTCGTCTCGGCGAAGAAGGCGAAGCCGAGCTTGTCGTCCTGCTTGAAGGCGAGGCCGGAGAGATCCTCGACATGCCCCTTCATGGTGCGGATCCAGCCCTTGTCGGAGACGACAACCGTCACCGGCTCGCGCTCGACGAAGGCCTCCTCGATCGCGGCGAGGTCGTGCTCGGGCGCATCCGCGAAGGTGGTGCGACGCTTGCCGAGCGGTGTCTTCGGTCCGAACATGTCGCGGACCTTGCCGACCTGCTCGCCGACCTTCTTCCACTGCTCGGCTTCGGAGGCGAGCACCGCATTGATGCCCTTGAGCTCGGCGCGGAGGTTCTTGTCCTCGGTGCGGATCTCCATCTCCTCGAGCTTGCGCAAGGAGCGCAGGCGCATGTTGAGGATGGCTTCCGCCTGCACCTCGGTGAGCTTGAACGCCCTCATCAGCTCAGGCTTCGGCTCGTCCTCGGTGCGGATGATCCTGATCACCTTGTCGATGTTCAGGTATGCGATCAGGAAGCCGCCGAGCACTTCCAGCCGGTGCTCGATCTGCGCCTTGCGGTAGTTGCTGCGGCGGATCAGCACGTCGCGCAGATGGTCGAGCCATTCGCGCAAGCACTCCGCGAGCCCCACGACCTTGGGGATGCGCCCCTTGATCAGGACGTTGAGGTTCAGCGGAATCTTGTTTTCGAGCTCGGTGAGGCGGAACAGCGATTCCATCATCAGCGCCGGATCGACGTTCTTCGACTTCGGCTCGATCACGATGCGGACGTCTTCGGCCGACTCGTCCCTGATGTCGCCGACCAGCGGCAGCTTCTTCTGGTCCAGCAGCTCGGCGACTTTCTCGATCAGACGCGACTTCTGCACCAGGAACGGAATCTCTGTGACGACGACGGCCCAGGTGCCGCGCGCACCCTCCTCCTGCGTCCACCGCGCCCGGACGCGAAACGAGCCGCGGCCGGTGGTGTAGGCTTCCGCAATCGCCTGCTTGGAATCGACGATGATGCCGCCGGTCGGGAAATCCGGACCCTTGACCCACTTCAAGAGCGCCTTCGACTTTGCGTCGGGCTTCTCGATCAGGTGCAGCGCGGCATCGCACAGCTCGGCGGCGTTGTGCGGCGGGATCGAGGTCGCCATGCCGACCGCGATGCCCTGCGCGCCGTTGGCGAGCAGGTTCGGGAAGCCGCCCGGCAGCACGATGGGCTCTTTCGACTGGCCGTCGTAATTGGCGCGGAATTCGACCCCGTCCTCGTCGATGCCCTCGAGCAGAAGCCGCGCGACGTCCGTCATGCGCGCTTCGGTGTAGCGGTAGGCGGCCGGGTTATCGCCGTCGATATTGCCGAAATTGCCTTGGCCGTCGACCAGCGGATATCGTGAAGAGAAATCCTGCGCGAGGCGAACCATGGCGTCGTAGATCGCCTGGTCGCCGTGCGGATGGAACGAACCCATCACGTCGCCGACGATCTTGGCCGATTTCTTGAAGGCCGTGCCGGGGTCGAGCCTGAGCAGGCGCATGCCGTAGAGGATGCGCCGGTGCACCGGCTTCAGGCCGTCGCGCGCGTCCGGCAGCGCACGGTGCATGATGGTGGAGAGGGCATAAGCGAGATAGCGCTCTTCCAGCGCCTCACGCAGCGGCACCTCGTGGATTTCAGCCGGTTCTTCCGGCGGAACGATTCGTTTTCCCATGCCGCCCGGTTAAACCGTGGAAGCGAATCGGGCAAGGATCGAATGGTTCCCTGTGGGCGACGTACTAGCCTGCCCAGCCGGCTGTGACGGTCTGGGTTGGGGCTGGACCAGGTGTTTGCGCAGGCGCCGGCGCATTGGTCAGGCAACGGCGGGCGGCCTCGATCTCGGCGTCGGTCGCACCACGCGACCGCGCCCATGTCTCTGCAGCGGCAGCGGAATATTTCGCCACATAGTACCGCACCACCGTGCACGAGGCCCGGCGAAACGCCCCGGGCTGCGGCTCGCCAGCCATGGCGTCGGGCGCGAACGCAAGCAGCGTCGCCGACAAGGCGAATCCCCTGATCAACATTTGGGCTGTCCCCCCGAGGTGGAACCTCAAGCCCAAGTCCGCGCGGGCCGATTTCGTTCCAGGGAACGGCATGCCGCTGGGCAAGGCTGGGCAGCTATTACGTCATGGCGCCGGGATAGCCGCCCTCGCCTGCTGCCGCATCAGGGCGTTGATGAAGCCGGCCCGCGCATCGGAATGGCCTTGGCCGCGCGGCTCCAGCACGTGGCGGAGCAGGAACAGGCCGGTGAGCCGAAAGCCGTCCTGGAGATCCTGCTCGGTGAGATCGCCCGCGGTTTCGCCCTGGCGCAGGAACGGCGGCAGCCGCAACAGCCGGTCGCGCCACGGCTCGCCCGCGCCACGCGATACTGCGCCGCCTGATTTCGGCGAGACATAGATCAGGTCCGTGGTCTCGCCGGTCACCGCGCAATTGTCCAGCGCCAGGCCGAAACCCAGCTCGGCGAGCATCGCCAGCTCGAAATGGATCAGGTGCACGGCCGCGCTGCCGATGTCGTCGAAATCGTCGAGCGAATGCTCGAGCAGCGCAAAGATGTCCTCATGCGGATCGCGCTCCGGCAACAGCCGCGCGATCGAGGCGAGATGGGTGACGCCATAGACGCCGTGGGACGAGGCCAGCAGCGTTGCCGCGCGCAGCTTCAATCCCTCGATTGCGTAGGTGCCCAGATGCTCGTCGAGCCGCGCCCGCCACACCGCACTGACGCTGTTCCCCGGCTGCAGCAGCGGCCGCATCCGCGAGCCGGCGCCACCGCGGACGAGGCCGAGATGCCGGCCATGCGCGCGCGTCAACAGCTCGACAATGGCGCTGGACTCGCCATGCCGCCGCACCCCCAGCACGATGCCTTCGTCGGTCCATTCCATAGGGGAAGTGTAGCGGATTCCGGCGTTCAATCGTAGGGCGGATTAGCCGAAGGCGTAATCCGCCAATCGCCCGTGCACGTCAAAGGTGGATTACGCTTCGCTAATCCACCCTACGGCGCCTCACGCGTTGAACCAGTCCCGCGCGTCACCGCTGAAGGAGAAATACAGGCCCATCGTCGTCAGCGCGCAGGAGACGATCTCGATGGCGCTGTCGAGCTCCAGGCCTTTCTCGCCGATGATCTGGCCAAGCGAGATCACCGACAACACGAGGGCCGCCGCCAGCACCCAGCGTGGCCAGTTCTTGCGATGATGCGCGGCCAGCCGGACGAAATAGAGCAGCAGGAGGATCATGCCGCCGGCGAGCAGCGTCCCGGTCATGATCATCTGCTCGGTCACCGCGGCATTGGGCGTGCGGTCCTGCACGGCGACCGAGACGGCGTCCAGCATCAACGATGCATAGAGCAGCGCTTCGAAGCGCTGGACGTTGGTGGGTAGGCTCATCGAATGCCGATCTTTTCTTGGTTATTCTTTTGGGAAGTCCAGGCCCATCTCGCGATAGCGATCGGGATCGTCGCCCCAGTTCTCGCGCACCTTGACGAACAGGAACAGGTGCACCGGCACGTCCAGAATGTGCATCAGCTCTTTCCGCGAGTCGGCGCCGATCGACTTGATGGTGGCGCCGCCCTTGCCGAGCACGATCTTGCGCTGGCTTTCGCGCTCGACGTAGATCGTCTGCTCGATCCGCACAGACTTGTCCTTGCGCTCCTCCCACTTGTCGGTCTCGACGGTGGACTGGTAGGGCAATTCCTGGTGCAGCTTCTGATAGATCTTCTCGCGGGTGATCTCGGCAGCCAGCTGCCGCATCGGCGCGTCCGACATCTGGTCCTCGGGGTAGAGGAACGGACCCGGCGGCACCATGTCCGCGAGCGTCTTGCGGATGTCGTCGACGCCATCGCCCGAGATCGCCGAGATCATGAAGGTCCTTGCGAACGCCATGCGCTCGTTGGCGGCCTGCGCCAGGGCCAGCAGCTTCTCGCGCTGGACCAGGTCGACCTTGTTGATGACGAGGATCTTGTCGTGATTGACGCTGGCGGCCTTGGCGAGGATCGCCTCCGCCTCCTCGTCGATGCCCGTTTTGGCATCGAGCAGCACGCAGACCAGATCGGCATCATGCGCCCCGCTCCAGGCGGTCGAGACCATGGCGCGGTCGAGCCGGCGCTTGGGCGAGAAGATGCCGGGCGTGTCGACAAGGATAATTTGCGCGTTGTTCTCGATGACGATACCGCGGATCAGCGCGCGCGTGGTTTGCACCTTGCGCGAGACGATCGTGACCTTGGCGCCGACCAGCGCGTTGACCAGCGTCGACTTGCCGACATTCGGCGCGCCGATCAGCGCGACGAAGCCGCAGCGCGTCGCGCCGGGTGCACCGCCGCTTGCTTCAACCGTCATTGCTGCCGCCGACGCCTTCGCGTTCGATCATCACTGACGCTGCCACTTTCTCTGCCGCGCGCTTGCTGCCGCCGATACCCTCGGCGGGGGCCAGGCCCGGCAGATCGACGGCGACACGGAACTGCGGATCGTGATGCGGGCCGGTGCGCTCGACCTCGCGATAGACAGGCGTCGGCAGTCCCTTGCCTTGCGCCCATTCCTGCAGCACGGTCTTGGGATCGCGCAAGGGCCGGCGCGGCTTGTGCATCCGCTCGGTCCAGTTGCGCTTGACGAATTCGGCTGCCGCCGCATGGCCGCCGTCGAGGTAGATGGCGCCGATCACGGCCTCGCAGATGTCGCCGAGGATGGATTTGCGCAGGCGGGCATCGGCACTGGAGCCGACCGAGCCCAGCTTGATGTCGTCGACGAGACCGAGCGACTTGGCGACGTCCGCGCAGCTCTCCTTGCGCACGAGCTCGGCAAGCCGCTTGGACAGCTCGCCCTCATCTGCGTTCGGGAAGGCGTGATAGAGCATGTCGGAGACGACGAGCCCGAGCACGTGGTCGCCGAGGAATTCCAGCCGCTGATAGCTGTCGCCTCGCTTGCGCCCGGACTTCAGGGCCGAGACATGCGTGATCGCCTGCATCAGCATATTTGGATCGGCGAAGCTGTGGCCGATCCGCGCCTCGAGCGCCGCGTTGGCATTCGTGCGCTTGGCCTTGCTGCTCCGCGGCCGTTTCTTCTTGGCAGGCGCCTTCGCCGCAGCTTCGCCCTCGGGAGCGGCTTGCACCTCGGTCGGTTGGATCGCGATGTCCTTGGCTTCGTCTTTCATCGGACGATTTTGAAGAAACGATTCCAGCGCACCGCCCACGGCCAGCGCCAGAGCATCCAGGCGTGCTCGCCTTCAGCGATGGAGAAGAAAATCATCTGGGCGCGGCCGATCAAGTGCTCCTGCGGGACGTAGCCGACCTGGCCGAGAAAGCGGCTATCGGTGGAGTTGTCGCGGTTGTCACCCATCATGAAGAAGTGGCCGGCCGGGACGGTGTAGACGTTGGTGTTGTCCATGTAGCCGTTGTCGGCGCAGTCCAGCGTCTCATAGGACACGCCGTTCGGCAGCGTCTCCTTCCAGCGCTTCACCCGGGAGATGCCGCCGCCTTCCGAGCCGCAAGGGTCCTCGCCGACATATTCGCTCATGCGCTGCCGCTCGACGGGCGTATCGTTGATGTAGAGCAGCCCGTCCCGCATCTGGACACGGTCGCCGGGAAGGCCGATCACGCGCTTGATGTAGTCGGTGGAATCGTCCTTCGGCAGGCGAAACACGACGATGTCGCCACGAGCGGGGTCCGAGCCCCAGATCCGCCCGGAGAATAGCGGCGGCGAGAACGGAATCGAATAATGGCTGTAGCCGTAGGAATATTTCGAGACGAACAGATAGTCGCCGACCAGCAGCGTCGCCTTCATCGAGCCGGACGGGATGTTGAAGGGCTGAAACAGGAAGGTGCGGATCACGAGCGCGATTAGGAGAGCATGAATGACGACTCGGATCGTTTCGCCGACGCCGCTCTCAGTTTTCGTTCCCGAAGTCACGCTCATTGCTCTCTCAATTCCGGCCGGCGATCATAGAGCGCCCTCCTCCCGCGAACGGCCCACCGGTTCGCGGCGCAAGGAGATTGTCCTGATTCTGATAGTGAGGGCCAATTCCGGCGTAAAGCCGAATTCGCCCAGGCTGATTTGCGTTCGCGGACTTTTAGACGGTTGTCGGAGGCCACGCAATCAAGGATCGCATCAAAACTGATTAAGATATTGATTTATAAAGAAAATCACAAAACGCCCGAGCCGCGATCAAGGTTTCGGCAGCGGGACGGCGGAAATGACGACAAAAGCCTGCGCCAACGGCCAGTCGTCGGTGATCGAAAGGTCGATCCGCGCCTCGAACCCCTCCGGTGTCAGGGCCTGGAGCCGGGCCAGGGCGCCGCCGGTCAGCTGCATGGTCGGCCGCCCGCCCGGCAGGTTGACCACCCCCATGTCGCGCCACCAGACGCCGCGCCTGATGCCGGTGCCGAGTGCCTTGGAGCAGGCCTCCTTGGCGGCGAAGCGCTTGGCGTAGGTCGCCACCACCATCTTCTCGTTCTTGGCGCGCCGTTCCGCCTTGGCCCGCTCGGCCGCGGTGAAGATGCGGTCGAGAAAACGCTCGCCGTGGCGCTCGATCACCTTGGCGACGCGGGTGATGTCGATCAGGTCGGAGCCGATGCCGATGATCATGCCCGGCTCCGGCCACGGTCCATCGCCGCGCGCATGCTGCGCACGGTCTCGGCCAGCCCCACGAACAGCGCCTCGCCAATCATGTAATAGCCGATGTTCAGCTCCATGATTTCGGGCAAGCTCGCGATCTTCTCCGCCGTCGCATAGTCCAGCCCGTGGCCGGCGTGAACCTCAAGTCCCGCGTCCTTCGCCAGCTTCACCCCGGCCACGATCCGCTGCCATTCGGCCTCGGCCTTGTCGGTGTGGCCATCGACGACGGCATCGCACCAGGCACCGGTGTGGATCTCGATCACGGGGGCGCGCAGCCGTGCCGCCATCTCGATCTGGGCGGGATCGGCCGCAATGAACAGCGAGACGCGGATGCCGGCCTCGCTCAGCCGCGCGATATAGGGCGCGAGCGCGTTGCGCTGGCCGACCACGTCCAACCCGCCTTCGGTCGTCACCTCCTGGCGCCGCTCCGGCACCAGGCACACCGCGTGCGGCTTGGTGGCGAGCGAGATCCGCATCATGTCGTCCGTCGCGGCCATCTCGAAATTGAGCGGCTTGGAGATCTCCGCCTTCAGGCGCGCCATGTCCTCGTCGCGGATGTGCCGGCGGTCCTCGCGTAAATGTGCGGTGATGCCGTCGGCGCCGGCCTCGATCGCGAGCAGCGCGGCGCGCACCGGATCGGGATGGCGGCCGCCGCGCGCGTTACGCACGGTTGCGACGTGATCGATATTGACGCCGAGGCGGAGCGGAGGTGCGGGCATTTCAAAACTCGCGAAATCAGAGGGAGCGGCGCATGCGAGATGCGCCTATCCATTAACACGTTCGACTTTGGCGACGACCGCCTTCGCGCGCAGCTGGGCCAGGATCGCGCTGAGGTGCTTCAAGTCGTAAACTTCGAGATCGATCGTCGTCTCCGTGAAATCGGGCGAGCGGCGCTGCATGCTGATATTGTCGATGTTGCCGTCGTGCTCGGCGATCACGGTCGCGATCTGCGCCAGCGCGCCGGGCTCATTGACGTTCTCGACCTTGATGCGGGCCGGGAAGCGCTGCGGCGCGGAATCCTCGATGTCCCAGCGGACGTCGAGCCAGCGCTCCGGCTCCTCCTCGAAGTCCTTCAGGGCCGGCGCCTGGATCGGATAGATCGTGATGCCCTCGCCCGGCGTGACGATGCCGACAATGCGATCGCCGGGGACGGCGCCGCCGTTCGGCGCGAACTTCACCGGAAGGTCGGAATTGATGCCGCGGATCGGGATCGCGACCGGGCTGCGCGACGGTTCGGAGACCCCCTTCTCCTTGAGCTTGGCGGCAAGACCCTTCTTGACGCCGTAGCGCGCGATGCGCTCCTCCTTGTAATCCGGGTACATCGCACGTGCGACATGGGAGGCCTTGATCTCGCCGCGCCCGACCGCCGCCATGACGTCCTCGATCGAGGTGCGCGCGAGCCGCGGCAGCGCGCCCTTGAGCTTGTCGTCGGCGTATTCAATCTTGGCGCGCTCGAACAGACGCTCGACGATGCGCCGGCCGAGCCCGACATATTGATCGCGCACCGCGGTGCGCGTGGCGCGGCGGATCGCGGCGCGCGCCTTGCCGGTGATGGCGAGCGTTTCCCAGGCCGACGGCGGCGCGGACTGCGCCTCCGAGGTCAGCACCTCGACCTCGTCGCCGTTCTGAAGCTCCGAGGACAGCGGCGCGAACTTGCCGTTGATCTTGCAGCCCACCGCGCTGTTGCCGACGTCGGTATGCACCGCATAGGCGAAGTCGATCACGTTGGCATGGCGCGGCAGCGCGATCAGCTTGCCCTTCGGGGTGAAGCAGAACACCTGGTCGTGGAACAGCTCGAGCTTGGTGTGCTCGAGGAATTCCTCCGGGTTCGCGCTTTCCGAGAGGATGCCGATGGTGTGGCGCAGCCAGGCGAACGCGTTGGACTCGCGCTTGAGGAATTCGGTCGGCGAACCCACGCCCTCCTTGTAGAAAACGTGCGCGGCGATGCCGCGCTCGGCGATCTGGTCCATCGCCTCGGTGCGGATCTGCAGCTCAACGCGCTGGTTGCCGGGGCCGATCACCGTGGTGTGGATCGAGCGGTAGTCGTTCTGCTTCGGCGTCGAGATATAGTCCTTGAAACGTCCGGGCACGACCGGCCAGGTGGTGTGGACGATCCCGAGCGCGCGATAGCAGGCCTCGACGTCGCTGACGACGAGGCGGAAGCCGAAGATGTCGGACAATTGCTCGAAGCCGACCGACTTGCGCTCCATCTTGGTCCAGATCGAGAACGGCTTCTTGCGCCGGCCATAGACCCGCGCCCCCAAGCCCCGGTGGCGCAGATTGTTGGAGAGCTGGTCCTCGATCTCGCCGATCAGGTTGCGGTTGCGCTCAGCCAGCGCGTCGAGCCGCTGCATCACCACCGAATAGGCTTCGGGATCGAGGGTGCGGAAGGACAGATCCTCCAGCTCCTCGCGCATTTCCTGCATGCCCATGCGCCCCGCCAGCGGCGCGTAGATGTCGAGCGTCTCCTCGGCGATGCGCCGGCGCGATTCCGTCGGCACGAAGTCCAGCGTGCGCATGTTGTGCAGACGGTCGGCGAGCTTGACCAAAAGCACGCGGACATCGTCGGCAATGGCCAGCAACAATTTGCGCAGATTCTCGGCTTGCTTAGCCTCCCGCGACACCAGCTCCAGCCGCTTCAACTTGGTCAGGCCATCGACCAGCGCGCCGATCTCCGAGCCGAAGATCTGATCGATCTCGGCCCGCGTTGCCTCGGTGTCCTCGATCGTGTCGTGCAGCAGCGCGGCCACGATGGTGGCGTCGTCGAGCTTGAGGTCGGTGAGAATCGCAGCCACCTCGAGCGGATGCGAGAAATACGGATCGCCCGAGGCGCGGGTCTGCGAGCCGTGGGCCTTCATGGCGTAGACGTAGGCACGGTTCAGCAGGTCTTCGTTGGTGTTGGGATTGTAGGACCTGACGCGCTCGACGAGGTCATATTGACGCATCATCCGGGCGCGAGGCCTGGCGGGGCGCGCGACCGGCGCAGTCGGGGCCACGGCAACCGATTCGGTTGCGGCCTGCATCTGCGTGGATCTGCGGCGCCGATATACCATGCCGTCCTGCCTTCAAACGGGCTTGAGCCGGCCCGCTGCATACATCCTAACTCCGATCGCGCTCGTGTCCGATCAATTCAGTGACAGGGCCAAGCGCCGACCGCAGCGCTATGGTAACCACGAAAAGGTCAACAAAAGCAAAGGCCCGAACGATCGTTCGGGCCTTTGATATGATCACAAGAAGAAGATGTTCGCGATGGAGGAATTACTCGTCTTCCTCGGGCTGCTCCTCGGGAGGCGCGAGGCCTTCCAGGCCCTTCAGCAGCTCCTCCTCGGTCATGCGCTCCACGGCGACCTCGGTGTCGTCGGCATCGACGCTTGCCCCCGCGGAACCGATCAGCGGCACTGTATCCGGCTCGGGCTCGTCCACCTCGACGAACTTCTGCAGCGAGTGGACCAGCTCCTCGCGGAGGTCCTCCGGCGAGATCGTCGTCTCGGCAATTTCACGCAAAGACACAACAGGGTTCTTGTCGTTATCGCGATCAACCGTTAGTTGTGAACCGGATGAAATCATGCGGGCACGGTGGGCGGCCAGCAGGACCAAGTCAAACCGGTTGTCGACCTTGTCGATACAATCTTCTACGGTGACGCGAGCCATGGACTGTCGCTCCGTTGTGGGTGGGACGAAATATGTGGATGATTGGGGCTAGTTATAGGGGCCGGGACGGTTTCGCAAGACCATTTTGTGATTTGGCCTCGCCAAACCGCTCTGCTACCCCCACATTGGGGCTGGGACGGGTGGTTTTCCGGGCTGCCGTTGGGGGCGGCCCCGGGGTGTATGCAAGTCCGCCATAACTATACCTTGATTGCCCCGACTTCTCCGGATTTGCGGTTTCGACGGGTTTCTGCGGCACTCTAGAACTGCGCGGCCTGTTGTCGCCGCGCCAACAAAAAACGATCAATCACGAACGCTACGCGAGCAAACTGAATGTCACCTTCTCCTACCAACAAGATCGCGCTCTTCATCGACGGGGCCAATCTCTACGCGACGGCGAAAACCCTCGGCTTCGACATCGACTACAAGCGCCTGCTGAAGGAGTTTCAGAGCCGCGGGACGTTATTGCGGGCGTTCTATTACACCGCCATCATCGAAGACCAGGAATACTCCTCGATCCGCCCGCTGATCGACTGGCTGGACTATAACGGCTACACGGTCGTCACCAAGGCGACCAAGGAATTCATCGACGCCTCCGGGCGCCGCAAGGTGAAGGGCAACATGGACATCGAGCTCGCCGTCGACGCCATGGAGCTCGCCGAGCATATCGACCAGATGGTGCTGTTCTCGGGTGACGGCGACTTCCGCTCCCTGGTCGAGGCCGTCCAGCGCCGCGGCGTGCGGGTCACGGTGGTCTCCACCATCGCCAGCCAGCCGCCGATGATCGCCGACGAGCTGCGCCGCCAGGCCGACGTCTTCACCGACCTCGTCGAGCTGCAATCCAAGCTCGGCCGCGATCCGTCCGAGCGCCCCGCCCCGCGTGACCGCGGCGAGCGTGGTGAACGCCACCACGCCCCGCAATTCCTCCAGCGCGCGACCACGACGGCGCCGAGGGGCGATGACGACTTCGAGGAGTGAGGCGGCCCGGTCAAGCCGCCAGCCTCTCACAATCGTTCCCGACCGTGACTGCCCGCTCTGCCCGCGCCTGGTCGCCTTCCGCGAGGCGAACCGCGCGCGCGAGCCCTCGTGGCACAATGCGCCGGTTGCGCCCTTCGGCGACATCAAGGCCCGCCTCCTGATCGTGGGCCTCGCCCCGGGAATGCAGGGCGCCAACCGCACGGGGCGGCCGTTCACGGGCGATTATGCCGGCGACCTGCTCTATGCCACGCTGATCGAATACGGCTTTGCGAGGGGCACCTATCAGGCGCGTCCCGACGACGGCCTGAAACTCGTCGACTGCCGGATCGCCAATGCCGTGCATTGCGTGCCGCCGCAGAACAAGCCGCTGCCGATCGAGATCAACACCTGCCGCCAGTTTCTCGTGGCCAATCTGGCGACGATGCCGAAGCTGCGCGCGATAGTCGCGCTCGGGCGAATTGCGCACGACAGCGTGCTCAAGCCGCTGAATTTGAAGGCCTCGCAAGCCCCCTTCGGCCACGGCGCGGTGCATCAGGCCGGCGCGTTCCGGCTCTACGACAGCTATCACTGCTCCCGCTACAACACGAACACCGGCGTACTGACGCCAGACATGTTCAGATCCGTGTTCGCGAAGGTGAAGGCGGATCTCGATTAGCTAGAGCATGATCAAAAGTGCGTAGCGGTTTTCCGAAAAGATCATGCTCAAACAATAAGCTAAAGCGCGATGACGATTCATCCTAATCGCATCGCGCCTTATTGACGGGATTCGCCTTGAGCCAGCCCAGCACGTCGCCGGCGTTCCGGTCGGGCGGAAACACCGGATAGAACACGTGCGTGATCCTGGCGTCGTCGATAACAAGCGCGAGGCGCTTGATCAGCGTCAGGCCCGCGACCTCCATGGTCGGCAAGTTCAAGGCGCGCGTCAGCGCCAGCTTCTCGTCCGAGAGCACCGGGAACGGCAGATGCAGGCGCGAAGCCATCTCGATCTGATAGTCGTTGCTCTGGGTCGAGAGGCCGAACACATGCGCGGCGCCGGCGGCCTTCAGCTCGGCGTAGAGATCGCGAAAGGCGCAGGTCTGGGGCGTGCAGCCGCGCGCTCCGGGGATCATGTCCCAATCGTCGACCAGCGCGATCTTGCCGGGCTCGCCGGTGCGGGGATAGGCGAACACCACGGTGCGGCCGCGCAAAGCCGACAGGGTGACCGATGTGTCGTCGGTCGCGAGCAGGCCGATCGGCGGCAACGTCATGCCTTCGAGATGCGCGGCGGCGCCATCGTCGGAAGGCGCGGGAATCTGGCTCCAGTCGACCTCGAGCAGGTTCCGTTGATTCATCTCGTCATCCCCTCGCCCGCAGCAGCCGGCCCTTCTCCCGGCTCCAGTCGCGCTTCTTCTCGGACTCGCGCTTGTCGTGCAGCTTCTTGCCCTTCGCAACCGCCAGCTGCAGCTTGGCCCGGCCGCGCTCGTTGAAGTAAAGCTTGAGCGGGATCAGCGTCATGCCCTCGCGGTCGACCGCGCCGATCAGCTTGTTGATCTGCCGGCGGTGCAGCAGCAGCTTTCGCGGCCGCTTGGGCTCGTGGTTGAAGCGGTTGCCTTGCAGATATTCGGGGATGGTGGCGTTGATCAGCCAGATCTCGCCGTTCTTGGAATCGGCATAGGATTCCGCGATCGTGCTCTTGCCGTTGCGGATCGACTTGACCTCGGTGCCGGTCAGCGCGATGCCCGCCTCGATCGTGTCCTCGATGGCGTAGTTGAAGCGCGCCTTGCGATTTTCCGCCATCACCTTGATCGGACGTTCGTTCTTATCGGCCATGACGGGCAAACCTGATCGAGATGCGCTCGGATTCTAACAGTTCGGATGAAGTGGGCGCGTCACTTCTTGAGGAGATCGCGGATCTCGGTTAGCAGCTCGACCTCGGCCGACGGCTTTGGCGGAGCAGCGGGTGCCGCCTCCTCCTTGCGCTTCAGCGTATTCATGGCGCGGATTACCAGGAACAGCACGAAGGCGACGATGATGAAGTTGATCGTCAGCGTCAGGAAGCTGCCGTAAGCAAGGACGGCGCCTTGCTTTTTCGCATCCGCCAAGTTGGTGGCGGTGACCGCCTTCGACAAGGGGATGAAGTAGTTCGAGAAGTCGAGGCCACCGGTGACCGCGCCGATGATCGGCATGATGACGTCACCGACCAGCGAGGTGACGATGCCGCCAAAGGCCGCGCCGATGATGACGCCGACCGCGAGATCGACGACGTTTCCCTTCATGGCGAACTCGCGGAACTCCTTGAGCATCCGCGCGCCCTTTTCATCCACGCTCATGAAAGGCTCCCCCGAACGGCTAATGCGTCAGTTGACCAGGCCGGCGTGAACCATCGCGCTGCGCACGGCAACCCGCGTCGGCTCGGACACCGGAACCATCGGCAGCCGCAACGTCTCGTCCAGCTTGCCGAGCAGCGACATCGCGTACTTGATTGGCGCCGGATTGCTCTCGATGAAGAGGTTGTTGTGCAGCGGCATCAGCTTGTCGTGGATCGCGAGCGCCGCCTTGGTGTCGCCCTTCTGCCAGGCGGCGTGGAACTCCGAGCACAGGCGCGGCGCGACGTTCGAGGTCACCGAGATGCAGCCATGGCCGCCATGGGCCATGTAGCCGATGATGGTGGCGTCCTCGCCCGAGAGCTGGTTGAAGTCCTCGCCCATCGCCGCGCGCTGCTGCGACACGCGGACCATGCTGGCGGTGGCGTCCTTGACCCCGGCGATGTTCTTCAGCTCCCACAGCCGCTTCATGGTGTCGACCGACATGTCGATCACCGAGCGCGGTGGGATGTTGTAGATGATGATCGGAATGCCGATCGCATCGTTGATCGCCTTGAAGTGCTGGTACATGCCTTCTTGCGTCGGCTTGTTGTAATAGGGCGTGACGATCAGCACGGCGTCCGCGCCCGCCTTTTCGGCGTGCTGGGAGAGCTCGATCGCCTCCTTGGTCGAGTTGGAGCCGGCGCCGGCGATGACGGGCACGCGGCCCTTGGCTTCAGCGATGCACCATTCCACGACCTTCTTGTGCTCGTCATGGCTGAGCGTCGGGCTCTCGCCCGTAGTGCCGACTGGAACGAGGCCATTGGTGCCCTCGGAGATCTGCCAATTGACCAGGGAGCGAAACGCCGCCTCGTCGAGCGAGCCGTTCTTGAACGGGGTGACCAAGGCGGTGAACGACCCTCGGAATTTCGTCTTGGCTGCCATGGACTTCCTCCGTACGCGGCGATCTCTTGAGCAAGCCCCCTTCATATCGGGTCTATCCGGCCGGTAAAAGACCCGGGGTCGGTGCGAGGCTGGGTTTAGGCCGCGATTTTGCCGCGGTGCTGGTGCAAATGGGCCCGAGGTAAGCGGCTGTTGGTATTTTCTCCGCATATTCAAGCAAATTCAGCTAGGTCTTGAGCCACTTCACTGATTCGGGGCGACGAAACGCCGTGACCTCCTTTGCTCCTGCCGCGTGGCGATCCCTGGGTCTGGCCGTGTGCCTGATGGCTGGGCTGTCGATGGGCTGCGCCGCGCTCGCCAAGTCCAACGAGACGGCCGCGGCGACCAAGGATCCCGCCAAGCCAGCTTCCAAGGACGCCGCGAATGGCCCGGCCAAGGGATCGACCAAGGAAACGGCGAAGGATACAGCCAAGGGAACCGGCAAGGACGCCGCGAAGGCCGCAAGCAAGGGTACGCCTGGCACCCCCGCCAAGGATGCCGCGAAGAAGCCGGACGCCGGCAAGAACGCCAGCAAGGAACCGGCGAAGGACAAGCCCAAAGACAAACCCAAGCCTGCGGCCACCGCTCCCGTTGCCACGGCACCTGCTTCCGCGCCAAAGGCAGCGCCGACTGCGAGCGGCGCGCCGCCCAAGGCAGCCCCCGCCCCGGCCGTGACTGCCACCGTCAAACCGACTGCGCCGGCCCCAGCCAGACCCGCCGCAGCTCCCATACTGGCGCCTGCAACGCGCCAGCATGCAGCGCCGCGCAAGCCGGTCATCCCGGCCGCCGTCGCTGCGACATCGTCGACGTCGCAGGCTGACAAGGACACCCTGGAGAGCGTCATCGAGCTCGTGCGCAAGCGCAAGGCCGGCGACGCCACCAATGCCGCGGCCGGCATCTCCGATCCGGTCGCGCGAAAGCTCGCCGAATGGATCATCCTGCGCAGCGAGGACAACGGCGCGACCGTGGAACGCTATCGCGCCTTCCTCTCAGCCAATCCGAGCTGGCCGTCGCAGACCTTCCTGCGCCGGCGGCTCGAGGCCGCGATGTGGGACGACAGGCGCGACGAGTCGGTCGCGTGGTCGTGGTTCGAGAACGAGTCGCCGATCTCCGCCAAGGGCCGCTTCACGCTCGCCAGGGCGATGCTGGCGCGCGGCGACCGCGCCAATGCCGAGCGGCTGGTGCGGGACGCCTGGCGCGCCGATCCGATGTCGGAGGACACCGAGAACAACGCACTCGACCAGTTCGGCGCCCTGCTCACGCCGGGCGACCAGAAAGCGCGGATGGACAACCTGCTCTACGGCAGCGAGAACGAGGCGGCGCTACGCGCCGCCAAGCGTCTCGGCGCCGGCTATGTCGCGCTCGCCAAGGCCCGCATCGCCGCGGTCAAGAAAGCGCCGAACGCGCGGGCGCTGCTCGATGCCGTGCCGCGCGAGCTGCACGGCGATCCCGGCTTCATCTTCAGCAAGATCCAGCTGCTGCGCCGCGAGGAGAAGTTCACTGAAGCCGCCCAGCTGATGCTGTCGGCGCCGAAGGATCCGGGTCGCCTCCACAATCTCGATGAATGGTGGATCGAGCGGCGCCTCCTGGCGCGCAAGATGATCGACACCGAAGAATTCCGCAGCGCCTATCTGATCGCGCGCGACGCCGCCTTGCCCTCGCGCGACATCTACAAGACCGAGCAGGAGTTCACCGCCGGCTGGATCGCGCTGCGCTTCCTCAACGATCCCGCGACCGCCGCGCAGCATTTTGCTCGCATCGGGGTCGGCAGCGTCAATCCGACCGCGCTGGCGCGTGCCGGCTATTGGCAGGGCCGCGCCGCGGAAGCTTTGGGCCGCCAGCAGGAGGCGCGTAACGCCTATGCGCGGGCGGCCGAGCAATCGACCAGCTATTACGGCCAGCTCGCGCGCGCAAAGCTCGGCCTGCCGCAGATCGAGCTCAACAGCCAGCCGCGCGGGCGCGGCGCCGAGCGGCTCGAGATCGTGCGCGCCGCGCAACTGCTCTACGAGCTCGACGAGCGCGAGTTCGCGGTGCCCATGCTCGCCGACATGGGCGAGAACGGCGATCCCGAGGCGCTCGCGGGCCTCGGCGAGCTCACCCAGCGCTACAGCGACGCGCGCGGCATGCTGCTGCTCGGCAAGGCCGCGCTCAACCGCGGCCTGCCGTTCGACTTCTACGCCTACCCCGTCAACGGCATTCCTCAGTTCACGCCGATCGGCCCCGAGGTCGAACGCAGCATCATCTATGCGATTGCGCGGCAGGAGAGCGCGTTCAACCCGTCGGTGGTCTCGCCGGCGCAGGCCTACGGGCTGATGCAGGTGACGCCGGATGCCGCCCGCTACGTCTGCAAGCGCCACGGCGCAACCTACGACCTGGGGCGGCTGAAGAACGACTCCGTCTACAACGCCACGCTTGGCTCGGCCGAGCTCGGCGGACTGCTCGAGGATTATCGCGGCTCCTACATCATGACGTTCGCCGCCTACAATGCCGGCCGCGGCAGCGTGAAGAAGTGGGTCGAGCGTTACGGCGATCCGCGCGACCCCAAGGTCGACGCGGTCGACTGGGTCGAGCTGATTCCGTTCTCCGAGACGCGCAACTATGTGCAGCGGATCATGGAGAACCTTCAAGTCTACCGCGCCCGTTTCGGCGGCGGCACCCGCTTGCAGATCGAAGCCGATCTGCGCCGCGGCGCCGTCAGCGTGCAGTAACGGGCGTAGAATCAGAGCCTGGCTGCTGGGCAGGGCTCGGCAGGATTCGTCGACGGCACCAGCGATCTGACGATAGGATTGGACCAAGCGTCCCGCGCACCGGTTAGCTTATGCCTCACAAAGCTGGGAACGTGTCACGCTGCGCGTGGTCGGTGCGTTCCTGTTCGCAGCCCTGATCTCGTCGGGCCTCGCGACCGGCGGCTCCCCCCTTCGGCAAGAACCGCCATCCTGCCCAGCCACAGGTAACCGGCATCCAGGATCGCTATTGCCTGCAAGAACGGCGTTGGGAGAATCCTGGCAACTGCCAGTTGTACAATTACAGCCAGTGCATGGCGACCGCGTCGGGCACAATCGATGCCTGCGGTCTCAACCCGACCTATGCCTTCAAGGAGTGGAAGGGCCTGAGATGGTAGTTTGATAGCACTTAGCCGACATTCCTGCTTGCGAGCCAACAAGGTCCGCACGTTAGGCGAAGCGCTACGCTCCAAAGAAAAACCCCGGCAGTTTCCTGCCGGGGTTCGTGGATCAACCGAGGGTCGATCTTAGAAATTGCGCTGAGCGCGCAGGAGCATCTGGAGGTTACCCTGATCCTTCAGCTCGTAGGTCGCTGCGGGCTTGGCAACAAGAGCATTGCCCGTGTTGGCGCCCGTGACGACGCCAGAGTGCTTCTGGTCGAGCCAGACGTAGCTCACGTCAGCAGTGAAGGCGAGACCCTTGACCGGGGTCCAGACCAGGTTGCCGCCGATAACCGCGAGGTTGAAGTCGGGGTTACAGGTCGAGCCAGGGGTGGGGGCCAGAGCAGCAGCGAAGTTGGCGCAGATCAGAGCCTTGCTTTGATCGCCGTAGCGGAGCGAAGCATAAGCACCGTAGATGCCCGACGCCCAGTTCGGGGACCAGTTGTGGGTATAACCACCGCGGAAGCCCCAGGTCTTGACGGTCTCGATACCGAGACCGGAACCGAACACGCCATCAGCGATACCGGCGAAGCCGATGCTCTGATAAGCGATGCCGCTGCCGCCGTAGATGAAGATGGTCTGCGGGAACAGGCTCTGGAAGTTGTACCGCGAAGCACCGTCGGTGTAGACCGCCTGCAAGTTGATCGAGTCACCCGCACCGGTCGGGATGTTCTTGATCGACAAGGCACCCTGCACCGCCCAGCCCCACTTGTCCGACGGATGGCCCGTGAGCTCCGTCGTACCGTAATAAGCCGAGTGGAGCTCGTGAGCCGCCGCCGAGATCTGGAACAGACCCCAGGCCTGATCAACACGGACCTGACCGACGATGTCGGGCATGCGCGTGCCACCCCAATCGTTCACACCGTAGATGCCCTGGATGAAGGCAGCACCCGCAGCTGCAGTCGAGGCGAAGCCACCCACTGCACCCGCAACGCCCGTCACGCTCGCGTTCCAAAGGTTCGACTGGCCGCCAGCAGCGGTCGTCATATCCTGCAACGCGATCGAACCCGTGATGCCCTGGCCGAAATCAGCCGTGTAAGCAACCTGGTTCACACCGGTGACGTTGTTGCTGCCGCCCGGAAGGAAGTCGGGACCGCCAGCCGGATAGCTCTGCCACGGTGCGTCGAAGATCGAAACCGTGCGGCCGAAGGTGAAACCAGCGAACTGGATGAACGCATGGTAGAGGCCGAGCGAAGCCGAACCGACCGAGAAGGCCGACGGGGCGCTGCCGGTCACCGACGTGGCATCCCAGCTGAAAACCGTATCGGCGTAGGTGCGGACCACGCCGTACTCGGTTGCCGTGCGGGTATCGATGGTGAAGTCCAAACGAGCGCGGGTCTGGTAGTAGTTGTCCAGACGGTTGTTGGCGCCGCCGGGAGCACCTTGGCCAATGCCGTAGTCGCTGTTCGTGTTAAACAGCATGTCGGCACGCAGATAGCCGCCGAACTTGATGCAGGTGTCGGTGCCCGGGATGTAGTAGAATCCAGCACCGTACAGGGAGCAGATCTTCACGTACTCGACCGCCTTGGCCTTCACGGGGAGATCGGCTGCCTGAGCTCCGCCCACGGCGATCAGACCCGCCGCTGAGCCGAGCAAAAGGCTCTTAACCAACTTCATGTTAAACCTCCAAGTTGCTCTTCAGGGAAGGTCACTGACCGGACGGCCAATTCCCCAACCCCCTCTAAATCACCGCTTTCGGCCCCTTCGCGTCTTCGGACACACCCGCATGAACGCGAGGGACTTAAGCGAATGACCTAAACGGGACGACCTCGGGATGCCCCCCTCCGTCGCTCAGTCACAATTACCGAACGTCCTTGCACACACAACAAGAGAACGCTCCGAAACGGGCCGGTACAGCGTGTTTTCCAACGGGTGTTGCACAAATAACACGCAGATGTGATCAAACCGCCCTCGTAACGCATTGTTTACATTGATCTTTTCGGAGCGGTTCCAAATGCCATCAAAGTTCCGCACATGAGGCGCCGCGCGCCAGAGCTCGGCTTGAGCCAGCTTTGAGGCGCACGAATCGTGGAATCAGAAGGAGACTCAGTGGGCAGGCATCGACCCGCCTCCCTGCCGCGCAATCTGACGAAGCAGGTCCCTGCAATGCCTCGGCCGCCGGGCGTCGCTCTATCACTCTCTATATGGAGATATGGAGGTCGCGGAGCGGCACGACCGGGCCGGACAACTCGGCGAACCAGGATCTGGAGGTGCTCGTCCTTTCTTTGTACCTTTGAATTTGCTCGAAAATTCAGCGCCATACCCTGGTCCAAGAGCAAACCCGTCTCGTTTCGCAAATCGCTGGGAATATTCGCGCGAAAACACGCGCTTCCAAATTGACCAGCCCGAGCAAATAGATGCATAAGGCTCGCACCGGAGAGGTGGCCGAGTGGCTGAAGGCAACGCTTTGCTAAAGCGTCATACGGTCTCAAGCTGTATCGAGGGTTCGAATCCCTCCCTCTCCGCCACCCCAGAATCCCGGAAGCAGAATCAAGGTCGCTGCGCGCGTCCAGCGGAAGGCGATGGGCGACGCCGGTACGAAAGTTCCGCACAAGAACGAGGGCGGCGAGCCCGCGCGATTCGCGCGCTCCTTATATATGTGAGCCCCCACCTAAATGCCGGATCGCCAGACCCGCCAATGCGAGGGCGCTATCAGCACGGCCTCATCGGCCCAAACATTGAACCAGATGCCGCCCTTACGCCGGCATGGAAAGGACCATGGCACAATACCTGTCTTGTGCAGACGCCCGAGTTCCAGGTCGCACTCGTCGGGAGCGATCTGAATCGGCAGCCATCGTCCATTCGTAGCCTGGTTGCTCATGCCGTCGGATTCTAGGCGACGCCATGAAGAAGAAACTTGCTCCAGCGCAAGCGCGTCCGCCCGTGCGAATGAGCGCAGGCGGCGCGGCCGTTGTTCTCGCCGGCAAAGGTGACTAGAGTTTTTGCACCATTTCGCCCGAGCACAGACTCCCCTACGTCGGGTCGAGAGCCCATCGCATGTCGCAACAAGGCCGCAACAAGGGAGCCTCGGCCCCCTCCTCGCTCCATCCGTCAGCTATTCTGGACCAGGCCATTGCGGCGCACCGTTCGGGCAATCTATCGGAAGCGGAACGGGCCTACACGACCATTCTGAAGGGAAGCAGAACGCATGCCGTCGCGCTCCATATGCTGGGGCTGTTGCACGCCCAGCGCGGCCATTTTGCGGACGCCGAGCCTTTGCTGAAGAAGGCTGCACGCGTCGACCCCGGCAATCCCGACGTTCTTTTCAACTATGCCAACGTGCTGCGCGCGCTGGACAAGCCGGACGATGCGCTCGTCTGGCTTGCGAAAGTAATCGCCCTGGCTCCGAACTTCGCGGACGCGCATCTCAATCGCGGAGCGATCCTCATTGCACGGCAGCAGCTTCGCGACGCCATAGCCGAGTTTGATCGCGCCATTGCGATCGCACCGTCGAGCGCCGCGTTCGCCAACCGAGGCAGCGCGTTGCAGCAGCTTGGTCGACTCGAGGAAGCGCGTGACAGCTACGCCCGCGCCATCGAGCTTGCACCGGCCGACCCACAAAACCATTTCGCGTTGTCTGAGGTTCTTGGCCAGCTGGGGCGAGACGACGAAGCGATCGTGGCTCTGGAACGAACGGTCGCACTTGATAAGACGTTCCCGTTTGCGCTGAGCAACCTCGTTGCTTGCAAGCGGAAGCGCGCCGACTGGAGCAGCTTCGAACGTGAACAGGCCACCATGGAAGGCGCTGCCGAGGCAGGCGTGCCGGTCGACCCCTTCACCTTCTTTCATGTCTCCTCATCGCCTGCACGCCAATTGACCTGCGCGAAGGCCTATGTCGCCAAGGTGACCCCCGACGGGGGCGCCGCCAGGCCCGGAACGCCGAGACCGGCGTCCCGGCTCCGGGTCGCGTACATGTCGGCCGATTTTCGCAGTCATGCCACCGCGTATTTGATGGCCGGAATCTTCGAGGCGCACGACCGCGAGCGCTTCGACGTCACCGCCATCTCCTACGGGCCCGATGACGACAGCCAGATGCGCAACCGCCTGTGGGCCGCATTCGAACGTTTTGAAGATGTCAGCGATCTTGCCGACGAGGACGTCGTCAAGCTGATCGGCCAGCTCGAGATCGAGGTTCTCGTCGATCTCGGCGGCTTCACCGCCGGTGCACGGCCGAAAATCATTGCGCGCCGGCCGGCTCCTATCCAGGTCAGCTATCTCGGCTTTCCCGGCACGATGGGCGCCCCCTATGTCGACTATCTCATGGCCGACCGAATCGTCATCCCCGAAGCAGAGCAGACTTATTACGCCGAGAAGGTGATCTATCTTCCCAATAGCTACCAGGCGACCGACGCGAAGCGACCGCTCCCGTCAAATCCACCGAGCCGGAGCCAGTTCGGACTGGCGGACGATGCGTTCGTCTACTGCGCGTTCAACAGAAGCCCCAAGATCACGCCCCCGTTGTTCGGCGTCTGGATGCGGCTGCTCGACAAGACCCCCGGAAGCGTCCTTTGGCTGCTAGATGGTGACCCGGTCGCCACGGAGAATCTGAAGCGCGAAGCCGTTGCGCGGGGGATTGTCGCCGAGAGAATCGTGTTCGCTCCGCGCGTCCCTGCTGAGGAGCATTTGGCGCGCCACCAGGTCGCCGATCTGTTCCTGGACACATTGCCTTACAACGCCCACACCGGGGCCAGCGACGCCCTGTGGGCCGGCTTGCCGGTCCTGACGTGCCTTGGGACCACCTTCGCCGGACGCGTTGCAGCCAGCCTCCTGAACGCCGTGGGCCTTCCCGAGCTGGTGACGCGATCGCTGGAGGAATATGAGGCTTTGGCGCTTCGGATCGCGCACGATCCCGAACTTCGCGTCGCGCTCAGGAGCAAGCTGGCGACGCGCCGGACCACTTGCCCGCTTTTCGATACTGTCCGCATGACGCGGGATATCGAAAAGGCATTCGACGAAATCTGGCGCAGGCATTGCGCGGGCGAAGCGCCGGCCTCGTTTGCCGTGCAAACCTCGACCTGAAGCCGCCTCGGCGAGGTGGCGCCGCCCGGTCAAGGTCCGGTTCCCAAGCGAAGTGACGCTCAGTGCGCGCAGACCCAGGCTCTCGCCTCACGCTGCGCGACGGAGATCTCGGCCTCCGACATCTGCCCGGCGATTTCCTGGCGCAGCGCCACGGCGTCCTTGCGGCCCTTCAGCGCGGCGAGATTGAACCATTTGTGCGCGGCGACGAGATCGACGATGCCGGAGCGGCCGCTCGCCCAATAGATCCCGCGCTCGAACAGCACGTCCGACAGCGCGCTCGCATCGACCGGCGTCGCCGTCTCCAGATCGAAAGTACCCTGAAACATCACGCATCCCCTTTGTTCTTATGCCGCCTCGTCCCCCGAGCGCGGCTCCCGTCCAACCTCTGATGTGCATGACCCGTCACGGGATCGTGCACTGTTCAACTCTTCCCCGTCGCCGTTTGCCGGCTTGTTGGAGGCGATGATGGCGGGCAAATTTGAATGGCAGTTTAAGCATCGCGATGAAGCAGACGTAAACGCGGGCGCGCGCCTCCTGCGCCGAGAATTCAAGAAGTCCATGATTCGCAGGGACTTCTGTCATTCGTCAGATTCGGTTTACCTTGGGATTTCAGGACATCGATAACCATCGCGCGCGGTGGCGCAGGTCATGTGGTTGCATTTCCTCAACTGGCGTCACCCGCGCCCCCGCTACGCCAAGGCTTCCGCGGTATGCGGTCTCGGGGCCGCCGAAGCGGCGAAGGTAGCAGGCGGGTGCCCCAGTATTCCAGCGGCCGCAATCGTTCCACGACAAGCCGCGCGTGCTGGATCGGCCCGTCGGAGCCGGGCGGCGACACCGCTGGGCGAAACGGCGCGCGATCACGCCACAGGCCGCCTTGCCTCTCCAAGCCAAGCGATCAAGCCGGCACGACAGAAGCGCGCTCGGACGCGACGCGGTCAAATCAACGATGTGAGGGAGAGGAATGCCGGCAATGCCCCGGCTTCAAGGGAACGAGGGCGTCGGCGAACACGTCAGGACCAGATTCCACTTTGGCCCGAAGGCCTGTCGTGAAATTGCGGAGCCCGTTTGAGGAGAACCGCACCGAACGAAGAAAACTCGTTTCTTCTGCCGGACCGCGAAAGAGAACGGTCCGACCGTTGACCTGATGTCTCGCCGACACCCTCTATCGTCGACCAGAACCTCTAGGAGGCGCTGATGACGTGCCGGCTATCTGGAGCCGGCAACTTCAGAAGCGAAGTTACTTCTTCTTCTTCGCGACCTTGCGGGTCTTCTTCGCAGTCTTCTTCACTGCGCTCTTCGCCTTCTTCGCCTTCTTCGCTTTCTTGGCCATGTTGCCCTCCGATGTGTGAGATGGCTTTAATCGCTGCGTGCACTCGGGGATCGAATGCACTTCATCCCGAATACACCAACACGAAGAAAAAAACAGCTTCTCACTTAAAGAAGTGTTGACGCAGCAAGGCGCCTGCGCTTGGCGGGCGCGACGCAGGCGCTTCGTACGACGTGCACTTGCGATCATGCAGAGCGCGCGCATCGCCGACGTTCGCGAACGATGCGATTGCACGAAAACACTATGCAGCAAGTATTTTTTCGCACGCGCATATCGCGCGCGACCAACGCAGCGATGCGCATCGACAATCGTGCTGTCGCCTCGCAAAGGCGTTTCGCGGACTCTGAGTCGCGATTTTTGGCAACGAAAATATTTTCATGCTTAACGGCGCGGGCGCTCGCCGGAGCGCGTTCAAGCCGCCGTTTCGGGCGAATCGCGCGGCGGCGATTCGGCCGCCGCATCGCCGTCGATCAGGATGAAGTTTGCCGTAGAGGATGCGCGCGAGCGTCGCAGCGAGAACTGAAAGCGAGGTGACGAAACGCGTCCGTCACCTCGTTCGAATGCGCGAGGCTTAGACGCCGAGCTTGGACTTGAGCAGGTCGTTGACGCTCTGCGGGTTGGCCTTGCCGCCGGATGCCTTCATTACCTGGCCGACGAACCAGCCGAGCGATTGCGGCTTGTCCTTCACCTGCGCCGCCTTGTCGGGATTGGCCGCGATGATGTCGTCGACCACCTTTTCGATCGCAGAGAGATCCGTGACCTGCTTCATGCCACGGCGTTCGACCAGCGCGCGGGGATCGCCACCCTCCTGCCAGACGATTTCGAACAGATCCTTGGCGATCTTGCCCGAGATCGTGCCCTCGCCGATCAGGTCGATGATCGCAGCCAGTTGCCCGGCATTGACGGGCGAGGCCGTAATATCCCGGCCTTCCTTGTTGAGACGGCCGAACAGCTCGTTGATCACCCAGTTCGCCGCCATCTTGCCGTCGCGGGCGCGGTTGGCGAGCTTGTCGAGCACCGTCTCGTAGAACAGCGCGCTCTCGCGCTCGGCGACCAGCACGCTCGCATCATAGGCCGAGAGGCCGAAATCGGCGACGAAGCGCGCCTTCTTCTGGTCCGGCAGCTCGGGCAGCTTCGCCTTCAGCGCGTCGACGAAGTCCCGGTCGAACTCCAGCGGCAACAGGTCGGGGTCGGGGAAGTAGCGATAGTCGTGCGCCTCCTCCTTCGACCGCATCGAGCGCGTCTCACCCTTGTTGGGATCGAACCGGCGCGTCTCCTGCTCGATCTCGCCCCCGTCCTCCAGGATCTCGATCTGGCGCCGCGCTTCATATTCGATTGCCTGGCCGATGAAGGCGATCGAGTTCATGTTCTTGATCTCGCAGCGGGTGCCGAGCGGCGCGCCGGGCCTGCGCACGGACACGTTGACGTCGGCGCGCAGGGATCCCTTCTCCATGTCACCGTCGCAGGTGCCGAGGTAGCGCATGATCGAGCGCAGCTTGGTCACATAGGCCTTGGCCTGCTCGGCGTCGCGGATATCAGGCTTCGAGACGATCTCCATCAGCGCCACGCCAGAGCGGTTGAAATCGATGTAGGACAGTGACGGCGACCGGTCGTGCAGCATCTTGCCGGGATCCTGCTCCAGATGCAGCCGCTCGATACCGATGGTGGCCGTCTTGCCGCCGTCGAGATCGATGATCACCTCACCCTCGCCCACGATGGGCGATTTGTACTGGCTGATCTGGTAGCCCTGCGGCAGGTCCGGATAGAAATAGTTCTTGCGGTCGAACACCGAGCGCAGGTTGATCTGCGCGTTGAGGCCGAGCCCGGTCCGGACAGCCTGTCTGACGCATTCCTCGTTGATGACCGGCAGCATGCCCGGCATCGCGACGTCGACCAGCGAGACGTGGCTGTTCGGCTCGCCGCCGAAAGCGGTAGACGCGCCCGAGAACAGTTTGGCGTTCGAGGTCACCTGGGCATGGATCTCCATGCCGATGACCATCTCCCAGTCACCAGTTGAGCCCTTGAGAAGCTTGTGCGTGGCCGTGCTCATGTCCTGCTCCCGAGCAGCGTGGCAGCGATCCGCTCCCACTCCGCTTCCAATGAATCCTTTGCCGCCGGCTGGCCGGCCTGGCGGTACCAATAGCCGGCATTGCCGAGATCGCCTTCGACGCGGTGCAAATAGGCATGCACCCAGGCGGCCTCGCGGCTGCTCTCGTCCTGGACGATCTTGTGCGCGCGGTCCCAGTCGCCCTTCGCCGCCCACCACAGGCCGGCGAGCGGCGCGTTCAGGTCCGGCGCGGGCGCCGCGCCACTGATGCTCGCGATGAAAACGGCGACATTCACCACCACCTCGCGGGCGTGAAGCGGCCGGCGGCCTGCTCGATCACCTCGCCGAGCGAGAACAGCGTCTCCTCGTCGAACGGACGGCCGATCAGTTGCAGTCCGAGCGGCAGGCCCTGCGCGTCCTTGCCGGCGGGCACCGCGATGCCGGGCAGGCCCGCCATGTTCACGGTCACCGTGAAGATGTCGTTGAGATACATCTCGACCGGGTCGGCGCCGCCCTTCTCACCGATGCCGAAGGCCGCCGACGGCGTCGCCGGGGTGAGGATGGCGTCGACGCCCTTGGCGAAGCAGTCCTCAAAATCCTTCTTGATCAGCGTGCGCACCTTCTGCGCGCGCAGGTAATAGGCATCGTAATAGCCGGCCGAGAGCACGTAAGTGCCGATCATGACGCGGCGGCGCACCTCGGCGCCAAATCCTTCCGCACGGGTGTTCTCGTAGAGCTCGATGATGTTCTTACCCTGCTCGCGCAGGCCGTAGCGCACGCCGTCATAGCGCGCCAGGTTGGACGAGGCCTCTGCTGGCGCCACGATGTAATAGGCCGGCAGCGCGTATTTGGTGTGCGGCAGCGACACCTCGACTAGCTCGGCACCGGCCGCCTTCAGCCACGCCGCGCCCTCACTCCACAATTTCTCGATCTCGGCTGGCATGCCGTCGAGGCGATACTCCCGGGGGATGCCGATCTTCATGCCCTTCACGGACTTGCCGATCGCCGCCTCGTAGTCCGGCACGGGGATATCGACCGACGTCGTGTCCTTGGGATCGTGGCCGGCCATCGAGCGCAGCAGCATCGCGGCATCGCGTACGCTGCGCGCGATAGGGCCCGCCTGGTCGAGCGAGGAGGCAAAGGCGACGATGCCCCAACGCGAGCAGCGGCCATAGGTCGGCTTGATGCCGACGGTCGCGGTGAACGCGGCCGGCTGGCGGATCGAGCCGCCGGTATCAGTCGCGGTCGCGCCCATGCAGAGCAGCGCCGCCACGGCCGAGGCCGAGCCGCCGGACGAGCCGCCCGGCACCAGCGTGGTGTTGCTGCCCTCGCGCCGCCAGGGATTGCCGACGGGGCCGAAGCACGAGGTCTCGTTCGCCGAGCCCATCGCGAACTCGTCATTGTTGAGCTTGCCGAGCATCACCGCGCCGTCGCGCCAGAGCTGCGAGGTGACGGTGGACTCGTAGGTCGGCACGAAATTGCCGAGGATCTTCGAGCACGCCGTGGTGCGCACGCCCTTGGTCGCGAACAGGTCCTTGATGCCGAGCGGGATGCCGGCGAGCGGGCCCGCATCGCCCTTGGCGATCTTGCTGTCCGCCTCGCGCGCCATGGCGCGCGCCTGGTCCGGCGTCTCCATCACGAAGGCGTTGAGCACGCGCGCTTTCTCGATCGCGGAAAGATGCGCGTCGGTCAGCTCGAGCGACGTGAAATTTTTTGCCGCGAGGCCCTTGCGGGCCTCGGCGAGCGTCAGCGATGTCAAATCGGTCATTTATTGATCGGGCTGCAGAAGAACGGAGACAGGGTCTTGTCGTGGGCCGGGTCGTCCTTTTTGGCGGCGGCTTTCGCGGCCGCCTCGATCTCGTCGAGCACGGCATTGACGGCGACGTTGGGATCGGCAGCCTTGCCCTGCCGTTCCATCTTGTCGAGATAATTCATGTAGGCCTGATAGGCCTTCTCATCGTCGCAAAGCAGGCACATCGGACCTAACCTGTTTATTCAACGACCTTCGGCACCAGGAAGAAGTGACCTTCGGTCGCGGGCGCGTTGGCAACGATATCGTCGGCGATCCCGCCGTCGTCGACCACGTCCTGCCGCTTCTTCATCTGCATCGGGGTGACCGAGGTCATCGGCTCCACGCCCTCGACATTGACCTCCGAGAGCTGCTCGACGAAAGCGAGCATGGCGTTGAGCTCGCCCTGCAGATGCGGAACCTCGCCCTCGGAAACCGCAATGCGCGCCAGATGCGCGATGCGGCGGACGGTAGCGGCGTCGACGGACATTATATAAGGCCTCTTACGGCAAATCCCATGTGCCGTATAGCAGAGGCCGCTTTTGCGCCGCAACCGGCGCTTCCCCCTATCCGGCGAGGGCCTTCATGCGCCCCAGCGCCGATTTGGCCAGGTCCCGGGTCAATTCGGCGGCGGGAAGCTCGCGGCCCAACGCAACGGCCTGCCCTGCCCAGAGATTGGTGAAATCCACCCTGCCCTGCTTTTCGGCAGCCGCCTTCAGCGGCCCCAGCGCCGTCGCGGCGTGGGGAAACGGCGGCGCATCCGGCGAGATCGGGCCGGCCTCGCGCATCAGCCGGTTCTGCACCCCGCGCGCAGGCCGGCCGGTCATGACATTGGTGATGACGGTGGAATCGTCCCGCGCCTCGGCGAGCGCCTTGCGGCCGCCCGCGCTGAGCTTGGATTCCGGGCAGCGCAGATAGGCGCTGCCGATCTGCACGCCGGCGGCACCGAGCGCGAAGGCCGCGGCAATGCCGCGTCCGTCGGCGATGCCGCCCGCCGCGATCACCGGCACCTTCACGGCATCGACGACCTGCGGCACCAGCGCGAAGGTGCCGGGCTGCTCGGCGATCTTGTCGGTCAGGAACATGCCGCGATGGCCGCCCGCCTCGGCACCTTGCGCGATCACGGCATCGACGCCGCGCTCTTCCAGCCAGACCGCTTCCTTCACCGTCGTCGCGGACGAGATGACGCGGCAGCCCGCCGCCTTGACGCGCCTCAGCAGCGCTTGCTCCGGCAGGCCGAAATGGAAGCTGACGACCTCTGGCTTCAGCTCCTCGACCACTTCGCAGAACGCTGCATCGAATGGCGCGCGGTTCGCAGCCGCGATCGGCGCGGAGGGATCGAGACCGTGCTCGGAATAGTACGCCGCGAGCCGCTGCTTCCACCGCGCCTCGGCTTCGCGCGTCAGATCGACCGGCGTATGGCAGAAGAAGTTCATGTTGACCGGCGCCTTGACGCGCTGGCGAATGAGACCAACCTGCTCGCGCGCCTTCTCCGGCGAGATCATCGCACACGGCAGCGACCCCAGCGCCCCGCCCTGCGCAGCCGCAATCGCCAGCTCCGCATCCATCACGCCCGCCATCGGCGCCAGCACGATCGGGAATTCGGTCTTGAACAGATCGATCAGTCGACGGTCAGGCCACATGGTTGTTCTCTCGTTCTTTCTTACCTTCCCCTGGAGGGGGAGGGTCGGTTCGCATATAGCGAAGCGAAATGCGAAGCGGGGTGGGGTGATCTCTCAACACGGGTACCGCCTCAATGGAGAGACTGTCACCCCACCCCGCTCGCGCTTCGCGCGATCGACCCTCCCTCTCCAGGGGAGGGTAGAAGTCTACGCCACTGCCACCGCCGAGTTTCTCCGCCCGGCGATCAACTGCTCCGCCTCCGCCGCAATCCGCTCGACGATCTCCGCCGCCGGTGGGATATCATGAATCAACCCAACCGCCTCGCCGGCGATCACGGCCGCGACATCGAAATTGCCCGCCGCCCTTGCTGCCGCATACTCGGAAGCGACTGCGGCAACATTCTGCATCAGCTCGACCTCGCGGCCGATCCAGCGCTTGGCATGATCGTTGACCAGGCACCGCCCGGTAAACGGCGCCGGCCAGACATTGTTGCGGGAGAGATCGAAGAGGATGCCGCGCACGGTCGAACCGGAGTTCGCCGCGCAGATGCGGCGCTTGGCCTCCTCCGCACCGTCGGCCTCCTGGCTGGCATAGAAGCGCGTGCCGAGCAGCACGCCGCTCGCGCCCAGCATCATCATGGCCGCGAGGCCGCGCCCATCCGCGATGCCGCCAGCCGCCACCACTGGAACGCGCCCCGCGACGAGATCGACGATGGCGGGCACGAGATCGACAGTGGTGCGCGAAGCGCCATGACCGCCCGCCTCCGTGCCTTGCGCAATCAGGATGTCAGCACCGGCATCGAGCGCCTGCCGCGCCATCGCTTCGTCCTGCACCTGGCAAATCAGGCGCGCGCCGGCGGACTTGATCTTGGGCGCGAACGGCGCGGGATCGCCGAACGACAACATGATCGCGTCTGGTTTTGCAGCGAGCGCGACATCGAGAAGCTCGGGCCGCTTGGCGAGGCTCCAGGTGATGAAGCCGATCCCGAACGGTGCACTGAGGTCGGCGAGCTTCGTCGTCTCCTGCTCGAGCCAGACCCGCTCGCCATAGCCGCCGCCAAGAATGCCGAACCCGCCGGCGCGGCTCACTGCCGCGACCAGACGGCTGCCGGCAATGACATCCATCGGCGCCAGCAGGATCGGATGCTCGATCCCCAGCAGCGTGGTCAGCGACGTCGTGATCGGCATGGCTCCTCCCCTGATCTGGACAGCGAGACTAGGCGCGACTAGCATTCTCGAAAAATGAATTGTTGTGAATGCTGCCATCTCAAAAGCGAAACGACGCCATGGAACTCAGCGATATCAAGACCTTCGCCGCCGTCGCCCGCACCGGCGGCATCACCCGCGCCGCCGAGGAGCTCAACACCGTGCAGTCGAATGTCACCCAGCGCGTGAAGGCGCTGGAGGCGGAGATCGGCACGCCGCTTTTCGAGCGGCACTCGCGCGGCATGACTCTGACCGGCGCCGGCAAGCGCCTCCTCCCCTATGCGCAAAAGATGGCGGCGCTGTCGCGCGAAGCCTTGCTCGCCGCGCGCGACGATGGCGAGCCGAAAGGACCGCTCGCGATCGGATCGATGGAGACCACGGCAGCCGTGCGATTGCCGCCGCTGCTCGCCGATTTCCACCGGCGCTTCCCTGCGGTGCGCCTTTCCTTACGCACGGCGCCGACCGCCGACCTCGTCGCGAGCGTACTCGATGGAACGCTCGACGGCGCCTTCGTCGCCGGACCCATCGCGCATGACGACCTCACCGCGACGAGCGCGTTCCGCGAAGAGCTGGTGCTGGTCAGCGCGCGCCGCTGGGCGTCGCTCGCCGAGCTGCGCGCCGGCACGCCGGAGTCGGGTCCGACCGCGCTGGTGTTCCGCACCGGCTGCACCTATCGCCAGCGGCTCGAACAGATCTTCGTCGAATTCGGTTGGCCGTCGGCGGCGCGCTTCGAGCTCGGCACGCTCGACGGCATGATCGGCTGCGTCGCCGCCGACATGGGCGTGACGCTGCTGCCGCGCGCCGTCGTGGAACGCAGCGCGATGAACGGCGTTGTCGCCGTCCACACGATGAGCCCGTCACATGCACGTGTCGAAACACTCTTCATCCAGCGCCGCGCCGGACATCAATACAGCGCGCTGAGCGGTTTTGCCGATTGCCTGAAGAAGGACGAGGACGTCATCGCGGCATGACGGAGCGCCAACGTTCCACGCCACGAAATTCGTCACAAATCCATCGCGTTTGAATCGATCCGCGCTGCGTGCTGCCATCGCAGCGCAGCACTTCGAAAAGCTTTGAAGCCCGCGCTTCTTCTACGTTAGGATGAGTGACTGGCGAGCGCGAAACCATAAACGAAGCCAAACACCGGCAGAAAACATCGGGAGGATTATTGATGCGCAATACGCTCGTGTTGTGCTGCGTCGCTGCGTTGTCGGCGATTTCAGGAACTGCAAGCGCACAGGACTGGACCAAATCGAAATGGGGGCCGAACGACGAGATCGGCGCCGCCAATTACATGACGCCCGAGCTCGTGGTGAAGGCGGCATCGCTGGTGAAGACCGGCAAGACCTACGCCCTCGGCATCCCCGTCACGCCGCAGACGCCCGCCTACCCGCCGCGCACCTTCAAGCTCACCATCGTGCAGCCCGGACAGGCCGGCACCCCGGGTCTCGGTCCGAACAAGGCCACTTACAACGATGACATCCTCGACAGCTGGGTCGGCATCGGCAGTCAGCTCGACGGGCTCGGCCATCTCGGCGTCGAGCACGTCTACTACAACGGCAACAAGCTGGCCGATTTCGCCGATCCCAATGGCTTGAAGAAGCTCGGCATCGAGAAGGTGCCGCCGATGGTCACCCGCGGCGTGCTGCTCGACATGGCCGCCTATTTCAAGACTGACGTGGTGAAGGAAGGCACCGCCTTCAACGTCAAGGAGATCGAGGAAGCCGCCAAGCAGCAGAACGTCGAGATCCGCCAGGGCGATGTCGTCATCTTCCACACCGGCTGGCTCAGCCTGATCGGCAAGGACGACAAGCGCTACTCGGCCGGCGAGCCCGGCCTTGGCGTCGAAGGCGCGAAGTACCTCGCCGGCAAGGGCGTCGTCGCGGTCGGCGCCGACACCTGGGGGCTCGAGGTGTTGCCGTTCGAAGGCAAGACCGTGTTCGAGGTCCACCAGATTCTGCTCGCGATGAACGGGACCTATATCCTCGAGAACATGGACACCGCCGCGCTCGCCCGGGACAAGGGCTACGAATTCCTGTTCGTGCTGGGCCAGCCGCGCTGGACCGGCGCCGTGCAGGCCATGATCAACCCGATCGCGATCCGCTGAGCTGAAAACCGGGCGAGGAGCCGCTTGCCGCGCGGCAGGCCCCTCGCCCGCCCCTGCGTCACCGCGGCCTCACCTGCCACCGCCGCAACGCCACGATGGCCCAGATCGCCTCGACCAGGCCGAACGGCCAGGCGCCTTGCAGGAAGCCATAGGCCGACCCCAGCGCGCAGGACGCCGCGAACAGCAGCACGAACCAGTGGCTGCGATCCTCCAGGGCATAGCAGACCAGCATCGCCGTCACGGCAAACAGGCCGAATAGTGTCAGTGCATCCATGGTTACCAGTTCACCCCGCGGCGCGACGCATGATATGCGCTAAAGCCATGCCCGCTCCTATCCTGCCTCTCATCGATGCTGCAACCCACTGGCCCGCGCGCGGCGCGCTGGTCGGCCTCGATTTGGGCACCAAGACCATCGGTGTTGCCGTATCCGATCCGGACCGGCGGCTTGCGACCGGCGTCGAGACGATCCAGCGCAAGCAGTTCAAGCAGGATGCCGCCAGGCTGCTGGCCATCGCCACCGAGCGCAAGGTGGTCGGCTTCGTGCTGGGCCTGCCCATCAACATGGACGGCAGCGAAGGCCCGCGCGCGCAATCGACCCGCGCCTTCGCGCGAAATCTGGCCGGATTGACCGCGCTGCCCATCGGTCTCTGGGACGAACGTCTTTCGACCGCGGCGGTCGAGCGCGAGCTGATCGGCATGGACGTCAGCCGCGCCAAGCGGGCCGAGGTGATCGACGAGCACGCCGCGATCTTCATCCTGCAAGGCGCACTCGATCGCCTTGCCAATCTTCGCACGAGCCCGGGACCGGACTGATCCATGGCCGTCGTCATCGCGGCGCTGCTGCCGGTCTTCATCCTGATCGTGCTCGGCATCGTGCTGAAGCGCAGCCTGATGCGGCTCGACACGCAATGGCACGGGTTGGAGCAGCTGACCTATTTCGTGTTGTTTCCGATGCTGCTGATCCAGACCCTGGTAAAAGCCGACCTCTCCAAGGTGCCGGTCGCCGGCGTCGGCGGCGCGCTGCTGCTGTCGGCGCTGGCGATGTCGCTGCTCTGCCTCGCATTGCGCCCGGCCCTGTCCCGGCTCGGCATCGACGGCCCCGCCTTCACCTCGATCTTCCAGGGGGCGACGCGCTGGCAGACCTTCGTTGCGCTGTCGATCGCCGCCAATCTGTTCGGCGATGTCGGGCTGGCGCTCGCCTCCGTTGCGATGGTGGCGATCATCCCGCTCGTCAACGTGTTCAGCGTCTCGGTGCTCGCTCGTTACGCATCCCCGGAAAAGCAATCCGGCCGTGCCATCGTCATGACATTGGTGCGCAATCCTTTGATCTGGGCCTGCATTATCGGCCTTACTGTCAATGTCACCCACCTGCCGCTGCCAAGGCTTTGGCATGAGGTTGCAGACGCGCTCGGCAGTTCCTCCCTCGCCATCGGCCTGCTCGTCACAGGCGCGGGATTGCATCTCGAAGGGCTCTTCCGTCCAAGCCTCGGCGCAGCCGTCGGCGTCGTTTTCAAGCTCTTGCTGATGCCCGCGCTCGCGATGGGGCTCGGTCTCTGGTTCGGGCTTTCCGGCAACAGCCTGGCGATCGTGGCGATCTGCTCGGCGGTGCCGACCTCGTCCAGCGCCTATGTCCTCGCCCGCCAGATGGGCGGCGACGCCCCGCTGCTGGCGCAGATCATCACGCTGCAGACGATCTTTGCAGCCATTACGATGCCGATCGCAATCGGGCTGGCGGCCTAGCTCCCCAGCCACATCGTCAGCACCACCGCGGTGAGATTATTCAGCGCATGCAGCACGATCGTGAGCCACAGCGAGCCGGAGCGGTAGCGCATGTAGCCGAACCACAGGCCGATGGCAAAAACTTCGGCGAGGAAGTACATGTCGTACTGCAGATGGACGATTGTCCAGACCAGCGACGACATCAGGATCGCGCCGGGCGCGCGCAGGAAGCTCGCCGACCAGCCACGATAGAGGAAGCCTCGCGCCAGAACCTCTTCCGACATCGGCGCCGCCACCGCGAATGCGGCCAGCAGCAGCAGCGCGGCGCCCTTGTCGCGGCCCGTTTTCAACAGATCGGTCATGAAGCCCGGCGTCGCCTCGCGGCCGAGGGCGCGCGACATCGTCTCCCAGAGCAGCACGATCAGGATGAGGCCGACGGCGCCGAACAGCAGCTGCTTCCAGGACGGCCAATGCAGCGCGAGATAATCGATGAACGAAGCTTTCTTGATGCGAATGGCGAGCCAGACCGCGGCCAGTGTCGCCGGCAAGCCCATGATGACCGAGAGCGCGAGCGTCTGGGGCTCGCGGCCGACGACCTGCAGCGAAGCGAGGTCCATGGGTAGACCACGCTGCGCCGCCAGCAGAAGGACGGCGCCGATCTGCCCCACGAACATCGCAACGAAGATGAAGAGGCCCCACACCGCCGTGCCCCAGAATTTCCAGACGCGGGGCGTCGCCGGCGTCGCGGTCAACGGCGGATGATCGGGATTGAGGGAGTCCATCAGCAGGCTTTCGTTGGAGAGCGCAAACTATCGAGCGATCGTCATGCCCGGGCTTGTCCCGGGCATCCACGTTCTTCTTGCCGCGCAGCAAGACGTGGATGGCCGGGTCAGGTCTGGCCATGACGCTGCGGAGAGACCGTGCCAAGTCACGGCAGCGCCCGCTCCAGCAGCACGCGCACGGCGGCGCTGTCGAGCTCGACCGCGCCGTACATGCTGGCATGGTTCGTCGCGAGGCGGGTCGCGGCAAACAATTCGGCCTGGCGCGGCGACACGCCATTGAGCGCGGCGGTCGCGGCCAGCAATGCCAGCTTCTCGACCGCAAGCCGCGCGACGCGCTCGCCGTCGGCGCGCCGAAACGTCTTGCCGATGAAGCTGGCCGCCTCGCCCGCCCCCGGCAGCCCCTTGGTCTCGGCCGCCAGCGCTTGCAGCACCGCCGTCGCCGCCTCGCCCTCGCGCGAGAGCGCGCGGAGCACGTCGAGGCACATCACGTTGCCCGAGCCCTCCCAGATCGCGTTGACCGGCGACTCCCGATAATGGCGCGCCAGAATGCCGTCCTCGACATAACCGTTGCCGCCGAGGCACTCCATCGCCTCAAACAGGAACGGCGGCGCGCTCTTGCAGGTCCAGTATTTGATCGCGGGCGTGAGCAGCCGCATATAGGCCGCCTCCGCCGCATCGTGCGGCGTGCGGTCGAAGGCACGGCAGAGCCGCATCACCAGCGCCGTGCTCGCCTCCACATGCAGGGCCATGTCCGACAGCACGGCCTGCATCAGGGGCTGATCGGCCAGATGCTTCTGGAACACGCTGCGATGCCGGGCATGGTGCAGCGCATGCGCAAGCCCCGAGCGCATCAGGCCGACGGAGGCGATCGCACAATCCTGTCGCGTCAGCTGCACCATCTGGATGATGGTACGGATGCCCTTGCCCTCCTCGCCGACCCTTTCGGCATAGGCGCCTGTGAATTCGACCTCGGACGAGGCATTGGAGCGGTTGCCGAGCTTGTCCTTCAGCCGCTGGAACTGAATGGCGTTGACCGATCCGTCCGGCGCGAAGCGCGGCATGAAGAAGCAGGTCAGCCCGCCTTCGGCCTGCGCCAGCACCAGGAACGCATCGCACATCGGCGCCGACATGAACCATTTGTGGCCGGTGATGCGATAGCCGTCCGTCTCGCGCACCGCACGCGTCATGTTGGCGCGCACGTCGGTGCCGCCCTGCTTCTCGGTCATGCCCATGCCGAGCGTCATGCCGCGCTTGCCCCACCACGGCGCAAAGCTCGGATCGTAGCTTCTGGTCGACAACACCGGCATCACCCGCGCGAGCAAGTCGGGCTGCATCGCCAGGGCACCGACGGAGGCGCGCGTCATCGTGATCGGGCAGAGATGGCCGGTCTCGACTTGCGCAGCCATGTAGAACTTTGCAGCGCGAATGACCTCAGCGCCATCGCCGGCCGGCTTGCCATCCGCGGTCCAGGTAGAATTGTGCACGCCGGCATGCGCACTGTGCGCCATCAGTTCGTGATAGGCGGGATGAAACTCGACCTGGTCGCGGCGATTGCCCTTGGCATCGAAGCTGCGCAGCTTCGGCGTGTTCTCGTTCGCAAGGCGTCCGCGATCGGCCATCGCCGCCGAGCCCCAATTCCTGCCGAACTCGGAGAGCTCACGCTCCGCCGCTGCGCCGCCATTGGACCTGACCGCCTCGACCAGCGGCCGGTCCACGGCGAAAAGATCGACGTCCTCTAACGGCGGCGACTGGTTGAAGACCTCGTGGGTCGCAAATGTGGGCTGGGTCATTTTGCGTCCTCGGCGCGGAATCAGTTCCGTCGCGGCTGGATCGGCAAATCATAGGCCGCCCCGCCTGCCCCCGGCAGCGAAAAATGCCACCACTCCTTCGAATAGTTCACAAAGCCTTGCCTGGCCATCGCAGCCACCAGCCGCTTGCGCCAGGCGCGCTGCTCCGGAGTGATCGATGGTGCCGCAGTGTGCCCCTTCGGGTCGGTACAGTCGTAGCCTGTGCCCATGTCGACGCTGCCCTCCGGAGCCCGCGCCTCGACCGGCGCCGTGCAATCCGCATAGGTCTTGGCTGGATCATATTTGGCAGAATTGTCCGCCTTCAGATCGACCAGCGTGAGATCGAGCGCCGCACCGGTCGAATGCTGAGAGCGGCTCGCAATGTAGCCGAGGCGGAACAGCTCGGTCTTCGGGATCTTCGGATTGTGGCGCCGCTCCGCAGCCGTCTCGCGACCGTTCTGCGACCACTTGACCATGTCGAGCGAGGCCCGTGCCGGCCGGTAGCAGTCGAACATCTTGAGCGAGAGATTTTGCGCCGCCAGCTCCTGCTGCACCGCCTTCAGCCGCAGCCCCACCTCGCGCTTCACCACGCATTCGCCTGCTTGGTAGCCGGCGAGCGGACGGCCGACGAAATTGTTCGACGTGGCGTAACGGATATCCTGGATGATGCTGGGATCGATATCGCGCAGATAGACGAAGTCACCGGGCAAGCTCTGCGCCCGCACGGGAACGAGAAACGATAGTGCGAGCAGCACGACAAGCGCGGCGCGCGCCGCGGTTCCGGTCCTTGCGGTCATTGCACTGGATCCGAGTTGACCAGAAGCTTCGTGATCGCGGTGTCCGTATATTTGTTGCCGGCCCAGACATCGTCGATGATGAACTGCATCCAATGGGCCGACACCGGCGGCCGCAATGTCAGCAATTGCGCCGACAGCTTGTCGTCGAGAATGAAGGTCTGCGACTCGCCGCCCGAGAACAGCACGCGGATCTGGCGAACCCTGTTGTTCTTGGCGAAGATGTCGGAGCTTTTCTGGTAGCCATTCTGCACGTGGATCGACTTGACCCGCCGCACGGTTTCGAACTCGATGGTGATCCATTCGCCGACGCCGTTGCCGGATGCGCCCTCCACCCAAGCCGTCCCCGTCGAGGCGTCGAACAAATTCGCTGCGCCGTATGAATTGCCGAATTGCGGCTTCAGCATCGAGCTGACGCAATAGGTCTCGAAGCCGCTGCGGGCGCAGCTTTCGCCTGCCGCGGAGGGACGCGGCGGACGCATGGTGGCGCGCTCCGCGACCGCAGGCCTTGCCGGCGGCTTCGCCAGCATGCCCGCCACTTTCGGCGCCCCGTTCGACGATTCCGCATTCCAGAGAAAGATGCGCCCGCCGAGCGTCTGGTCGTAATAGGCGGGCGTCTGCTCGTGCGGTGCTGCTTGTCCCCCGGCATCCGTCGCCGTCAGCGCCAGCGCCGCCACGCGCTCGCGCACCTCGACCGCGAGGTCGCCGAGATGCAGCTCGGGCCGCCTCAACTGCTCGACGAATATCCGCGTGAACACCGAATTGTGCGCCGTATCGTTGCCGCCGAGCTGGTCGAGCGCGGTCTGGCCGATGCCTGCGGAATAGAGCGTAAAGATCCCGCGCGCGGGCCGGGCGTCAGCAAGCCCCCGCGTGTTCCCGATCGAACGTCCCGCGGCGCGTGGAAACGGATTGTCACGGCAGGCATCGATGACGACGAAGGCGACCCGCACTGCCTTGGCCTGAAGCTCCGCAATCATATCGGGCTCGGCGATCGAGGCCCCGCGCACCCGCGCCTCGGCGCCCTCGTTCACGGTGGGAACGTCGCTCGGCACGAGGTAGTTCACGCCTGCGATCGCAACGCCGTGTCCGGCATAGAACACGGCGGCGGTATCGCCCGGCTCGAGCCGCGACGTGAAAACCGCAAGCCGGTCGACCATGCCCTGGCGGCCAAGATTGGTCCCGAGCACGATGTCGAACCCGAGCGACCTCAGCGCGTCGGCCACGGTCGTTGCGTCATTGGCGGCCTTCTTCAATTGCCGGTCGGCCGGCAGGTTCGGATAGAGATCGTTGCCGATCACGAGTGCGACGCGTTTTTCGGCCCAAGCCGGTGTCGCAAGGCCAGCCATGCACGCGGTCGCGAGCGCAGCAACATTGCGCGCCAGTCGATTAAAATACCGCGTGCCCGTCATGATCCAGCCCGTGACGCAACCAATGTTGCGAGTCTAGCGCAAAGCCGCTGCCCCGAACACCGGCTGGCGGCGCCGCCTCCGCCGCAAAGCGCCGTGGATAAGTCCGGCGGCGGGATTTGAAGCTTGCTCCCCCCGCCGTCCGCCCCTATAGCTCTGCTTTTAATGACATCGAAATCGACCTTCGTCCTCGGCCACCGGCATTTGCTGGGCATCGAGGGCCTTTCCGCGGCCGACATCAGCGGCCTCCTCGACCTGTCCGAAGAATATGTCGAGCTCAACCGCCAGGTTGACAAGAAGCGCACCGTCCTGCGCGGACGGACGCAGGTGAACCTGTTCTTCGAGGCCTCCACCCGGACCCAGTCCTCGTTCGAGCTTGCGGGAAAGCGGCTGGGCGCCGACGTCATGAACATGTCGGTCGCCTCCTCGTCCATCAAGAAGGGCGAGACACTGATCGACACCGCGATGACGCTCAATGCGATGCACCCGGACATCCTGGTGATGCGCCATCACGCCTCCGGCGCGGTGGAACTGCTGGCCCGCAAGGTCGACGGTTCCGTGATCAATGCCGGCGACGGCGCGCACGAGCATCCGACCCAGGCGCTGCTCGACGCGCTCACCATCCGCCGCAACAAGGGTCGGATCGAGGGGCTCGTGGTCGCGATCTGCGGCGACGTGATGCATTCGCGCGTCGCCCGCTCCAACATCATCCTGCTCAACACCATGGGCGCCCGCGTCCGCGTCGTCGGGCCCTCCACGCTGCTGCCGCCGGGCATCGAGCGGATGGGCGTCGAGGTCGCGCGCGACATGCGCGAGGGTCTCAACGGCGCCGACATCGTCATGATGCTGCGGCTGCAGCGCGAGCGCATGAACGGCTCCTTCGTGCCCTCGTCGAGCGAATACTTCCACTATTTCGGGCTCGACCAGAAGAAGCTCGCCTACGCCAAGCCGGACGCGCTCGTGATGCATCCCGGCCCCATGAACCGCGGCGTCGAAATCGACACGGCGGTCGCCGACGGTGCGCAATCCCTGATCCGCGAACAGGTGGAGATGGGCGTCGCCGTACGCATGGCGGTGCTGGAAGCGCTCGCCCGTAACCTGCCGAACGCGTGATGCCGATGTTGACCGATCGCCGTCCCATCCTGCTGGCCAATGCCCGCGTCGTCGATCCCTCCAGGGATTTCGACGGAATCGGCGACGTCCTGATCGCCGACGGCAGCATTCGCGAGACCCGCCGCGGCATTGGCGCTGCCGGCGTCCCCGAGGGCACCGACATCGTCAATTGCTCCGGCAAGATCGTCGCACCCGGCCTGATCGACATGCGCGCCTTCGTCGGCGAGCCCGGCTTCAGCCACCGCGAGACCTTTGCCACCGCGAGCCAGGCGGCCGCGACCGGCGGCATCACCACCATCATCTGCCAGCCCGACACCTCGCCGGTGATCGACAATTCGGCAACGGTCGACTTCGTGATGCGCCGCGCCCGCGACACCGCGATCGTCAACATCCAGCCGATGGCCGCCCTCACCAAGGGCATGCACGGTCAGGAGATGACCGAGTTCGGCCTGCTCAAAGCCGCTGGCGCCGTCGCCTTCAGCGATGGCGCCAGAAGCGTGACCAATGCGCAGGTGATGCGCCGCGCGCTGACCTATGCGCGCGATTTCGACGCGCTGATCGTGCATTACACCGAAGACCCCGATCTCGTCGGCGAAGGCGTAATGAACGAGGGCGAGTTCGCCTCGCGGCTCGGCCTGATGGGCATCCCGAATGCCGCCGAAGCCGTGATGCTGGAGCGCGATCTGCGCCTCGTCGCCCTCACCGGCGGCCGCTACCACGCGGCGTCGCTGACCTGCATCGATTCCCTCGACATCCTTCAGCGCGCGCGCGATGCCGGGCTCGCCGTCAGCGCCTCGGTCTCGATCAATCATCTGGCGCTGAACGAAAACGACATCGGTCCTTACCGTTCGTTCCTGAAGCTGTCGCCGCCGTTGCGCACTGAGGACGACCGCCGCGCCCTGGTGGCGGCAATCGGCTCCGGTCTGCTCGATGTCATCATGTCCGACCACAATCCGCAGGACGTCGAGGGCAAGCGCCTGCCGTTCGCGGAAGCCGCGCCCGGCGCCGTCGGGCTCGAGACCATGCTGCCGGCCGGCCTGCGGCTGGTGCACAATGGCGAGATCGAGCTGAAGACGCTGATCCGCGCGATGTCGACCCGCCCGGCCGAGCTGCTCGGCCTGTCGGGCGGAACCCTGCGCGCCGGCAGCCCCGCGGATGTCATCGTGATCGACCCCGACGTGCCCTGGGTGGTCGATCCCGCCGACCTCAAGTCGCCCTGCAAGAACACCCCGTTCGACGAGGCCCGCTTTACAGGCCGGGTGGTGCGCACCATTGTCAGCGGACGAACGGTATATGAGCATGTCTGACGTGCGGCTTCGTTCGACGTGGAGAATGGGCCTTTGGAGATGCCGCCATGGCACTTGAACCGTTTCTGCCGGTGGCTTTCGTCATCGGCTATCTCCTCGGCTCGATTCCGTTCGGGCTGATCCTGACCAGGCTCGCGGGCACCCAGGATATCCGCTCGATCGGCTCCGGCAGCATCGGCGCCACCAATGTGCTGCGCACCGGACGCAAGAGCCTCGCCGCGGGCACCCTGCTGTTCGACGCGCTCAAGGGCACCGCGGCGGTGATGATCGCCGGCTACATCGCAGGCCCCTATGCCGCAATGGTAGCCGGGCTCGGCGCTTTCCTCGGCCACCTCTTCCCGGTCTGGCTGAAGTTCAAAGGCGGCAAGGGCGTCGCGGTCTATATCGGCATCCTGCTCGGGCTGTTCTGGCCGGGCGCCGTCGTGTTCTGCCTGCTCTGGCTGGCGACCGCCTTCACCACCCGCTATTCCTCGCTCTCGGCGCTGGTGGCGGCGTTCATCACGCCGATGTTCCTGTGGTGGTTCGGTCATCTCGCATTGTCGGCACTCGCCGCCGTGCTGACCCTGCTATTGTTCTACGCGCATCGCGAGAACATCAAGCGCCTGCAAGCGGGCAAGGAAAGCCGGATCGGCGAGAAGGCGTAAGAAGCGCTTTCGGACGAAGTGGACGCCGGTTCGCGTCAAGAAGACGCGTCAACAAGAACCTGAAGTCGGAAGAAGTACGGATACCGCCACACGCCTTCCGCATTATATGCCAAATCCTGTTCGCAATTGCCGTGCGAGTACAGCAGGCTGTAGCGAACGAGTTCCATGCCTGTCATCCTGACACGGGAAACGGCGTTAGGCGGTTGCTCAGAATGAGCGAGAAGATTGTCGGCGTGAATGACGGGATCGGCTCGCTCGGTGCTTCCGGCACTGCAGCAAGCCGGCTGCTCTCGGCGACCAATATCTGGTCCGACGCGCCGCTGCCCGCGCCTGCCCCTGCTGCACGGCCCGCGCCGCAGCCGGAGCCCGCCGTTAAACCTGACGCTCCGCTGGACATCGTCGTCGCCAAGGCTGCACCGGTCGCGCCCGCGCGGGCGCGTTCCGAGCAATGGCCGCCGCGAAAGCTTTCGCTGGCGCTGCAGGGCGGCGGCACCTTTGCGGCCTTCACCTGGGGCGTGCTGGAGCGCCTGCTCGAAGAGACTGATATCGAGATCGACACCATCAGCGGCGCCAGCGCCGGCGCCATCAATGCGCTGCTGCTCGCTTGCGGCCTGGCCGAAGGCGGCCGCGAAGGCGCCCGGTCGCGGCTGAACCGGTTCTGGGTCCGGCTGATGCACGAGGCCTCGTTCCGCTCACTGATGCTGATCGGCGGCTTCTCGCCGGCGGGAAGCTCGGTCGCGTTCGGCCCGACCCTGCGCTCCGGCCAGTTCGATCCGTTCGACCTCGATCCGCTGCGGCAGGCGGTCTCCCGCGACATCAACTTTTCCGTCCTGCGCCATGCGCGCTGCCCGAAGCTGCTGATCGCGGCGACGCGGATCCGCGACGGGCAGCAGCAGATTTTCGGCAACGAGGCCATCACCGCCGACGTCGCGCTGGCCTCGACCTGCCCACCCCTCGTTCATTGCGCCGTCGAGATCGACGGCGAGGCCTATTGGGACGGCGGCTTCGGCGGCAATCCGCCGCTGCTGCGCCTGGTGCAGGACAGTGCGGCAACGGATCTGCTGCTGGTCCAGGTCACGCCGACGCGCGACAGCTATGTGCCGATCACGCTCGCCGCGATCGACCGCCGGCTCGACCAGATCGCGGCCAACGCCGCGCTCAATGTCGAGATCGCCGCGATCGAATGGGCGCAGTCGCACATGGCCTCTCCGCTGCGGCTCACCAGGATCGCGGCGGAAGACTCCGTTGACGGCCTGGCGCAGCGCTCATCCACCGATCTCGGCCGCGGCTTCATTCGCCTGCTGCACCGGAGCGGTCGCGAGGCCGCGGAGCAATGGCTCGGGCAAGGCGCGGGAGCCGGCGCAGCGCCCGCTCAGGCCCTCGCTCCTTCCGAACCTGTGCTAGCCTGATTTCGCCAGCGCATCCTCCAGGAACCAAGCCGCCGCGAGCGCGAGCGGATCGTTGCCGAAGCGTGAGATCACCTGCACGCCAACTGGCAGGCCGCCGACCTTAAGCACCGGCACGTTGACGCAAGGATTGCCCATCAGCGTCCACAGCCGGTTGTAGCGGGGATCGCCGGTGCTCGCGAGCTCCTTGGCTGGCGCGGTGCCGGGCGCGGAATAGGTCAGCAGCACGTCGAAGCCTTCGAACAATTCACTGAGCTCGCGGCGGCCGCGACGGCTGATGCGGCGCGCCTCGTCATAGTCTTTCGGCGTCAGCCCGACCGTCGCATCGAGACTGGCGCGCAGCATCGGCGCGATCTCGTCGTGACGTTCCGAAAATTCCCAGGCGAGCGCGCGATGCGCCTCATAATCCTGGATGATCGGATGGATGCGCCAGGCCTCCTTCACCGCCTCGGGCAGATCGATGGTCTGCACGCTGGCACCGGCGCGCATCGCCGCCTTGATCGCAGCCTGCAGCCCCTCTTCGGCGGCCGGCTCCACGGCGCCTGCGAAATCCTGCCTGACCACGCCGATGCGCGGCGACTTGGCCGGTGTGATACCGGAGAATTCCGTGCGCCCCGTCATCGCCAGGAGACCGCGCGCAAGATCCTCCGCCCGGGCGCCGAACAGGCCGACCGTGTCGAGCGCCCACGAATAGCACTTCACGCCGACAGTCGGCAGCATCCGGAACGACGGCTTGATCGCAGCCGTCCCGCAATAGGCGGCGGGCCGGATCACCGAGCCGCCGGTCTGTGTGCCCAGCGCCAGCGGGATCATGCCGGCGCCGACGGCTGCCGCCGAGCCCGAGGACGAGCCGCCGGGCGAATGCGCCGTATTGTGCGGATTGCGCGTCGGCGTCGGATCGCGCGAGGCGAACGCGGTCGTGGTGGTCTTGCCGATGATGGTGGCCCCCGCCCGCTTCAGCATCATCACAACCGGTGCATCAGCGCGCGGCTGCCAGCCACGATAGATCTCCGAGCCCATCTCGGTCGGCATGTCAGCGGTGTCGATGATGTCCTTGATGCCGACGGCAATGCCGCGCAGCGGGCCCGCGGCTTGCGCCCTCGCGGATTTGTCGTGCCGGACGAAAGCCTGGACGTCCTTCTCCTTGGCCTCGATCGCCGCTTGCGACTGGGCGATGGCGTCATCGGGCGAAAGCTCCCCCGCTTCGATGCGGCGCTGGAGGTCGGCGAGTGAGATCATGGCAACATCCCTCTTATTGGGATCGCTTTTAGCATCGCAGCGAGGTCGCGCAAGCGCACGTCCCTGTTGCGCAACGCCCTCAGGTTGTTCCATGTTGTCGCTGCAAGGAGACGCCGTGGACGCCATCAATCCGAGTGTTGAGCTGACCGAGGCCGAGCGGATCGACCGCCTGCGGCTGATCCGTTCCGACAATGTCGGGCCGCGCACCTTCCGCTCGCTGGTCGATCATTTCGGCAGCCCGCGCGCCGCGTTGGAGCGGCTGCCTGATCTCGCGCGCCGCGGCGGCGCGGCGCGATCGGGGCGCATCTGCAGCGCGGATGAAGCGAAGGCCGAGCTCGCCGCGAGCCGCAAGTTCGGCATCGCCTGGCGTGCGCCCGGCGAGGACGGCTATCCGGCGCGGCTGGCGATGATCGACGATGCGCCGCCGCTGCTCGCCGTGCGCGGCGACACCAAAGCCTTGATGCGGCCGATGATCGCGATCGTCGGCTCGCGCAACGCCTCCGGCGCCGGCCTGAAATTCGCCGGCCAGCTCGCGCGTGAGCTCGGCGAAGCCGGCTTCCTTGTCATCTCGGGCCTCGCCCGCGGCGTCGACCAGGCCGCACATCGCACCAGCGTCGAGAGCGGCACGATCGCCGTGCTCGCCGGCGGCCATGACTGCATCTATCCACCCGAGCATGGCGACCTGCTCGCCGCGATCCTCGACCATTCGGGCGCGGCGATTTCCGAGATGCCGCTCGGGCACGAGCCGCGCGCCCGCGACTTTCCCCGTCGCAACCGGCTGATCTCGGGCGCTTCGCTCGGCGTCGTCGTGGTGGAGGCGGCGCACCGCTCGGGCTCGCTGATCACGGCACGTATGGCGGCCGAACAGGGCCGCGAGGTGTTTGCTGTCCCGGGCTCACCGCTCGATCCGCGCGCCGCCGGCACCAACGACCTGATCAAGCAGGGCGCAACGCTCGTCACCGAAGCAGCCGACATCATCAATGCAGTCCAGCCGATCATGGAGCGGCCGCTGATGCATCCCGCGGGCGAGCCCGACAGCGAGCCGTTCGAGAGCGATCCGCAAAGCCATGATCGCGACCAGATCACCGCCCTGCTCGGCCCGGCCCCTGTTACAATCGACGACCTCGTCCGGATGTCCGGCGCCTCGCCTGCGATCGTGCGCACCGTGCTGCTGGAGCTCGAGCTCGCCGGCAAGCTCGAACGCCACGGCGGCGGATTGGTGTCGCTGGTTTAGCCTCCCCAGGTGTCATTCCGGGGCGCGACGAAGTCGCGAGCCCGGAATCCATTCATCCACTTGATCTGTGGCCAAATGGATTCCGGGCTCCCTCGCTTCGCTCAGGCCCCGGAATGACGGGATGAACTATCGAGGCGCAACGCTAGCCGTCGTTGCGCTGGTCGAACTTCGTGCGCGCGGCCTCGATCTGATCCAGATGGTCCTTCGCCCATTTGCCGAGCGCCTCGACGGGGCGCGACAGGCCGCGGCCGAGATCGGTCAGCTCATAGTCCACCCGCGGCGGGATGGTCGGAAAGATCGTGCGCGTAACGAGGCCGTCGCGCTCGAGGCCACGCAGCGTCAGGGTCAACATCCGCTGCGAGATGCCGTTGATCATGCGCTTGAGCTCGTTGAAGCGCTTCGGCCCGTCGCTCAGCATCATGATGACGAACACGCTCCATTTGTCGCCGACGCGGGACAGCACGGAGGCGACCCCACGGCAGTCCGCATGGTTGGGATCCGGCATGGGCATGGGATCCGGCCTTGGATCCGGCGTCGGATTTGGCCGCGGCGGAACAGGCAATTCGATGTTCGCAGGTTTCAATGATGTGCCCATGGCTCAAAAAAGTGCGTTCTTGCGGGGATTTCGATAGTCACACATGTAGCGCTGGTTACAAACTTATACCAGGGTGACAACATGAAACTCCTGCATATCGACTCCAGCGTGCTCGGCCCCCACTCCGTCAGCCGGCAGGTGTCCGCCGCCATCGTCGACCGGCTCCGGCAGGCGACGCCCTCGCTTCAAGTCGTCTATCGCGACCTGACCGAGACCCCGCTTGCCCACCTCTCCGGCTCGCACCTCGCCGCCGCGCAAGGCGCCGCTGCGCCGGCGGAGCTCGCACCCGACCTTGCCGCAAGCGCCGCGGCGCTGGAGGAATTCCTGTCCGCCGACATCGTCGTGATCGGCGCGCCCATGTACAATTTCACCATTCCGACCCAGCTCAAGGCCTGGATCGACCGCATCCTGGTGGTGGGAAAGACTTTTAAGTACGGCGCGGCTGGGCCGGAGGGGCTGGCCGGCGGCAAGCGCGTGATCGTGGCGGTCTCGCGTGGCGGCTATTATGGCGCCGAGACGCCCTACGCGGCCGGCGAGCATCTCGAAACCTATCTGCGCTGGGTGTTCGGCTTCATCGGGATCACCAACGTCGAGTTCATCCCCGCCGACGGCATTCAGGTCGGGCCGGAGCACCGCGAGAAAGCGATCGCCGGCGCGCTCCAGTCGGCAACAAGCCTGCGCGCGGCCTAGCCCTCGCCGCGGCGAACGCGTCGGGCGCAACGCGAATGTTGCGCCCGAGCGGCTTCGCTTGATTTGATCAGCCGCGATAGATCGGCGCGCCGCTCGGCGAGGCCATCGCGCCGCCGTCGACGAAGATTTCCTGGCCCTGCACATGCGCGGAATCGTCGGAGGCGAGGAACAGCACCGTCTTCGCCACGTGCTCCGTTTCACCGAGGCGGCCGAGCGGCGTCGACAGCGCAATCCGCTTCTCGAACGCCTTCTCGGCTTCCGGCGTCGCGATTGCGGGCCCCCAGATCGGGGTGCGGATCGCGCCGGGCGCGACGACGTTGACGCGGATGCCGCGCGGCGACAGTTCTGAAGCCATGATCCGCGCCATCGCCCGCACGCCGGCCTTCGCCGCGCCATAGGCCGAGTAGCCGGGAATGCCGAGCACCGAGATCACCGAGCCATTAAGGATGATCGAGGCGTTGTCGTTGAGATGGGGCAGCGCGGATTGAACGGTGAAGAACACACCGGTCAGATTGGTGCTGATCACCTTCTCGAACACCTCTAGGGTCGCCGATCCCAGCGGCGTGCCGCCGGCGATGCCGGCATTGGCGAACACGATATCGAACTTGCCGAACTTCTCCGCGCCCTGCTTGATCGCAGCTTCCGTCGCCGCGATATCCGTCGCGTCGGCTGGCAGCGCGAGCGCGTTTGGCCCGAGCTCCTTCGCGGCCGCCGCCAGCGTCTCCTTGTTGCGCCCGGTGATCACCACCTTGGCGCCCTCGGCCACGAACAGTTTTGCCGTTGCCAGCCCGATGCCGCTATTGCCGCCGGTGATCAGGGCCGTCTTGTCCTTCAGTCTCACGCTCGCCTCCAGTAGTTGCATTATGAAACTAAGTTGCCATCTAGGCCGTTTAGTTTTATGATGCAACCACACAAGCGCGTGATCGGCGGAACGCGGGAAGGACGACGATGGTGAAACGGACGAGCTTTGCCGGCGATGCCTGCCCGATCGCGCGGTCGCTGGACGCGCTCGGCGACTGGTGGTCGCTCCTGATCATCCGCGAAGCGCTGTTCGGTGTCCGCCGCTTCGGCGAGTTTCAGAGCAAGCTCGGCATGGCCAAGAACATCCTGGCGGTACGGCTGCGATCGCTGGTCGACCACGGCATTCTGGAAACCGCCCCCGCCTCGGACGGCAGCGCTTATCAGGAATATGTGCTGACGCCGAAGGGCCGCGGCACCTTCCCAATCCTGGTCGCGCTGCGCCAGTGGAGCGAGGAATTCGACGATCGCCCCGAGGAGATTGCGACCATCCTGGTCGACCGCGAAAAGGGCCGTCCGGTGAAGAAGCTGGAAATGCACGCCGAGGATGGCCGACTGCTCAGCCCGGCCGACACCACGCTAAAGCCTCGGCCGGCGCCGCGACGAAGGTCGGCCGAAGCAAGCCAGCGAAGCTGAGCTTCGCTAGCATCCGACCAGGCTGGCCCTGCGGACGGTTTTCAGGCGGTTTCCGCGTTGATGCCGCCCGAACCTGACGTCGTAGCTCAGGTCATAAACACAGCCGACCTTCATGGCGGCGAAATCTGCATTCCGCTCGATCATGTAATGACCGGAAGGCTCTGTATTGAGATAGACACGGCCGGGCTCAGCCCAGGCTTGATCGACGCCGCGATAGATCACCCGGTCGGTCGAGCCGGTGGCCGCAAACCAGAGGATCAACCCTCCGATCAAGGCCGCCATGATGACGAGGCTACGAACATCGTTGCGGAGCTTGTCCGCCAGGGTCGAGAGATTGGACGCGTTATTCACGCTTGGTTGGTCGCGGATCGAGCGCGGCAGTTCAATCCGTCCAGCCTGTCACGACAGCTTGCGCTTGGTCCGTAGCCGCAGGTGCTCGTCGGCCTCGAGCTTGGTCATGCCCAAGAGATAATGCAGCACGTCCAGCTTGTGGCGCTCGGCCAGCTTGCGCAAAGCGCCGGCCTGCTCGGCGATGAACGCCACGGCTTCGTCCGCGCCGCCCTCCCCCGGTTCCTCGTTGCGCGAGCCCCCCGGCGCGCCTGATCCGGCGCGCGCCCGTTTCTTTCCTGGCCTAGTCACCAGACCCCACCCGAATCCATGCCCCGACAGGACATTACGCCCACATCAACCGCAACTCCAAGGTGGTAATTTGCAACTTTCTCGATATGAAACTTTTCCCATTCTGGCAGCCCTCAACACCCCACGATTTGACAGGGGCCCGCTCACCACCCATGTTCGGGTCGAAACGGCCGACCCGAATCCTTTCGTTTTCGGCCCAAGATTTTCCCGTAAGCCACTGGAACTAAATGAATATCGTCATTGTGGAGTCGCCGGCGAAAGCCAAGACGATCAACAAGTATCTGGGCTCGTCCTATGAGGTTCTGGCCTCGTTCGGCCATGTCCGCGATCTCCCGGCGAAGAACGGTTCCGTCGATCCCGACGCCAATTTCAAGATGATCTGGGAGGTCGACCCCAAGGCGGCCGGCCGGCTCAATGAGATCGCGAAGTCGCTGAAGGGCGCTGACCGCCTGATTCTCGCCACCGACCCCGATCGCGAGGGCGAAGCCATCTCCTGGCACGTGCTGGAGGTGATGAAGGAGAAGCGCGCGCTGAAGGATCAGAAGATCGAGCGCGTGGTGTTCAACGCCATCACCAAGCAGGCGGTCTCGGAGGCGATGAAGCATCCGCGCCAGATCGACGGCGCGCTGGTCGACGCCTATATGGCGCGCCGCGCCCTCGACTATCTGGTCGGCTTCACCCTCTCCCCCGTGCTGTGGCGCAAGCTGCCGGGCGCCCGCTCGGCCGGCCGCGTGCAGTCGGTGGCACTGCGCCTCGTCTGCGACCGCGAGCTCGAGATCGAGAAGTTCGTCCCGCGCGAATATTGGTCGCTGATCGCAACCCTGCTCACCCCGAGGGGCGATGCCTTCGAGGCCCGCCTCGTCGGCGCCGACGGCAAGAAGATCCAGCGGCTCGATATCGGCACCGGCGCGGAAGCCGAAGACTTCAAGAAAGCGCTGGAGGCGGCGACTTACGCCGTCACCGCGGTCGACGCCAAGCCGGCCCGGCGCAATCCGCAGGCGCCCTTCACCACCTCGACGCTGCAGCAGGAAGCCAGCCGCAAATACGGCTTCGCGCCGGCGCACACCATGCGCATCGCCCAGCGTCTCTACGAGGGCATCGACATCGGCGGCGAGACCACCGGACTCATTACTTATATGCGGACCGACGGCGTGCAGATCGCCCCCGAGGCGATCACCCAGGCGCGCAAGGTGATCGGCGAGGATTACGGCAACGCCTACGTGCCGGACAGCCCGCGCCAGTACCAGGCCAAGGCCAAGAACGCCCAGGAAGCGCACGAAGCGATCCGCCCGACCGACCTCTCCCGCCGCCCCGACAGCATGAGCCGCAAGCTCGATGCCGATCAGGCCAGGCTGTACGAATTGATCTGGAAGCGCACCATCGCGAGCCAGATGGAATCGGCCGAGCTCGAGCGCACCACCGTCGACATCACGGCGAAGGCAGGCTCGCGCACGCTGGAGCTGCGCGCCACCGGTCAGGTCGTGAAGTTCGACGGTTTCCTCGCGCTCTACCAGGAAGGCCGCGACGACGAGGAGGACGAGGATTCCCGCCGCCTGCCCGCGATGAGCCCGAACGACGCCCTGAAGCGGCAGAGCCTGTCCGTCACCCAGCATTTCACCGAGCCGCCGCCGCGCTTCTCCGAGGCTTCGCTGGTCAAGCGCATGGAAGAGCTCGGCATCGGCCGGCCCTCGACCTATGCCTCGATCCTGCAGGTGCTGAAGGACCGCGGCTACGTCAAGCTGGAGAAGAAGCGCCTGCACGGCGAGGACAAGGGTCGCGTGGTGGTCGCCTTCCTCGAAAGCTTCTTTGCCCGCTACGTCGAGTACGACTTTACGGCAAGCCTCGAAGAGCAGCTCGACCGCATCTCCAACAACGAGATCTCCTGGCAGCAGGTGCTGAAGGATTTCTGGACCGGCTTCATCGGCGCCGTCGACGAAATCAAGGAGCTGCGCGTCGCCCAGGTGCTCGACGTGCTCGACGACATGCTGGGCCAGCACATCTATCCGCCCCGCGCCGATGGCGGCGATATCAGGCAGTGCCCGAACTGCGGCACCGGGCGTCTCAATCTCAAGGCCGGCAAGTTCGGCGCCTTCGTCGGCTGCTCGAACTATCCGGAATGCCGCTACACCCGCCAGCTCGCCGCCGATGGCGAGGCGACGGCTGACCGCTCGCTCGGCCAGGATCCCGACACGGGTCGCGATGTCTGGGTCAAGGCCGGCCGCTTCGGCCCCTATATCCAGCTCGGCGAGCAGAAGGATTACGAGGAAGGCGAGAAGCCGAAGCGCGCGGGCATTCCGAAGGGCACCTCGCCCAGCGACGTCGATCTCGAGCTCGCGCTGAAACTGCTGTCGCTGCCGCGCGAGATCGGCAAGCATCCGGAGACCGGCCAGCCGATCACCGCGGGCCTCGGCCGCTTCGGACCGTTCGTGAAGCACGAGAAGACCTATGCGAGCTTAGAGGCCGGCGACGAGGTATTCGACATCGGCCTCAATCGTGCGGTGACGCTGATCGCGGAGAAGGTTGCCAAGGGCCCGAGCCGCCGCTTCGGCGCCGATCCCGGCAAGGCGCTCGGCGATCATCCGACGCTTGGCACCGTCACCGTGAAGAGCGGCCGTTACGGCGCCTATGTCACCGCGGGCGGCGTCAACGCGACCATCCCGGCCGAGTTCGAGAAGGACACCATCACGCTGCCGCAGGCGATCGCGCTGATCGACGAGCGCGCCGCCAAGGGTGGCGGCAAGGGCGGCGGCAAGGCCAAGAAGGCGGCCAAGCCGGCCAAGGCCAAGAAAACCGTAGAGAAAGCGTCAGAGAAGGCTGCGGACGGCGAGGACGCCGCACCGAAGCCGAAGAAGCCGGCTGCGAAGAAAGCCGCGGCCAAATCCAAATCCGAATCCACCAGCAAGGCGCGCGCCGCCGTGCCGTCGACCGCAAAGACGTCGCCGACCAAGGCAGCCGCCACCAAGGCTCCCGCCAAGAAGAGTGCCGGCAAGACCTGAGATCAAGAATTAGAGGTTAAGTGAAACCAAAGACAGACCGTGGCTTTCCCGACAGGCAAGCCATCGTCGCCTTCATCAAGGCAAATCCAGGAAAGGTCGGGACTCGCGACATCGCGCGCGAGTTCGGCCTGAAGAACGCCGATCGCGCCGAGCTCAGGCGCATGCTGCGCGAGCTCGCCGACGACGGCATCATCAAGAAGAAGCGCCACAAGGTCTCCGAGCCGGACGCGCTGCCGCCGACGCTGCTCGCCGACATCACCGGCCGCGACTCCGATGGCGAGCTGATCGCCTCCCCCGCCGAATGGGACGAGGTCGAGAACGGCGAGCCGCCAAAGATCCTCATCGAGATGCCGCGCCGGCCCAAGCCCGGCACCGCCGCCGGCGTCGGCGACCGCGCGCTGCTGCGCGTCGAGCGCAGCGATGATGGCGAAGGTCCCCCCTATCGCGGCCGCATCATCAAGGTCATCGACAAGGCCAAGAGCCGCATCCTCGGCGTCTTCCGCAGCCTGCCCGAGGGCGGCGGACGGCTCGTCCCCGTCGACAAGAAGTTCGCCGACCGCGAGCTGAACATCGCGAGGACCGATACGGGCGGCGCTGAGGATGGCGACCTCGTCAGCGTCGACATCGTCCGCACCCGCGGCTTTGGCCTCGCCTCCGGCCGGGTGAAAGAAAAGCTCGGCTCGGTCAAGTCGGAAAGGGCGATCAGCCTGATCGCGATCTACGCCCACGACATCCCCTTGCAATTCTCCTCCGCCGCCGAGCGCGAGGCGGAAGCGGCGGAGCCGGCCAATCTGAAAGGCCGCGAGGACTGGCGCGACGTCCCGCTCGTCACCATCGATCCGCCCGACGCCAAGGATCACGACGACGCGGTGCATGCCGAGCCCGATCCGGATCCCAACAACAAGGGCGGCTTCATCGTCAACGTCGCCATCGCCGACGTCAGCTTCTACGTCCGTCCTGGTACGGCGCTCGACCGCGATGCGCTCGACCGCGGCAACTCGGTCTATTTCCCCGACCGCGTCGTGCCGATGCTACCCGAGCGCATCTCCAACAATCTCTGCTCGCTGGTGCCGGGCGAGCCGCGCGGCGCGCTGGCGGTGCGCATGGTGCTCGGCCCCGACGGCCGCAAGCGCTCGCACAGTTTTCATCGCATCCTGATGCGGTCGGCCGCCAAGCTCGCTTACGCGCAAGCGCAGGCCGCGATCGACGGCCGGCCTGATGACACCACCGGCCCCCTGCTCGATCCGATCCTGAGGCCGCTCTATGCCGCCTATGCCTGCGCCAAGCGCGCGCGTGACGAGCGCGATCCGCTCAATCTCGATCTGCCCGAGCGCAAGATCCTCCTGAAGAGCGACGGCACCGTGGACCGCGTCGTCGTCCCCGAGCGTCTCGATGCGCACAAGCTGATCGAGGAGTTCATGATCCTCGCCAACGTCGCCGCAGCGGAGACATTGGAGAAGAAATCTCTGCCGCTGATCTACCGCGTGCACGACGAGCCGACCCTGGAGAAGGTCCACGCGCTCGCGGAATTCCTGGAGACGCTGGACGTCCCCTTCGCCAAGTCGGGCGCGCTGCGCCCCACCACGTTCAACCGCGTGCTGGCCCAGCTCGAAGGCCACGACTATTACCCGCTGGTGAGCGAGGTCGTGCTGCGCGCGCAGGCGCAGGCCGAATATTCCTCAGAGAATTACGGTCACTTCGGCCTGAACCTGCGCCGCTATGCGCATTTCACCTCGCCGATCCGCCGCTATGCCGACCTCGTCGTGCACCGCGCGCTGGTGCGTGCGCTTGGCCTTGGCGAAGGCGCCCTGCCCGACAGCGAGACGCCGGAAAGCTTGAGCGAAGTCGCCGCGCATATCTCGCTGACCGAGCGGCGCGCCATGAAGGCGGAGCGCGAGACCGTCGACCGCCTGATCGCCCATCACCTCGCCGACCGCATCGGCGCCAGCTTCCAGGGCCGCGTCTCCGGCGTCACCCGCGCCGGACTGTTCGTGAAGCTCAGCGAGACCGGCGCTGACGGGCTGATCCCGATCCGATCCCTCGGCACGGAATATTTCAACTATGACGAGAGCCGCCATGCCCTCGTCGGCACGCGCAGCGGCACCATGTACCAGCTCGGCGACGTCGTCGACGTCCGCCTGATCGAGGCCGCTCCCATCGCGGGCGCGCTGCGTTTCGAGCTGCTGTCGTCCGAGACCGACAGCGGCCCGCGCCAGCTCAGGCCGCTCCGTCCGCAGCGCAAATCGTCCAAGCCGCAGCCCGGACGCAGCCCGGAGCGAAAACGCAAGCCGGAGAAGAAAAAGTCCGGCAAGGGAAGGAAGGCCAAAGGAAAGAACAAGGGTAAGGGCAAGAAGGGCAAGGCATGGTGACGATGAGCACGGCACCAAAGATCTGGACGCGCGAGAACGGTCTCGTCGAGAAGCGCGACGTCTGGTCAGCAATGAAGCGCGGCTTCCGCGGCCGCTGCCCGCGCTGCGGCGAAGGCAAGCTGTTCCGCGCCTTCCTGAAAACCGCCGACCATTGCGCCAAATGCGGCCTCGACTTCACCCCGCATCGCGCCGACGATCTGCCTGCCTATCTCGTCATCGTCATCGTCGGCCACATCGTGGTGCCGGCCATCCTCTGGATCGAGACCAATTATTCGACGCCGGTCTGGCTCAGCTTCGCGGCCTATCTGCCCTTCACCTTCGTCGCCTCGCTCGCGCTGCTGCAGCCCGTGAAGGGAGCTGTGGTCGGCTTGCAATGGGCTCTGCGCATGCACGGGTTTGACGACAACCCTCCCGATGGTATTCCGCCTGTGTAAACTCGTAAAAGAACAGTTCGGGTGAGGACATGACCGATATTTCGCAGGCCGAGGAGAAGACCAGGGTTCACGAGGAGAAGGAAGCCGATCATCATCCTTACTTCCGCCCGAAGGATGCGGCGACGCTGATCCTGGTCGACCGCAGCGGCGCCATTCCGAAAGTGCTGGTCGGCAAGCGCCACGACAAGGTGGTGTTCATGCCGGGAAAATTCGTCTTCCCGGGCGGGCGCGTCGACAAGGCCGATTATCGCGTGCCCTGCGCTGCGCCCATCACCGCCGAGCTGGAGGCCAATCTCGCCAAGGGCAGCCCGAAGACGCCGGCCTCGCGCGCGAAATCGCTCGCCATTGCCGCCATCCGCGAAGCCTGCGAAGAGACCGGCCTCTGCCTCGGCCGCAAGGCGGAAGGCAAGGTGCCGAAGCTCGATGGCCCCTGGCAGCCGTTCGCGGATGCGGGCCTGCTGCCTGATCCCTCCAGCCTGTTCCTGATCGCGCGCGCGATCACCCCGCCCGGTCGCGTCAAGCGCTTCGACACGCGTTTCTTCACCGCCGATGCCTGCGCGATCACCCACCGCGTCGAAGGCGTGATCCATGCCGATGCGGAGCTGGTCGAGCTGGTCTGGGTCGAGCTCGGCTCAAAACCGCTCGCGGACCTGCATCCGATGACGCGCAACGTGCTCAACGAGCTCGACGCCCGCCTTGCCACCGGTCCGCTCCGCCACGACGCGCCGGTGCCGTTCTTCCACTTCTACGGCGGCAGGATGCAGAAGGATGTTTTGAGCTAGTTGGCGCGCTGGGGCGTAGTTCGATCAAGTCTATCCTCCGTCATTCCGGGGCGCGCCTCTTGGCGCGAGCCCGGAATCCATACTCCGGATGGTGGTTATGGATTCCGGCTCGCCGCTCCGCGGCGCCCCGGAATGACGGAAACGTGCTGAGAGAGCATCGAAAAACAAAATAATCTTCCCACTCCCGCCAATGGCGGAGTTCCGCCGCGTCCCTATGTCTTTGCGAGCGTCACCAAGAACGGACACCGGGCGATGGCACAAAGGCAACTCAAGCTTGGCGCGTTCATGCGCCCGATCAGCATCCACACCGGCGCCTGGCGCTATCCCGGGGCTTGGCCCGACGCGAATTTCAATTTCGGCCATATCAAGACGCTGATCCGAAAGCTCGAGGCCGGCAAGTTTGACGCCTTCTTCATGGCCGATCACCTCGCCGTCCTGAACATGCCGATCAACGCGCTCAAGCGCAGCCACACCGTGACCTCGTTCGAGCCGTTCACGCTGCTGTCGGCTTTGTCAGCCGTGACCGAGCGCATCGGCCTGATCGCGACCGGCTCGACCACCTTCGACGAGCCCTATCACGTCGCGCGCCGCTTCGCCTCACTCGACCATCTCAGCGGCGGCCGCGCCGGCTGGAACATCGTCACCACCTCGAACCCGGACGCGGCGCTGAATTTCGGCCTCGACGATCACATGGAGCACGCCGAGCGCTACAAGCGCGCTCGCGAGTTCTACGACGTCGTCACCGGCCTGTGGGACTCCTTCGCCGACGATGCCTTCGTGCGCGACGTCGAGAGCGGCCTGTTCTTCGATCCCGCCAGGATGCACACGCTCGACCACAAGGGCAAATACTTCAAAGTGCGCGGCCCCCTCAACATCGCCCGCCCGGTGCAAGGCTGGCCCCTGATCGTGCAGGCCGGCGCCTCCGAAGACGGCAAGCAGCTCGCCGCCGAGACCGCGGAAGCCGTGTTCACCGGCGGCGGCAGCCTCGCCGACGGCCAGAAACTCTATGCCGACATCAAGGGCCGCATGGAGAAGATCGGCCGCGACCCCGAGCACCTGAAGATCCTCCCCGGCGCCTTCGTCGTCGTGGGCGACAGCGTCGACGAGGCGAAGGAGAAGCGCGCTTTGCTCGACAGCCGCGTGCATTACGACAGCGCCATTGCGTCGCTCTCAGTCATCCTCGGTACCGATGCCTCCGGCTTCGATCCCGAGGGGCCGCTTCCCGAAATCCCCGAGACGAATGCCAGCAAGAGCGGCCGGCAGCGCCTGGTCGATCTGGCCGCCCGCGAGAAGCTCACCGTGCGCCAGCTCGCCCAGCGCGTCGGCGGCTATGGCGGCCTGTCCTTCGTCGGCACCGCCAAGACCATCGCCGACCAGATGGAGGAATGGCTGGTCGGGAGCGGCTCCGACGGCTTCAACATCATGTTCCCGTTCCTGCCCGCCGGCCTCGACGATTTCGTCGACAAGGTGGTCCCGGAGCTGCAGAAGCGCGGGATTTTCCGCAAAGAGTATGAAGGGCCCACCTTGAGGGAGAATCTGGGCCTGCCGCGACCGAAAAACCGGTTCTTCGAGGCCTAATGGGCCCGATTTGAGCGGTTTCTGCCCCTGAAAACCTTGACTTCCGGCCGTTTCCGGCTAGGTTGCCGGCCAACGCGGGCCGTTTGGCCGGCTCCAGATTCCCCTGATATTCTGAGGTTCAGAACATGGCCAAAGCGGTCACCATCAAGGTCAAGCTCGTGTCCTCGGCCGACACCGGCTTCTACTACGTCGCCAAGAAGAATTCGCGCACCATGACCGACAAGCTGGTCAAGAAGAAGTACGACCCGGTCGCGCGCAAGCACGTCGAATTCCGCGAAGCCAAGATCAAGTAAGATCGGCGTAGCGCTAGGATTTTGCGGGGCCCTTGCGGGCCCCGCCGTCGTTTCGGCTCGCGTGTCCCTGCTCGCGTGTCCTGCTACCGGGCGCTGCTTAGCGCAGCGAAACAAATCCGGACCGCCTTCCGCGGGTTCACACGTGCGACACTCGGGCGTGAGGAGAGGAACTCGCTTACAGTCGTGGTTGTTGAGCCGGGGTCATCAAGCGGCTATCTTTCGAGAGCGAGCCTCTGGTGTTACCGCTCAGCTGACATGATGGGAGAATCGCATGCGCACCGCCTTACTCATTGTCGTAATGGTCATCGGGTTTTCCTCCGCAGCAAGCGCTCAGTATGACTATCCCTGGTGCGTTTTTGGCGGAGGGCTGGGCGCTTCCGGGGACTGCATGTATTCAACGCGAGAACAATGCCTGGCCTCGGCATCCGGGCGCTCGAACACCTATTGCGATATAAACCCCCGCGTGAGGTTCAAGCAGCAGGCTCCGCAGCGGCCGCGCTGATCATGATGCGCGCTCTTGCCGGTCTGCTCTTCGTCCTGATCACCATGTCCGCGCCCGGTCCAGCGGCAGCGCAGCGGTTCGGCGGCAATTTTCCGGTATGTCTGCAGGAGTGGGAATGGGGCGGCGGCACCTACATCTCTTGCCAGTATCGTTCATTTGACGAATGCAGAGCCAGCGCGGCGGGCCGTTCGGCGATGTGCCTGGACAACCCATATGTGCAGCGGCCGTCCCCTCCAGGCCGCAGCCCGCGTCCCCGGTAGGGCTAGAGCATGATCGGCCCGTGACGAGCGCCGATCCAGCCATCATTCCGTGCCTTCCGGCCTGCCCGCAACGTCGACCTTCTCGGTTGAATCCCCTACATGAAACCCGGATTGCGCGGGAAATAGCTACCCCCATCTCCGAATGGTCGATTTGACATCAGCAGCATCGGGAACGTCAGCCGCATCCCGTGGTCGATTGCCGCCTTGAGCGCCGGCTCGCTCGCGCCCGGCACAAAAGCCGAAATGGCCGGACAATCGCTCTGTGCCGCGAACGACAACGCAGCGGCGAAAGCGGACTCAACCAGATCTGGCCTGTGGACTGCAAGCGGACCAATGTGTCCACCCGAAATGTAGACGTACCCGGCGCACTCATTGCCGGCGTGGATGGTGAATCCGCGCGTCGTGCTGTCGCCAAGGAGAAATCGATGATGCTTCTCCCTGGAAACGCCGACTGCGCTGACATCGATCTGCGCCAGCCTGTCGTATGGGATCGCGTCGGCCGTGAGAGATTCAAGACGGAGCCGCGGCGCAGCCAACCGTGGCGCCAGGCGGTCACGAGGGACGCTGACCATGTAGATCGGAAAGCGCGGGAACAGTCCGTCGCGGATGTAGAGGCCTTGAGATACGTTGTTGAACGTGAAGGTGATCAGTGCCTTGATGGGTGCTCCGCGCATTTCTGCATGCGCGAATACCTTGTGATGAGTTGATTGCCGATGCCGTCGCTCTGACGATCAGGCGCGACGAACAATTGGGCCAGGAACCAAAGCTCGCCACAGACCCAACTCCACGCGAAGCCGACTATTTCTCCGTCGTCATCGGCCACCCATAAGCCCTCGGGATCATCCGCGAGCGAGAAGGCCTGAAAATTCGGCGGACGAGAGGATGCCATCTTCCCGAACCCCCGCCGTTCGGTTAGCTCATTGATGCTGGCGACCACGATGTCATCGGCCTGCTTCAAGTCGTCGATGCGAGCGGGCCTGCACACGACCGCCATTCTCTAGTCCCTCCCGGGCGTCAGCTCGCCCCGCCCACGATGCATCGGGTCGCGGCTTAGTTTCTACTCACATCTTGATGAGAGCGAGAAATCGTCAGCCGGCAATCAGGCGAGCGGCCGGATGTTCTGGTTCATCCGGAAGAAGTTCGTAGGGTCGTATTTCGCTTTGATCTGCTGCAGGCGCCTGTAGTTCCGCCCATAAGCAGCGGCAACCGGATCGCCTGTCTCATCGTCGTCGAGATAATTGACATAGCGTCCTGAGGCAAAGAAGGGCCGCATCCTTTCATAGGTTGCGCGTGCCCACGAGATGCTGCGGCTGGTATCGCTGGCCTGCGTCCATTGCGCGAGGATCAGGAAATTGTAGCCCTCCTGCCGATGCACAAATGCCGTATCCCCGGCACCCACGCGGGCCGCGGCACCGTGGATGTGTTCGAGCAGCAGCTGCCCCATCGGAGTCGGGCAGCGGGCGAAGCATTCGATCATCGTGGCGATCGCACCATCGCTCAGCTCCGTGAGGAAGTTCGACTTCCAATAGTTGAACGCGCCTTTCGGATAGTTGGCGTCGAGCATGCGGTTGAGCTCGCAATAGGTCATCGGTCCGACCGCATCCAGAATGGGAGGCCCGAACTGTTTCAGCGGCTGCATCGCTCGTTCGGCCTCGGCGACTGGACCGCAGTGGCTGGTAACCAGGGCCGCGACCTCCCTGCCGGACCCGTCGGGCGCATGGGTCAGGGATGCGAACAGCATGTGCTCGTCCGTGAGCGATCGCGTGCTGGTCCGGAAAAATTCCAGCACGCCGCGGGAACGCTCGATAGGGTGAACGATCGGGCCGCCGGTGATGATCGGCCCTACCGTATGGAGGTCGTATTCAAGACTGGTGGCAATCCCGAAGTTTCCGCCGCCGCCGCGCACGGCCCAAAATAGATCGGGCTGCTCTTGCTTGCTGGCCCGCACAACCTTGCCATCGGCGGTGACGAGTTCGACAGCCCGCAGATTATCCAACGCGAGGCCGTACTTGCCCATCAGCCAGCCCAGTCCTCCGCCGAGCGTCAGGCCCGCGATGCCGGTGGTCGAGACCACGCCGCCGGTCACCGCAAGTCCGTGAAGCTGCGTTTCTCGATTGAGCTCGCCCCAGGTGACCCCGCCCTGCGCCCATACGGTCTTGCCGATCGCGTCGACCCGGACCCCCTTCATGGGTGAGAGGTCGATCATGATCCCGCCGTCGATGGTTGCGCGCCCGGCCACATTGTGGCCACCGCCGCGAACCGCGACCTCGAGGCCGAGCTTGGTCGCAAGTGCCACGGCATCCACGACATCAGCCGCACTGCGACATCTGGCAATCAATGCTGGCCGTTTGTCGACCAGCCCATTGTGAACCTTCCGCGCCTCGTCGTAGCCCTCGTCCGCTGGCTTGAGCAGTTCTCCTCCGAAGGAGGCGCTAAGTTCGGCGGCAGCGCTGGCAACAGATGCGATGGACATGACACGAGCTCCCTAGCTTGGCCCGCTACATCCTCGATCGCGGGCTGTCTCAGAGCAAATCCGAAGAATTCAGGTGACGATGAACTGATTTCACCTACACTCGCCGCATGCACAAGCTGCCGCCCCTGATCGAGCTCCGCGCTTTTGAGGCTGCCGCGCGTCATCTGAGCTTCAAGAAAGCCGCGGCAGAACTCGGCGTCACGCCGACCGCGATCAGCCACCAGATCGGATTGCTCGAGCAGTATTGCGGCCGCGCCCTATTCCGGCGCAGACCACGCCCTCTTTCGTTGACCGATGCCGGCGCGCGGCTGTTTCCCGCCATTCGCGGCGGACTCGAGGCGTTTGCCGCTGCCATTGCGTCCCTCAAGCAGGAAGGTGACGAGCAGCCGCTCCGGGTTACGACGACCAACGCCTTCGCTAGCCGCTGGCTCGTGCCCCGCCTGCCCCTGTGGCGGAAGTTGCATCCTGACGTGCCATTGGAAGTGATCGGCACTGACACGGTGCTCGATCTGCAGGCCGGAGACAGTGACGTTGCCATCCGTTATGCGACCAGCCGCGTACCGCCGACAGACGGAATCGTCGATGAACTCTTCAGCGATATGTTCTGGCCGATCTGCAATCCGGATTTGCTTTCAACCGGACGGCTGAAGAGACCAGTCGACCTCGCAAAGCACGTTCTGATCCACTCCTATTGGTCGCCGGCCGATCGTGAGCCACCGACGTGGCAGAGATGGCTCGGTTTGGCCCAGCGCCGGTGGCGCGAGGTGCCTCAATACAAGGACCTGCAGCACTTGAGTTTCCGGGAAGAACTGCACGCCATCGAGGCGGTGATCAGTGGGCAGGGCGTCGGGATCTTCAGTGATGTGCTCGTGGCACACGACCTCGCCGCCGGCACGCTCGTGAAGGCATTCTCGTTGAACCTACCCGGCTACAGCTTTTATGTGGTCAGCAGGCCAAGCCACCCGCGCGCGCGGACCATTCGGGTCTTTTCGCAGTGGTTGCGGTCGAGTACCTGATCCGGACCGGAAAGGGTCAGCACAAAGTGCGAAGCCGGGAGAGGTCATGCGAATAACCCGAAGCGCGACCAGCAGCGCGGACCAACTCCAGCTGCGAACCGGAGCGACGGGGCCGACCCGAGAATTGACGGCGCCGAGCAGGTCACCGTTGCCCTTACGTGTCTTTAGGGTGCAGCGGAGTCGCGAAACCCGAGAACGTTACGGAGCTCCAATGGAGCGCGCTTACGACAAGCTCCACGTTACACTCAGAGTTCTTCCAGCAGCGCCTTGCTTTCCTTCAAGTCGCGAACGTCGAAGCCCTCGTTGAACCAACCGTAGACCGGCGCGAGAAGACCGCGTGCTTCATCACCCCTGTCCTGATCACGCCAGAGCCGGGCGAGACTGACGGCGGAGCGAAGTTCCCAGAGTTTCGCCTCCTGCTGGTGAGCAATCGCAATGGCGTGGCGAAACTCGGTCTCCGCATCGGCCTCCGCGCCTGGCCGAGCCCTTAGCATCAACTCGCCTCGGCGCCGATGCAGCTCGGCCTCGAACCACCGCACCCCCGATTTCTGGGTTAGTGCCAAGGCGTCGGAGAGTTGGCCGAGCCCCGTTTCATATCGTGCTCTCTTTGCCTCGGCTGCTGCGAGCTGCGCAAGGTAGAACGGAAGAGTCCATGCTGCGCCGGAGGCCTGGAATCCCTCGATGCCGCGCCGCAGTAAGTCCACCCCGGCCTCGGGGTCGCCGGCTTCGGCCAGCGTCCAGCCGCGATATGCCGTCCCCATCGCGAGAAAGAAGGCAAAGCGCTGCTCGGTGGTGAGCGCAACCAGCTCGTCCGCCCGTTGCCCAACCATGCCCGCGTCTTCGAGCACGAAATGCAACCGGCAGGCAACGCTCAGCGCGAATGCGAGGCTGATCGGGTGCGACGAATCGCGGGCCTCTGCCAGGGCGTCACTGCTCTGCACGCGCGCCTGATCGGCGAAGCCAAGAAGGCCACACGTAAGCGAAAGGAACGAAAGCATCGCCACGCGGGCGTTTTCTGCGAACAGGGCCGTCAGAGAGCGCTGCTGCGCCGGATCGTAAAGGGCGAGCCCCCGCTCGAGATGGGTGCGCGCCAAGGCCAATTGTCCGCGATGAAGCCAGCTATCGCCAACTGCCCGATGACCGGCGACAAGAATGGCCGCATCGTTCTGTCGCCCGGCCAAATCGAGCAGATTCTCGGCGATGCGATGCGATCGGTCCGTTTCACCACGGACGTGATAATGCACGAACTCGCCCCAGAGTGCCTTGAGCAGATTCGGCGTGTCGTTGAGTGCCTCGCAGAGGCAACGCGCCCGGGCGTAGGCCCTGCCGGTCTCTTCGGCCGCGTGGCCCTTCGCGGCGATCAGTGCACCGCCGAGCGCGAGTTGAAGTTCAGTTTCGGTGCGCTGGCGCCCGGGAGCATCCGGCAGTTGAGATAGCAAATCAAGCGCCTTTCGCATCTGCGCGATTGCTTCTGTCATTGCCGATCGAGCCTTTGAACGCTCACCAGCCTCCTGCCAATAGGAAACCGCCTTTTCGGCCAAGCCCGCATGTCCGCAGTGGTGGGCGAGGATTTCCGGCTGCTCTTGGATGCCTCTAGCGAGCCTCTCCTCGAGTGCGCCAGCGATCCGAGCGTGCAGCTCGCGGCGTTGGCCGCGCAACATTGTGCCGTATGCCGCATCCTGGACCAGTGCATGTTTGAACAAGAAATTGGCGTCGGGCGGCTCGACACTCCCAAACACGAGGCCGGTGTTGATCAGCCGGTCAAGCGCCGCCCGCAACTCGTTGTCGCACCGCTGTGCGACCGAGGCCAGCAGATCATAGGAGAACTCGCGGCCAATAGCTGCGCCGATTTGTGCCACCTCCTTGGCGATCGGCCCAATCCGGTCGAGCCGCGCCATCAACGAAGCATGTAGCGTGGCCGGTACGGCAAGTCCGGGCAGCGGCGCGAAGGAGATCGCTCGCGCGATACTCTGGGGGCTTGTTTCGAGCACCGCTTTGGTCAACTCCTCAACGAACAGCGGCACACCATCCGTACGTTCAGCAATTTCATTGACGATTTCGGTCGGCAGCGTCTGGCCACCTGCCACGCTCCGGATCAGCGCAGCGCCCGCATTCTGGTCGAGCCGGTTCAGCACGAGCAAGCTGACATGCGGCTTTCCGGTCCATACTAACTGGAACTCGGGGCGGTAGGTGATCAAGACCAAAACCGGCAGGCTTGCTACGCGATCGACGGTTCGGTCCAGCAACTCGCGCGAGCTTGGATCGATCCATTGCATGTCCTCGAACACGATCATGATTGGACGTCTTTGCGCGAGAGCTTCAAGCTGGCGAACCAGAGCGGCGAAGCTTCTCTCCTTCTTTTGTTGCGGCGTACTCGTAACCGGTAAGTATAGATTATCGTTGGGGATCGACAGAAACTCCGCCAGGATCGCCGCGTCCTCGTTGGGCGACAATGCAGGCGACAGGAGCGCTCGAAGTTTGTCGAGCTTGGTCGTCGGTGTGTCCTCACGATCGAAGCCAGCCGCTCGCTGGAGTTGTGCGATGAAGGGGTAAAGCGCGCTTTCCTGATGATGAGGCGAGCAGAAGTAGCGCAAGCAGGTGTGCGGCTCTCGCTCGATACGCTCCTGAAGAGCCGCAACGAGGCGCGACTTGCCGATCCCCGCCTCGCCGACAAGCAGCATGACTTGACCGGTACCCGCCCGCGCATGGCGCCAGCTCCGCTCCAACCGCGCGAGGTCTTCCTCACGCCCAACCAGCGGGGCGAGGACCGAAGGGTGCAACGCCTCGAACCGGCTCTCCGCTGTTCCCTCACGAAGCACCCGCCAGGCTTGCACCGGTGCGGCGAAGCCCTTCAGCGTCACGGCGCCGAGATTCTCGTAGTCAAAGAGCCCGCCGATGAGCCGCCGCGTGTCCTCAGGGATGACTACCCCATCCGGTTCGGCGAGCGCTTGCAGTCGAGCGGCAAGGTTCGGCGTCTCGCCAAGCACGGCCTGCGCCTCCGCCGCTTCGCTGCCGATAAGGTCACCTACGACGACGAGGCCAGTCGCGAGCCCAAGACGAACCCGCAGCTCGAACTCGGCTGGGGCTCCCGGCGCGTGCCTGGTCGCGGCGATCTCAAGCGCAGCGCGCACTGCGCGTTCGGCATCGTCCTCATGCGCTGAAGGATGACCGAATAGTATGAGCATGCCATCGCCGATGTAACGGCTGACGGTGCCACCGTATTTGCGGACGACCGCCGCTACGCTATCGCGGTACTCAGCAATTATGTCCCGTAGATCTTCCGGATCGAGCTTTGTCGCAAGTGCCGTCGAGCCGACGAGATCGCAGAACATCACTGTGAGCTGACGACGCTCGGCGGAAGAACTTGGTGCGGCCAACAAGCCTGCGCGCTCCGTGACCGGTGGCACGATGGACGTCGCTGCGCCGGCCCCTCTCGTCATTTGCGGCGGTACGGTCGGCGTGAGCGCGGCACCGCAGTCGCCACAGAAGTTCTTGCCTGTCGGATTGTCGCCCCCGCACGCAGGGCAGCGAAAGAACAGCGGCGCGCCGCAATCGCCGCAGACCTTCGTTCCCTCCGGGTTGACTCTGCCGCAATTCGCGCAATCCATGGCCGCACCCGATCGAATTCCGACCGACATGAGTTCGCGTCGGTCTATGGGCGAATCTTGAGAGCGCGCTCTTTCAAGATTCTCTTCCCTCAGCCGCCTACCAAGCGCCAAGCATGATCAAACTCACAATGACCAGGAAGTAGACACAGGCGATAGTCGCAGGGAAAATGAGCCAGCCGGGCGTCATCGTTGCCTCCCGAGCGGTTGTCTCGAAAGCTTAAGCTGGCCGGCGCGATCAGGATTATGAACTGGCTAACACTCTGCAACTCAAGCCCATTTTCAATCTGAGAAGGCTGACCACAGCCTGACACGACCCAAACGCGAAATTGGCAAGCCCATGAACGACCGCCTGCCGAGTCGACGAAAGGTTCTCTCGCACGTCAGCAACCGAGCGCTTTGAGGCAAATGCAAATTTGTGAGAACGGCAGCGGTGCAAGGCCAAGGAAAACGACCACCCGCCCCGGCCTACGCTGTCCGCAGCACTGGCGTGGGCGGCTGCGACGGCCTGACAAGCGCGAACGCGACCTGCACGATGCCGCCGGCAAGGCCGAGCGCGACGCCGATGCGCCAGGCCATCGTGTAGGAGCCGAGCGCGTCGTAGAGCAGCCCGCCTCCGTAGGCGCCGAGGAAGCTGCCGATCTGGTGGCTCATGAAGGCGAGGCCCTGGATCATCGCCTGCCAGCGCAGGCCGAACATCTCGGCGACCGCGCCCGCGACCAGCGGGCCGACGCCCATCCACAGAAAGCCCATGATCGCGCCGAACAGCAGCGTCGAGAACGGGCTTGCCGGCAGCATGAAGTACCAGGCGAGTGCGAGCGAGCGCAGGATGTAGATCCCGCCCAAGAGCGCCAGCTTGTTCCAGCGTTGGCCGGCCCAGCCGAAGAACAGCGAGCCCAGCACGTTGAAGCCGCCGATCATGCCGAGCGTCTGTGCGCTCAGCATCGGATCGAGGCCGCAGATCGCGAGATATGACGGCAGGTGCGTGGTGAGGAACACGAGCTGCATGCCGCAGACGAGATAGGCGCAGGTCATCACCACGAAGGAGGCATTGCCGAACGCGGTCCTCGCCGCGGCTGCAGCCGTGGCATCATCGATCTCGTCGGCCGCCGGCTTCGGCAACGGAATCTTGTCGACGCGCCCGGCATACCAGGCCGCAGGGATCATCAGCACCGACATGATGACGAAGCCCGCGAGCCCGACGCGCCAGCCAAAGCCCTCGTTGAGCATCTGTCCGATCGGCGCCGAAAGTAGCGCGCCGAGCGAGCCCGCGCCGGAGACGATGCCGAGCACGGTCGAGCGCACCGTCTCCGGCACCGCACGTGCCGCCACCGACATCGCGATCGCCGCCGCGGTGCAGGCGAGCGAGGTCCCGATCAGCACGCCGGCGCCGATCATGATGCTGAGAAGCCCATTCGCCGTTGCCATCAGCGCGAGGCCCGCGATGTACATCAGCGCGCCGGCGACCATGATCGGGCGGAAGCCGTAGCGCACGGTGAGTGCACCGGCGGGCGGCTGCAGGAAGCCCCAGGCGAGGTTTTGCACGGCCAGTGCAAGCGTGAAATCCGAGATCGAAATGTGGATGTCGTGCGTCAGCGGCTGCATGAAGATACCGAGCGACTGCCGCAGCCCCATGCTCAAGGTCAGCATGATCGAGGCGCCGATCAGGATCGGCAACGTCGGACGCAGAACCTGCAGCAGGGGCATTTTTCTTCTCCCTTTTGGGCGCGGCACGCGTGCCGTCGTCTGCTTTTGCCGATGTTTTTGGGTACACAGACCTGTGCACTTAGGCTATAGATGGAAGCGGCTGTCAAGCGAACAGGACGCATTCCGCTGCATGGCTCCCCCGCCCCTCCCACAGACGATGAAAGAGCGGATCCTTCAGACCGCCGACAAGCTGTTCTATCTGCAAGGCATTCGCGCCATCGGCGTCGATACCATCGCGGCCGAGGTCGGCATCAGTAAGCGCACGCTCTACAATCACTTCCCGTCCAAGGACGCGCTGATCGCGGCCTATCTCGAGCGCCGCTTCGTCAGCGCACGCCCCTCCGACAAGCCGCCCGCCGAGCAGATCCTCGCGACGTTCGATTCGCTGGAGCGGCGCTTCGCGGCGAAAGACTTTCGCGGCTGCCCATTCGTCAATGCGGTCGCCGAGCTCGGCCCCACCGACCGCGCCGTGAAGAAGATCGCGATCGCCTTCAAGGAAAGCCGCCGCCTCTGGTTTCGCGACCGCCTGACCGAGCTCGGCGTTGCCGAAGCGGACGCGCTCGCGACGCAGCTGGTGCTGCTGGTCGACGGCTCCATCGCGCAGGACTTGGTGCGTGACGATCCCGCGATGGCCAGAGCCGCGAAGGAAGCGGCGAAGGTGCTGCTGCGGAATGCGGGGGTGGATGTGGGCGAGGATGCGAACCCGGCGGAGAAACGGAGCAAGCGCGTTCCAGACTAACCGCTGTCGCCTGATCGCTCGCTGTCATCACCCGCGAAGCGGGTGATCCAGTATTCAAGAGACAGTGAAGCTAGACCCGAGAAGCTGCGGCGTACTGGATTCCCCGCTCCAGTGCGCGACTGCGCACAAGGCGGGGAATGACACCGGAATTTGTGGAGAAAGCGCGGGCGCCTGACTACCCGTCAGGACCATTTCGCGACCTTACCAATATGCTCCTGTTTTGCCCGACGGGTCAAATGACGCTGCCGCCGGCGCAAGCCATCTCGCCACCCGCGTAACCCATTGATCCCGCTCGCGCCGGCTACTGTGCATGGGGTTGTTTTCGCAACTTTGTGCGGGCGGCCCTCACGCCGCGTGCGACACCACGCGGTTACGCCCGTCGTGCTTGGCCCGGTAGAGCGCCGTGTCGGCACGCTTGAGGACGTCGGCCACCGCCTCGCCCTTTCGCTCGAGCGTGGTCAGCCCGATCGAGATCGTGACCTCGATGCGCTTGGCCCCCTTGTGGATCGCGAAGGACTCACCCGCTATCGAGCGGCGCAGGCGCTCGGCGACCATGCCGGCAACATGGAGATCGGTCTCGGGCATCACGATGACGAATTCCTCGCCGCCGTAACGGCAGGCGAGATCAATGCCGCGGATCGATTTGCGCACCCGCACCGCGAACTCGCGCAGCACGTCGTCGCCGGCATCGTGGCCGTAATTGTCGTTGATCGACTTGAAGTAGTCGATGTCCAGGATCATCAGCGCCAGCGGCTTGCCGCGCGTAGATGCCTGCTCGGCGAGCGTCGCCAGATGGCTCTCCATGTAGCGGCGATTGTGCAGGCCGGTCAGCGCGTCGGTGATCGCCATCTCGATCGAGTTCTGCACGTTGTCCCGCAAATGATCGGTGTAGCGGCGGCGGCGGATCTGGGTGCGGGCGCGCGCCAAGAGCTCGGTCTTGTCGATCGGGCGCAGCAGGTAGTCGTTGACGCCGATCTCGAGGCCGCGCAGCAGCCGTGTCGAGTTCTCGGGGTCGGCGATGGCCAGGATCGGCACGTGCCGCGTGCGCTCCAGCGATCGCGCCTGGCTGCACAGGCGCAGGCCGTCGAAATTGTTGAGGTCGAGCGAGACGATCAGGAGGTCGTAATTGCCTTCGGCGGCGTGGAACAGCGCCTCCGTCGGGTTCGGCTCGACGTCGATGGTGTGCTCGGCAGCGAGGATCGTCGCCAGCCGCTCGTAGGAGGACTGGCGGTCGTCGACCAGGAGGATGCGGCCGCCCTTGCCGGTGTCGGCGATCGCACTGCGCTCGGGCGCCTGCATGCCGATCTCGAGCGAGGTGATGGCGCGCATGCGCAGCTCATCCGTCATCATCTTCAGCCGCGTCAGCGAGCGCACGCGCGCGATCAGCACGACGTCGGAGACGGGTTTGGTCAGGAAGTCGTCGGCGCCGGCTTCCAGCCCGCGGTTGCGGTCGGCGGGGCTGTCGAGCGCGGTGACCATCACGACGGGAATGTGGTGCGTCGCCGGATCGGTCTTGAGGCGGCGGCAGACCTCGAAGCCGTCCATGTCAGGCATCATCACGTCGAGCAGGATGATGTCGCATTCGGCACGCCTTGAGATCGCGAGCGCCTCGGTGCCGTTCGCGGCGGTCATCACGTCGAAATATTCGGCGGAAAGGCGGGCCTCTAACAGCTTGACGTTGGCGGGAACGTCATCGACGACCAGGATACGCGCGGACACTGTGAACTCACTTCCTATCCGATAAAACGCCGGACCGTCTCAATGAATTTGCCGACCGAGATCGGCTTGGACAAATAGGCTTCGCAGCCGCCCTCGCGGATGCGCTCTTCGTCGCCCTTCATCGCGAACGCCGTGACCGCGACGACGGGAATGGAACGCAGCTCCGGATCGTCCTTGATCCAGCGCGTCACCTCGAGGCCGGAGACCTGCGGCAGCTGGATGTCCATCAGCACGAGGTCGGGCCGCATCTTGCGCACGAGGTCGAGCGCCTCGTAGCCGTTGCTGGTGCCGGAGGTCTGGTACCCGTGCGCCTCCAACAGGTCGCGGAAGAGCTTCATGTTGAGCTCGTTGTCTTCCACGATCAGGACGGTCTTAGCCATCCCGCCCTCCTGATTGGTCCGAAGGACCGGTACATATGACGCCTCAGACGCCGCTTCCCGGCGTTTCGAAAACTGGATTCAAACTAGCCTCAGATTCGCTTGAGTTTCGTTAAACCCGAGGGTCCACTTTCTGCGATGTGGTTTCCAGTTGCTTGTCCGGGGCCGGAAGACTTGAGCACGAGACTCGGGCATGATGATTCCAAATTAGAGACCGAAAGTTAACGGAAAGGCAAACCGTCCCCGTGAAAAAGCCTGTTCACAACCCCCGCGAAGTCGCTGAAATCGTTGCGATTCAGGCCCTGTCCTTCGTCGCGGGCGAGCCTGAGCGGCTGGGCCTGTTCCTGGCCGAGACGGGGGTCGGTCCGGAGACCCTGCGCAACGCCGCCGCGGACCCGAATTTCCTCCTCAGCGTGCTCGATTTCGTGATGCGGGACGATGCCACGGTGAAGGCCTTTGCCAAGGTGGCGGAACTGCACCCGACCAACGTCGCCGCGGCGCGGCAGGTCCTCGGCGATGCGCTCGGTGACCCCTCCTGGGAGCGCGACGTGCCGTGAGCGTCCCAGAGCCGGCCGGGCCCCGCTGCTTCTGCCGGGATTGTCTGGCCGACCTCGACATGGGCGTACAGAACCTGGGCGTGCGGCGCTGCACGGCCTGCGGTTCCCCCCGCCTCGTCCGCCACCGCTCGCTCGCCGGCCTGACGATTGCCCATATCGACTGCGACGCCTTCTACGCGACGGTCGAGAAGCGCGACAACCCTGACATCGCCGACAAGCCCGTCATCATCGGCGGGGGCAAGCGCGGCGTGGTGTCGGCGGCCTGCTACATCGCGCGCACCTATGGCGTTCGCTCGGCGATGCCGATGTTCAAGGCACTGGAAGCCTGCCCGCATGCGACCGTGATCCGCCCGGACATGGCAAAGTACGTCCGGGTCGGCCGCGAGGTCCGCCAGGCCATGCAGGCGCTGACGCCGCTGGTCGAGCCGCTCTCGATCGACGAGGCCTTCCTCGATCTCTCCGGCACCGAGCGGGTGCACGGCATGATCCCCGCCAAGGTGCTGGCGCGCTTTGCCCGCGACGTCGAGCGCGACATCGGCATCACCGTCTCGGTCGGCCTGTCCTGCAACAAGTTCCTGGCCAAGATCGCCTCCGACCTCGACAAGCCCAGAGGCTTTGCCGCGCTCGACCAGGAGGAAGCGCGGTTGATGCTGGCGGAAAAGCCGGTCGGCTTCATCTTCGGCGTCGGTCCCGCGACGCAGGAACGCCTGGTGCAGCGCGGCTTCCGCATCATCGCCGATCTGCAGAAGGCCGACGAGATCGAGATGATGCGGCAGTTTCCGAGCGAGGGCCGCAGGCTGTGGCGGCTCGCACGCGGCATCGACGACCGCCGCGTCGAGCCTGACCGCGGCGCCAAGACCATTTCAAGCGAGACGACGTTCGAGACCGACATCCGCGATTTCGCGACGCTGGAGAAGATCCTGTGGCGACTCTGCGAGAAGACGTCGTCGCGCCTGAAGAGCAGCGAGCTCGCCGGCTCCACCGTGACGCTGAAGTTGAAGACCGCCGATTTCCGCCAGCGCACGCGCTCGCAATCGATCGCCGCCCCGACGCAGCTGGCCGCGAAGATCTTCTCGATCTGCCGCGAGATGCTGGCCAAGGAAATCGACGGCACCGCCTTCCGCCTGATGGGCGCCGGCGTCAGCGCGCTGCGCGAGGGCTCGGCGGTCGATGACACCGACATGCTCGACCGCCGCGCCGCCCACGCCGAACGCGCGGTCGACAGCCTGCGCAAGAAGTTCGGCAGCGCCGCGGTGATCCGCGGCATCGCCTATGAGGGCCCGGAGAAGGCGCAGGAGTGATGACGGGCGAACGCGATCTCAATGCGCTGCTGAGACTGATGAAGCCGGAGCTGCGACCGGGCACCTTCGTATTTTGCACGATCGCGGCAGACGAGACTATTCCCGCAGCAGTCGATCCGCTCCTGATCTTCCGCGAGCCGGAGGGCACAACGGTCGTAGCACCGCTGGAGGATGCCGAACGCGCAGGACTGCGCTACGAATTCGCCTCACGCCTGATCACGCTCACTGTTCACTCCGCGCTCGATGCGGTCGGCTTCCTGGCGGCAATCACGGCGCGCCTCGCCGACGCCGGTATCAGCGTGAATGCCGTGTCGGCGTTCCACCACGACCATCTCTTCGTACCGTCCGACAGAGCCGACGAAGCGATGGCGGCTCTACAAGAGCTGTCAGAGGCGAAGCACTCATAGCAGCTGTAGCCCGGATGGAGCGGAGCGCAATCCGGGACAGTGCTCCGTGGCGACAGGCTTCCCGGATTACGCTTGCGCTTCATCCGGGCCACAGGAACTCAATCCGCAACCGCGACCGCCTCGATCTCGATCAGCCATTCCGGCGCAGCGAGCGCGGAAACGCCGACGAGCGTCGAGGCCGGCGGCTCCATGCCTTCGAAGAAGGCCGAGCGGGCCTTGCCGATGATGGGCCGCAGCTCCGGCTTGTAGTCCACCACGAAGGTCGTGATCTTGACGATGTTGGAATAGCTTGCGCCAGCCGCCTTCAGCGCGAGGCCGAGATTCTGCATCACCTGGGTCGTTTGCGCGGCGATATCGCCCTCGCCGACGATCCGCCCCTCCTCGTCGGTCGAGACCTGGCCGGAAATGTAGATCGTGCGCGCACCCGTCGCGGTGACGACGTGGGAATAGGCTGGATTGTGATGCAGGCCGCTGGGGCGGAGATGGTCGAGCTTCGGCATGGGCTGGCTCCCCGAGTTTGTGGTTGCGAGGGAGCGTAGCGGGAGAGCGTGACGAGAGCTAGCCCCGTCATTGCGAGGAGCGAAGCGACCAAGACCTAGCCCTCAATTACAGGGCTTGCTGTCCTTCACGTCGAACTTGCCCATGGCGCCGGAGATGACGAAATCGTTGTAGTCGAGCACGAGCTGGCGCGAGACGCCGTTCTCGTAGAGCTCGAACGCCATCGCATAGACCGGCGTCTGCTCGCCCTCCTTCTGCTGGGCGTCGCGGTCGAAATAGCTGACGGTGACTGGCCAGCGCTTGAGCGACTTCATGTGCTCGTCCGCAGTCGACGGATCGGACGAGGTGGCACGGTCGGCGGGGATCGGCTGACCGATCACGGTCAGCGTGTTGTAGACCTTCTGGCCGTCATCGGAGCCGTCATAGACGGAGAGTTCGAGCAGCGATTTGCCTTCCCTCGCCGCTGCGATGATGCGCTGGATTTGCTCGGTTGGGAACACGATCTTGCCGTCGAGCGTGAACGTCTTCGGCGCCGGAAGCTTCAGCTTGACGTTGATGTGGTCGCCGTCGCGCTCGGCCGAGCCGTCGACGCGGCCGGCATCCGTCTCGTTCATGCGCGTCTCGATCTTGAAACGGTAGCTCTTGCCGGCGGCGTCCTCCCAGGAGTTGGAGCGGAGGTCGCTGAGCGTGACCTTGCCCTCGCCGCTGTCGAGCTCGGAGACCTGGCGGAATTCCGAGGTATAGCCCTCGCAGGCGTTCCCCGTGAAATTGTAGAGGATCCGGCCGCGGGCGCTATTGACCGAATTGGTGCGCGATTTGACGAGGCGGAGATCATAGAGCGCCTGGTGCGCGAGAAACGGACCGTTGGCGGCCTCGGCTACACCGCCAAGGCCGACACTGGCCGCGGCAAACGCCATCACACCGAGCGAAGTCCGGAAAAGATGCACCATGTCTGTTCCCTGAGGAAAGCGCAGATTCGACATTTTAATGACCGTTCCATTGCGCCGCAACTGAGGCCGTCCACGTAAAATTGCCCCTCCACGTTGAACCTGCTGGCCTGCCAACACAATGCGCCCCCTCCGGTTGCTTGCATGTGGCGGCACGATGGGCGAAACAGGGCGCGCCCGGCCATCCAGGGGACGCGCCGGAGCGAAGGATTTTTGGACAACGAGGTCGGACATGGCGGGCACGGTCGAGCAGAAACTGGCGGAGCAAGGCATCAAGCTGCACGAGGCCCCCTCCCCCGTCGCCAACTACGTGCCTTTCGTGCGCACGGGCAACCTCCTGTTCGTCTCCGGCCAGGTCTGCTTCGACCCCGCCGGCAAGCTGATCGCCAAGGGCAAGCTGGGCGCCGGCGTCTCGATCGAGGACGGCGCCGCAGCCGCGCGCGGCTGCGCCGTCAACCTGTTGGCCCAGGTCAAGGCGGCGCTCGGCGATCTCGACAAGGTCGTACGCGTCGTGCGCCTCGGCGGCTTCATCAACTCGGCCCCGGATTTCCTGGATGGGCCGAAGGTGCTCAACGGCGCCTCCGACCTGATGGTTGCCGCCTTCGGGGACAAGGGCCGCCATGCCCGCACCACCGTCGGCGTCGCCTCGCTGCCCGCGGATGCGGCGGTCGAGGTCGAAGGCGTGTTCGAGGTCGCCTGACGCCAAATGCGCGCTCCGGATTGGCTGACAGCGCGGCCGGTCGCCCATCGCGGCCTGCATGACATTTCGCGCGGCATCGTCGAGAACATGCCGGGCGCGGTGCAGGCTGCGATTGCCGGTAGTTTTGCGATCGAGGTCGATATCCAGCTCTCGGCCGACGGCGAGGCCATGGTCCATCACGACCATGCCCTGGGCCGACTAACCGAGGCCACCGGCGAGGTGATCGCAAAGACCGCGACCGAGCTGAAGGCCGTCAGGTTCAAGGACACCGACGAGCGGATGATGTCGCTCGCCGACCTCTGCGCCATGGTCGCCGGACGTGTGCCCCTGGTGATCGAGGTGAAGAGCCATTTCGGTGGCGATCGCAAGCTGGTGAAGCGGATGGCCGAGGTGTTGGCCTCGTATGACGGCCCCGCCGTCGGCATGTCCTTCGATCCCGACCAGGTGCTGGCGCTGCGAGACCTGTTGCCAAACCGTCCGCGCGGCATCGTCGCGCAGCGGAGCTATGAGGACGAGTACTGGGCCAAGCTCACCCAAGTGCAGCGCGACAGCATGCTCTACCTGCGCCACGGCTTGCAGACCCGGCCGCATTTCGTCGCCTTCAAGGTCGACCACCTGCCGGCCCCCGCCCCCTGGATCGCCCGCAACCTGTTCGGCTGCGCCCTGCTCGGCTGGACCGTCCGCACCCCGGAGCAGCGGAGCCGGGTCGGGCGGTATGCGGACCAGATGATCTTCGAGGGGTTCGTGCCGTAGGGCTTGCCCGTGTCCCGGACAAGCTGCGACGCGTGAGCGTCGCAGCGATGAGGCGGGACCATCTCTCCGCGAGCGCGCGGCCACATGGGCCCGGCTCAGCGGCGCACCACGCCGGACGATGCCTCGCATCGCCGGGAGTGCTGCGCCGCGTCCGGGGCACGAGACCTGTGTTCCCCCCGCCCTCTTGAAGTCGCTGCTGCAATGCACGATCTTGGACGCGATGGCATCATCGGAAATCACACTCGAGGCCGTACCTTCGATTGGCGACGTGTCACCGGAGGATTGGGACGCCTGCGCCAACCCCGGCGGACAGTGCAATGGGGCTGGCGCCGGAACCTCAATCGCTCTTCCAAGCGATTCCCTCGACCTCTCAAGATCCGCCTATAACCCGTTCGTCTCCCACGCCTTTCTTTCTGCGGCCGAGAAATCGGGTTCGGCCACGATCCGGACTGGCTGGGGACCCCGGCATCTGGTCGCCAAGCTCGGCGCCCGCGTCGCCGGAATCGTCCCCTGCTATCTGAAATCGCACAGCCAGGGCGAGTACGTCTTCGATCGCGGCTGGGCGGATGCCTATGAGCGTGCCGGCGGACGCTACTACCCGAAGCTCCAGGTCTCGGTTCCCTTCACGCCGGCCACGGGGCCGCGGCTGCTGGTGCGTGATGGCGTCGATCGCGAGCGCATCACCGAGGCGCTGGCGAGTGGGCTCATAGCGCTATGCGGCGTCAGCAAGGCCTCCTCCGTCCACGTCACCTTCGCGCGGGAGTCGGAATGGAAGCTGCTCGCCGAGCACGGCTTCCTCCAGCGCACCGACCAGCAGTTCCACTGGCACAATGAGGGCTTTGCGAGCTTCGACGACTTCCTGGCGACGCTGAACTCGCGCCATCGCAAATCGATCAAGCGCGAGCGGCGCGATGCGCTCGCGGCCGGCATCACGATCCATTGGCTCACCGGCAAGGACATCACCGAGGATGCCTGGGATGCCTTCTTCGCATTCTACATGGAGACCGGCTCGCGCAAATGGGGTCGGCCGTATCTGACGCGCGAGTTCTTCTCGCTGATCGGCGAGACCATGAGCGAGGACGTGCTGCTGGTGATGGCCCGCCGTAACAATCGCTGGATTGCGGGCGCGATCAACTTCATCGGCTCGGACACGCTGTTCGGCCGCAACTGGGGCGCGGTCGAGCATCACCCGTTCCTGCATTTCGAGGTCTGCTACTACCAGGCGATCGATTTCGCGATCAAGCGCGGCCTCAAGCACGTCGAGGCCGGCGCGCAGGGCGAGCACAAGATCGCGCGCGGGTACCTGCCGCGCACCACGCATTCCGCCCACTTCATCGCCGATCCCGGCCTGCGCCGCGCCATCGACGATTACCTCAAGCGCGAGCGCGCTTATGTCGCGGAAGCCGGACGAGAGCTTGCCGAGCCCGGCCCGTTCCGCAAAGGGGCCGACGAGGCGCCTTGACGCCTCGCCACGGCTGGTGACAGTAAGCGCAAATCGTCCGAGGAGCCGCCGCCATGACCGCCTATGACAGCAACAACATCTTCGCGAAAATCCTGCGCGGCGAGCTGCCCTGCTACAAGGTCTACGAGGATGAGCACGTCTTCGCCTTCCTCGACATCATGCCGCGCGTGCCCGGTCACACGCTGGTGATCCCGAAGGCTCCTGCCCGCAACATCCTCGACATCAAGCCCGACGATTACGCCCATGTCGCCCGCGGCGCGCACAAGATCGCCGCCGCCGCAATGAAGGCGTTCGACGCCGATGGCATCACCGTGCAGCAATTCAACGAGCCCGCCGGCGGACAGGTGGTGTTTCACCTGCACATGCACGTGATGCCGCGCCACGACGGCGTCGCCATGCTGCCGCCGGCGAGCCGCAAGGAAGACGACAAGGTGCTGCAAGAGAATGCGGCGAAGCTGATGGCGGCGTTGAAGGCAGTGTAACTCTTATCAACTCGTCATTCCGGGGCGCGCCTCTTGGCGCGAACCCGGAAATCCATTTCACCACCGTCATTGCTGCCCGATGGATTCCGGGCTCGACGCTTCGCGTCGCCCCGGAATGACGGATCACTCCGTCTCGAAATCACCCTTTTGCGGCGCGGCCAGCGGCGTGAACTCGCAGCGGTCGGGCTTGATGTCGATCAGCGGCGTGTTGTCGATGCAATCGAGGCCGCGCACCAGGATGGCATTGCCCTCGATGCCGACCAGCTTGACGATCGAGGTGCCGATCGGATTGGGCCGCACCGGCGAGCGCAGCGAAAACGTGCCGCGTGTCTTCTCGTTGTTCTTCGGGCTCTGCAGGACGATGTCGCGGCGCGAGCGGTCGAGCCAATAGAGCACTTCGAGGTTGCTGTAGAAGTCGACGCCCTTGATGGCCGGCACGAACGGCTCGAAGATCTCGAGGCGGCAGATCGGACCGTCCTGACGTCCCTGCCGCGGCGTCTCCAGCCGCGACGACCAGGGCGTGCGGATACGACCGATGAAGACGAGGCCGGCATCTTGCGTCGGCGGCAGCTCGATGGCGACCTCGCCCTCGCGGAGCTCCTGTTCGCGAACCATATGTCCTGTTCCCTGGCTGTTCGCTGGCGGTTTTAGCCCAACCACCACTTGCCGGCCAGCATGAAGACTTCGCCCGTGACCACGCCTGCGAAGATCGAACGGCGGGTCAGCAGGAAAACGACGAGACCGGCACCGACCGCGCCATAACGCAGGACATCAGGCACGCTGGCCAGCGCCCCCGGCGGCTGGACCACGATCTGGGCGATGACGCCGGCCAGGATCGCGGTGGCGACCGCCCTGACCCAGACCAGCAGCTCCGAGCCCTCGTCGATGCCGCCGCCGAACCACAGGCCCAGCATGCGCCAGATCTGGTTGGGAACGACGCCGGCGACGAACAGGACGGCCAGCGCGTGCCAGTCGCCGATCGCTTGCGCAAAGCTCATGCGCGTACCTCCCGCCACCAGTGCACGCCATAAGCGATCGTCCCGGCGACCACGCCGCTGACGAGGATATCGAGGCCGGAGTTCATCTTCGCCGCCAGCGGATAGAGCACGATGCCCAGCACGAGCGCGACGACGTCGGCGACCTCGCGGCTGTTGCGCGCCGTCGAGAACAGGAACGACAGCGGCGTCAGCAACAGGATCGCCGCACCAAGCGTCTGCGTCAGGTTGGCGGCGAGGAAATAGCCGACGATATTGGCGACAAGGCACACGGAGACGAGCCCGCAGCCGAGCCCGTGGACGAAGGCGATCCGCCGTTCGCGCGGCACCTGCGGCAGGAAGCGGTGGCATTCGACCCACAGCGTCACTGCGGTGAGATGCGCGGCGAAAATCAGCTCGCGCCGCTTGGTCGTGGGTGTGCGCATCAGCGGCAGCACCGAGACCACCATTGGAAACAGGCGGATGGCGCTGACGGTCACCGCGATCGCCGACTGGATGATGGTGGCGCCCGAGCCGAGCGTGGTGATCAGGATGATCTGCGCCGGACCTGCCCAGACGAACAGCGTCGAGCACAATGCCCAGAGCAGGCTGAAATGGGTGTCGTGAGCGAGCGCACCGATGCCGAGATAGGTCACGAACAGCACGATGGTGAGGATCGTCTGCGTGATCGAGCGCAGTCCCCACGCGAAGGCGCGCCAGGAACTATTCCATTGCGGTGAATCGAGCGGAGGAAGCGCCACGGGAGCTTTGGCCGGTGAGGAATCGTGCCCGCATAACGAGCGAGACGGGTGCGCGCGTCAAGGAAAGGCGCGGCGGGGCTGGCATGCATGACAGCCAGGCTCACCGCCGTCATACCGGGGCGCTGCACTTGGCGCGAACCCGGAATGACGGCTCATCCTACCCCGCCACACCCCTGTTCCTCAGCACGAAGCACGCCCCGCCCGCCTTGCGGATGCGGTTGCACAAATCATCGGCCTCGGCGCGCGTATCGGCGCCGATGCGGACCTGATAGAAGGCGCGCGTGCCGCGGCTGCGCATCACCGAGGAGAGCAGGCTCGGATCGCGCTCGCCGATCACGGTGCTCAGCTTCGTCACGGCCCGGGAATACATCGTCAGCGCCCTGTTGCGGTCGAAACCGGCCGCGAGCTGCACGCCCCAGAGCTTTGCGGCTGCAAGCTCGACATGTTGCTCGAGCTCGGCGACGAACGGGTTGGGAGCTCGCTTGAGAAGCGCCATCAGATCACGGCAGCTCGTTGGCGGCGAGCTCGGCGGTCCCTTGCCGGTGCTCCCCGCCTTGGCCCAGGCATCGACGCTGGTGCCGGTGATGGCATAGACGTAATTGCGGGTCTGCTCCGGCATCGGTCCGGTGCCGGCGAGCCATTTCTGCACGCGCCGAGGGCCGGCATTGTAGGCGGCCGCGGCAAGGCCGAGATTGCCGAACTGGTTGCGCAGCTCATTCAGGAATTCGGCCGACTTCGGCAAAGCCTGCACCGGATTGAACGGATCGAGCAGACCGCGCTCGCTGGCAGTGCCCGGCATGAACTGCGCGATCCCCTGCGCATGCTGGCCGCTACGCGTCATGGGCCCGACCGCATCGGCCTGGAAGCGGCTTTCCTGCCAGATCACGCGCGCGAAGAATTCCAGCGGCAGGCTATTGTCGCGCGCGGCCGCCTCCACGATCAGGCAGATCGACTCCCGCGTGTCGCTCTCGCGCGCGTCGTTCGGTTTCTCCGCTGGCTTCTCGGGCTCCGCGGCCTTCGCAGGCGCATCGGTGGGCGGCGCCTCCTCCGCGAGCGCCGGCGGCAGCAGGACGACCTGGCACAACACAGCAATGACCCGAGCAATTCGCATGGCATTGACGCTATCGGACAAATCGGACCTTGACTTGGAACCAGAGCCAACTAGCAACAGACGGCAGTATCAACACCGGTCATGCCCGATGGTGACAATCTTTTTTGATCTCGACGGCACGCTGACGAACCCGAAGCCCGGGATCACCCGCTCGATCCAATATGCGCTGGAACGGCTCGGCGTTCCTGTGCCGAGCGAGGACGAACTGACCTGGTGCATCGGCCCTCCGCTGCTTGCCAGCCTTCGAAAGCTCACCGGAGCCGATGAGCTCGCCGACCGCGCACTGCAGCTCTATCGCGAGCGCTTTAGCGATATCGGCCTGTTCGAGAACGAGGCTTACAGCGGAATTACGGACACGTTATCTTCGCTCGCAGCGACACGTCAGCGCATGTTCGTGGCGACCAGCAAGCCCGCCGTCTACGCCAGCCGCATCGTCGATCATTTCGGCCTGAAGCCGTATTTCGAACGGGTGTTCGGCTCCGAGCTCGACGGCACACGCGTCGACAAGCGCGACCTGCTCCGCTATGCGCTCCACGAAGCCAAGGTCGATGCGAACAGCGCGATCATGATCGGCGACCGCAGCCACGACGTGGTCGGCGCCAGGACCAACGGGATGACCGCCATCGGCGTGCTCTACGGCTACGGCAGCGAGGCCGAGCTGCGGGAGGCCGGCGCGCATCACATCTGCGCGGCACATCCCGAGCTGCTCGGCCATTGTGTCGCTTAGGTGCTGACAGTTTCGACCGCCGCCAGCATGCCTGTCTTCGGGTGACAGTTCAGATATTCGAAGAACTGTTCGTCGGCGGCCGCCACCGTCACCTCGTGATAGAGCCGCAGCTTGGCTGACGGTCCGAGCGTCGACAGATATTTCATAGCCGCGCCGAAGATCTTGACGTGGGTCGGATGCGACTCCGCCCAGCGTTCGAGCGCGGCGAGGCTCTTCCACCAGCTCTGCCCGTAGGATTTTTCGCTCGCGCTTCCGTCGGCCGCCAGCACCTGCATGTAGCGGTTGGCATAGCAGCCAATCGCGAGGCCATCATCGCGCAGAAAATCCATGCCCTCGCGTAGCACCGGTTCGACGTCGTCGAGATAGAGCTTTCGCTCGGATGCTGCGGTATCGCTCCAGTCCTGCCCGGAGCGGATCAGGCAGAGATTATCGTGCGCCACGACTCTCAGCCGCGGGCCGTCGCAAATCAGCTCAGGCGCGCCACCAGGCGCCATCGCATCAGTCTGCGACAGCGGGATACGGTCGCGCATCCCGCCCCAGTAGGCGTGCTCCTGCACCTCGCCGCTCATGCCCTCCGCAACGACGGCGACACCTTCCGGCCGATCGGGCGAGGAGAACAGCGTCTCGTGACGGGCCACAATAGGACGCAGCACCTCGACGAAGGTACCGATGCCTTCGCGTTGCCGCCCCGTCCACATCTCGCGAGCCTGCGCGAACCAGGCATCAAAGCGTGCGAGATCGTCCCAATAAGCGACCGTGACAACATTCTCGCTGCCGGACTGATCTCTATAGCTTGCCCGGTCCGAATGCGACGGACCGCCATCCATTGCGAACAGTCCTGCGAGTTCTTTCAACGCCTCCATTGCCGCCGGTGCCGCACCGCCATGCTGGACACCGAAATAGGCCATTACGACGCGGCTGACCGAAGGTTTGTAGCGCGCCACGAAGGACGGATATGGCGGCTGGTAATCGTCCGGCACGCGCTTGTGGCGCGTGCGTGCGGTTTCGAGATGCGCGGGAATTGCGGATTCCATAGCCATGCCTCCCCGTGATCGCCGCGATCAGCTTGCCGCCGCCGCAATGTCCATGGGCTCGACGGTGTCGACCGGCAGCGCGAACTGCTCGACCCGCTGGTACCGCTTCTTGTTGAGCAGCAGCCGTGTGACGTCGGGCCGCGAATAATGTCCGGCGGGATCGGCAGCATTCTTGGCAACGCCGATGGCGCCGAGATCGATCTCGGCGATCAGCAGGCCTTCCTGATCGGGTGCCAGCTTGTCCCCGATCTGACTGCCGTCGGGGCCGTAGATGGCCGCAAAGCCGCCGCCCGCATGCAGCAGCGCATTCTTGTCCGGCCGATCGCAGAGCTCGTCGATCATGGCCTGCGAGACGGTGGCGCAAGGCGCGAGCACGAAGCAGGAGCCTTCCACCGCATAGACGCGCGAAGCCGCGTTGTTGACCTCGGCCCCTAATGCCGGCGCGAAGGGATCGTAGAGCGAGAAGCTCGGCCAGGCCGCGACATGGACCTGCTCGTTCTGAGCGTACATCGCATATTTCGACAGCGGCTGCAGATGCTCCCAGCAGCACAATGCGCCGAGCCGGCCGATGTCGGGCCGCGCATGCACGGCGAGGTCGCTGCCGTCGCCTTCGCCATAGACCGTGCGCTCGGCATGGGTCGGCCGCAGCTTGCGGCGCTTTGCGATGGTCTCGCCATCAGGGCCGATCAGCCATTGCGCGAGGTAAAGGCTGCCGCCGTCGCGCTCGGACAGGCCGATCACGGCGGTGAGCCTTGCCTTGCGCACGGCCTCGCGCAAGCGCTCGGCCTGCGGGCTGTCATAGGACAGCGAGTTGTCGAAATAGCGCTGCACGAAGCCCCGCCCGATCGCCCAGGCCGGGGAATCCAGCCAGATGTGCCAGGGGTAGCCGGGGATGAAAGCTTCAGGAAAGGCGATCAGCTTGGCGCCCTTTTCCGCGGCCTCCCCGATCAGCGCGATCGACTTGTCGATCGAGGCGTCGAGATCGAGCCAGGCCGGCGCCGCCTGCACCACCGCAACCTTGTATTTCGGATGTTCGATGCCCATTGCCGCCTCCATTGCCGGTTGATCGCAAGCCACGTCCGATGCAGTCTATTTGGCCAAGCCGGGCGGCCAGGCGCTCGACCGCGGCGGAACAAAAACTCGACTGGAAGGGGATCGCCGGTACGGAATTCGCCTCCGGTCAGGCTCGATCTGCGCCAACATGCGGTTTTGCAGGATGTGAAAGGGAGGCTGTCCTGATGCCAATCCAGTTCACGACAGACGGCAGTCCCGGCTACCGGCGGCTCGCGCTCTGGCAGGACATCGTCTGCGACGTCTTCGTCGGGCTCGACTGCAAGTCCGACCTCGGCAGCGCCTTTCATGGCTCGGTCACGCAGGCCTCGCTCGGCAAGGCCGTGTGCTCCGAGGTCTGCTCGGACCGCCAGCACGTCTTCCGCACACCGTCGCGCATCGCGCGCTCGGATCAGGACTTCGTCCTAGTCGCACTCGGCAATCGCGGCAACGGGCAGGACGGCCGCGAGACCGTGATCCACCCTGGCGAGTTCGCGCTCTACGACACGACGCGCCCGTACGAGCTGAAGTTCAACGACAGTTTTACGCAGACCATCTTCAAGGTCCCACGCGAGATGCTGCAGCGGCGGCTCGGCGGCACCGAGACGCTGACCGCAATGTCATTTGGCGCCGATGCACCGCTCGAGCGGCTCGCCTATGATTTCATTATCCGGCTCTGCCAGAATGCGGATAGCTTGGCTCCGGATACGGCCACGGCGCTGTCGGAGCAGGCAGTTGATCTGCTCGCGATGGCATTGAGCGAGCGGCTCGGCAAGTCATCGCTGCCGTCCTCGACCCATCGCTCGGCCCTGCTCTACCGAGTGAAGGCGCACATCCGCGCGCACCTCGCCGATCCCGATCTCTCGGTCGCTGAAACCGCAGCCGCGCTCGGCATCTCGCCGCGCTATGTCAACGATCTTCTCGCAGACGAGGACACCTCCTTCCAGCGCCATGTCCTTGCCGAACGCCTCGCCCGATGTCGGAGAGATCTCGCCTCGCCTCTGCTCGCCCATCGCCACATCAGTGAGATCGCCTTCGCCTGGGGCTTCAACGACCTCTCGCATTTCGGCCGCGTCTTCCGCGAGCATTTCGGGATGTCGCCGCGCGACTTCCGGCAGAGTCAGCTGCGGCATTGAGGTGCATTCCAGCAGGCTGTCATCTGCACGATCAGGTCATGCCGAGCAGGGCCGGTATGTGAGCAGGTGATAGGACACCGCGCCTGCTTGCAGTATCTTCCGCCGTCAAGGCCGCCACGATCATTAGCGGCCAGCCAGGGAGCATTCCGATGGAATACCGACGCTTGGGCCGGTCCGGCCTTATGGTGCCTGCTTTGAGCCTGGGAACGGGCACGTTCGGCGGCGTCGGCCGCCTTGCGGCATGGGGCACGACGGACGCGACCGAGGCGCGGCGCCTTCTGGACATCTGCCTCGAGGCCGGCGTGTCGATGTTCGATACGGCCAATGTCTATTCGCTCGGCGAGTCCGAGCGGGTGCTCGGTGAGGCCATCAAGGGTCGCCGCGACAAGGTCCTGATCTCGACCAAGGCGACCTTCCGCTTTGGCGACGGTCCCAACGATATCGGCTCGTCGCGTGAGCACCTGCTCAAAGCCATCGACGGCTCGCTGAGCCGGCTCGGCACCGATTACATCGATCTGTTCCAGCTCCACGGTTTCGATGCCTTCACGCCACCCGAAGAGGTGCTCTCGACTCTCGACGTGCTCGTGCGCGCCGGCAAGATCCGCTACGTCGGCGTCTCGAATTTCTCGGGCTGGCACCTGATGAAATCGCTCGGCGTCGCCGACAAGCACGGCTTTCCGCGTTACGTCGCCAACCAGACCTACTATTCACTGATCGGGCGCGACTACGAATGGGAGTTGATGCCGCTCGGCCTCGACCAGGGGTTGGGCGCCGTGGTCTGGTCGCCGCTCGGCTGGGGGCGCCTCACCGGAAAGATCCGCCGCGGTCAGCCGAAACCGGAAGTCAGCCGCCTGCCCAAGACGGCCGAATTCGGACCGCCCGTCTCGGACGAGCACGTCTACCGTGTCGTCGATGCAATCGACGAGATCGCCAAGGAGACCGGCAAGAGTGTCTCGCAGATCGCGCTGAACTGGCTGCTGCAGCGTCCGACGGTCTCGACGCTGATCATCGGCGCACGCAACGAGACCCAGCTGCGCGAAAATCTCGGCGCGGTTGGCTGGTCCTTGACCAAGGACCAGGTCGCAAAGCTCGATGCCGCGAGCACGGTGACGCTGCCCTATCCCTACTGGCACCAGCGCGTGACCTTCAGCGACCGCAATCCACCGGCGGTGTAGGACAGCTGCTTTGGGTAAGCCGGCGCGCTGGCAGTGCGGTTCCGGAACTATCGCGGCCCTGCCCTGTTGGCGCAATACTCGGCATGTGGCCGAGCCCAATTCGCCAACGATACGCCGCTCACGATGTCGATAGTCACCATCGAGCATGCCGACGGCCTGCCGCAGCCGCAACGCAATCAGGCGGTGCTGACCATTGCGCTCGGCATCGTCATGGCGGTGGTCGACAGCACCATCGTCAATGTGGCGCTGCCGACGATCGCGGCCGATCTCGATGCGACCCCGGCCTTGTCGATCTGGATCGTCAGCGGCTACCAGCTCGCGATCACGATCTCGCTGCTGCCGCTGGCTTCGCTCGGCGAGATCGTCGGCTATCGCCGCGTCTATCTGGTCGGGTTGGCGCTGTTCACGCTGGCCTCGGCCTTCTGTGCGCTGGCCCACACGCTGCCGCTGCTGACGATCGCGCGCATCCTCCAGGGCTTTGGCGCGGCCGGCATCATGAGCGTCAACGCGGCGCTGGTGCGTTTCACCTATCCGCGCAGCCTGCTAGGCCGCGGCATCGGGCTCAACGCGCTCGTCGTCGCCTTCTCGGCTGCGATCGGCCCGACGCTCGCCGCCGGCATCCTCGCGGTCGGAAGCTGGCCCTGGCTGTTCGCGATCAACGTGCCGCTCGGCGTGGTGACGCTGGTGCTGGGCCTGCGCAGCCTGCCGCACACCAAGCCCGCGAGCCGCTCCTTCGACTGGCAGAGTGCAGGGCTGTCGGCGATCACGTTCGGCGTCGGCATCGCGGCGGTCGACAACGTCGGTCATGGCGAGGCCGCGATCACCTGTCTCGTGCAGTTTGCCATCGCGATCGCCGCGGGTGCGCTGCTGATCTATCGCGAGACTCACATGACTTCGCCACTCTTGCCGATCGATCTGCTGCGCATCCCCGTTTTCGCGCTGTCGATTGCGACCTCGATCGCATCGTTCTGCGGGCAGATGCTGGCCTTCGTCGCGATCCCCTTCTATCTCCAGAGCCGCTTCGGCTATTCGGCCGTGCATATGGGCCTGTTGATCACGCCATGGCCGATCGCATTGGCGTTTGCGGCCCCTCTCGCCGGCCGCCTGGTCGAGCATTATCCGGCCGGCCTGCTCGGCGGTATTGGGCTCACGCTATTCGCCTGCGGCCTTGGCGCGCTGGCCTTCCTGCCGGCGACGCCAACGGCGCTCGACGTGATCTGGCGGATGGCGCTCGCCGGCGCCGGCTTCGGTCTGTTCCAGACCCCCAATAACCGCACCATGATCGCAGCCGCCCCGCGCGAGCGCGCCGGCGGCGCCAGCGGCATGCTGGGGACGGCGCGCCTGCTCGGCCAGACCACCGGAGCGGCGCTGGTGGCGCTGTTGCTCGGACGGTATCCGCTTGAGGGGACCAGGCTGGCGCTCCTTGTCGGCGTTGGATTTGCGCTGTGCGGCGCGATGCTGAGCATGCTGCGGCTTTCCCCAGCCGGCGCGCGCGGTGCCGAGCACGTCCGCGTGCAGGACGATCAGCGCCTGCGGGGTGAATAGCCGGACCCGACCCGGTTCGCGCGTAGTCGTGCACAACCTCGGCGTGGCTTAACTATTCGGAGCAATGGCCTATTGCCCTCCCGCCCCGGTTGCGCATAGTGACGGTGGGACAAGGGGCATTTCATGCGTTCATTTGGAATTGTGGCGCTCAGCGTCATGCTGGCCGGCTGCGCGTCGGTCACGCGCGGTACGACGGAGAATATCAGCATTTCATCGACACCATCAGGCGTGGAAGCCGTCGTCAGCGGAATGGACGTTCCGACCACCTGCACGACCCCTTGCTCCGTGGTCGTCAAGCGGAACGCCGACATCTCGATCACCTTCCAGAAGGAAGGCTATCAGCCGCAAATCGTTCCGCTCAGCCGGGACGTCCAGACGGGCGGAGCCGCGGGTTTTGCGGGCAATCTCCTGTTGGGCGGTATCGTCGGCATGGGCGTCGACGCAGCGACCGGAGCCGCGACCGATCACAAGCGCAATCCGGTCATCGTGACGATGCAGCCGTCGGTCCCGCACGCAGCACCGCGCGCACCGAGAAAGCCGCGGCCGCCGCGCGAACCGCAGGCCGGAACGTAAGGCCTCCTCGCGCAGACATCGGTGCAAACAAAAAGGCCGGCTTTGCAGCCGGCCTTTTCGATTTCATCACGTGCCGATCAAACCTTGACCAGCGGCCCCTTGGAGGTCGGCCCCTTCGAGCCGCCGGAGCCACCCGGCTTGGATTTGCCCGGCGGGCGCTTGCGGGTGCCGGGCAGCTTCTCCTGCTTCGGCGTGACCGGGCCCTCGACGAATTCGAAGCCGATCTTCTCCTTCGTCTCGTCGGCCTCGTCCTTGACAAGGACGACGCGAACGTGGCCGCCACCCTTGAGCTTGCCGAACAGCACCTCGTCGGCCAACGGCTTCTTGATGTGCTCCTGGATCACGCGCGCCATGGGACGTGCGCCCATCTGCTCGTCGTAGCCGTGCTGGACCAGCCAGGCCTTCGCCGGCTCGGACAGCTCGATGGTCACGTCGCGGTCGCCGAGCTGCGCCTCGAGCTGAAGCACGAACTTCTCGACCACGGTGCCGATCACCTCGACGCTGAGATGGCCGAACGAGACGATGGCATCGAGACGGTTGCGGAATTCCGGCGCGAACTGCCGGTTGATCGCCTCGTGATCGTCGCCTTCCCGCTTCGAACGGGTGAAGCCGAACGCCTGCTTGGCGAGATCCGCCGCACCGGCATTCGTGGTCATGATCAGGATCACGTTGCGGAAGTTGACCTGCTTACCGTTGTGGTCGGTGAGCCGGCCGTGGTCCATGATCTGGAGGAGCACGTTGTAGAGGTCGGGATGCGCCTTCTCGATTTCGTCGAGCAGCACCACGCAATGCGGATGCTGGTCGACGCCGTCGGTGAGCAGGCCGCCCTGGTCGAAGCCGACATAGCCGGGAGGCGCGCCGATCAGGCGCGACACGGTGTGCCGCTCCATGTACTCGGACATGTCGAAGCGCAGCAGCTCGACGCCGAGCGTCGCCGCGAGTTGCTTGGCGACCTCGGTCTTGCCGACGCCGGTGGGGCCAGAGAACAGATAGCAGCCGATCGGCTTCTCCGGCTCGCGCAGGCCGGCACGCGCCAGCTTGATCGAGGCGGCGAGCGATTCGATCGCCTTGTCCTGCCCGAACACGGTGCGCTTCAAGGTCTGCTCGAGATGCTTGAGCACCTCGGCGTCGTCCTTCGACACGCTCTTCGGCGGGATCCGAGCCATCGAGGCGATCGTGGTCTCGATCTCCTTGATGCCGATGGTCTTCTTGCGCTTGTTCTCGGCGACCAGCATCTGCGCCGCGCCGGACTCGTCGATCACGTCGATCGCCTTGTCGGGCAGCTTGCGGTCGTGGATGTAGCGCGATGAGAGCTGCACCGCCGCCTCGATCGCCTCATTGGTGTACTTCAGCCGGTGATAGTCCTCGAAGTACGGCTTGAGGCCCTTGAGGATCGCGATGGCGTCCTCGACCGTGGGCTCGTTGATGTCGATCTTCTGGAAGCGCCGCACCAGCGCGCGGTCCTTCTCGAAGTGCTGCCGATATTCCTTGTAGGTGGTCGAGCCCATGCAGCGGATCGTGCCAGAGGCCAGCGCCGGCTTGAGCAGGTTCGAGGCATCCATCGCCCCGCCCGACGTCGCGCCCGCACCGATCACGGTGTGGATCTCGTCGATGAACAGGATGGCGTTGGGATGCGCCTCGAGCTCCTTGAGCACCTGCTTTAGCCGCTCCTCGAAGTCGCCCCGATAGCGCGTGCCGGCAAGCAGCGTGCCCATGTCCAGCGAGAACACGGTGGCCGCCGCCAGCACCTCCGGCACTTCGCTGTCGACGATGCGCTTGGCGAGCCCTTCTGCGATCGCGGTCTTGCCGACGCCGGCTTCACCGACGAACAGCGGGTTGTTCTTCTGCCGGCGGCACAGCACCTGGATCGCGCGATTGATTTCGGAATTGCGTCCGATCACCGGATCGATCTTGCCGTCGCGCGCCTTCTTGTTGAGGTTGACGCAATAGGTCTCGAGCGCCTCGCCCTTCTTCTTGGCGTCCTCGTTACCCTTGGTCTCGGTCTCCTCGTCGACGCCGCGCACCGGCCGCGCCTCGGAGACGCCCGGCCGCTTGGCAATGCCGTGGCTGATGTAGTTGACAGCGTCGTAACGCGTCATGTCCTGCTCCTGCAGGAAATACGCGGCATGGCTCTCGCGTTCGGCGAAGATCGCGATCAACACGTTGGCGCCGGTCACCTCTTCGCGACCGGACGACTGCACATGGATCACCGCGCGCTGGATCACGCGCTGGAAACCGGCGGTCGGCTTGGCGTCGTCGGCGCCATCCGTCACCAGGTTCTCGAATTCGGTCTCAAGGTAGTTGACGAGGCTCGTACGGAGCTTGTCGAGATCGACGCTACAGGCGCGCATGACCGCGGCTGCATCGGAGTCGTCGATCAAGGAGAGCAAGAGATGCTCAAGCGTCGCGTATTGGTGATGACGCTCATTTGCGATCGCCAGCGCACGATGCAGGGATTGTTCAAGGCTTTGGGAAAAAGTCGGCATTCGCGTCCTCTATGGCCCCCACCATCATGATCGTCATCGCCCGGTCAGGCAACAACAACCTTTGTCACATATAGTTATACAAGACCGCGGCGAAAGACCGGTTCCGCGACTCGGCGGCGACACACTTGCGGCATTTTCGATGCAAAACCCGTTCCGATTTGGGCGGGATCGGCGCCGGCGCAGAATTCCGTAGTTTTTGCCGGCTGCAGCCCGCCGCGCGCAGCCGCTACGCGACAATCACACTGCGGCTTGTACAGGAGCGGGCTTCAAACGCGCCGCAAGCCGTCTTACTTCTTTTCCATCACGCATTGCAGCGGGTGCTGGTGCTTGCGGGCGAAATCCATCACCTGCGTCACCTTGGTCTCGGCGATCTCGTAGGTGAACACGCCGCACTCCCCGATCCCGTGATGATGGACGTGCAGCATGATCTTGGTCGCGGCTTCGATGTCCTTGTTGAAGAACTTCTCCAGCACGTGCACGACGAACTCCATCGGCGTGTAGTCGTCGTTGAGGATCAGCACGCGATACAGGTTCGGCCGCTTGGTCTTGGGCTTGACCTTGGTGATGACCGACGTGCTCGGACCCGAGGGAGTACCCGAACGGTTGTCGTCATTGCTCATGCGAGGCGCGTCGGCAGCGGCTGGCGCGGATAGATCGAGGCTGGAAGTCAATTGCAGCATGGCACAGGCGTTCAAATTCCCCACGGAAGCGAATGGCGGTCACCGCGCGACCCCGCCCTTCGGAGCCTGGCGCAGGCGCGCCGCCTTGGATCGCCGCTCCCGGCAAATGCGGTCGAGGCCGGATCGCTCGCCAGCAATATGGCCCTGCCCCCGGCCCGCCGCAAGCACGCGGGGGTTCAGCCCATGCGGTCGCAGCAGTCCCGATTCCCGGTCGGGGCGATCCTGATCAGGTTAATCAATCCGGAGCGATTTGACAAAAATTTCCGCCCGGCACGTTTAGAACGTGTTGACCAGGAACCCGGCCGTTAACCCGGCCGCGACGGTTTTCCGCAAAACGCTCCGTTTTTCTACGGTCCAATTTACCTGCCATTCAATGGCATGGGGCGAAATCGGGCAAAGCACAGATTTCGGGATCGTCATGTCTGGTCTGCCCCTCGTCAGCCGCCTTGGTCGACAACTCGCCCGTTTCGCAGCGGCCAAGCAAGGCAATATCGCAGTGATCTTCGCCATTGCGCTCGTTCCAGTGCTGAGCTTCGTCGGCGCGGCGATCGACTATAGCCGCGCGGCCCAGGCGCGCACCGCGATGCAGTCGGCCCTCGATTCCACCGCGCTGATGCTGTCACGGGACCTGTCCGCCGGCACCATCTCGACGTCTCAGATCTCCACCAAGGCCCAATCCTATTTCAACGCCCTGTTCACGGACACCAAGACCCTGCCCTCGGTCAGCGTCGGCGCCACCTACAACGCGAGCACCAGTATCGGCTCGACGATCCAGCTGACCGGAACCGGCACCTACACGACGAGCTTCATGAAGATCGCCGGCTTCCCGACCCTCGACGTCGGCACCTCATCCACCAGCGCCTGGGGCCTGACGCGCATGCGCGTGGCCCTGGTGCTCGACGTCACGGGATCGATGGCGTACGACGACAAGATGCCGGCGATGAAAACGGCCGCGAAGAACCTGGTCGACCAGCTCAGCGCGCTCGCGAAGACCAACGGCGACGTCTATATCTCGATCGTGCCGTTCGCCAAGGACGTCAACGTCGGCAGCAGCAACTACACGAAGAGCTGGATCGACTGGTCCGACTGGGAGGCCGTGAACGGGACCTGTAGCAACACTTCCTACACGAGACAGTGGACCTGCGTTAACAACGGCAAGATTTGGACACCGAGGAACCACAACACGTGGAACGGGTGCGTCACCGATCGTGACCAGGACTATGACACCAAGAACACGACTCCAGTGAGCAGCAATTCGGCTACGCTTTTCCCGGCCGAGCAATATTCCTACTGCAACTCCAGCAATTCGGCCTACATCCAGCCGGTCATGCCGCTCAGCTACGATTGGACCTCGCTCAAATCTCTGATCGACAAGCTGGTTCCGACCGGCAACACCAACCAGGGCATCGGCCTTGCCTGGGGCTGGATGACGCTGTCGACGGGCGACCCCATGAATGCCCCGGCCAAGGACACGAACTACACCTACAAGGATGCGATCGTCCTGCTCTCCGACGGTCTCAACACGCAAAACCGCTGGTACAGCGGTGCTTCGCAGATCGACGCTCGCCAGAAGGTCCTCTGCGACAACGCCAAGGCCCAGCCCAACAACATCACGATCTATACAGTGCAGGTGAACACCGGCGGCGATCCGACCTCGAGCGTGCTGCAATATTGCGCCAGCGGCAGCGACAAGTTCTATCTGGTCACTTCGGCGAGCCAGACGGTCTCGGTGTTCAAGGATATCGGCACTTCGCTGTCGAAGCTGCGCGTCGCACGCTGACGGTCGCATCGCTCCCCAACAAAAAGCCCGGCTGGTTTCAGCCGGGCTTTTCGATTCCAGGATGTCTCGAGACGTTACTGAGCGGCCGGGGTGAACTTCGACACGATGGTCTCGACCGGCTTGAACGCCTGCTTGGCGAGGTCGCTGTAGAGGCCGGCGATCTTCTGCGATTCCGCGACAAAGGTTTCGTAGGCGGAACGGGCAAAATCGGTCTGCGCTTCCATCGCCTTGTCCAGCGACTTCACGCCGGAAAGCTTCTCGACGAAGGACTTGGTGTCTTCGAACGACTTCTTCGTGTAGTCGCCATAGGCGCTGGCGATCGCCTGGAGGCCGTGCTGCACTGAGGTCGCGGAGGCAACGCACTGCTCGAACTGCTCTTTCCCGTAGCTCTGGAAGTCTTCAACCTTGAACATTTCGGAATCCTTTTCCCTGGCTCGCGTCGGGAAGCCCCGGCTCCCTGACTCCGCCCAAAATTAGTGCAACGCACAACAAAGTCAAGAATCTTGTGCGGCGCACAATCCGGCGCAAATCGCAGAGATTCCCGGGGTTTCCCGCAAGGGTTCCTTAAGCTTTTGGAAACCGGGCCATCCTACTTTGATTCCCTGGACGTGGTCACTTCCGCGAGCGGCCAAAAGCCGTTTGAGAACATCACCTTAGCCAGAACAGCGGCTCGGGTCCAACGTCCCCCGCGGCCAACACCAGCGGAGGGACAGCCTGAGCAGGTAATAATCCCGGGTCCGTCGGGCACAATTTCGCCTCACGAGCCGGTGATCAAGTCAGAAACGGGGACGGGGTTCCATGCTTCGTAAAAACTTGTCTGCCTCGCGCTGGGCGCGGGTTGGCGTTTTCGGGCTTCTTACGGTCACCACCGCAGTCATCTTCACCGTCGACGCAGCCGAGGCGCGGCGCCATCGTCGACATTACGCGCACCACCGGGTGCAGCACGACGTGTCCGAGAGCTCCAGCTCGAAATTCGCGTCCATCATCATCGACGGCAATTCCGGCGCAGTGCTCCAGGCGACGAGCCCTGACGGGATCCGCCACCCGGCCTCGCTGACCAAGATCATGACGCTCTATCTGCTGTTCGAGCGCCTCGAATCCGGCAAGATGAGGCTCGACACCGAGATGCCGGTGTCCAAGCACGCCGCCGACCAGGATCCGACCAAGCTGAATCTGCGTGCCGGCCAGACCATTCGCGTCGAGGACGCGATCAAGGGCCTCGTCACCCGTTCGGCCAACGACGCAGCCGTGGTGATCGCGGAAGCGATCGCCGGTGACGAGGACGACTTCGCCCGGATGATGACGCGCAAGGCGCGCTCGCTCGGCATGTCCAGGACGGTCTACCGCAATGCCAACGGCCTGCCCAACGATGAGCAGGTCACGACCGCGCGCGACCAGGCTACGCTGGGTCGCGCCATTCAGGAGCGCTTCCCCCGCTACTATCGCTATTTCGCGACCTCGACGTTCAATTGGCGCGGACAGTCGATCCGCAACCACAATCGCCTGCTCGGCAGTGTCGAAGGCGTGGACGGCATCAAGACGGGCTACACCCGCGCCTCCGGCTTCAACCTTGTCAGCTCGATCCGCCGCGGCAACCGCCACCTGATCGGCGTGGTGCTCGGCGGCCGCAGCGGTGGCTCGCGCGACGCCATCATGCGCAACCTGCTCGCGGAGAACCTCGACAAGGGTGCGACCGTCCGCACCGTCGCTGCGGTTACGGAGCGCAACGGCACTGAAGCCAACACCGATGTCGCCGATGCCTCGGATATGCCGGCACGGCCCGCCCTGCCGGTCCAGGCCGCGGCGGCCCCTGCTCCCGAAGCCGCCCCTTCGCGCCTCGCCGCGCGTCTGTCGACGCTGGCCGCAGCGACTGCGGCGATGCCGCCCGCTCACTCCAAACCCGAAGCTCGGCCGACGGAGTCCAAGGTGGAGCCGGCGCCGCTCACCAATGGCGTGATCTCGAGCCAGCCGCTCTCCATCATCCCCGGCTCGTCCGAGCCGATGAAGCCGGTGCGGGTCAAGACCGTTCAGGTCAAGGCCGGCGCCGTGAAGGTCGCCTCCGCGGCTCCCGCCCAGGGTGGTGTCCAGGTCGTTGCGCCACCGGTCACCAGCACCGTCCCGCACCGCTCCGACGTCGCGGAAACCTCCGGTGCCGTCGTCGCCAGGGCAGATCTCATCAACAAGCCGGAGGCGGTGAGCCAGCCCGAAGCGCCGAAGGCCGAGATGGCCCGCACCGAACTGCCGCGGCAGCCGGCGGGCTTCGGTACCGGCAACGGCATCCTTGGCGTGCTGCCGGCCGCAACCGCCGCCGCACCGGCTCCCGCCGCACCCAAGCTCGCCTCGGCCGACCCGGCACCGCAGCCGATCCAGATGAGCGCCACCACCAAGCCCGCCGTCATCCACAGCGGCTGGATCGTCCAGGTCGGTGCGCTCGAGAGCGAGAACGAAGCTCAGCAGCGCATCGACGCGGCCCGCAACTCGGCCCGCGGCCTGCTCAGCAAGGCGGACCCGTTCACCGAGCCCGTCGTCGCCAAGGACAATCGCAAGCTTTACCGCGCCCGCTTCGCCGGGCTCGAGCGTGATCAGGCCGAAGCCGTCTGCCGCACCTTGAAACGTGCTGAGATCTCCTGCATCACCGTTCGCAACTGATTTTCTTCTCCGCTCCAGACCAAATGCCCGCGCCTTGCGCGGGCATTTTCGTTTTTGGTCAGGCGGTAATGCGCAGGCTGTTCCGGACAAGGCTGTTCCACGACAACCTCTCGTCAAGGATTTACGGTTAAAACTTTGCTCAAGGGGATCGACCACGCCGACAAGGCGGGCGACGGCAGACAGAGCAAGCGGAGCTCACGCGGTACGGGCGTTTGTAGCGTTGGTGCCGGAGTTAGCCGTTATGCGTGCGAAGCAGAGTATCCTTGGCCTCGTTTACCCGGGCAGCGAGATACGTCGAGCCCCCCTGGTCGGGATGGAGTTTCTTCATCAGGGATTTGTGGGCCCGGCTGATGTCGTCGCGCCCCGCTCCCGGCTGCAAGCCAAGGATCTGATAGGCTTCCTCCGCCGTCATTTTGCTGCTCGCCGCCGTGCGGCGCTGCCGCCCTGCCGTATCGCCCTGCGCGTTCTGACGCCAAGCGGGAAACCGGCGGTCCAGATAGCTTTCAAGTAAGGCCACGCTCTCGGCGTCGAACGTCGAGACCATCGCGAGCAAGCCGGCGAGATCGAATTCGTCGAGATTGCGCCCGGCATGAGGCCCCGCAACGATCTGGCCGGAAAGCTGGCCGGAATCGTGGTCGAGCCGCATGTCCAGGAATTGCGAGCGCACCCGCGAGGCCTGCCCGGACGGGCGCGTCGCACCGCCGCCGAACAGCCCGCCGACATTGCCGAAGCCGGCATTCGCCAATGGCGTCCAGCCGAGCAGCCCCGCACCGAAAATTCCGAGCGGGATCGCAACCGCCAGCTCGCCGCGCAAGCCGGTGAAGGCCGCAACCGCCAGCGCCAGCACGCCGCCGCCGAACTTAAGGGTGCGCGCCAGCACCGCTGGATTGGCGGAGCGGAACATCTGGAGCAGCAGGTACAGCGTGATAACGGCGACAGCGCCGGCGATCAGGGTCATGGCCGGAATATAGTCGTGCTGTTGTCAAAAAGCATGGCGCCCAGCGCCGCAAGCCGCACCGGCCGGGCCGCTATTTCATCTGGCTGATCAGCTTCGCCGCGCCACTCGCGCTTCCAGCCAGCTTCAACAGCGCCTCACGTCCACCCGCGGCATAGGCCGCAGCTGCCCGCAACAGCTCGCGCAGCTGCGCTGCCGCACCGGGATCGAACCGGCACCAGGCACCGCCAGTCAGCCGCGCCATCTCGCGGAAGGCCTGTTCGGCGACCGCGTCATGGCCCTCCTGAAAGACGAATACGGGCACCTTGAGCAGGCCGAGCTCGCCGGCCTTGGCGCAGAGCTCGTCGATGTCTTCCTCCATGGCATCGCCGACGAAGACCACGGCCCGCACGCCGGATGCGACTGCCTCGCGCCTGGCCTCGCTCAGGACCTTGCCGATCTGGGTATCGCCGCCGCGGCAATCGATCTTGCTCATCAGCGTCGCCAGCCTGGCGCTGTCGGAAATCCAAGCCGTGGCTCGGCACTCGTTGAGGCCGCGATAATAGACCAGCCGGATGTCGAGACTGCCGAGCGCTGCGGTCTCGCGAAACATGTCGGCCTGGAGCGCGCAGGCCATGTCCCAGGTCGGCTGCCGGCTCATGGTCGCATCCAGCGCGAAGATCAGCCGCCCCCTCGCGCCCGGGGCATGCGGCGAGAGGGTCCGCGCCTTGGCAACGAACGCGGCGATGTCTTCCGAGGTCGAGGTTTGCGCTTGCGGCAGCACGCCGTCTGCTCGCGCCGAGACGGCATCGCGGCCGCGCGGTTTGATGGGTTCGCCCGACATCGCAGCTACACCTTGCGTCAGCAGCTAATGTGGTCAGCGCATGCGGCCCGGTCAATGCGCAAAGCCTCCGCAGGCGGGCGCCGGCGGAGGCTTTGCCAATTGATGCAGCCTTGCGAAGACGTCAGCTCGGTAAGCTCTTGGACGTCAGCTCTTGGCAGGAGCCATCAGGGCGACCGGGCCCGGCTCCAGGATCTTGGGCGGGGCGGACTGCGTGTCGACCGGTGCGATCTCGCTGTCGGTCGCGCTCAGGAACTTGTCGAGCATGCTCTGGATCGAGCTTTTCGCCACATCCGGACCGGTATCGCGCATGTCGTTGTGCTGGAACTCGGTCTTCACGACCTGAATGCCTGCCTGCTCGCATTCCTCGTCGGTTGGAATCACGCCGGCGTCGGCCTTGAACTGCGGATCCTGGGAGCGGAACGACAGGATCTTGAACTTGCCCGCGGTAACGAAGGGCACGCGCAGATTGTCGAGGGTGACGACCTTCTTGACCTCATCCGGATACTGCTTGGCGAAGTACATGGTGATGTCGCCGCCCATGGAATGGCCGACCATCGTAACCTTGTCGTAATCGGCGTTGGGCTGAACCTTCTTCATCTCGTGCACGGCGAGATGGATGTTGGCGACGCCGCGCAGGATCTGCGGCAGCCGGCCGACATAGAGCTCGCCGGGCTTGGTGACCATCGGAGGATCGGTCGGCAGATCGTGCTGCGGGCTCATGACCATGTAGCCGCGCGCAGCGAAGATGTTGGCGAGGAAGCCGTACTCAGTGTTCTTGACGGTGTTGCCGTGATTGATCACCGCGACGGGCAGCTTGATCATGCCGGCATTGGCCTGCATTTCCTTGTCGCGGCGCACCGCGATGGAAACAGGCACCGGACGGTTATCGCGCGAGGCATCGTAGAATGTGATGGTCTCGTGCTTGATCGCCCACTTGCTCGCCGTGAAATAGGCGATGCCGCAGAGGGCACTGACCGAAACCAGAACGGCAATTCCACGCTTCATTTTCGTCCTCAGCCTCAGGCCTAAGCGGCCTGAATCCCTGTTGAAATCGTGTTCTCCGGGGCTCTTCGTCCCCTTGTCGCCTATTCCCTAATATATGTCACAGCAGCGTGACAGGAAGGCTAAATGTTGTGAATCGGCAGCCCTTTCATTGTGCGTTGCACTCGTTCGGTGAGCACCCCATTCTCATACCGCTACGTGAGGGTGCAGGTCCCTATTCGACGCAACCGGTCTTGATCGGGTTCGACTCGCGGTAAACGCAGGGTGAAAACGCGCGCGGCGCAGTCCCGGTTCCCGCGCCAGCCGAAGGCCCGGATCGGCCGGGAGTAGCGCTATACCGCGGGGTCAGGCGCCGAGGATATCGTGGACCTCGAGCGGCTTGTCGACTTGGCTGAACCACTCGGCCCGGTTAGCCGCGCGGCGGCGGCCGCGCTCGTCGAGCGGGAGCTTGAGCTGGCGGAGCAGACTCGTCACCTCCTCCCGCGCGGTGAGATGGCCGAGATTGGGCCGCATGCCGAGCGTGGCCTCGTCGATATCGTCCAAGGCGGTCAGGCCGCGCGGGAAGAATTCGCGGTACACGACGCGCTCGGCGAAGCCGTCGACGTAGCGGAAGCCGAGCCGCAGCGACAGATCCTTCAGGCCCTCGGCGACGAGCTGCTTGTTGCGCGAGCCGAGCATGGACAGGCGGTTGCGCACGACGATCCAGTCGGTGGTCGCGCCGTCGAGCTGGCGTCGCTTGCGCCTGACGTCACGCACCATCTCGGCGTAGTGGCTCTCGCCCGTCACTGCGTAAGTCGCGGGATCGACGGTGCCGAGCACGTCGAAATCGAGGAAGCTGTCGTTGATCGGCGTGACCAGGGTGTCGGCCATCGAATGCGCGAGCCGCATCAGATAGCTGTCGGTGCCGGGCGTATCGATGACGATGAAGTCGAAGCTGCTCTCGACCGCGGAGACGGCTTCCATGAACTGCTGGAACTCGGAATTCTCGTTCTCGGCAATCTGCATGGTCTCGCCGAGCTTGATGCAGCGATGCACCGGCAGCTCGAGGTCGAGCTTGGTACGTTGCGCCCAGGCGGACCGGTTGCCGATGTAGCGCGTGAAGCTCTGCTGGCGACAATCGAGGTCGATGGTGGCGACGCGCTGGCCGGCCTTCAGAAGTGCAACGGCGATGTGCAAGGCCGTGGTCGATTTGCCGGAGCCGCCCTTCTCGTTGCCGAGCACGACCACGTGCGCCGAGCCGGATTGGCCTTGGCTAGCCTGCACAAGCATGGCGATCCTCAACACCCCTTGCGAATATCTTCGAGTTGACCGCGTCAGCGGTCAAGTGAAATGCGTGACAGGAAATGCAAATTGCAACGCGCCGTTCTCACGATGTGTCGCGGCGCCGTCTTTCGTCTGTGATCCAGCCCACAATGTCGCGACGTTCTACGCCGCCTTGCGCGGGATGCTGTGCCGCATCCGGATGCATGGCGTCCACGATCTCCGCTTGTTAAGGTTAGCCGGCGGGCGCGACGCCCGCACCTGCGCCGCTTCCCAATCGTCGAGTCCCAATGTCAGCAAGCCCATTGATCGCCCGCACGGTCCCCGCCCTGCGACGCGCCGTCGACAATCTCCGCAAGCGAAAGGCCACGATCGCACTGGTCCCGACCATGGGGGCCCTCCATGACGGGCATGTGTCGCTGGTTCGCCTCGCCAAGCGGCGCGCCAGCCGCGTCGTGGTGTCGATCTTCGTCAACCCGACCCAGTTCGCTCCGACCGAGGATTTCGGCGCCTATCCGCGCACCTGGAAGGCCGACATCGCCAAGCTCGCGGCCGAGGACGTCGATATCGTCTGGCACCCGGGCGTCGCGGCCATGTATCCGGAGGGGTTTGCCACCCGCATCGCGCCGGAGGGGCCGGCGCTCGCCGGCCTCGAGGACCGCTTCCGCCCGCACTTCTTCGGCGGTGTCGCCACTGTCGTCGGCAAGCTGTTCACGCAGTGCCGGCCGGATGTCGCGATCTTCGGCGAAAAGGATTTCCAGCAATTGCGCGTGGTGACGCAGATGGCGCGCGACCTCGACCTCGGTGTCAAGGTGATCGGCTCCCGCACCGTGCGCGAGCGCGACGGACTCGCGATGTCCTCGCGCAACGTCTACCTCTCGCCCGAGGAGCGCCAGACCGCCATTGTCCTCTACCGCGCCATGAAGGAGAGCGCCGGGCGCATCCGTGCCGGCGATTCGATCGCGCCGGCGATGGCCGGCGGTGCGGAGATGATCAAGGCGGCCGGCTTGGTGCTCGACTATTACGAGGTCCGCCATGCCGAGACGCTGGCACCGGTCACCTCGCGCAAGGACGGCCCCTTGCGGATCCTGGTCGCAGCCAAGCTCGGCACCACCCGGCTGATCGACAATATGGCTGTTTAGAGCAGTCCGAGGTCACGCAGCTCGCGCCGCATCGGCTCCGGCATCGCCGCAATCGAGCCGGCCGCGGATTTGCCGAGATCGGCCGGCACGGAATCGTCGGTCAGATAGCGCCAGCCCTGGAACGGGCGCATCGGCCGCGGCGAGACCGAGATCACTTTCGGCTGCATCACGATCCGGCAGCGCCCGATGCCGTCCTTGTCGCGGAACGGCTCGATGCCGACGATCTTTTCGCGCGCCGCGATCTCGCCCTTGATCACCCAGTAGAGCGAGCCGCCGGCGAGGATCTCGGCGTCGCGCTTGGGCACCATGCGGGTGATGTGGATGTGATGTTGCGGCAGACCCTTCTTCTTGGCGGTCTGCATCCGTTCGGCCACCCACTCCTTCAATTCCTTGACGGAGTCGCAGCCGACGGCGAGCTTGATCAGATGGAGTGGCATGCCCAAGCATTAGCCGGGCAACCCAGCATTTGGAATGCCGATCTACTCGTTATCCGCAGGCGCGGGAGCGGCGGTCGAGGCCGGCGGCGGCGCGAGCGGAACCGGCGCCGCAGGCGCACGCGCAGCCTTTTGGGGCGGCGGCTTCTTCGCAGCCGGCGGGCTCGATGCCGGAGGCGCTGCGGCCTGTGCGGAGGCCGCGGCCGGCGCACGCGGTGCTGCCGCCGCATTTGCGGCCGGCGCGGCCTGGCGCGTCGCCGCCGTGGGCTCCGGATTCATGATGCTCACCGGCGGCGTCGAGGACGCGCTCGGGAACTCGGCATTGGTCGGCCTGCCCGTCGGCATTGACGGCGGCAGTCCGGCGAGCGCGGCGTTGGCGGGCATCGCCGCTGCGGCTGCTGCGGGCGCGTTCCAGGTCGGCGCATAGCGCGCGACCAGGGTCTCGTAGAGATGGGAGTCCATGTTGGCGGCAACCTGCTGCTGGTCGGTCAGCGAGCGGAACGCGGCGCAATCGAACTGCGTGCAGCCGTCACGCGCCACCAGCACATGTGCAACGAGACCGTAACGATCCCGCTCGAGCGACTTGCGCAGCACCTTCATGTCGAGGGTCAGGCTCTTCTCCGCCGTGGCGACATCGCCGAGCGCGGTCAGGCGGTCGATCCTGGCGGCGGTGTAGGAGACCGCCGCGGCCGCAGCGTCAGGCGCGCCGAACAGCGCCTTCTCGCAGCCGGCGCCAACGGCATCGCCGGCGAGATCGTCGAGACAGGACAGCGCAGGCAGACTCGCGCTCACCACAGCCTGCGCGCGCGCCTCGGCCGGAGCGGACGGCGCGTCCGGTCCATAGAGACGCACCGTGGCTGCGCCGGCGATCGCGATGGATAGCAGGGTAATGACGGTCAGCGCGCCGTTCGCGACCGATCTGTCGGCGCGCAACAGCGTGATCAGCAGAATCAATCCGAAGAATCCGGCAGCCGCCAGCGTCATCCAAATCGGGAAGGCCGGCGAGAGCCAGATTTGGTCGAGCGAAGTGGCCCATGCCCAGTTCATGCGCGACGTCCCCTCACGCGAGCAAAGAGCGGATGGTCAAGCGAGCACCGCGAGTCGGCAACTGCCCCCGCGCCACCCTTGTGAAGGTGAAGCGGGCCTTTTGACGGCGGCAGAGTACAATTCCCGGGAGGCGCCTATGCACTGACGGCGTCGGCCTTCAGGAGAGCGCGAGCTGGCTTTCCTTGGCGACGCGCTCGAAGGCTTCTGTCGAGCTTTTGATCCGATACTGGCAGTCGTCGCCTTCGGTCGGGAGCAAACGGATGACCTCATACGCGCCGCTCGCAGCCGGACGCGCGACATTGCTGGCCGTGAATAGGACGCGCGTTCCCACGGGGAATTTGTGCTTCAACACCCTCTCCATTACTCAAACAGCGCCCGCCTCGCCCAGTGTCCCACTGCGAGGGCCGGCCGGAAACCCGGGCGGCTGTATAGCACGCGTCCGATGCTTTTGGCCAGCGCCATGCCGGCATGGCCCGCGCACAATTTTTGCAGTTATTTCAGGATGATAACGGGACAGCCGGTGGGGCGATGATACCGGCGGAGCTGCTTATTCCGCCGACCTGTCGCAGGCCTGTCGCACCCTCCTCCCGATCGGCTGGCGTCCCCGCCTCCGGCCGGCGCCGGCCGGACTGCCGCTCAGGCGTCCTCGAACTTGGCTATGACGAGCGTTTCGGCCAGTCCATCCCGGGTCCATTCCTGGAACGCCGGCAGCGCCATCACCGTCTCCATGTAGGCCCTGGTGTCCGGCGCCACCTCGATCGCATAGGTGCGGAAGCGGTGCACGACGGGGGCATACATGGCGTCCGCCGCACCGAAGCGGCCGAACAGGAACGGTCCCTGTGCGCCATAACGGGTGCGGCACTCGCGCCAGATCTCCTCGATGCGCGCGATGTTCGCCTTGGCATCCGCCGACAGCGCCACGGCGCGGATCGGCCGATGCAGGTTCATGCCGCATTCGTTGCGCAGCGCCACAAAGCCGGAATGCATTTCGGCGCATACCGACCTGGCATGCGCGCGCGCGGCGACGTCGTCAGGCCAGAGCTTCGCTTCCGGATAGCGCTCGGCGACGTACTCGATGATGGCAAGCGAATCCCACACGGTGACGTCGCCGTCGACCAGCACGGGCACCTTGCCGGCGCGGCTGAAGGACAGGATCTGCGCCTTGTCGGCGGGATCGTCGGTGTAGAGCGGGATCAGCGTCTGCACGAACGGGATGTCGTTGGCGCGGAGCGCGAGCCAGGGCCGCATCGACCATGACGAGTAGTTCTTGTTGCCGATCGCGAGTTTCAGCGCAGCCATGTCACTGGTCCTTCGTTGAGTCCTGCAGTTGCAGCCGCTTTTAGCGCCATCGCCTGCCGCCAATCAATCGTTGCTGCGTCCCGTCCTGCGTGGCAATCGTTGCGATCCTTGCCAAGAGACAGACATGAGACCGACATGAGCAGGCATTGGGAGGTGCTGAATGGTGGCGAGGGAATCAAGCGCGGTCCTTGATCTCTCGTGTTCCGGCCAAGCTGCAACGCCATAGCGCATCGAAGACGCGCGTAAACGCGCTTATGGCGTTGCTGCGCAGAGCCGGCACCCAGGGCGACATGGTACGGCGCGCAGATGGATGGGCCCCGGCTCTGCAGCGCATCGTCGAACCGGACGGTGCTTCGCATCGCCGGGAGGACGCTGCGCTGCGTCCGGGACACGAGAGCGAAGAGTAGCGCTCGCTCTCTCCTCCTCGTCGTTGCGAGGAGCTCTTGCGACGAAGCAATCCAGAATCCCGCCGCGGAGAGATTCTGGATTGCTTCCGCCTTCGCCAAAGGCTTCGGCGGACAAGTCGCTGCGCTCGCAATGACTGAGTGTGAGGCGACGCTGCGTTCCAAATAACACTTGTCGTTCCCTGCGAAGGCGGGCGATGACAGCGAGGGGGCTACAGACGTGCGTACTCGGCCTCGCGGCGCTTCGCCCGAGCTTTGCTTGATCTCGCCGCCCTCATAGCCAAGAGGGCGCAGGGAAGGCCGGGTGCCGGCGGCACCCGCGGTCCGCTGCGCTAGAGCACACGCAGGAAGAACCGCACAGCAGCATACAGGTGAAGCCCAACACACGGCCTTCCCTGCGCGATGGTCGGACGGCTTATGCCGCGCTCTCCCGGGAGCCGAGTTCCCTCTGGCCTCCCTCACTCCCGCGAAAGTCGCCGGCACCGCGCCGGTTGACGCCAATGCCGCATTCGCCAGAGCTTGACCGTAGCAACGACGGCCAGGACCACACGGTTTTGCCGTACGCGCGGTTCGTTGGCGCCGCAGGGTTCGACGGCGTTGTGCACGTTGCCATCGAAATGCCGGCGCGACGAACCTGACAGCGCCGCTCGTCCGTACGAAGCCTCGGGCTCACGGAGAGCAATCCGCCCTGCCCCTGGCATCCGTACACGACGCTGCCGCGTCCACCGCAAGCCCGGCTCGCGACAATGACGACCTCATGATCGCCCCTCAAGGATGAGCCGGGATGGGCGACACATACGCCGTTTCCGAATTTCGGTAAAGTGGAATATTTTCGCGCAGGCAGATTGACAGAGAAGCGAAACACCCTGCTCTCGTAGCCCGGATGGAGCGCGAGCGTAATCCGGGACAATTCGAGATGCCGGGCGAGCAGCCCGGATTACGCTTTGCTCCATCCGGGCTACACGACTACACGACGACGCGCTATCCGCCGAAATCCTTCGGGCTGAACGGCAGATCCAGCACCTTCCATTCCCCGTATAGATTGGCCGGCAGCATCTTGTAGGGTTGGCAGTTCTGCAGCGCGCTCGTTGCGGACTTGACGATGGCCACGCCCTTGGCGGACGGCGGCGCCTCGATCAGGATGGGCTCGCGCGCCAGCGTGCCGTCGGTGGCGAACACGGTGCGCAGCTTGACATGGACGTTGTCGGTCGGTGCGACGCCGGGCGGCAGCTTGGCGCAGCCGCGCAAGTGACGGCGAAGCTCCGCGATGACCTCGGGCGGAAGCTTCGCAGCGATTGAATCGTTGGCATCCCCGCCGTCATCCTTGGCGCCTTTCGGCTCGACCGGCAATTCGGGCGGCAAGCCCAGCATGACACCGTACTTGATGGTGACGTCCGGTTGCGGCGTCTGATAGGCCGGCGGCGGCGGCTGCGCGTTGGCCTCACGCTGCTTCGAGGCCTGCGGCTGCTTCTGCTGCGGCTCAGGCGAGGCCTGCTCTGATGGCGATGGTGCTGCCGCCTGCGGCCTGGCCGCAGGCTTCGATGCCTCCGCCTTGTCCGTGATATCCGGCTTCGGCAGCTTCAGATCGGGGAGCGGCTCTGGCGGCTTCGCCTCTTCCTTCTTCTCCTCGGCCTTGGTTTCCTCCTGCTTCACCTGCTCCGGCGTGACGATGTCGACCGCGACGGTTTCGGGCGGCAGGCTATGAAACGGACGGACCTCGCTGATCACGATGATCAGCGCCACCAGCGTCAGATGGGCGATTGCCGAGGCGGCAATGTCCGTCCGTATGATCTTCCCCAGTTCCATCGACCGATCTTGGGTTGCCCCCGCGGTCCTAGCATACCCCGGGTCCCTCTCAATCCCATTTCGGGGCGAAGCCAAAGTCGGTCAGGCGTCCCTTCGGATTGGCGAGCGCGGCGATCCGGTCCATCTCGTCTTCCGACAGCTCGAAATCGAAGATCTCGATGTTCTCCGACAGGCGCTCGATGCGCGAGGTGCGCGGGATCGCAGCGACATTCTGCTGCACCAGCCAGCGCAGGCAGACCTGCGCCGCCGTCTTGCGGTGGACGCGACCGATCTCGGCCAGTGTCTGGTCGGACTTGATGCGGCCCTTGGCGATCGGGCTGTAGGCGACGAGGGCAAGGCCATGCTGGTCGCAGGCCGCCCGTACCTTCGCCTGATCGAGATAGGGATGATACTCGACCTGGTTGCAGACCAGCGGCTCCGCCGACAGCGCGACCGCCTGCTCGATCAGTGCCACGGTGAAATTGGAGACGCCGATGTGGCGGGTCAGGCCCATCGTCTTCGCATGCGACAGCGCGCCCAGCGTCTCCGCGAGCGGCACATGAGGATTGGGCCAGTGCAGCAGCAACAGATCGACCGAGGGAAGCCGCAGGCGAGCGAGGCTCTCCTTCACCGAGCGTTCGAGATCATGGGGTGCGAAATGGTTGGTCCAGACCTTGGTGGTGAGGAATACGTCGTCGCGGCGCACGCCGGAGGCGCGCAAACCGTCGCCGACCTCGCGCTCATTGTCGTAGACCTGCGCGGTGTCGATATGGCGATAGCCGAGCCGTAGCGCCTGCTCGACCACGCGCGCGGCCGGCCTTCCGCTCAGCTCCCAGGTCCCGAGACCGATCGCCGGAATCCTTGCGCCATTGGCCTCGACGAACAGCATGAGGAATCCTCTTCCGTTGCGACAGCCCCAGACGTCATTATGGACCCGGTCGATGATACTGCCAACGGAAGCCGCGGCAGCCAGGCGGGATATTCGATGCAGGCCTAACGGGAGGTTGTGCGTCAGGCCTTGGCGTCAGGTCTTGGCGTCAGGTCTTGGCGAGCGCCTGGAACACCGTGTCGGGGGCATGCGCGATCACCGTGAGCAGTGCGCGGGCCGGGCCGCGCGGGGCGCGTTTGCCCTGCTCCCAGTTGCGGATGGTCTCGACGGGTACGCCGAGCCTGGCTGCGAACTCCATCTGGGTCAGGCAGGCGCGCCGGCGCAGATCGCGCACCGCGAGCGGGCCGGTGTCAGCCGGCGCCGCATTGGCCGTAGGCTGAACCGAAAGCGGCTGGACCGGAAATTCCTGCCCATCCCGCAATTCGACGATCCGTCCGTCCGCCTTCAGCCGCAACCGCATGCCCATTCCCCCAAGCAAAGGCGATGATGCGGCAGGTCGCTTAAAGTCGGATTAAAGACGGTTGTCGTCATTCCGGGGCGCGCGAAGCGCGAGCCCGGAATCCATTGTGCAGCGTCGACGCGGACAAATGGATTCCGGGTTCGCGCCAAGTGGCGCGCCCCGGAATGACGATGGGGTGAGACCTACTTCAACCCGAACCAGAGCGTCGCAATCCCGAGGAAGGAGAAGAAGCCGACGACGTCGGTCACGGTGGTCACGAACGTGCCCGACGCCACCGCCGGGTCGGCCCGCACGCGATCCAGCGCCATCGGGATCAGGATGCCGCCGAGCGCGCCGGCCACGAGGTTGCAAACGATGGCGAGCCCGATGACGATGCCGAGGCCCGGGATCTTGAACCAGGCCACCGCGGCGATGCCGGTGATCACGGCGAAGGCGAGGCCGTTGACGAGGCCCACAAGGGCCTCGCGCATCACCACGCGCCAGGCGTTGGAGGAACCGAGCTCGCGCGTCGCCAGCGCCCGCACCGCCACCGTCATGGTCTGGGTCGCGGCATTGCCGCCCTGGCTCGCCACGATCGGCGCCAGCACCGCGAGCGCGACCATCTTCTCCAGCTGGCCCTCGAACAGGCCGAGCACGGAGGACGCCAGGAACGCGGTGGCGAGGTTCACCAGCAGCCAGTTGAACCGGCCGCGGGCGATGGTGAGGAACGTGTCCGACAGCTCTTCGTCGCTGGTGACACCGCCGAGCGCCTTGAGGTCCTCGTCCGCCTCCTCCTCGATGACGTCGACGACGTCGTCGACGGTGATGACGCCGACAAGGCGGTCCTGGGTGTCGAGCACGGGTGCGGCGACGAGATTGTACTTGCCGAACATGCGCGCCACCTCTTCCTGGTCCTCCAGGACGGAGACGCGGCGGCGGTCCTCGTCGGTGAGCTCGGTCAGTGCCACCGGCCGGCGCGTGCGCAGGAGCACGTCGAGCGGCACCGCGCCCTGCCAGTGCTGCTCCTTGTCGACAACGTAGATCTCGTAGAAGCGGTCGGGCAGATCCGGCGTCTCGCGCATGTAGTCGATCGCCTGGCCGACCGTGAAATCCTGGGGCACAGCGATGAACTCGGTCTGCATACGGCGGCCGGCGGAGTTCTCCGGGTACAGCAGGCTGCGCTCGAGCGCGACGCGCTCCTTGAGCGGCAGCTTCTCCAGGATCTCTTCCTGCTCCTCGGCACCGAGGGTTTCCAAGAGCTCGACCGCATCGTCGGATTCGAGCTCACGGACGCCCTCGGCGACCGTCTCCGGCGGCAGCTCCTCGAGGATCTCCTCGCGGACAGTCTCGTCGACCTCGTTCAGCGCCGAGAAGTCAAAATCGCGGCCGGTAAGCTCGACCAGGCGGACGCGGTCGTCGGGCTCGAGGGCGCCGATCAGATCGCCGAGATCGGCCTCGTGCAGCTCCGCGACGCAGGCACGCAGCGCCGCGCTGTCCCCGGCCTCGATCGCACGGGCGACCTCCTCGACGAATTCGTGCCTGATATCGCCGTCTTCATTGCGCATCGGCACGTGGTCGAGTACCGAATCCGCAGCCGATGGGGCAACGTCCAGATGTTCATCCATGGCGCGCCTCGCCGTTTGACAGGTTGGAACCGGTGGTGTGAGCTGAGGCTTCAGGCAATACCCACAAGGCAAAGCCGAGCGCAATGGCAAAGATGCTGCGACTAAGGTGGACCTCGACCATGGCGGGCGCGCTTGTCGCAACCGTCATCGGCAATGCCGCGACCGTCATCGGCGCCGCCGAGACGGAGGCCGCCGAGTGCCCGCGCAAGGACGCGCTCGGCACCTCGCGCGTCCTCAGCGTCGATCCCAAGACCTATCCGCGCGTGGGCCTGAAGAGCTTTCCGCAGACGCTGCCGCTGGCCGATCGCGAGGTCGTGCTGACCTTCGACGACGGGCCGAACCCGCCGACGACGTCGAAAGTGCTGGCGGCGCTGGCACAGGAATGCGTGCGCGCGACCTTTTTCCTGATCGGCCAGCACGCCTCCGAGCACCCGGACATGGTCAAGCGCATCGCCCGCGAGGGCCACACCGTCGGGCATCACTCCTACTCGCATCCGTTCATGGGGCGTATTCCGTTCGAGAAGGCCATGGCCGACATCGACCGGGGCATTGCCGCAGACGAAATGGCGCTACACGGAGTCTCGACGACGACACCCTCGACGCCGTTCTTCCGCTTTCCCTATTTCGAGTCGACCCAAGCGCAGCTCGACCTGCTCCAGTCGCGCGGCATCATTGTGTTCGGGGCCGATTTATGGGCCAGCGACTGGGAGGAGATGACGCCCGAGCAGCAATTGAAGCTCGTCACCGAGCGCCTCGCCGCGAGCGGAAAGGGCATCATCCTCTTCCACGACAACAAGGCGCGCACGGCCGCAATGATGCCGGCGTTTCTACGGTATCTGAGGGAGAACGACTATCGGGTGGTCCACATCGTCCCGGCGGGCACATCACAGAAGAGCGCCGATACGCGCTGATGCCGGAATGTCACGCCCGGGCAAAATGAGGGTGATTTGGGGCCAATTAACACTCTGTTCATGCTACCCCGTGAAGATGAGAGCGGCTGCGGCTGAACCGTTTTGAGCCATCTCCGACCTATCTAGGCGTCAATTGCATGGGGGCAGACGAGGTTCATGATCGGAAGTAGCGTTGTTTTGCGGACGCGATCGTGGATCGTCGTCTGTCTGGGAATGCTCACCGCCGGTTCGCCGGCCGCGCTCGCGGCCGACTGTCCCGGCCACCCCGACGCCCTTGGCACCTCCCGCACCCTCGTTGTCGATCCGCGCGAACATCCGCTGATCGGCACCATGCAGTACCGCGAGACGCTGCCGCTGAAGGACCATGAGGTCGTCCTGACCTTCGACGATGGTCCGATCCCGAAATATTCGAACCAGGTGCTCAAGATCCTCGCCGACGAATGCATCAAGGCGACCTTCTTCATCGTCGGCAACCAGGCCAAGGCCAATCCGGAAGGCGTGCGCAAGCTTGTCGCGGCGGGCCATACCGTCGGCACGCACAGCATGGACCATCCGCTGACCTTCGACCGGATGCCGATCGAGAAGGCCGAGGCGGAGATCAATGGCGGCATCGAATGGACCGCAGCCGCGATGACCGATCCGTCGCAGCTCGCCCCGTTCTTCCGCATTCCCGGGCTGATGCGGGCCGAGGGCCTCGAGAACCATCTGATCTCGCGCGGCCTCCAGGTCTGGAGCGCCGACTTCCCGGCCGACGATTGGCGGCACGTCTCGTCCGACCGCGTCTACCAGCTTGCGATCCAGCGGCTGGAGGCCAAGGGCAAGGGCATCCTGCTGCTGCACGACATTCAGGCCCGCACGGTGGCGGCGCTGCCCAAGATCATCCGCGACCTCAAGGCGCGCGGCTATCGCATCGTGCATGTGGTGCCCGCCACTGCCGAGCGGCCGGCGACGCCGACCACGCAGGTCGAATGGCTGCTGCATCCGCCAACCGAGACGACGCCGATCGCGCGCTGGCCGCGCGTGCCGCATTTCGTTTTCACACAGACCAGGACGCTGCCGGCGCCCGCGCTCGCGGACCTCAATGCGCAGGCCGAACATCAATCGCTGCTGCCGCGCCGGAGCAAGGGCCAGATCGACCTCGCATCCACCCTACCCGTCCCGGGTCGCGATCTGTTCGCGATTCCGGAAGGCTCGGTCGAGGTGCTGATGTCGACGACCTCATCGCGGCGCGCCGCGACCCGGCTCGCCATGGCGGCCGAGAGGCCGCATCCGGCCAAGGACAAGGCAGCACAGGGCAGAGGCGCGAAGGGCAAGACGGCCAAGCTGCATGGGCGGCGTACCGCCCAGGCGGCGCCGGCTGCAGCGGATCATGCCGCGCAGCCCGTCGACATCGTACCCAAGAGTAACGCAGCGAAGAGCGCCGCGGCCAATGGCGCGGCCTCCAAGGGCATGCCGCCCCGTCCGACCCGCGTCGCCAGCCTGAAAAAACGCGCCTAAAGCGCGATGAGATTAGGATGAATCATCATCGTGCTTTAGGTTGTTGTTTATGCATGATCTTTTCGGAAAACCGCTTCGCACTTTTCCGGATCATGCTTTAGCTGCTATTGCCGCATGATGGCGGCGACGCAGAGCAGCACGATCAGCGCCAGGAAGAACAGGTCCATGTAGGACTTGAGCTCGCCGTCCCGCCGCAGCCGCGCGACGTCGGTGATCACCTGCTTGCGCGCGGTGGTGCTGCCCGAACCGTCGTTGATCGGAGCCTGAAGGCGCTTGGTCTCGGCCTCCAGCTTCTCGATCTTCTGGAAGAAGTAGAACGCCCGCAGCGTCGAGGCCGCGCGCATGGCGGCGTAGACCAGCACCAGGATCGCCAGGATCGCCCGGTTCGGATACTTTTCCATGAAGTTCAAGCTGAAATAGACCACCGCCATGAAGGCGAAATTGGTGAGGAAGCGGTAGACGAAACTGAGAAAAACCATGCTGGCTCGAACCTTGAGGGGGTCGCAACCCTATGGTGTTGCGACGTGCGGGATCGGGACCCAGACCGGAACGGCGAGCCTGGATACGGCCCGTCTACGCCAAGTTTGTTTCAACAAGGATACTGCCGCCCCCGCAACTAGCCGCCTTTTAGCCTGACGCGGCCATAAGGCAAGCCGGAGCATGGCCCATGGCCTCGCGCGCGAGGGGCCCGCAACGGCTCAATGGCGATTTGGCCGAAGGCGCGGTAAACTGTGAGCGCCACCAGATGTGGGGTTCTTCCGATGTCGAAGAAGGGAATCACAGGCCACGACGACTGGGTTCTGACCGAGGCACTCGCGACCGCCCTGGTCGCGCTGGAGCAACTCGAACCTAAGCACCAGCCGAACGCGCATATGGAGGACATCCGCAAGCTGCTCGCGAACGGCAAGGAGCCGGCAGCGGTGAGCCTGCATCTTGCGCAGGCCAAATGCCGTCTGTTTCCCGAGCTCGACCCGCTGCAGATCTACCGGGAATACGGCATCGGCGAGGAGTATGGCTGAGGCCGCCGATCGACGATGGAGCTCAAGGCCCGCCGGCGACCGATCCTGCGATCACCATGACAAGCGCGCCGAGGTCGATCTTGCCGTTGACGGTCAGCTCCTCCGAGGTCGCTGCGTCTCCCGCGCCCTGCACCTTCAGCGATTGCGGCCGGTCGGCGGCCTGACGCTGCAATTCGCCGACGATCGCTTCCTTGAGTTTCTCTTCCAGCATGGGCACCTCCTCAAGCCGCCATCGCGCGGCAGGATTGGGCGCAGGAGCGGCACGTCGCGACGCATTCGTCCATGCCGCCGATCCGGGCGCAATCCTCGGCACATTCGGTGCAGATTTCGGCGCACTCACCGCAGGTGTGCTTATGATGCGGCGTGTTGATCAGCATGAAGTGCGCGGCGGTCCGGCACATTTCGGCGCAGGCCATCATCAGGCGGAAATGCTTCGGCTCAACATGCTTGCCGCCGGTCTCGAGGCAATGGTTCATCGCCGTGCCGAGACATGTCTGGTAGCAGCTCATGCAAAGCGCGATGCAGCGGGTCATGTCTTCGGATTGAGCCATCGGTTGTCTCCAGTTGCGCGCCCCGCTCCGCTCGACCAAAGCGGGGCAACGCGCTTCGTTCCCGGTTCCAGTCGATTGTGAGGCTCACCGCCGTCCCATCACGCAAATCGCGGCGGCAGGCTGTTGTGGATCGTGCAGGCCGCGATGGCCGCGTGGCCGAACGCGACCGAGATCTGGTGCAGGTCGGTGACGACGTCGCCGATTCCGTAGAGCCCGGCGATCGACGTGCGCTGGTGATCGTCGACCTTCAAATGACCGTCCGCAGTGTGGTCGGCGCCCAGCGCCATCGCGAGCTGGGAGCGGACCTCCGCGCCCATCGCAGGATAGACGATGTCGAATTGCGCCGTACGTCCGTCGGCGAAATCCGCTTCAACGCCGCCGCCTCGCCGCGCCAGGCGCAGCTCGGGCGCGAACACGATTCCGACGCCCGCCTCGGACAGCTCCGACGTTGCGGCCTTCGCGTCGTCCGCGCCGGTCGCAAGCAGCGTCACGTCGCGCGCATAGCCACGCAGGAAGAGCGCCTTTGCGGCGGCACGATCCAGCGGCCCGACGACGCCAATGCGGCGGCCGGTGGCCTCGAAGGCGTCGCAGATCGGGCAGTAGCGCAGGAGTCCGTCCGCGACCGCCGCGCGCCACTCCGCGAACGGCGGATGGGTATCGACGATCCCGCAGGCGAGAATGACTGTGGCGGCCGCATGCCCGCGGCCATTCCAGCTCGCTTCAAAACCGTGTTCGTGACGCTGCAACGCCGTGACCTCGGCCTCCACGCGTGTGACGGCGAGCTCGTTCAGCTGGGCTGACATCCGCTCGATCAGCTCCGCGCCGGACAGGCCGTGGACGAAGCCGGGGACATTGTGGCTGCGCGGAATCAGGGCCGCCCGGCTCGCGCCGGCGTCCACGACGCAGACGCGGCGGCGGAAGCGCGCCAGATAGATCGCGGCCATCAATCCCGCCGGCCCGCCTCCGACGATCAGGCATTCAAGGGGTGGCGCGCCGGTCATTTGGGGTTCGGGTCCGCAAGACCGGCGCCGGGCTCATCGAGGCGCCCGCTTCGCGCGAGCCGGACGGCATTGCCGAGCGCGCGGGCCGCATTCTGCACTTCCTGCTGGAATTCGCGGTCCTCGTCGAGCTCACGATGGGATGTGGCGTATGGCTCGTCGTAGCCGACATAACCGTCGAGCTCGGCGTAGCGCCCTGCCGAGATCAGCTGCATGTCGGTCAGCCAGTCGGACAAGGCCCGGCGCACGCCCTCGGCGCCGACCGCATCGCCGTGAACGACGAGGCCGAAATGGCGGCCGGCGAGATGGCGCGGATAGGGCCAGCCCTTCAGCTCGATCGCCTTGGCTTCCGCGGCGTTCTTGCCGTGGGTCGAGGTCGGATCGGGATTGCCGCCGTCGGCGCAGACCATGCGGTCCATCATCGCCTTGAGACCGGCGGGCACGTGATGCCAGTTCACGGGCGCCACGATCAGGATGCCGTGGGCGGCAACCCAGAGCGGATAGATCTCGTTCATCCAGTCGTGGGTCTGGCCCAGCGAGTAGTTCGGATAGCAGCTGCACGGCCAGTGGCACAGCGGCATGGCGGTGCCGACGCAGGACTTGCAGGGATGAATGGTCTTGCCGAATTCCGAAGCGAGGCGCGACAGATCGAGGATGTCGACGGCAAATCCCATCTCGATGAAGACGGGCTCGGCCACCTTGACCAGGCGCCAGGTCTTGGACATCTCGCCGGGACAGGTGTGCTCGCTGCGGGCCGAGCCGTTGATGATCAGGATGCGCGGCGTCTCGTCGGCATCGTCGTGGCGACGCTGCGCCTCCAGGATTTTTGAGCGCGCATCGAGCCAGTCGATGGCAAGATCGTAGTTCGGGTCGGAAAAGCCTGCGCCGGCCTTCCGCGTCAACGGTGCCTTGCGCGAATGGCTGTAGGCGTCCCAGGCCGCAGCGATGATGGCATCGAGCTCGCGCCCGAGCGGAGCAAAGGCGGGATCGACGAACTGACGCTTGTAGCGCCGCTCGAACTCCTCGCGCGACAGCTTGACGGGCGGCATCCCCTTGCGAATGTCGGCGTCCGTCATGCTGGCTCCTGGCGAAGTCGAATCCCTCCGACCCAACCCGGCGCCCAGCGCGCAGTTCCCAAGCCCTACTGGCGAACAAGCTCCTGCGGCGCATCGAATTTGGCGATCCGTTGATCGAGCCGCCACAGCTCGATGCGATGCACCAGGACGAGCGAGGCGGCTTCGCGCTTGGCCTGCTCGTCGTCGTCGCAGACGAGGTTGATGCACCCGAACACATGCCCGTCCGGATCGATCTGGAACGCGCGGTAGTGCTTGATACTTGCCACTATGGGTGTCCTCGCCTTGAAGCGACGGGTGCGCTGAGCCAGTCCGTGAGGTTCGAGGTCACTTCGTTCTGCTTGGCGCGGCGCAGCAGCATCTCGCGTTCCCTGCCCGGCGGCAGGTCGCGTGCCCGCTCGCGGGCGCTTTCGGCAAAGGCGGCTAGCCGCTCCTGAAGCGTTTGGGTCTGTTTCCTGCGGTTACGTTTGGCGGTCATTTGTACTTTTGAACTTTCGTGGACAATTCGGTTGAAAGGAAATCGGCCCCGGCGGGGGATCGGGCGCCGGGGCCCAGGCTCTCTTGTCAGCTTCCGTCGCAACAGCCGGTTCCGGCATTTCAATAAGTTAACGCTGCGCGATTTTGCGCAAATCACAACCGCAGGACCGATCGATCCGGACTGCGCCGGAACCGAAATGCTGATTCGTATGTTCAAGGACGACCTGAAGGAGGATCATCATGGCAAAAGCAGCATTGAAACGCCCGGGGTCGCCGATCGGCCGCAAAGGACCGCGCAAGGCAAATCCCGCCTACAAGCGCCGCGCGCGCGAGCCGTGGACAGCGGCGGATGTGAACAAGCTGAAGCAGCTTGCGAAAGGCAACACGCCGACCGGCGTGATGAGCATCAAGCTGCAGCGCCCCGTCACGGCCATTCGCAGCAAGGCGCAACGCGAAGGAATTTCGCTGCGGCCGGTCAACCGCTCCCCGTACAATCGGCGAAGCAAGGCCGCGAAGCGGCGCTGACGACGCGCATCGCGCCGGGCTAGCTTGGCGGCTGCAGGCCCGGCGACCGCAGCCACTCGCTCATCTGAGACCCAGTTTCCGCCTGACGCGCCTTGCGCAGGACTTCGTCGCGCGCCGCGCCGGGCGGAAGCAAGCTGGCCTGTTCACGGAGCCGCTCCGCCTCGGCGGCGAGCCGCGCTTCCAGAGTGTCGACTTGCTTGAACCGATGTCGCGTCCTCATGAGGCGTCCTCCTGGTGCATGAGGTCGAGCGCGCCGTTGCGTTCCGACGGGTGTTGATGCCAGGCTACACAGCCTGGCCAACGATCTAACGTTCCAGAAAGGGAACGGTTGCCTGTTTCGGCGAAAAGACCGGAGTTAGGATTCTTCGTTGTCGCGGCGAGCCCTGATCTCGGAGCGAAGCATGGCGCTGTCCATGATGGCGAGGCGCAAATCGTTCACCGCGTCGCCGTAGCGTCCCGCGACTTGTCTGTGCTGCTCCCGGAGGGCGCGGCTCTCTTCGATAACGCGTGTTGCGCGGGCAAATAGGGTCTCTGGCATCAGGCATCATGCGACGGAGAGTCGCGAGCGCGCACTTGCATAGGTTACTCAAATGGCGCCAACGGCTCAAAAAGCGTCGCCGATTAACCTGGATCAAGCCGTCACAACCCCGCCGGACCGCCCTCAACCACGCATCGGTAGCCCGACACAGGAATTGATAGGCAGATCCCCGATTTCCTTAGCTGACACGCCACAACGGGTGTACGGTGATCTCATCACTGGCTGTGGCTCTGCCCGTAGGCGCCGGTGGCTGAGAGACCGATGGTGCTCCCGCCTGCATGACCCGGGGGAGCGCCTGATGGCGAAGCCGACTCGTTATCCATTGCAGTCCGATGAGAAGCACGTGGAGCAGGTTCGCAAGGCGATCCGTGAATCGCTGGAGGTATTGACGCTTCCTCGACCGGATACGTTTCTGGGCCGGAAAACTCACGAGCCCTTTCCAAGTGAAGACGATGATGATGTGCAGGACGGACAGCGCCCCAAACAGGCGTGATTGCGAGCAGGACGACATCCTGTTCCGGCCCATCTCAGCGAAACGACTCGTCTGGCCGGAACGGAACGGCGTCAACGGACCGCTTCAGTCGCCCGGTAGATCCCGAGATAGCTAGGCGAATATAGCGCCGCGTTCTTGAGCGCATCGAGGTCCGGGATGGTCAGGGTCCGCTCGCGCAGCACGATCAGCTTCGCCGCGCGCAGCTCCTGGAGCGTCCGATTGAGGTGAACGACGGAAAGTCCGGTGGCATCGGCGAGATCCGTTTGCGTCACGGGCATGAGGCAGGAATTGCCGTCGACCATTCCCACCGGGCGCAGCCGCTCGACGATTTCGCAGAACAGATGCGCCACGCGCTCCAGCGCGACCCGGCGGCCGAGATTGATCGCCCATTCTCGCTGGATCGCGCTGTTGAGCAACGTCTCGCACCAGAAGGCTTCCGACACCGTGGGGTTGTTGGCGAGGAGACCTTCGAATCGCGCGCGCTTGATCTCGGCATAGACCACGGGCGTCAGCGCCACGATCGAATGGTCCATCTCCGAAAGCAGGTAAGCGTGCGCATCGCAGCTTTCGCCCGGGAAGATGAAATTGACGATCTGGCGCCTGCCGTCCTCCAGCGTCTTGTAGCGGCCGAGCCAGCCCGACAACAGGATTCGGACGCCATCGACGCGATCACCCTCGGTGATCAGATCCTCGCCGGATCCGGCACGTTGAAGACCCTCGAGCATGGCGTATTCCAGCGACGCGCGAGCCTCGTTCGACAACGGCCGTAGCGCGCTCAGCCGACGAATGGCCGGCTCCAAAACGCTGCGATCGGCTGTCGACAGCGGCATCAGGCGGCCACCACCGGTGTGTGGAAGGCACGCTTGGTCAGGGGGATGGTGATGGTGCATTGCAACCCGGCCGGGTTGAATGTCATCGTGGTCTGCCCCTTCAGCTCGAACGCCAGCGTGCGCTCCAGAAGCTCGGTTCCGAATCCCTTTCGCGGCCTTGCCGTCACGCGCGGCCCGCCGCGCTCGCGCCACTCGAACACCAGCTCCGCCGGATCGGTGCTCTCATCGACGCGCCAGGTCACATCGACACGTCCACTCGGCTGACTTAAGGCACCGTATTTGAGCGCATTGGTCGCGAGCTCGTGGATCGCGAGCGCGAAGGTCTCGGCGGCCTTGGGCTGGAAGCGGACCTTCGGGCCGGAGACCCGCATCTGCTCGCCTTCCCTGGCATTATAGGCGAGCAGTTCCTCGACCACGAGATATTCGAGATCGACGCCGCCCTCGGGATCGCGCGTCACCAGCGCCTGGGTGCGGGCGAAGGCATTCAAACGGCCGTCGAGATGGGAGGCGTATTCCTCCACGGTTGAGCTCGTTTCCGCCGAGCGGCGCGCAATCGAGCGCACCACGCCGAGCGTGTTGCGAACCCGGTGCTGGAGCTCGGCCAGCAGCAGGCGCTGCCGCTCCTCGGCGCGGGTGATTGCGGTGACGTCGATGAAGGTAATGACGACACCCGCGATGAAATTGTCGACGCTGCGATATGGCAGGATGCGCACGATGTAGCGCGTGCCGCTATCCGGCGCGCTCAGCTCGCGCTCGATGCTGGCGAGCGTGCGCAGCACCCGGCGAATGTCGTCGTAAAGCTCCTCGATCGGGATGCGGGCCTTGATATGGCTGATCGGCCGGCCGGTGTCGGTCTCGACCAGATGCAGGAGCTGGGTGATCGCGGGCGTGAAGTTCATCACGCGCAGATCGTTGTCGAGGAAGACCGTAGCGATCTGCGTGCTCTCGAGGAAGTTCTTGAGGTCGCTGGTGGCGCGCGTCAGCTCCTGGACGCGGTGTGCCAGCTCGCCGTTCACGGTGGTCAGCTCCTCGTTGACCGACTGCAATTCCTCGCGCGAGGTCTCGAGCTCCTCGTTGGCGGACTGCAACTCCTCGTTCAGCGATTGATATTCCTCGTTTGAGGATTTCAGCTCCTCGTTGGTGCTTTCGAGCTCCTCGATGGTCGCCTGGAGGCGCTCGCGCGTGGCCCGCAGATCGTTTTCGAGGCGCTCGACGTGCTCGGTGCGCACCAGCGCGTTGGGATTGCTCTGGTCGGATTCGATGGTTCGCAGCGGGCCGTCCTTGAACAGAACGACGAAATTGCGGTGGCCGCCGATGCCGTCATGGATCGGCTCGACGGTGATGTCGACGAGGACGCGGTGACCGTTCACGCCTAGCTGCACCTGCTCTGCATGAACCGGCTCGTTGATGTCGGCGGCGCGGCTGAGGGTTGTGCGCAATTCCAGCCGGAGATCGCGGTGCGCGAGCTGCAGCAGGTCGAGCGTGGCGGCGCCCGCCGTCGGCTCGATGTAGCGGCCGGTGCGCCCGGAGAAATGCAGGACCTGAAAATTCTCGTCGGTGATGACATAGGCCGGCGCATAGCGCTCCGCGATGCGCTGCGCGCGTCGCTCGAGGCCGACGTCGGGCCCGAACGAGCGCATCGCCGGCACCTCGACCGGCACCCTGCCGGCCGCGGTCGTGATCGGAAATTCCGGCGGCAGCCGCGTTCCCGTCTCGAGCTTCTTGAAGATCCGGGCGCGGCGGTCGACCGGCGCGAACAGCTTCGGATGCCGGGTCACGTTCTCGGAATTGCCGAGGAACAAATAGCGCTCCGGCAACAGCGCGAAATGAAACAGCGGAATCACCCGGTTCTGCAGCTCGGCGTTGAGATAGATCAGCAGATTGCGGCAGGAGACGAGATCGAGCTTGGAGAACGGCGCATCCTTGATGACGTTGTGCTGCGAGAAGATGCACATCTCGCGCAGCTCCTTCACCACGCAATAGGTATCGCCCTCGCGCACGAACCAGCGCGCCAGCCGCTCGCTGGTCATATCCGCCTCGATATTGGTGCGATAGCGGCCGACGCGGGCGGTCGTGAGCGCCCGTCCATCGATGTCGGTGGCGAAGATCTGGACCTGCGGCACGGAATCCATCCGCGCCATGTGCTCGCGCAAGAGGATGCCGATCGAATAGGCCTCCTCGCCGGTGGCGCAGCCGAGCACCCAGACGCGGACCTGCTGGCCCCCTCCCTTGCCATCGAAGATCTTCGGAATGATCTGCGTCTCCAGCACCTCGAACTCGCGCTTGTCGCGGAAGAATTCGGTGACGCCGATCAAGAGGTCGTTGAAGAGATTCTGGGCTTCGTCCTTGTCGTTGCGAAGGAAATCCACATAGTCGGCAATGTCGTCGATCCGGACCACCTGCATGCGCCGCTGCACCCGGCGCAGGAAGGTGTTCTGCTTGTAGCCGTGGAAATCGTTGCCGGTCTTGTTGCGCAGGATGTCGGCGATGCGCGACAGCGAGCTAGCGGCCGCAGCCAGCACTTCGTCGAAGCCCTGCTTCTCCTCCAGACGCCTGAGATGACGGGCATAGACCTGGATGTGCTCGGGGATATCCTCGGGCGGAAGCACATAGTCGGCGATGGCGGCGGGCGTGTTGCCGTTGCGCAGATGCTCGGCCTCATCCTGGCTTGCCAGCTTTTCGGCGATGGCGAGGCCGCCGTGATCCTTGAGTGTCGCCGTGCCGAGCGTGCCGTCACCGCCGGTGCCGGCAAGAATGACGCCGATCGATTGCTCGGCGCGCTCCTCCGCCAGCGAGACCAGGAAGCTGTCGATCGTGGCGCGCTCGCCGGGCGCCTGCTCGGCTTTGCGGATCGCGAAGCGGTTGTTCTGGATCGTGGTGATCATCGCCGGCGGGCACAGGTAGACCATGCCGCCTTGGATCGCGTGGCCGTCACCGATATCGGCAACCTTGCCGCCATTGGAGGCCTGCACGATCCCGCGCATCCGCTGCTCGTCGTAAGTCTCGTGATGCTGAAGCGCCAGCACGATGGCCTGATCGGCGCCTACGGTCAGCTTGGCAAAGAAGCGCTCGATGCTGTCCAGTGCACCAGGCGAGGCGCCCACCCCTATGACCAGCGGAGTTTTGATCTGGCGCTCTCCTTGGACCGGCTGGTCGCCGACGTCGTGCATGGCTCTGGTGGCTCTCGTTTGCTCGCCGGGACCAACAGGCGCCCGGCTCCTGCAAATAGCAGAAATCAATATTATCCCAACAGATCAAACGCAAAAATGTCCCCGAGGCCTTCAGCGTTGTCAGCCTCGGCCACCAGGTCCATACTTGGCCGGCGGCGGAGGAACCAGCGATGCCGATCTCCGAGGAACTCGCCGTTCTGATCAGGCGCGCCGAGCGCGCAACGGCGGACGCTCACCGCCTGCTGGCCGAGAACGAGCGTTGGCGCCGGTACGCGGAGCGGCAGCTCGATGTCATGTTTGAGCTCAGCGCGGAGTTCAGGAGAGCTGCCGTGCGACCCCCCCCCCCGCCAACTACCCAGCCGCGACCTCTTGCCGGAGATACTCGACCCGCTGCTCGATCAGGACGCGGTGGCGCTCCCATTCGACCAGGGTCTGCTTGAGCAGGCTGACCAGCCGCTCCGCCTGACGCGTGTCGTGTCCGCTCGCCATGAGTTCACGCACGCAATCTTCTTGATTGCGGATGCGCTTCCAGCCCTCCTCGATGTCCTGTTCCGCCTTCACCAGCAGGCGTTGCTCGGCGTCGAGCTGTGCGGTGCGTTCGGCAAGGGAGATGGCCATGGCGACGCCTTCACGCCTCCCGTTTGCCTACGGAAGGATCGAGCGACTTTAGCACGACGCGCCGGATCATGTCGGCATATTCGCGGTATTCGAGCGCCCGAGCCTCGTACATCTCGGCGACGGCAGCCCTGCCGCTGCGCCGGCCGTCGGCGGCCATGCGCTGCACCAGCTCCGCCCGCTCCTCGATGATCCGCAATGCCACGCGTAGGGCTTCGTCGACGCGCCCCTCCTGCTCCTTGGCGAGCGCATCGGCGGTGAAACCGTGGCCGACCTGGCAGCGGAAGCGCATCGGACGGGCGTTCTTGACCTCCGAGAGCACCCCGCCGCAGGTTGGACAGGTCAGGGCGACAGGGTCAGCCATCGAGGCGAGATTGTCGCTTCCGATCCGCTCGCCGGCCGCGATCTCGACCTCGAGCCGGATCTCCGGCGGGATCGGCAGCGCGGCGCCGGCCTGCTCCCTGACGAGTTCGGACAGCACATCGCCCATGGTGGCGCCGGGGACGCAGAGATCGACCGTGGTCGCCTCCATGGCGCGCCGCGGCATCTCGTCCGAGATCGCGTCCGCGGGGTCTTGCACCACGGCCATCCCGCCGCAGCGTTTGATGGCGTTGAGGCCGGCCGCGCCGTCCGACAACAGGCCGCTCAGGAGCACGCCGATGACGCGCGGCCCGTGATAGAGCGCGGCCGAGCGGAACAACGCATCGATCGCCGGCCGCACCATGTTCTCCCGCGGGCCGCGGCCGAGGAAGATGCGGTCCTCCGTGACGAGAAGATGATGGTCCGGAGCACCCAGGTAGATCTGACCGGGCTCGATCTTCATACCGTCTTCGGCCTGCCGGACGGGGAGCGGGCCGGCACTGCTGGCGACCGTGGAAAGGATGCCGATGCCCTGGGCCGGGATGTGCAGCACGATGAAGACGGCGGCCGGCAGATCCGCCGGCAGACGGCTCAGGATCTGCTTCAATGGAGCGGTCGCCCCGGCCGAGCCCCCGATGACAATGATGTCGCGGTTGCCCATGGAACCCGCCTCCAATTGCATCGTTTGCAGTTTGCACCAAGGCGGATCGCCGGCTTATGTTCCTATGCGTTGGGAGGCCGAGACAGCATGGAGACATCGTCGCATCAGCGCGCAGAGCTCAAGGGGCGCCGCATCTTCGTGGTCGAGGACGAGTATTTTCTCGCCGATGACATCGGCGAGACATTCCGCGCGCTGGGCGCCGAGATCGCCGGTCCTGTCGGCGATCTCGAAGACGCGCTCAAGATCCTGCACGACGGCAGCGTCCTGGACGCCGCCGTGCTCGACGTGAACATCCGCAGCGAGATGATCTTTCCGATCGCCCGCGAGCTGAGAGCGCGTAACGTGCCCTTCCTTTTCACCACCGGATACGACAAGATCACACTCAGTCCGGAATTTCAGAACGTGCCGCTCCTGGAAAAGCCGATCGATCTTGCGGCGATGGCACGGAAGCTCACCGGACTCATCGCCGAACAGCCGGTCTAGCAAAAGCGGTTGAAAGCTCGCAGCCGGGCGACGATCAAAATAGATGCGCGAAAGCAAGCCACGCGGTCACCGCCAGGCACAGGATAACTGCGGCGTAAGGTAGCGCGATGCGCAAGACGGCAAGCTCCCCACCTTCAGCTCATCATCATCCAGACGATCGCAACCATCATCACGAGAAAACCCGTAACGGCAGTCGCGATAAAGGCCTGTTCGATGCGATCCATCGCCAGAGCAGCCCCCCCTCTTGGTTCAGCCCGTACAATTTGACGGTTTGAGGGCCGCGGCGCATTATGCTATGTGAATCGGGGTCTTCTTTCTCTTTTCTCTTCGCAAAACGGTTCGTGCGCGCCGCCACATTGCACGCGCGTCGCTCTAAGACCTTGCAGTACCGGGCTCCGCCATCTTGCGGTGCTGCTTGGCCAGCATCTCGTTCGGCGTGACGTTCGCGACCGTGGTCTGGATCTTGTTCTTCAGCCCGGTGACGATATCGGCCTCACCGCGCAGCATCGCATCGAAGCCGGCCTTGGCAACATCGTAGGCGCCGTCCTTCTTGTCGGTGCCGACCTTGGTGTCCATCATGTCGGCGCGGCGGAAGAACTCGGTCTCGGTCGCCCCTGGCATCAGGCAGGTCACGGTGACGCCGCTGTCGCGCAGCTCCTCGCGCAGCGCAAATGAGAATGAATCGAGGAACGCCTTGCTGGCGTTGTAGGCGGCCTGGAAACTGCCCGGCATGAAGCCGGCGATCGAGCCGGTGATGAGGATGCGGCCGGCATTGCGGCGAAGCATCTCATTGCCGACGCGGTGGATCAGATACAGCGTGCCGGTGATGTTGGTGTCGATGAGGTGTTTCACCCTGGCAAAGTCCTGGTCCAGGAACGCCTTGCCGAGGCCGATTCCGGCATTGGCCAGCAGCGCATCGATCGGCCGGTCGCCGACCGCGGCGCAGAGCTTGTCGACGCCCTCGTCGGTAGCGAGATCGGCCTCGACCGGCTCGACGCTGCCGCCGAGCCGGCGCAGATCGACGGCGACGCGTTCGATCTGGGACTCGTCGGCCGCGATCACGAGGTTGAATCCGGCCTGCGCGCAGCACCTTGCAAGTTCCAGACCGATACCGGTTGAGGCGCCTGTGACGACGGCGAGCTGATTGGCGGACATGCGGCAAACCCTTGTGATTGAGCCTTTGGAATGAGGTGATCACGCTCAATCTCTGCCCTGCTCTCTCGTTCCTATTTGCGCAGTGCGAAGAATTTGCGCGCGGCGATAGCAACCATCGTTCGTGCCTGGACTTAGATGGCACGTGGCTCAACCGGGAGGACGGACGATGAAGGCGCTGGTCTGGCACGGCAAGGAGGACATCCGGTGCGACACCGTCACCGACCCGGAGATCCAGGATCCGCGCGATGCCATCATCAAGGTGACGAGCTGCGCCATCTGCGGCTCCGACCTGCACCTCTTTCACAATTTCATCCCGGGCATGCTGCCCGGCGACATCATGGGCCACGAGACCATGGGCGAAGTGGTCGAGGTCGGCTCGGGAGTCGACGGCAAACTGAAGAAGGGCGACCGCATCGTCGTGCCGTTCACGATCATTTGCGGCGAATGCGACCAATGCAAGCGCGGCAATTTCTCGGTGTGCGAGACCACGAACCGCAAGCGTCATCTGGCCGACAAGGTGTTCGGACACACGACGGCGGGCCTGTTCGGCTACACGCATCTGACCGGCGGCTATCCCGGCGGCCAGGCCGAATATCTCCGCGTGCCCTTTGCCGACGCCACCCACATCAAGGTTCCGGCCGGCATCCCGGATGAGCAATTGCTGTTCCTCAGCGACATCTTCCCGACCGGCTGGCAGGCCGCCGCGCAATGCGACATCGAGCCGACCGATACGGTCGCGATCTGGGGCTGTGGCCCGGTCGGGCAGATGGCGATCCGCAGCGCCATCCTGCTCGGCGCCAACCAGGTGATCGCGATCGACTGCCTGCCCGAGCGGCTCAGCATGGCCGAGGCCGGCGGCGCCACCACGATCAACTTCGAGACCGAGAGCGTGGTGGAGCGGCTCCAGGAGCTGACCGACGGCAAGGGCCCGGAAAAATGCATCGATTGCGTCGGCATGGAATCTCATGTGATGCCATCGCTGCCCGACACTCTGCTCGACCGCGCCAAGCAGATGGTGATGGCCGAGAGCGACCGGCCCCACGTGCTGCGCGAGATGATCTATGTCTGCCGCCCCGGCGGCATCATCTCGGTGCCGGGCGTGTACAGCGGCCTGTCCGACATGCTCCCGATGGGCGCCTTCATGAACAAGGGCCTGACGATGCGGACCGGCCAGACCCACGTCAACCGCTGGACCGACGACCTGCTCCGCCGCATCGAAGAGGGCGAGATCGACCCGTCCTTCGTCATCACCCACACCGTCCCGCTCGCCCAGGGGCCGGAGATGTACCAGGTGTTTCGCGACAAGCGCGATTCCTGCGTCAAGGTCGTACTGAAGCCCTGAAGGAGCCAGCCATGTTTCACTTCTCCAACATCGTTCGCACCAAGGGCGACCCCAAGATCGTCGAGGGCGGACCGAGCCTGAAGCAGCCGGCGGACCAGCTCGCGCGCGCACTCGGCTGGTTCAGCATCGGCCTCGGCGTCGTCGAATTGTTCGCGCCGAGGCGCGTCACGCACACGCTGGGCATGGAAGGCCATGAGACCCTCGTCCGCGCCTTCGGCGTGCGCGAAATCATGGCCGGGATCATGACGCTGTCGGTCGAGAAAAACGCCGGCCTGTGGGCTCGCGTCGGCGGCGACGGCCTCGATGCCGCCGCGCTGCTGTCCGGGCTGACGGCGGACAATCCCAAGAAGGGCAATGTCGCGCTCGCATTGCTGATGGTCGGCGGCATCGCCGTGCTCGACTACCGCGCCGCGCAGGACACCAGGCCACGCCGCCCGCCGCGCGATGCACGGCGCAAGCTCTATCCGAACCGCAGCGGATTTCCCAAGGGCATCGAGAGCGTCCGCACTGCCGCGAGACAGATCGCAACGCACGCTGGGCAAAACGAGGTGAAGCAAGGTGATGAGCGACGAGTCCCGTGACGAAGCTGCGTGGTGGGAATCCGCCGTCGTCTACGAGATCGCGCTGATCTCCTTTCAGGACTCGAACGGCGACGGCAAGGGCGACCTTGCCGGATTGATGTCGCGCATCGACTATTTGAAATGGCTCGGCGTCGATGCGGTGTGGCTGACGCCGATCTACAAAAGCCCCTTCCGCGACCTCGGCTACGACATCTCCGACTATTGTTCGATCGATCCCTCCTTCGGCAGCCTCGAGGAATTCGATCGCCTGCTCGAGGCGCTGCACGGTGCGGGCATCCGGCTCGTCCTCGACCTCGTTCCCAATCACACCGCGAACGATCACGCTTGGTTCGTCGAGAGCGCAAGCTCGCGCAACAGCGCGAAAGCCGACTGGTACATCTGGGCCGATCCTGCCGAGAACGGCGGGCCGCCCAACAACTGGCTGAGCCGGTTCGGCGGCAGCGGCTGGGAATGGTGCGAGGCGCGCCGACAATATTACTATCATTCCTTTCTGGTGGAGCAGCCCGACCTCAACTGGCGCAACCCGGACGTGAGGGCCGCCATCGCCGATGCCATGCGGTTCTGGCTCGACCGCGGCGTCGACGGCTTTCGCGTCGACGCCAGTGCGGTCCTGATCAAGGACCGGCTGTTGCGCGACAATCCGGCGAATCCGCAAGCCGAGGGCAAGCCGCCGCCGCAGCGGCACACGACGGTGTTCACCGACGATCGGCCCGAGACGATGGATTGCATCGAGTTCATCCGCGAGGTGATCGACGCCTATCCCGGACGGATGTTGTGCGGCGAGGTCCAGGGCAAGACCGACCGCATCGGCCACTTCTACGGCAACGACCGGCCGCGCCTGCATCTGCCGCTCAATTTCGCCCTGCTCGATTCAAAATGGGACGCCCTCTCGCTGCAGGCCACGGTCGACGCCTATCTCAACGCCATCCCTGACGGTGCCTGGCCGGTCTGGGTCATCGGCGGCCACGACAAGCAGCGGATCGCGAGCAAGATCGGCGAGGCGCAGATGCGCGTGCTGGCGATGCTGCTGATGACGCTGCGGGGAACGCCGTTCTTCTTCATGGGCGACGAGATCGGCCGCAAGCGCGTGCCGATTCCGCAGGGCCGCGTCCGCGATCCCTTCGAGAAGCTCGTGCCCGGCTATGGCCTGTGCCGCGATCCCGAACGCGCACCGATGCGGTGGGATGACAGCCCCGATGGCGGCTTCACGACGGGCCGCCCATGGCTACCGCTCGAGCCGCCCGATGGTGCAGCCAATGTCGCCGCACAGCAGCGCGACGAGCGCTCGATCCTCGCTCTGTTTCGCGCGCTGATGGCGCTGCGGCGCGAGCATGCCGGCCTGCAACGGGGCGGCTACGAGCCGCTGCGCTCGCAGAACGATGTCCTGGCCTTCAAACGGACGGAAGGCCGCAACGAAATTCTGGTCGCGCTCAATCTCGCGGCCGAACCGCGGAAATTCCACTGGCAAGGTCGCGGCCGTCTCTTGATGTCGACGCATCTGGATCGGCCGCCCGAGCCGGTGCCGGATGCGTCCATCCTGCTCCGGGGCAACGAAGGCGTGATCATCGCACTCGAGCCTCGGTGATATCAGGAGGAACCATCCGCGTCGCGAAGAGTCTGATCAACGCTTCCGGCGTCTCCCCCCGCCGCCGGAGGCGATTTGCAAGACCGCAGCCCCGGCGCCCACGCCCCCTTTAGGCGCCGGGGTAGCGGCGTGAGCCACGGCAGGACATATCGGAGGCAGCTCATGGGCAAGACCAAAGGTCTGCAGCAGCGGATCGCCGGCAAGACCAAGCAGGCCGTCGGCGAGATCATCGGCGACCAGGATCTGCACGATGACGGCAAGGCGCAGGCCGAGCGCGGGCGCGACGAACAGGACAAGCCGAGCGAACTCAATCCGCTGAAGAAGCTCAAGCAGCTGACGTGAACGCGGAGCCGCGACCAGCACTCACGAGTGGGGCGCGGCGCACCACCGACGAGCGGCGGCGTTCGCGCTGGATTGCCGCGGCCGCACTCGGCCTGATCAGCAGCACGTTTTCGACAATCGTCAGCCAGCTCTTCGCTGCCCGAATCGGCCGCGATGCGGCGGTCGATTGGATGACGGTTGCCGCGATTCCTGCGCGCGACTGGGCGATCAGCTCCGAGCCATCCTGGAGCGCGATCCTGGCCGGGATCGCCTTTCACCAATGGGCCGATTTTTCCTGGGCATTGGTTTTCTTCGGCGTGCTCGGACGCTGGACGGCCGACTTGCGGCCGATGACGATCCTGCTGCTGGCGCTGCCCTGGGCCGCGTTCTCTTCAGGCATGGAATGGTTCGTGCTGGTGCCGCTGTTTCCATTCTGGCAGCCGCTGTTCACGCTGCAACAACCCTACTGGATCGGGCTGCTGGTGCATGGCTCCTCCGCCGTGATGTATCCCCTGTTCGCGCGCCTGCGCTGGAGGCGCGGGACTGCGCCTGACAGCGACGTGCGGTTCACGAATATGTGGATCACCGGCGCGCTGGCCGTGATTGCGCTACTTGGGGCGGTCGCATTGTTCGGCGGTCATGGTTACGAGCCGCCGTGGATGGGCCGCGACAGGGATCAAGACCAGGCCTACATCCGTCACATGACAACGCATCATGCCCAGGGCATCGAGCTGGCGCGGACGGCTGCCGAGCGCGCGCAGGATCCGCATCTGCGCAAGCTCGCAATGCTGATGGTCGCGAGCCAGACCGGAGAGAACCGCATATTCGAGAATTGGTGGCTGAGCTGGTTCGACACGGAGATGCCCGATTGCAGCACCGAGGAGCGGGCGGCGATGCCGGGCTTCCTGACGCCGGCCGAGATGCGCCAGGTCAAGACCGCGCCGCCGGACCAGTTCGACACGCTGTTCGTCGAGGCGATGAGCCGGCATCACCGCGGTGCGGTCAGGATGGCCGACCAGATGTGGCACAGCCGCGGCGACCCTCGTCTGCGCATCATGGCGCATGCCATCCGCCACGAGCAGCAGGGCGAGATCGCGCTGATGCACGGCACGCGCGGCCTCGCCGCCGTGACCACAGGCGTCCGCAACATGCTCGGCGACAACGTCAATTGAACGTGAGGATCTTGTATCGGCAAGCGGCCTGCTGCCTCGCCGATACTCCAGACGAACCTATCAAACGTTAATGCTTTCCGCCGTCATTATCGGCCACACTTGGGCCGACGGGGGCCGTCGGAGATCAAATGCAGGCAGGATTTGCTTTCTCGAGGCTGGCCGACCGCCTGACGAGCCTCGTCGAACTGACCCCGGAACATCTCGATCTGCTTGCGGACATGCCGAGCAGCATCGCGCATTTCGGCGCGCATCAGACCATCCTGCGGCACGGCGATGAGGCAACGCAATGCTGCCTGGTGCTCCAGGGATATCTGTCCTGGCAGAATGACGAAAGCGCAGATGGCCAGATCACCGCGATCTGCGTGCCCGGCGACATCGCCAACCTGCAAAGCCTGTATCGGCCGCGCATCGAGGGCAACCTGACCGCGCTCGGCTCCGCAATCGTCGCGCTCGTGCCGCACCGCTTCTTTCGCGAGCTCGCGGTGCGATCTCCGGCAATGTCGCACGCCTTGCTGTTGATGCTGCTTGCCGATCACGCGATCCAGCGCAACTGGACGGTGAACCTCGGCAGCCGGGACGCCTTGACACGCGTGGCGCACCTGCTCTGCGAGATCACGGTGCGGCTGCAAACTGTCGGGCTTGCCCGGGATTTCAGGTTGTCCTCGCCCTTCACCCAGTCCGACCTCGCCGCAGCCTGCAGCATCTCCCCGGTCCATGCCAACCGCACCATCCAGGAGCTGCGCCGCTGCCATCTGCTGCAATGGCAGGGTAAGACCTTGTCCATCACGGACTGGCCGGGCCTGGTCCGGCTCGCCGGCTTCGACCCAACCTACCTGAGCATGCGGTCCGGCGCGGACGATGCTCGGCCGCCGCATGCGAGACCGGTGGCGGCCGACATCGCGGTCGCTTGATCCGCCTCGTGGGAGGACCTTGCGCGGCTCAATGACGTCGGACCCTACTCCCGCCAGACCTCGGCCAGCTCTTCCGCTGTCATCAGGTCGACCTGGCCGTGGAAGCGGGTGCGGTACATCGTCATGAGCGCGTCGTGGCCGACGTCGGACGAGCTGCACAGCGCGTCCTCGACAAGGACGATCCTGAAGCCGAGATCGACGGCGCTCAGGACCGTCGAGAGCACGCAGACGTCCGTCTCCGCGCCCGATATCACGACGGTGCCGACGTTCTTCTCGACCAGCAGGCTCGCAAGACCGGGATTGCTGAACGCGGAATAGGCCGGCTTGTCGATCATTGCCGCCGGCGGAACGAAACGTGCCAAGGCCGGCACGAGCTCCAGAGCCGATGACGGCAGATGCCTGCGCGTGGCCTGGCGCCAGCGGCGGAAATAACTCTGCCACTGCCCCGGGCGATCCTCCGGATCCTGCGGAGTGATGAAGCGCGTGAAGATTGTTCTCTCTGCGTGGCGCGCAACGACCGAGACGACCGTCGGCAGCACCCGTTCCATCCAGGGCGTCGCCCAAAGGCCGTCGGGGGCGAAAATGTTCTGCATGTCGATGCACAGGTGAACGGCGCCGCGGATCTCGGCAACATCGGACATAGCGTCCCTCATCGTCCTCCACCTTCAAGCGCATTCGGCGACCAGTTGCGAATGCGAGGCGAGGGCTTTGGTTCCGAATCGCGGCGTGCAGCGCGAGGTGGTGCGCTCGGAGGGCGGTCGCATTTTCTGCGATTTCAATGAGTTATCGAGGATTATCAATGCATAAGGAGCATTTCAAGTCTAAGAGTATCTTTCAGGAAGGCCACCCAAGGCGCGTCTTGTCGGGTGGCGTTTTTCGAGAGATCGTGCTGTCCACGGCACGGTTGATCCCACGGCCGGCCACTCAAGGATCTAGGCCGCATATCAACCGACCAGTATACGGAGCAGGCTGTTCAACATCGGCCCTGCGTCCTGCTCGCGAGACAATGTAACATTTCAAATCAGCAGGTCATGATGCGCAGCTACAGGGGCGTGATGGGGTCCGTTATTGCCATGGTTGGCCGCGGGATCGTCCAGTGCGTTGGGTAGGATTTTGACGAGGATATCGAGGGTGGCCGCCTGATCGGGCTTTGCGCGTGGATCGAGCGGAATGTGGACCTCTCTAGGTTCAAACCTGACGATGGGAGTGAAAGGAGTTGCGTCGCTGTCGAAGCGGAACACCCGATCTTGATCGGCGCCGCCGGTCTCGAACGCAGCTTTAGCCGGCTGTGCGGCCACCGATGCGATTGCAGCAGGTTGCGTAGCGTGCTGCGAGTTTCCGTTCCCTGCACTATCGCCTTTTGTGGCGCTCGATTCGGCGATCTCGGCTGCTGCTGATGCCTTTGCGGAGGCCGAGTGTGAATTGTATCCTGAATTGCTATGCTGCAGGTCAGCCAGTTTTGCCGTGGCCACTGCTGCCGACGCGCTTGCGTTCGATGCACGATGATTGTCGCCCTCACCGACACTCTTCTCGGACATGAAGACAGTTTCAGCCAACTCGGTGGTTGTCGCCTTTACAGGCTCCGGCTCCGCCGTTGCAACACTTTCGTCAGCCTTCGGGCCGTGAGCAGAGGTCGAGTGCTCCCATTTGTTACTCTGCTCCACGCCGCTGGGCTCTGCCATCTTCGCTGACTCGCGCGTATAGGCTGGAGTCCAGGAATGATGCTCATTGTCATTGCCGAGGCCATTGCCCGGTATGGCCTTTGCTTCGGCCGTCTCGGTGGCCGCCGTTGCCGACCCTCGCTCCGACGCGCGCGAGTTGCTGTGGTCCAGACCGCCTGGTTCGGCCGCTTTTGCTGGCCCTGACCAATCGTCCGAAGCCAGTGGATCATGCGCGTTGTCCTTGCCGGCGCGATTGCCCGGCATGGACTTCACTTCGGCCGTCTCCGTGGCCGCCTTTGCCGACCCTCGCTCCGACGCGTGCGAGTTGCTGTCGTCCAGGCCGCCTTGTTCGGCTGTTCTCGCTGACCCTGACGAACGGTCCGAAGCCGGTGAATCATGCGCGTTGTCCTTGCCAGCGCGATTGCCCGGTATGGACTTCACGTCGGCCGTATCTCTGGCGCCGGCCATTGCAGACATTTGCTCGGGAGCGTGCTGCGCCCCTTCGCGGTCGTCCCTGTGCGCTGTCACGAGGCTCGATGCACCAAAATCGGCTGCTTCCGGTGCGTTTTTAGAGGTTGAATGCACCGGCTTGCCATGTTCCGCGCTGCCTGTTTCTGCCGTCTTCCCTGACCTTCCCGAAGGGTCCGAAGCCGGGGATTGATGCTCGTTCTCATCACCGACATCACTCCCAGGTATGAAGCCACCTTCTGTCTGCTCCGCACCTGTTTCCTTTGCAGGCCATGGCTCCAGAACATGCTGTGAGTTACTACCGGCCGCTGCGATGCTGGGGCCGGTACCTGCATCGTTCCGCTGACTCTTCAATGTAAGACTTTCAACTTCCGTTACCGCTGCAGCATGAGCAAGCACGATCGGTGATATGCGAGCCGACCCCTCGGTCCCATCCACGCTCTCTTCCGTTGTGCGGACCGGCGCGAATTCAGTCCTCAAGCCGGCATCAGCCAGACTGTCCCAAACTCCAGCGGTCCCGAATGTGCTCTCTCTCGTCCCGATACTTGCATGGGCACTGTCGGTACTCAGAATAGCTTCGATTGCAATCACGGATGTCAGCGCGTCTTCGAGCTGCTCCAAGGTGAGAGCGGCAGCCGCGCTCGTCGGCTGGCCGACGAAATCCGATTCTGCGATGGATACAATCCCCTGCAGATGGATTTCCAACAGGTCGCGATCTCCGATCTCCAGAACACGATCGGTCGCATTCACATAGACGATCGTTTCATTGGTTGCGGAGTTGAAGATCCAAGCGACGGTGTGTGGCGGTATGGACTTGCTTGCTGCTGTCATATGAAGCCTGGCAAGGGCTCCGAAGGCCGCAAGATTGATCCTGCTTGGCCCAGACGCGAAGTTGAAGACAGAGCCGGAAGAGGTAGAACTGGAATCGGTCGGGTCGCGATGAACAACGTTTTCAGCGACGTTGCCGCCCATCAGCTGATCGTGACTATATCCGCTACTGCCGGCATCGTGACCGAAGTGCACGAGGCCGGCAAGTTTTTGGAGAGTCTCCCCTACGGTACCATCACTCAAGTGGCCCCGAGTGCCTTCTCCGGCGGCGCTTTCGTTTTCAGCGGCCACAAACGCGGAAGGCAGGCGAGAAGCCTGCGCAAGGAAACCCGGGACTGAATCGTCTACATGATGATCGTCGGTATTGGTGCTCGCAGCAAGTCTGGGGGCCGCATTGTATCCGGTAACGTCCACGAAGCTGTCGAGCGGCGCTTTGGCCGGGTCATGCGACAGCAGTGCCAAATGGGGATCGCTGAGTGTGTAGATCAACGCACCGGTGAGGGTGGCGAAAGTACCATACCCTCCGTGAATCAACGTCGGATTGGATGTCAGCCGCGAGAATAGATGTTCCGCGGTGGAGTCACCTCCAATCTTCGCGTCGTTCATTCCTCGCAGGGAAGGTGTGGCCAAACCGGGCGTGCTTGAACCAACAGAACTGTAGTCCTTCCACGATTTCGAGCCTGCGGATTGCTCAGCGGTGCGAGGCGCTTCCATTGCCGAAGCCGCGGTCGAGATTTGGCTCGCCCCGACAAAAACGCCTCTCTGAGTGAGCGACGGCTTTTCGTCGGCGTCCGCGGCGATGGCGTAACGGAGGATAGCTCGCTTCCAGAGCTCATATTCGGCATACTCCACCGCGGGGCCGGTGCTGTCGTCATGCGGAAGCATGTCGTTTGCCTCCGACGCCTTGAGTTCGTCCGCAATGGCGACCGCCAGGAGAGCCAGCGAGAGCATTCCGAACCCGGACGGGCGTTGTAGCAATGCGAGGGTGGCGAGCACCGTCCTGTTGGTTATTTCAAGCTTCTGAAATATGTTGTGCAGGTGTACTTTAACGGTTCCATCGGAAACGTTTAGCTGGTGCGCGATCTCCTTGTTCGACATTCCTTGTGACACCAGTCGTACAATTTGACGTTCGCGCGGCGTCAATAGCTCCAGCAGGTTGTCGATTTTGCTGCTGTCGGTTTTCTCTACGGTTGGCGAGAGATCGGACCGCTCCAAAAAGTTACGCTTCGTCATCAGTCGCAGCGATCGCAGCACAGCGTCCGGTGCGACATACTTCGCGATTGCATCACACGCGCCAGCAGCGATGGCCAAGGTTAGATCGTGGTCCGTGTCGGAATCTGTAAAGAACACCAGGCGCGTGGGCAGCCGATCAGCTTTCGCAATGGCGAGGATCTCGGATGCCGTCAAATCTGGCAGGGTGTCAGCAAGAAGTGCAACGTCGGGTGTCAAATTCCGCATCGCTTGGATGCAGCTTGTCCCGTCGCTGCACGACGCGATGACGTCGAAGTCCGGCTGTGCCCCGAGTACCGACTCAAGCCCCCGTAGAACGATCGGCTGTCGATCGACGATCACAAGCCGGATGGGCTTGAATATCCGCTCTTTCGCAGACGTGTCTAACATGGACCCTGCCTCGACCCGGCCGTCTATGTCCTTCGGCATATAGCCGAGACCGAGTGAGGTCATTAAAATACAACGAATAGAATAAAGAAAGAGATTTAATCCGGTTTAACCATATCTAAAATCGCGAATTTGACGTGCAAATGTGCCCATTTGCCGTAAATCCTATCCTTTTGCCGAACAGTACGGCGACGCCAAGCCGTTGGGTGGGCTTCGAGTGGGGCACACAAACGGCTCACGGCCGTCATTCCAACGCTATTGGTCCCGGCGGCCAGAACGCCATCTTGGAAATTGTCCGCCCCTGAGACGAGACTTTCAGAGCGCGCTCGCGATCCGCGCCTGGCGCGCTTCACAACTCAAGGCCGATCAGCTGTTCGGAGAATGATCGTTGGCTGGGACGCTGTTCAGCCGCAGCGCAGGCTGCCATCGGCGAGTCGACGACATCAATTGCAGGTCCGCGACAGGTCCGTATAAGCGCAAGCTGGAGTCGCGGGCGCAAGCCGTTCCTGCGATTGGCAGACCAGCGCATGCTAGCCTTCATCGCAGGAACCATATCTGTGGTTGCCAGTTGACTGCTGTTGAGCTGCACGCCGGACAGCAGCTCGACGAGCCGGCATGAGTTCTCGCGCCGAACATCCGTCGGGGGTTGATCCCATGATGGACCACGCGACCAGGGTTGGTAATCGGTTGTTAGCAGCGTTGCCGCCGGCGGATTTTGCTTTGCTTGCACCTCATCTGCGGAAGATCGTCATCGAGCGCGATACGGTGCTCGTCCGATCAGGCGATCGGATCGAACATCTTCTCTTCCCCCTGAGCGGCGCGATAGCCACTATCATGGAGCTGCCGAACGGGCAGACGGTCGCCACGACGATAGTGGGTCATGAAGGGGCTGTGGGTCTGACGTCAGCGCTTGGCGCATCCCACTCGCCCGTGACGGCCGTTGCTCGCATCGCCGGGACCGCGCTGCAGATCTCGCCTGCGCAATTCCTGACAGCGCAACATTGCAGCCCCGCCGTCGCAGCGATGGTGCAAGTGTTCACGAGATCGTTGCTGACGCAACTCCAGCACGTGGCTGCCTGCAATGCATTACATTCTGTCGAAGCCCGCTTGGCGCGCTGGCTGCTTCACATTCACGATCGGGCAAATGGCAGCGATCTCCTCCCGCTGACCCAAGAAACGTTGTCGGAATTGCTGGGCGTCCGCCGCACCACCGTCACACATGTCGTGAGCACAATGCGGACATCAAGAGCACTAAGATCCAATCGACGTGGCCAGCTTGAAATCGATCGGCCGCGGCTCGAAGCCATGGCATGCGAATGCTACAAGGTCATGAGCCGCAGAATCGATCGGATCGTCTCGCAGAGCACGGTCGGGCTCGTTCATAGGCCTCCAGCGCGGAGCGCCTCCCGCTCGCCTGGCGGCCGAATAGCCGGGACAGGCTCTTAGAACCAGTTCGTTTTCGCGAACCACCCCGCATGTGCCCGCGCCATTCGGCAAACCGCGCGAGGCTCGGTCGCTGCAAACGCCCGATCCTGCGCGGCATTTTTTCGATTTTGCGGCCGGCTCCCGGCCGAAGCGAACAATGGACGACAATTCCTGTTATCCATTCGCCTTGGGACGCTCGTCACAACAGCCCGACTTCTTGCGAATAAGCGGTATCGGCATGAGCTTTGCCTGTGCGAAGCCGGAAGGCCCACCCGCGGTCCGAGCTGGGTTATTGGCGCCGCCCGCCTTGCGCAGCTTGCGCTGAAGATTCTCCTCCCGACCTACCCGCTCTCTGAGCTTTTCAAGTTCCGCAAGCTCTGCGACCAGCGCCTCGAGACGTTCTCGAAGCAGCGCCGCAGGACCCTCCGCTCGAACGCGGATATTCATGACACGCTCCTGATCGAGGTCTTGAGGAGAAGTCGCCTACTTCTAAGGTCAGGAAAAGTATGCAATTCACACAATCGTACGAACATTTGGCAGTGTTTGCACCGCAAATCGCGCTGCAGCGGTGCAACAAGGGATGACTCGGCCGGACGTTTAAGAAAGGTCCAGCCCTGCCAAACCGTACGGCGCCGCAGGCTCACGCATGGGCCGAGAAGACTGCTATCGGCTGGATTCGGCTGCACTCGAAATCCTGGTGTTAGCTCCCGGACACTCGGCCTTGCGCTTTTCCTCGTCTTCTTCTGCGCAATCGAGCCCACCATTTGCGTTTGGAATTCCAGAGCTGCCGCCGGTTGCGAAAGGCCCTTTCGCACTGCCTCCGCCACCGCCAGACCCGCCGCTACCGCCGGATCCCCCCCCGGCTGCCCCTCCTCCGGCGCGAGA